>JBBRWD010000217.1:0-1904 GCA_038249465.1 Limisphaerales bacterium | reverse complement strand
GGGGCGGGAAGGGCCCAAGAATTTCCTGAAAGGATTTCGAGGCGTGCTGCAAACCGACGCGTATGGCGGCTACAACTCCAGCGTGGTGGCAGGGATCATTCACGCCGCGTGCTGGGCGCACGTGCGGCGCAAGTTCCACGACGCCTTGAAGCTGGATCCATCGAGTGTGGAAGCGGCCGACGTGCTCAAGCGCATTGGCCGGATCTATGATGTCGAGCGGCAGGCGCGCGAACAAAAACTCGACGCCCCGGCGCGGATGCAGTTGCGCCAGCAACACAGCGTGGGAGAAGTCAGCGCATTGAAAGAGCGGATGCTCTCGATCCGGCAGGCGGTGTTGCCTGGGAGCCAGTTGGCCAAGGCGTGTGATTATGCGCTGCGCATCTGGCCGCGCCTGGGCCAGGCGACTACTGGAGAAGTTAAGCGCCTGACACCGCAAGCCTGGCATCGCACCCGCGCGTCGGCCGAATCGCCCGCCGCCGGACAACTCCTCACCTGGTTCCGCCGGACGGATACGCTTGTTCGAAGTGATGACACCATCGGACACATTCGCCGCAATCAGCGCGTAACCCACCGCCGCAATGCGCTGATCGGGCGTGAATTGCTGGAATCCGGTCACGCCGTCATTGAACCAGACGCGCAGGCGGACATCGAAATTCGTGAACACGGTGGTCGGCAACGCGGTGGGCATCCCGGTGATGGCCGTGTCGCCGAGCAGCACGGAGTAAAGACCGCGCGCCACGGCAAGGCTGATCGACGCCGTGGGTTGGCTGCCTGCGGCGCTCGTGCCGTCATTGCTCCAGAAGCTGACAATACCGTTGCTGTTCACGAGCGCGAACTTGAACTGGCCCGTGCCGTCGAAGTTGGTGGTGCCCACAACCACGCGGCCCTGATAGTTGAGAATCTGCGGAACTTGCGCGAGAGCTGAACTCGTCAACAAGCAAACGATCATGCCAATGGTAATGCGAAGAGTTTTCATACGTTGTTCTGTGTTTGAAATCCGACCGCCGCCGGAATAGGGCGCGAGTCATGGCTGCTTGTCAAGAACGGAGACATGCAAGATCAAGTCGCGGGAAAAAACATGTCCATGCTTTTCCCGGAAAAGCAAAACGCCCAACGAAAGCGAGGAAGAGAAATGGTATCGCAGACAACTTAATTCAAACGCCGGTCTCCGAACCGGCACAACAAACCCCTTTGTCGGCGGCGGCTTCTGAGATACACCGGGATTTGCCGCCGGAAACCGGCGCCATCCAACTGCGTCGTTATAGCTTACGTTTCTCCGCGCCTTCGGGAAACTATGCCCGCCAGCCGTGGTTCTCGCGAACCTGAATCATCGACGCGAGAATGTTATTCCACCTTTCCTGCTGCGTCATCACGGCGTTCGGGAACATGCAGCCATCCCGGCAGATGTGTTGCAACTTCTTCGTCACCTTGCCGGCGCCGTCCCGCATCCACAAGCCGATGAAACGTGAGTTTGAGGGAAAAATTCCCGCCCGGATTCAAGGCGATCACGCCGTCCTTGGCTGGGCCACCCTGGCTGAACAAGCGGCCCGGCTTCGCTGTGGCGAGGCAGAGTGCAGCCCGCCAGCAAAACAAACTGAAACGCGCGTGCCCTTGGTAATCAGCGAAAACTCACGCCCTGTCGGGGCGAAAGAGGATTCCAAACTCCGTCACGAGCCAATAAGATTTCGCCGTGCCGAAAGCCCCGGATCCGCGAGCAGCTTCGTTCGTCCGGCAAAAACTTTTTGCTGGCGTGACAAGCTTCACGGAACTGGAGACTCGAATCGTCGCGTTGTCCGATGAGCAGTCGCGCGGTGCCGCTTTTGAGGGGCTTTGCGGAGGCATTTTTGGCGACCCAGCGAAAGCACGACGCCGCGAAAGTTTGGCCGCTCACTTCTATTTCCTCG
>JBBRWD010000216.1:0-2520 GCA_038249465.1 Limisphaerales bacterium | reverse complement strand
GGAAGAAAACCCACTGGGGAACAAGACGGATAAAGAAGAGAAGAAGAGCGCTGTGGCGCGAAGGAGGAAGAAGACGAACCGGAAGAAGACGACGATTTTCAAACCGGTGGAATCAGGTGATTTTCAGACCGTCGCTGACAACTTGGGCACACGAATCTTGAGGTCAAACTTCCCACCACCCCTGATGACGAGCCGGGAGGTGTCTTCGCAGGGGAAGCTGGTGCGCTGGGTCAGGACCACGTTGCGCTCCGTCCAGTTGAGCGTGGAGGGCACGAAGAGATTGACGAACAGCGACTGGTGGTCCGCGCTCTGGAAATAGATCGAATCCTGCAGCTTGGTGCCGCTCTCCAAGGCCGTGCCGTTGCAGCAGGTGAAGCCGTCCATGCCGCCGTTGCCAAATTGTTTCCGCGAACCCGGGTTGAGCGGGATATGATAGGTGTTGCCGGAGTTGTTGGCGGCGACGGAGGCGAGGATGTCGTTGTAGAGGGCCTGCTCGTAGTAATCCATGTATCGGGCGCTCTGGTCGAACATGAAAAGCTGGCGGCTCAACTTCAGCAGATTGTAGGTGGCGCACGTTTCGTTCTGGCCACCGCGGGCAAACCCGTCCGCGAAGAGCGAGTCAGGCTGGGCCGTGAAGCATTCCGCATTGTTCGGATTTCGGGCGCCGGCCACGCCACCGATGCTATACATGTAGCACTCGGTGCAGATGTGCCAGAAATTGTCCGCAATCTGGTAGTAGGGGCGCTCGCGAGTGTTCCGGTAGGTTTCGAGCGCCCCGGTGATCTGCGGAATGTGCTGGTTGGCATGTTTGCCGCGCAGCGTGTCCACGTTGCGGGCCAGGCCATGAGAGTGGTTCGCGTCGCCAAAGAACAGGGTGGTATTGTCAAACAGCCGGGCGCATTCCAGGAAGCGTTTGTCCCCGGTGATGCGCGCCAGGCGGGCCATGACCTCGTTCATGCCGCCATACTCGCCCGCGATGTAGCGGTTCCACATGCTGATTCGCGTGGCAGTCGGCACGGCTTGCAGGCGTTGCTGCACCCAGAGTCCCAT
Organism: Limisphaerales bacterium; assembly: GCA_038249465.1. GTDB lineage: Bacteria > Verrucomicrobiota > Verrucomicrobiia > Limisphaerales > JBBRWD01 > JBBRWD01. The sequence continues at coordinate 1,470 of JBBRWD010000216.1, read as the reverse complement.
GCCCTGGGCGATCTCGAGCGCCTTCCGGTTCCCGCCCACTTCATAGCAGTCGAGCAAGCCGGCGAGGATTTTGTGCAGCGTGTAATAGGGAGCCCAGATTTGGTGGTTGCCGCCGCCGTAGGTGGCGCCTTTTTCCAGCATGATGAACTGATCCGGCGGATAGGCGCTGATGAAGCCTTTGCCCCAGTTCCAGTAGTCCGTGCGGATGCCCTCCTTGGTCAGGTTGGAATCGTAGTTAGTTCTGCCTAGTCCCGGCGGCACTGTGGTTGGGTCCGCATTGAAGGGGCCGCCTTCCTGGGCGGGCTGTCCCGACTTCTGCGACAGGGCGTAAAGCGTGTCGATGAGGCAACTCATTTTCTGGTGGAAATTGGTCCTCAGAGCGGGGTCGTAGCCGGTACTCGCGTAAGCTTGGGCAATGGCGGAGAGATAATGTCCGCTCGCATGGCCGCGCAACCGCGTGGTCTGTGAGTCCCAACCGCCGAGCGCTTGTGCGTTCTCCGGCTGCTTCTGCCCGAAGGCATCGCGGAACATATAGAGAAAGCGATCGGGATCGGTCTTGGTAAGACCTTGAAGGAACTTGTCACGATGCTGCATGAACGGGGTCGCTCGCTGCTGTTCGTCGGGGTTCAGGGTCACCCGATCCAAGGGAAACGCTTCGACGGTGCGAACCGGAGCCGGGGATTCAGCAGGTTCGGCCCTCACAGTGACGGTGGCCTTGGGCTCCACCTTGGCGCCGACAACACGGCCGGTGACCGTGTAAGTGCCCGGCTGCTGGACGGACTGATTGTTCGTGGGAGATGGCCAGAGGATCCGGACCTCGGGCCCCTTGGCGCCATCGCGATATACGCCGGGGACCGTGCGTGGCAACCTCGGCAGCGTGCCGACGATGGTTTCTACCGAGATGTCTGGCACGCGAAGGAGTTCGAACGCTGAGGAAACGGTTTCGACCGTCGCGACGGATTCGCTCTGGGCCGGGGCCGGTTTGACGGGAGCAATCGTTCTTCCGCCCGACAACGCGTTCTTGCAGATGATCGCGACCTGCTGATCCGTCAGGGCGATGCTGTAGAGGCGCACGTCGTGCAGCTTGGCATCGAGATACGGATCCGTGTCGTAGTGCGACTTGCCGAGATAAAGCTGGCTCCGCCGGGCATCGTCAGGGTCGAGCAGCGCCTCAAGATTCAGGGTCAGATTGGTGGCCTGGCCTACGCGCGCGCCGTCGAGATAAAGGCTCAAGGTGCGTCGGGCCGCATCCAAAGCCACGGCAAGATGCGCCCATCGGTTGGCTGGAACGCGCGCTGCGGTGGGTCCCTGCTCCCCGGTCCAAGCGCTCCTAGTGTGCTGGCCGATAAAAGGCTATACAGAACAGTTCTTCGGGGCTATTTTCGGGAATGGCCCGTCCCATTCGCATCCTGGCAGCAAGTCCCGAGCAGCAAGCGGCGCTGCGAGGCATGATCTCCCGTCCGACCACGC
>JBBRWD010000215.1:0-2597 GCA_038249465.1 Limisphaerales bacterium | reverse complement strand
CCTGCCCACACGTCCACTTCGCAAGTTAAACGAGCCGGGCAGCGTGCCTTGAGCCCCAGCTCGCGCTGCCCGGCGGTCAAAGGGCCCAAGACTCCCTCTCCCCACTCAATGAAAAATCCCAAGGAAATTCCGCAAGAACCCATATTGACACCCTTCGCAGTGCAGGGAATGCGGGCAGCCGCAGCGCGCGGCCAACTTTGCTGCGGCGCCCGTTGCGTCCAGCGCCCCAAAGGCAGGTGCTCCCCGCCACTTCGCGGAGAACGGCCACTGGATCTTGGTTCGCGTTCACAGGGGCGAGCGTATGCCCCGGTTCTGGGGCGTCAAGCTCACTGACCCGCCCCAGTTGCGCTGGCAGCAGGGGACTGAACCGGCGGCGGAAGGAGACTCCATCAAGCAAGCAACGGTGTTGAACAAGCGCACTCTTGAAGTGGCGTATAACTGACGCAGGCGGAGTGTGTCGGCGGCTCCAGCATGGAATACGGCCCCTCAGTGATCGGATGTGCGCGCCGCCGTCAGCGGCACCTTCGTTAGCCGGTAATAGCCTTCCGTGTCCCGCGCCGAAGCCTTCAGCGCGAAATCCACCGGGCGGGACTTGCCCTGGCTCACATCGAAGAGCCCGATGGCCACTTCGTAGGAACCGGCTTTGAGGTCGGCCGGCAAGGCCAGTTCATACCTTGACACGACCGGCGCTCCCGGCAGCCAGGACTTGCAGCCTGTCGCCAGAACGCGAACCAGATTTGTGCCGGCGCCCAAAAGCTTCACCCGCAGCTCATAGGGGGCGTAGGGCGGCGCCACGCCGCGGTTCTCCATGCGCAACGTGAGCGGCATGGTTGCTCCTGCGACCAGGGACTCCGGCATTTCAATGGACTGAGGGAAGAGCCAGTAGCCGCAGCGGTTGAGCATCTCGCGGGTGAACACCGGATTGTCCGCCAACCATTCGTGCGCGTCACCGTGATAGCCGATATAGGTCGCGTGCAACAGCTCGAGCGCGCCGCGGAAGAAATCCGGACCGTTCTTTCCCTTGCCGAACTTGGCCACGGCGCTCTCGGGGCGGCCTTCCCAGTTGCCCGGATTTTTCACAGAGCCGTAGTGCTCCAGTTCGAACACGGTCGGAGTCCGCGGATAGGCATCCGCGAAGAACTGCGGACTGCGCACGGTGAAGGTGTCGCTCACGCCCTGCAGGTAGCCGTTCACGAGAATGCTGTCGTCGCGGTAGCTGATGCCGTTCGTCAGAACATATTGATGGAACGCGGCACGTTCGGCCGGATTGGACAAAGCATAAACGAAGTCGTCCGATACCACGAGCGGCGCGCGTTTGAAGTGCTTGAGATGGAGATCCACGTGCTGCTTGCGCGTCGCAAACCCGGACTCCTTGCGACTGCCGGCCCAACTGTGGCCTTCGCCCCAGTCGCCGATGCTGCCGATGTCCACGTAGCGCACCCAAGGCTGGCGATCGTAGCGCGCCGCGAATGCGGCCAGAAATCGGTCGAGCTTGGCGAGGAAGACGGGGTCATCGAACGCTGGTTCCCACGGTCCTTCCGGGCCGGTAGCCTTGCCCATGCGGTAATGGCCGCCCTTTGCGCCGGCCTCCAGAACCCAACGCGGTGTGGCGAACTGCTGCTCGATTCGATCCGTGCTGGTTTCCTTGCAGCTAATGCGGAAGGCGATGCCCAATCCGTGCGCCGTCCACTTGTCGATGAGCCGGTCAATCACGGCCCAGTCGAACTGCCCTTCCTTCGGCTCCAAATATGCCCACGCCAGCCGGATGTAGAGATGGTCCATGCCGGGGAACTCGAGCAGGTCCGCATCACGGGCGATCTGGTATTTGTTGATGTGGTTGTCCGGGTAGTGGTGATACCAGCCTTTGTGGGGATTGATCAGGACTCGCGTCGCATCCTGGAGCGGAGTGAGGTCGTGGACGACCCGTGTCGGAGGCGGTGCTTCGGCGGCGGGCATGGAATCCACCGCCAGCATGCCCCAGAGTCCCAACGCAATGACCGCAAGCCTTCGCGGAACGATCAGCCCGTGAGCCAAGGACGCTTGAACGAGAACGGTGGCTGCGGTGAGACAGGCGCGGAAAATGAAATCGCGGCCGTTCTGCGGGAGGGTCTTGTTCATAGTGCGGGTGTGGTCAGCGGGTGGGACTGGTGGAAGCGAGGGGCGCTTTGGCCAACTCAATGTCCTTTTCCACCGCCGGTGTGAGCGAAGCCCACGAGAACGGAGCTTTCGAGTTGGACGGCACGGGCAGTTGGTTGAACCGGCCGCCCAAGCCGGCGAGACGCTTCCAATGCGCTAGCGCTATCTCCAGTTCCGTCACGGCGCGCCGCTGTTGTTTCAAATCCTGCCTGGTCCGGGCGGTGGCGAGCGCCACGCCCGCGCGCAGCTTTGCCGCGAAGTAATCGCTGTAAGCACACCACGCCTCAACGTCCGTGAGTTCGCAATCAAGCGTGGGCGACGGTCTCGCCCTGGCGCGAATGACGGCCACCCGTTGCGTCGCTTCCGCGCCATCGCGGTCGAGCTGCGCCGCGAGCGCGAGCGGCGAGAGTTTGCCCGGCTCGGCCACGCCGCCGGCTTTCACGAAATCGGCGATGTTGTTG
>JBBRWD010000214.1:0-2689 GCA_038249465.1 Limisphaerales bacterium | reverse complement strand
TTTTTGCCACACTGGCTGGCGTGCCTCAGGTGATGGCATTCAATGACGGATCCGCCTCAGGTCATGATCCGCAAACCGGCGCGGTCATGTGGCAACGACCGTGGGGCAATGGCAATGTCGTCTGTGCCTCGCCTGTCATCGCGAGACCACGACTCGCCCAGAAAACCTGCTGCGCCCGTAGTAGCGCACGCAGCTTGCTCCAGTATCGCAGGCGTAACGAGTTAGGCTGCGCACAGGATGTCAGAGCGGTGACGGTTGTGCCAACTGACCGGTGAACACAAACTTACTCAGGCGTTTTCGCTGCCGGGGCGTCAGGTCGCGTTGCTTCAGCGCATCAGGCAACTTGGCCGGGTCGGCTGGATAGCCGATGGCCATCGCCGTCCACGCCTCGAAATGCTCCGGTATCTGGTAAACTTCGCGCGCCTTGTCGGGGAGAATGCCAATCATCTGATGGACCGAGAGGCCTCGCGCCGTCGCCTCCACTACCAGATTTCCGGCGCCCAGTCCCAGGTCGTGAACGGCGGCCCGATTGTCCCTTTTGCTTTCGGCAAATCGCAAACTCACGACGCCCAGGACCAGCACCGGTGCGGCCTTGGCCCAAGCCTGGTTGGCCTCCACGAGACAGGAGAGGAGCCGTCCGAATTCCGGAGGGTTTTCCTGGGTCGCAACCAGATAGTTCCAAGGCTGCTCGTTGTAGGAGGACGCCGCCCACCGCGCCGCTTCAAACAACGAACGGAGGTCAGCCTCAGACACCGGGCGGTCTTCGAAACCGTAGGAGCTCCATCGTTCCGCTAAACCCTGTAGAACTGGTTGATCGGTCGCTGCCTGCTTGATAGTCATAGCTTGGTTCAGTGTTCAAGTTGGCCGTGTCCTCCACTTACAGCAACACGCCCTTCCCTGTTATTGTAATTAATTACCAATCTTCGCAGTTCACCAACCATGTTGGCCGGTGACAGAACGAAATCAATACAGCCTGTAGCTTGAGCACTTGAGCACTGCGAGGCATGTCGGGTACTTAGGCAGAAATGTCCTGAGCAAAGGTGGTTCCTCCCTTTGCTTTGATTTGCTTGCATCCCTGAGCACCGTCGCCATCCAACCCAGAGAGGATGATACCGACCGCGCGCGCCCCCATAGCCGCCGCTAAAGAAGCCATAAACAAATCTATCTGCGCGTTCCTCCTGGTGCGCGGGGAGACGACTTTGAAGGTATAGTTCCCGATCAGAAGATACGCATTCGGCGGAATCACGTACACGTGATTCGCCTGGATCGGCAGCTTCCGCATTTTTCGTGCTGAGGCCCCTTTTCTCGTAGCCGGCTTCAATGTGAGCCGCCTGGCGCTTCTGTTTGTCCGTGTAGCTGGAATTTTCGCCTTGAGGCATAGATACTCTTTACTTGGCTTCGACAGCTTTCTTGTACTGAGGTTCTTTAGCGAGAGGCACGTTGATGCCCAGCGCCGCAGCCAAATCGATTTCATGCTCCTGCTCCTGCATGATGATCCCGCGCAAGGTCTCGCTCAACGCAAACTCCCCAGCCAACGCCAATCCCAATGCCACTGGCTCAACAGCGGCGTGAGTGGGAGGTGCATCGTGTGTCTTTCGTTCTGGATGGCAATGTGTTCACCATCGGTTTCAGGGTCAAGTTACGCGCGGGGATCGTCTGCAGCTATGGGGTGTAACCCTACCGCCGGTTGAGGGAGGCGAGCCCCGGTGTTTTTTCCGCACCACCTTCACCAGTTCCCAGATCCACAGCGGAATGGCACCCAGGGCGAGCAGCAGGAAACCATCAGTGTGCGGCATGAATGACGTCTTCAGGAAGCGGCCCAGAATCGCGTTGTGCTGGCTCCACAATTGGAAGCCGAAAAAAATGGCCACCACGACGACGAGGTGGACGTTGGTGAAAAGGGAGATGCGCCAGACAGGCTGGGTTTCGCTGCGAGCACCGAAGGACCTCAAGAGTTCGGCGACGACCAGCACAGCGAAAGCATGGGTGCGAGCCGATTCGCCGTGGCCACGACGACGGCCTGACCGGTGCCTGCCGCTACACTCGTGCCCATGAACACCATGTTCTCGCGGTCGCCGAGCGGGCGATCGCCCGGGTCCAAAGTCGCGGGTTCTCGCGTGGCGCGGCGCCAGCCCCCGCGTCCGGCATTCCGGGAATCGGCAACGGAAATCTCGACGGCGGGGAGCGTCGGCCAGGAATTCACGCAGTCGGCTGAGCGCGTCCTGGATGAGCCGGGCAAAGAAGACGCCGATCGCGCCGATGACGACGAGTGCGCGCCCCAACAGCATCAACGGATTCCGGTCCTGGCCGCCGCGCCAGTAAATCAGATGCGCTGTCCGCGGCACATTCCACCAACATGCCCCGCTCGGCGGGTCATGCCTTGCCTAGTTGGCGCCGAAGTGCTGGCAAAAAACCGCCCCAACCGCTGCGCGTTGGTCGCGCTGGATTGGAACATGCCGCACTGGAATGGCGGGAGGTCTTGCGGCGAGGCCCGCCGAGGGATTGCGCATCCCGCTCGTCGTGGTGTCGGGGCAGCCCCGCGAGGCCATCACCCAATCGCCCAAGGTGGCACGCAGGCGGAAGCTCGTGTCCGCGGGCGCGCATGCTTCACTCCCCAGTAAACGAGTAAACGTTGGTGCGCCCGGCTTCCTGAACCACGACGGTCAGCGGCTGCCCCGCGCAGTCGCGC
>JBBRWD010000213.1:0-3033 GCA_038249465.1 Limisphaerales bacterium | reverse complement strand
CCGGTGGCCGGCAGGTCGGAATTCATGGCCACAGGCTACCGTCGCAAATCCAACTCGTCAGCGGCAATGACCCCCATCGAGATCCCGCGCGCATCAACCACTGCAAAAGCAGTTTGCAAAAACTTTCGTAACACCCTCTACTACTGATTCAGAACTTGGAGGCGGAGGTCGGAATCGAGCGGTTTATGCTCTGTTTTCCAAGGGAATATTCGCACCAAAGCGCTGACAGTCAAGGCTACTCTGCCACTACTCGCCTCAACCCGATCCTACTCGTTCACTACTCGGCTACTGAAGAGTTCAGAAGGCTGGTGGCGCACGACAGTTCGCCAACTCATCGCCACGATTTGTGCCAAGTCGGCAACAGGCCCGTCAGCAGACATGTGAAAATCCGGATGATGAGTCAAACGTGGTTCATGGTGTGAGCTTCTGGATGGCCTCAACGGTCAAAGCTCCGCGTCCGCCGACTCGGCTGCCTAAGATTTGCAGACCACGCAATTCTCCGCGGAACTGGCGATCCCAGCCGAAGCTGCGCATGGTCTCATTGAAATTGCCGATGGCCAGCAGTCCAATGTCAGTGTCCACCGGGCCGGCGTTGTAAGATGTCTTGCGGTCCAGTGTAATGACCGCCTGACTCGGCGTGTCCATCGCCGCGCTGAAGAACCAATGCACGGTGTCCTGTGATTGCGTCGCGTCGTAGGTGACGGCAAAGAAGGTCCATTTCCCGACCTGAAGCCTGCCGGGGGAACTATCGTTTTGAATGCCGTCGGGCCATTGGTTGACAGCCAGGCGGAGACGACCATCGGCGTGGCAGACGAGGTCAATGCCTGAGTGGTCGTGGTTGAGGCAAAAGAGAATCCGGTTGCCACCGCTACCGGTCTTCAGGCTTGCCGGTTTCACCCAGCCAACGATGGTAAAGGAGCGGAGACCACGAAGGTCTTCAATCACAGCGTCTCCAGCCTCCGCCCGACCCCACGGGGCGCCATCGGGAAGTAGCACTGCCCCATCCGCACCATGTTTCGCCGTGCCGTGGAGTCTCAACGCGGGCGTTTCGCCACGAGCAAAGCCCGCACGCACGATCGGCTCACTGGAATTGCGGTCCACGGCAATGAGGAGTTGGTTGCGGGCACTGGCGCCGTCGGCGTCCGTTACGGTCAGCGAGACCGCATAGAGGCCTGGCTTCTGAAACGTGTGTGATGGCGCACGCTCGGCGCTGGTGGTGCCGTCACCGAAATGCCAATGCACCCGGTTACGGGTGGCGCTGTCAAACTGCACCGTCAGCGGGGCGACTCCCCCCGTGACTGAGGAGGTAGGCCGGACTTCAGGCCGGAGCTTCTCGCCGGGTCGATACGGCGTGAAGCGATAGATGACATCGTTCTTCGTCGCTGCGGTTTTGAATTCGCCAGGCTGCGCGGTGCCCACGGCCCATTCGGTCATTGCCCACGGGTCAAAGGCGTCCACTTTGTAAGGTTGTGCAGCCGCAAGCTGGATTGTCTGCGGCCTGCCGCCGAGGCAGTAGAGCAGGTAGTATTCGTGCGGCTTCGCCAGGAGGAAACGGCCTTTGTCATCACCCAGCGGTTGGAGTTCATGGAACGGTGGAGCTTTCGCCATAAAATCCTTGAGCCATTGGATGGGTTTCGGGCTTTCGCCATGCAGCACACCACCCTTGGCCCACCAGAGAATGTCCTGCGGGTGCTTATAGGTTTCTCCGTGGCCGACATAGCAGCCGCTCATCGTGCCGAGCCAGAAACGCTGGGTCATCTCGCGGGCGGTCAGATTGCCCCAGCCCTGCGGGACATTCCCCTCGTACTTGCACTCGTCGTAAATGACCGGCTTGCGATACTGTTCGCGGAACTTCACACCACGGTTCATGTCGGAAGTCTGCAGGCTGGCGTGGCTGACCCAGGGCTTGGTGTGGTCATACCATTTGCTGCCGTTGTGAATGCCGCGCAGGCGTTGGTGTGGATCTTCGTTCTCAAGAATGGCGAAGAAGCGGTCCCAGTCCTCCCATTGTTTGTTGCCGCGGTGGCCCGGCCGCTGTTCGGTCATGAAATCGTATTCGTTGGCCAGCGACCACCAGACGTTGCGGAAGGCGCCAAGACGCGTAATGCAGTAGCGGAGATAGCGGTCGTCCTCGGCATCGCTCATGTCGGCAAAGCCCCAGCGGTCGTAGGGATGCCAGAGGATGATGTCCGCCTCAATGCCCAGTTTCTGCAAATCGAGAATACGCTGCTCGAAGTGCCGCCAGAAGGCTGGATCAGGCCGGTTGAAGTCGAACTTGCCATCGACGCGTTTCTGGAAGGCGAACAACTCCGGCTCGTTCCGATTGTATTCATACGATTTGGGAAAGGTGCAAAACCGGATCTTGTTGAACGGCGAGGCGGCGAGCGTGCTCAGCGTTTGTTCCTGAAGCTCGCGCGTCTGATGCACCCAGGCATAACAGGTGGTGCCGAACTGGTGATAGGGTGTGCCGTCGGCGTAGCGCAGATAGAAGGCATCGAAGATTTCGACCGGGCCGTGGTTTCTGCCCGTGGGCGCCGTGGCGGTGAACGTGCCGGTTTTGCCATGCAACTCCAGCGTGGCGCTGCGCGTCTCATAGCGCCACTCGCCCGGCGTCGGCGGGCTGAAGCGGACGCGATACGTGCCCGCGCCGTCCCAGAAGCCGGGCACGACGATGACGCGGTCGCCTTGAGTGAACGTGGCGGACCATTGCACTTCGAGATAGGGATTGCCACCGGGAGGCCCGGGGAAGGCAGCCTCGAACATCCCCCATTGTTCGACGGCTGGCGCGGCGACGGCTAGAAACACGCACACGAGGAAGGACAAGGTCTTCATGATTCGATGATTGGGATCAGGGTTCTCTTTCGGATTCGGGGATATGAATGACGGTTAGCAAGATTCGGTCCCCACGGCAGAACGGGCCTGCGAGCATTGATGCCGAGTGCCATTTAGTCATCTGGAAGAAGGGGCGATTTCGTGAAGAGGAGTTAAATCGTGCCCCTATGAGGGGATGGGGAGCTTGCTGGCGGGCTCTGG
>JBBRWD010000212.1:0-3038 GCA_038249465.1 Limisphaerales bacterium | reverse complement strand
CGCGGACGCCGCAGTTCCCAGCGGAGCGGAACGTAGGCGTACTGCGGGCCGAAGACCGCATTGGAATCGGTGCCGACGCCGCGCAGCAGCAGTTTGTCGAAACCGAGGAGGTTTTCGATGTTGAGCTGCAATCGGCACAGGTGGCGCCCGGAGATTTTCCACTGGTAGGAAGCGAGGCCCGCGAATTCGAGGACCGCGTCACCCATGATCGGGCGACTGACATCGAGGACGCCCTCGGGCGTGCCGGTCACTGCGTTCGGAAACCGATAATAGCCCACGACGCCGCCACTGCGCCAACGTCCGTTCAGGCCGAGGCCGAGACCCTTCAATCTTCCGCCGGTGAACGAGTAGTTGAGCAGCGCGTTGGCGGCATACTCGCCGTTCGGCGCGAGCACGGCACCTTCCAGCGCCTTGCCGTCGTTCCACTTGTTTTCCGCCGCGGTGATGAAGCCGGCGATCAGGCTCGCATCGGTGGTCGCCTGCTGGCGGTGCGTCGGGTTGGAGGGATCGAGATCAAACTGCGTCGAGGCCTGCCCGCCGGCCACCTTCTGGAGTTCCGTCACAAATTTCCTCCACGTCGGAATCCCGGTGAAGTTGCTGAATTGATTCGGTGAAAAAAGAAACGTGTAGGCGTCGGGATAGAGGTCGGTCGAACGGGTGTTGTTTTTGCTGCCCGTGATGATCATGCGCCAATGCTGGTTGGGGTTAAACGTGATGCTCAGCTCGTAGCCCTTCGTCGTCACATTGGTGTAGGAGCCGACGTTCGGCGTTTCCGAGGGATAGGCGTCCGGCATCGCGGCGAAGTGCGAGTCGCCGCGGTTTTTGTAGTTGTTGCGCAGCGTAGTGATGATGGAGCCGTAGCCGGCGTTAAACGCGCTGATGCCCGCGCCGTTGTTGAGCACCTTGTTCTGAAAATAATTGGTACTGACGATGAGACGGTTGCTCAAGAGGAAGAACCTCAGACCCATGTCCTGAGTCGTGCCCTCGGAGTTTTTCTTCGGATTGCCCATCAGGTCGGTGGTGGTCGCCGCCGCCGGGTTGAAGTTCGCCGAGGTATTGTAGGTCAACGAAAGCCAACTCGTCGCGTGAAGCACGCCAGCATAGGTGCGCGTGATGCCCGAGTTGTGGATGGCCGCGGTCGGCAGCACGAGGGCCGAGGTCGGGGTGAAGTAGCTGTAGTTTGCGAGGCTCTGCCCGGCGGGAAGCGGATTCGGCACCGGGATGGCGGGGTCGAAGTCACCGCGCACGCCCTGGATGCTGCGGGTGGCAATCTCATCCTTGCGCACACCAAAGGTCGTCACGAGCCGCTCCTTCCACCAATAGCTCTGCCACGCGAAGGACTTGCTCGTGTTTTCCTGGTGCGACTTCTGGCCGGCCGCGAAGAGCCGGACATCGAGATTCATCCCGGGCTGCACCGAACTCGGGGCGCCGGCCACCTGTCCTTGCTGCGCGACCGTGCCGAGGGACTCGATCAGCGTCTTCGGATCCATCAGATTTTCCACCTTTCCGTCCACGATGTAGCGCCGAATCACCAGGAAGTGCTGCGACGCCTCGGGATCGACCGACCAGCCGCCCGCGGTCTGGCCGACGCTCGCCTTGTTGAAAACCTTTTGGCGGTTCGAAGCGCTGTCGGAAACGCTGCGCTGCACGAGTCCGGCGAAGCTGTGCTTGCCGAACCAACGATTCCAGCGCGTCGCATCCAGCTCATACGACAACGTCGCGCGCGCGTCCTCGTTCTGGTCTTTGCCCGTGTTAAGTTGGGGCTGAATTTCCGTGTACGGCCGGAGGTAGCCCGGGTTGAGCGAGTTGTCCGGCAGATACTTGGCGACATCGATTTTGACGTAATTGTCCTGCAGTGGGCTGAACGCGAGCTGCCGCTCCGCCCGATTCACGGCCACTTCGAGATAGAGGCCTCTCGCCAGTTTTTGCTCGAAGAACGCCTGCGTCCACCGGCCCCACGATTCGTAGCCGGGACGTTCCGTGGTGCCGGCGACGAAATTCGCGTCGAGCGGAATGTGAAACTGATCGGCGAGCCCTAACGGATTCGCCGCCGATCCGAATCCGGTGATGCCGTCGAAGGTGTCGTCCCGCGTCGCAGGCTGAAAACGAAGGTTCCACACCGGCTTCGCCAGGCCCAAACCCGAGAGGTAGTAATTCTGCGGATTTGTGTTTTGCGTGAGAATGTTTCGCGGATCGAAGTCCGCCTGGGCATCGATCAAGCCATCGGCATCAGCCACTCCGGCCGCGACCGCCACCGCGCGCCCGTTCGCATCGACAAAGGTGCGTCCGGCCGCATTCCACGCGCGATCCGCCGGGACGAAGTCGACCGTCGGTTGCCCCGCCGCGACCCAGCGCAGCATGCCGCTCGAAAACCACGGTGTCATGGGCACGCTGTTGCGCGAGAACTGCCAGTTTTCGTGGAGCACGGAGAGCGTCGTGCCCGCGCGGGGCTGGACCGTCAGCGCCAGTGCCAGGCGCTTCTGCCATTGGCCCTCGTTGACGCGAAACTCCTCGCGACCTTCGTCGAGCGCGTTGATGCGCAACGCGAGTTTTCCTCTGGCGATTACTTGGTTGTGATCGAAAGTCGCGCGCGCCGAGCCCCAGCGGTCGGTCTGAAACGCCACCTGCGTCTTCGCTCGGGTAAGCAAGGCGCGCTTGCTGGTATTGAGCGCCACTCCGGCCGGCCCGCCGGTGCCGAAGAGAATCGAGTTCGGCCCGCGGGAAACCGTCACGCTCTCGGTGTTGTAGAAATCGCTGGGCGCCTGGATGGCAAAGAAATCGCTGGAAAAACCGCCGACTTGCACACCGCGAATCGAGAAATTCTGGCTGGGGCCAAAACGAAACGGATAACCGTCGAAGGAGTTGCCGTTGCCGCTGATATTGCCGCCCGAAGTGTGCAGTTGATCGCTGCTCGGGAGAAACGCCACGGCTTCGTCGATCGAGTGCGCCCCGAGGTCGCGGAGCATTTCGGGCGTGAGGACTGACATCGCGGAAGCGACATCGCGGAGATCGGTGCGCAGTCGCGTGCCCGCGAGCGT
>JBBRWD010000211.1:0-3048 GCA_038249465.1 Limisphaerales bacterium | reverse complement strand
TGGATTCAGACCAAGCAGAGCCAAGCTAATCTCTTCAACATCCTTCCCGTTCATTAATGTCATTTGCAACATGGATGTCATTCGTTGCTTGTCCGTTGGGCTAGCACCCTCGAAACAAATTAGCGCCTCCAGCTTCTGATTGTCCTTCTGGGTGATTGCTGCCCTGAGGTTACTTGTGAATTGAGCTTCACTGGCGGCCTCTGCAGCGGTGACGGCAGGCGTGACCAGGAAAAGACTGATGGCGATTGTAAGAAGGCGTTTGATCATGATTATGGATCGCAAAATATTTCTGAGCTAACGTCTAGCTCATCCACGGCGGAGATGAAAGCCTGAATTCAAACAGGAGCGTTACCCGCCGTTGGATGGAGCGTCTTGTTGAACTAAGCCGCTGCGCGGCAGGCTGTTATATTGATTTGCGATGGGGTTGGGCTGATTTGAAAACTGGAGAGTTGCGGAGCAGGCGGTCATTGTTGCGCGGCTATGAGCAAAAACAAACACACCAACTCCGACAACCAACCGAATCAAAACCCAAAGAGCCGCCGTTGCCAAGACCAAACGCTCCCGGCGAGGACCGACGAGGCGGGCTATCAGAAACTGCCGCCCAAATACCGCCCCATCGCTGGGCGGGCACAGCGCGATCCCATCGATTACGACTCCCACCCGTATTCATCCATGAAGCAGTTCGCCGGGTTTCTCGCGCTGCGGTTCAATGCCCCGCGCACCCGGCATTCCTACTACCGCCAGATGCGCCTCATTCACGAATTCTGCGCCTGCGATCCTGCTGCCATTACCGAAGAACAGTTTCGCGACTACATCCTCCACGTCAAAACCAAGAAGCTCTGGAAGCCGAAAACCATCCGCCAGGCCGCCGCCGCCGCGCGCTTGTTCTTCATGGAAATGATGGAGTGCGTGGACTGGAAAGTGTTCTCACAAATCCGCACCAAAGACCTTGAGCAACTGCCCGCCGTGCTCACCCGCGATGAGATCAAGGCGCTGTTAAAACACATCGGCCTGCGCCGCTACCGCACCCCGATCAAGCTCATCTATTGTTGCGGACTTCGCCTATCAGAATGCTTGTCGCTCACCATCCACGACATCATCGCCAAGGAAGGCAAGCTGTGGGTTCGTGGTGGCAAAGGCGGCAAAGACCGCATGGTCCCCATCGCCCAAGCCATGATTAAGGATCTGCGCTGCTACTGGAAATTCCACCGTCATCCGCTGCTGCTCTTCCCCAACGTCGGCCGTGGCGACAACGATCTGGAACTCACTGCCGCCCGCATGCATGAAGCCGACCGCCCGATGCCAGTGAGCAGCCTGCAACGCCTCATGGTCGAGGCCCGCAAGGAACTCAACATCCCCGTCTGCACCGTACACACCCTGCGCCACAGTTTCGCCACCCATCTCGTCGAAGCCGGTGCCAGTCTGCATACCGTCCAGGCGCTGCTCGGCCACAGCCACATCAACACCACCATGATCTATCTGCACCTGACACACCGCAGCGAGCAGGACAGCCGCGCGTTGGTGGAAGGTCTCTGCCAAGATCTGCCTCGTTAGACCTGACACCTCGCGATCCTGATAGATAAATGCTCGCTGCCGTCATCGACGCGCTGCGCCGCTTCCTGCCCGCCCATCTGCGTGAACACCGTCACGCGATGGGCGAGGCACAGCGGCGCGCCGTCTGGGCCATTACCCATTGCCGCAGTGCGGAAATGGGCGGGCATCTTCATGCCTGCGACAAATGCCACACTCGCGAATTCCACTTCCACAGTTGCAACCACCGCTCCTGCCCACAGTGCGGGAAGAACGCCACCGCCGAGTGGGTGGAACGCGAACTCGGTAAACGCGTCGGTGCGCCCTACTTCATGGTCACCTTCACCTTGCCCGAAGAACTGCGCCCACTGTTTTTCACCGAGGTTGCTAAGGAAATCTATCAGACCCTCTTCGCCGCTGCATCTTCCGCCCTGTCCGATACCCTCGCCAATCCAAAATGGTTAGGAGCGAAAACCAGCGGCTTCACCATGGTCCTTCACACCTGGAACCAGCGCCTGCATTTTCATCCTCACCTCCACTGCATCGTTCCCGGCGCAGGCATCGACGCCACAGGCCGCGTCGTCACCGTCAAGAACCCCAACTTCCTCGTTCCGCAACCCGCCCTGCGGCTACTTTTCCGCGCTCGCTTCCGCGATCTGCTCGCGGCACTAACAGAGAAACACAATTTGCCCGCCATCGATCCCGCCGTCTGGCAAAAAGACTGGGGCGTCCATCTTCAGCCCTTCGGCAGCGGCGAGAACATCATCAAATATCTTGGTAGATATGTCTGCCGCACCGCCATCGGAGACTCACGCATCCTCTCCATCACCGACACCCACGTCACCTTCAGTTGGAGGGACCGGGCCAACGGCAACGCGCCGAAAACCGAAACTCTCACTGGTGGCGAGTTCGTCAACCGCTACCTGCGCCACGTCCTGCCGCGTGGCCTGCGAGCCATCCGTTACTTCGGATTTTGCCATCCCGCCGCCAAAGCCAAACGCGAGCGCATTGCCTTCCACACCGGACGCCCGCTGCACATCGGAGCCTTGGCAAAGCCACCCGAAAAACCACCCCACGTCGTCACCTGTCCCTGTTGCGGCGAGCCCATGAAAAAACTCCTGCGACTCCTTCCCGCATGGAACCCCGGCCGCGCACCGCCAATCCAGAAACGATCATGCGCATGACCCACGCATCCATCATGCAGTTCAGCCACATCCCTTTCCTCAATCACGGACAAGGAAATGGCGAGCTATGCCCAAGCATTGCGAAAGCAACCCCATCGGCTCCCATACAAGTCACCTATCAGAAGACTTCGCCCATCCCTCCGGTCCCAAAGTGGTTTACAAAGAGCCTTTCTCCCCCGCGCGAAGCCATTGGATCCAATATCCCGAGCGTCCAGACCACTCGTCTGCAAACACAAAACGCATAAGCACAAGTCCACCCTCGCTCCGGGCTTGTTCAACCAAACGGCGCAGTCGAAGACTTCGTTCCTCAGCCTTCGCTGCACCCTTTATTGTT
>JBBRWD010000210.1:0-3083 GCA_038249465.1 Limisphaerales bacterium | reverse complement strand
TTCGAACGGCTGGCATGAGGTGGTGCTGAGTTTCTCGGCGGAAGGCACGGCGTTGTTTGTCGATGGCACCAGAGCGGGCCAGTCGAAGGAACCTCAGAATTGGCCGGCGATGGAGGATTGGGGGCGATATTACCTGAGCCTTGGGGCCGGCCTCGACGGGCAGAATACTGCGGTGGGTGAGTGGGAGGAGGCGGCGACGTTGAGCCAGGCGCTGCCAGCAGATTATGTGGCCTGGAATTATCAACGGCTGGCGCGGCTGGCCGCGCTGGGACCAATTTCCGACGAGGAGATACTCCAACGACAAGCGGCGGTCCTCGCGGCCCGTTCCGCCATGCAAACACTCTCTGCTGACGGCCCTCCTCCCCCTCCCGGCGGCGGTGGTGGCGGTGGAACAAACGAGCCTCCGCCCGAGCCGCCTCCGGCGCCGCCCGGACTGAAGCTGACAGTGCCGCAGGTGAATGGCGGCGGTCTGGCCATGTCGTTGCGCGAAGCCGAAACCAACGACGCCTACGATGTGTTTCACAAGGTGTCGCTCGCACCCGGCTACGGATGGAAGCTGGTGGCGGCGGGCGGCCTTGGCCAGACCAACTTCACCGTGCCGCTGCCGGCCACCAACACCGCCTTTTATCGGGCGGCTTCCGCACTGGATTCGGACGGCGACGGATTGTCGGACGCATTCGAGATGTCAGTGACCGGAACCAATCCGCAGCTTTTCGATACTGACGGCGACGGTATTTCCGATGCGCTGGAGGACAGCAACGGCGATGGCGTGCCAAACTACGCGGAGGCCGCGCGCGGCGTGGCGGTCTGCGTGTATGCTTCGCGCCCGACCGCGACGGAAGGCGGACTCACGGGCGAGTTCACGATTCTTCTGCCGCAGGTGGCTCCGGCCGGCGGGGTGCGGGTGGATTATCTGCTGGGCGGGAGCGCGCTGCTGGGCGTGGAATACTCGCTCTCTCCGGGACCGTATTCACTCATCCTGCCCCAGGGTGCGGCCAGCGCCACGATCACGGTCACCGCGGTGAACGATCAGATCGGCGACGAACTGGACCGCGTGGTCGAGTTGCGCATCACGAACGCCACGCAATTCGCCTGGGACGAGCGGCCGGCCGAAGTGTCGTTGATCAACAACGACGCGCCCACCGTGCGGGTGCTGGCGGTGGATGCGGACGCGGCGGAAACACGCGCCGGCACCACCAATGCCGGTGAGTTTCTCTTCGTGCGCGACGCCGGCTTCAATCAGTCGCTGGCGATTTCCTTTGCCGTCGCCGGTTCCGCCAGCGCGCCGGACTACGCGTCGATCGGTTCCAGTGTGTCAATCCCCGCCGGCGAACGCGCCGTCTCGGTGTTCCTCCGGCCCGTGCAAGACGCCGAAGTCGAGAGTGCGGAAACCGTCATTCTCTCCATCTCGCCCAGCGGCGCGTACACCCTCGACCCGTCCAACGTGACCGCCACCGTCACCATCACGGATGACGATTTGCCCACCGTGCAGATTGTAGCCACTGATTCCGATGCGCGCGAGGCGGGTCCGAATGCCGGCCAGTTTCAAATCACCCGCACCGGCGGCACCGGTCAGGCGTTGACGGTGTATTACCAGGCGTACGGCACCGCCTCGCCCTCAAACTTCGTTTACGGCACGAGCAACATCGTGCAAGATTATCTGCCGCTGTCCGGCGTGGCGGTCATCCCGGCCGGCCTCAGCAGCGTGAACATTCCCGTGACCCCGCTGGCCGACATTCAATTGGAAACGATGGAAACCGTGGTGGCCGTGATCCGCGGCAGCACGGCTTACACCATTGGCGCGAACAACACCGCCACGGTGTTCATCGATGACAGCCACGTGGCGCAGTTCGGTTACGAGGTGCTGCAAGCCTCCGCGGCGGCGGGTTACGCCGGGGGCGCGGTTGATGTTCCAGCCGAGGTGGTCATCCGCCGTTACGGCACCTCGCGCGCGTTGCAGCAACTGGGCTGGGGTTTGTCCACGACTGATTTCGTCTATATGCAGACCAATTACGCCAGTTCGCAGCCAAACCGGTGGCCGTTCACCTGCACGGGCACCAACCTCACCTTCAACAACCAGTATAACAGCAACGGGCTGGTCCGGTTCCCCAGCAACACCTGGGAGGTGCCGATGCAGGTCCACGCCAGCGTGCTGAGCCGGCCCAACGGAGCCTGCCTGGTGGTGATGAATGGCGCCGAGACCGTCTATAATGCGTGCAGCACTTTTTTCTTCGATCCCAGCCAGCTCTACAGCGTGAGCGTGATCCAGCGCGTCGCCATCGAAGGAATCCAGACGGCCGTGGTGCGCGTCAGCCGGCCCATCGCCAATGGCAGCGCCTATCGCGGGGATGTCACGCTGAGATTCAAGGGGCCGGCCATGCCCGACTTTGGTTATACCCCCTTTAACAACCAGTTCACAGTCACGGTGCCGGCCAGTCTGACCTACAAGGATGTTGTCCTCACCGCGCCGAATCTGCCTGGCTTCCAAGGCTGGCGCCGCCTTTACGTGGAAGTCGATCCTCAGCAGCAACTCGGCGTGCCCGACCACCGCGCCGGGGCCGTTTCCCGCGTCGAGGTGTTTGTCAAAGACCCGACATTGCCGCTGCCCCAACCCGCCGTGGACACTGATCAGGACGGCTTGAGCGACGAGTATGAGTTCATCAACGGCCTCGATCCGCAGCGCGCCGATGATCCCTTCGCCGATTCGGATCGCGACGGTCTCAACCATCTGGAAGAGCAGGCCGCCGGCAGCCGGGCCAACAACGCCGACACCGATGGCGACGGCGCGGGCGATTTCCTCGAATACCTGTCCGACTGGCGCAGCGCCACCAACCAGGCGCTGGCCACACCCTCCCTCGACAACTCCACGCCGGTGCGCCTCCGGGTGACCAGTTGCTACAAGTGCCACGCCACCGCCTTGCAGGTGGGTGACTATTCCCTGATGAGCCTGCCCGAGTACCGCCGCTACACCACCGAAGAGGTGGCGCGGCTGGCCAAGGGCCGATCGTATCCGGTGCAGGTCTTCACCGAGTTCGACCCCTTCAGCCCGACCAACCACCAGCTTTACGGCGCGGAGATTCTGG
>JBBRWD010000209.1:0-3169 GCA_038249465.1 Limisphaerales bacterium | reverse complement strand
TGTGCGTGTTCGACTCGCCCGCGACGTCACGGGCTAACGACCAAGGTGAGCCACAGCCGCCCCGCCGTAGTAACGCCTGCGGCTGCCGACGACCACAGCGGACCACCGAAGCCCCTGACTCTCGAACTGCGAAGCGGGGCGGCTGTTGGCTCGACCGCTCTTGTTAGCCCTTTTGTTTTCGTCGTCCATACCACCAAAACAGAAGTCCACCTGTGCCGATGAGCATCCAGGTGGATGGCTCCGGCACTGCACCCGCCAGAATTGGCACGCCCGGTTGGGACTCGTACGCCCAGCCTAATAGCGCCGCTCCGGCTGCGTCGCCTGACAAAGCAATGTCGAAGTAGCCGTAATGGAGACCATCGGCCAACGCGAACTCAATCCCGATAAAGCCACGCGTCGCCGGCCCCGGTGGCCAGGTGCTCAAGCAGCCACTATCCAGACACAGAACTATGGTGGCGAATGCAATTTCTCCAGGGCTGACATAGCCGCCCAGCGGGTCGCTGGAATTCCAAGCCAACTGCGGCTCCAGCGACGAACCGATGACAAACCCTTCGGGCAAATCCGCCACCGGACCACCAATGTTTGGCGGGGGCGATAGCCGCACAATCAGCCGATTCGCCCGTTCGGTGCGAAGGCTGACGCTCGAGTATGACGCGCCAAAAGTGAAATCCTCAATCGAGTCCCCATTCACGTCGATGGGGTACAAAGTAAGGAACAAGTCGCTCCAAATCACCGTTGGCTCAGGCAGTGTCGTTCTGATCACTCCCTGCGCCAGGGCAGCCGGGCCAGGAAGCCCGGCTGCCGCCAGCATCAGAATCAACAGCTTCGCTCTCATTGTCCTCGGCGCAACACCCAGAACCGATATTCAGCGCTGCTGGTCAACACCACGGTGTTGGTGCTGCTCTCGGCCAGCACGGAGCCCGCGGCGGTCCAGTTGGTGAGGGGTGTCGCTACGTTTGTGGAAGTCAGAATCGTGAAGTAAGCACCGGAATCCGCCGCAAACGTCAGCAGAAACTCATTGGTCGTGGGTGACTTTTCCAGTGCAGTGATGAGGGGCGCGGGCGGCGTGACCCCGCCGAGGGCGACCGAAATCTTCTGCGTGCTGGGAGCGGGATTGCCTGGTAACCCGCCGGAATGGGTGACGGTGATGCGATAGTCTCCGGCTGGCGGGGAGGCGATGGAAACGCGCTCCACATTGTTGCGATTGTCCACGCCGCGCGTGGCGGCGGCGGAACGCGCCGCCGCTGTCTTGTTCGTGAGGTCCGGATTCAGGATCCACGGGAGATACACGTTGGTTGCGCCCACGCGCTCCACCCGGATGTCAATGTTGTTCACCAGCATCGGATTGACCGGGTCGGCGTTGGTCACGCTCGTCAGAGCGGGACCGGCAGGGTCACTCCATGCGCCGGTCACGGACAACGGGTGTGTCCCGGCCGACGTGACAATCCACGAAACCGATTGCGTGGGCGCGAGCGTGAACTCCTTGATGAGCGAGCCGCGTCCCAGCGCGTAATCCTGCCCCACGCGTTCGACGGCTGATCGGGCATTGCATATCCCGTGGCCCAAGCGGTAGTCCGGCCCCGCCGCGCCCACATCGTCACAGGTGTCAATGAGCGTGGCCTTGAGCGTGGAGTTGAGCCATGCGTCGGTGTTGTTGGTCAGGCCCGGATACAATTGAGCGCGGCGTTGCAGGACGAGCCCCGCTGCGCCCGACACGCCCGGCGCGGCGAAACTCGTGCCTTGCGCCAGAACGGCGTATTGGTTGGTCACGCCGGAAGTGGGAGAAATCATTCCGAAGATGTTCGTGCCACTGACTTCACCCAAGGCGTTGCGCAACGCCAGATTCGGCGTGCCCACTGCCGCGAGGTCGGGCTTCAAACGCCCGTCGTCCGTCGGTCCCGCGCCGCTGAAACTGGCAGCCACGGCGTTGGCCCCGGGTCCGAAACCAAAGATGACAAAGTTGTTGCTGACCCAATAGACATCCTCGCACGCGCCCACGGTCAGCACGTTCTTGGCCGTGCCCGGAGCCGCCAATGAGTCATACCCTCCCTCATCGCCGTCCAGCCAGTCCCGTGTGGTGGTATCGGTCACGTAATTGGTGCCGACGCGCCGATAATATGTGCCGGGAGAATTGGTCGGCCCCTGCAACCGGTCATTGCCACAGGCATAGACCATCAAGTGCCGCGTCGCCTCCGCCTGATGAAACTGGTCAATCTGGGTGCAGCCGGTCTCTGTGTCATCAGATGGCGTGTAGAATCCGAACTTCACGTCTTCCGGAAAACTGGCTGGAACCTGCCCATACCAAACCCAAGCATTCGTGATCGGGTTACCCTGATAGACGATGTTCTCCTGCCGCCAGCCGCTGATTGCTCCCCATGATTGATTGCCCAGGAATACCGGCGGATTCGTGGCGTCGCCCGCCGCCGCGAATTCGCGCTCGCTCTTGAAATTCCCGAGGTCGTAGGCAAACACTCTGGCTTGATAAGCCACGCCGCGCGCCTCGTAGAAACTGCCGAAGATCGAGCCGATCCCGCCCGCGGCCATCGTTCCAGCCACTTGGGTGGCGTGGCCAGTGGTGTCCAAGGCCGCGTTGTCGCGCTGCCGGACGCGTGTGCCAAACTCAATGTGGTTGGTGCGCACCCCGCCGTCGGTTTCCCACAACGCGAGCGTGACATTCGTGCCCGTGAGGTTCAGTCCGCTGTTGGCTTCCGAATACGGCCAAGCACCGGCGGGCCACAACTCGTCCGCACTGATGCTCGCTCCGGCGACCGTGTTCTGGCTACCAATGTAGATCGGCGAACCGGCCAACTCGCCTGTCAGGATGAGCTTGCTGCCATCGCCGGTTTCGATCTCACGTGCGGTGTTCAGCTTCTTCGCCAGATCGTCCAACGCTCGCTCCTTGGCGGGCTGCTCGGCCTGCGAGCGGGCCGCTTGCTCGCGCAACGCCTGGAACTCCGCTTCTCCCGCTTGCAATTTCTCCGCGGTGTTCGGCTGCCCCCGTGGGATGAGCGGTCGCATCTGCGGCGCCAGTGCCGCCTTCTTCTGTTGCCAGGCTTCGTCGGCCCGGCGTCTGGCCTCTTCTGCCTCCTGCCGTGCCGCTGCCGCCAGGACCGGATCGGCGGCGATGGCTCGGGCGAGCGCGGCGGCTTCCTCCCTCCGCTGTCTGGCC
>JBBRWD010000208.1:0-3256 GCA_038249465.1 Limisphaerales bacterium | reverse complement strand
GGGGGGGGGGGGGGGCCGGGGGTGGGGGGGGCGGGGGGTGGGCGCGCCACTCGCCCCCCCCCGGGGTTTCGGGGGCGCCCCCCGGCCCCGCCGCTACGGTCAATGGTCGCCTACATGTGCGCGATGAGGTTGTCCCCGAACTCGGAGCATTTGATTTGCGTCGCGCCGGGCATCAGACGCGCGAAATCGTAGGTGACGCGCTTGCTGCCAATCGCGCCGTTGAGGCCCTTGATGATGAGGTCCGCGGCTTCGATCCAGCCGAGGTGGCGCAGCATCATCTCGCCGGAGAGCACCACGGAGCCGGGGTTGACCATGTCTTTGCCCGCGTATTTCGGCGCAGTGCCGTGGGTGGCCTCGAAGATGGCGTGGCCCGTGAGGTAATTGATGTTGCCGCCGGGCGCGATGCCGATGCCGCCAACCTGCGCGGCCAGCGCGTCGCTGAGGTAGTCGCCGTTGAGGTTGAGCGTGGCAATGACATCAAAATCCTCCGGCCGCGTGAGCACCTGCTGGAGGGTGATGTCGGCGATGGCGTCCTTGATGACGATGCCCGCGCCGGGTCTGCCTTCGGGAATTTTGCACCACGGGCCGCCGTCGATCTCCACCGCGCCAAACTCCGTCCTGGCCAGCTCATAGCTCCAGTCGCGGAAGCTGCCCTCGGTGTATTTCATGATGTTGCCCTTGTGGACAATCGTCACCGATTTGCGCTGGTTCGTGATGGCGTACTGCACCGCCGATCGGAAGAGGCGCTGCGTGCCCGTTCGGCTGACGGGCTTGATGCCGATGCCGACGACTTCGGGCGTTTCGCCGAAACGGATCTTCTTAAAATCCTTCGGGAAGTTTGCCTTGAGAAACTCGATCGTTTTCAAGGCGGCTTCCTGGCCTGCTTCAAAATCAATACCCGCGTAGATGTCCTCGGTGTTCTCGCGGAAGATGGTCATGTCCACCTTCTCCGGGCGCTTCACCGGCGAGGGCACGCCGGTAAAATACTGGACCGGGCGCAGGCAGACGTAGAGGTCGAGCATCTGGCGCAGCGCGACGTTGAGCGAGCGGATGCCGCCACCGACGGGCGTGGTCAGCGGGCCCTTGATGCCCACGAGGAATTCCCGAAACGCCTCGACCGTGTCATCGGGCAGCCAGTTGTTGAACTTCTTGAACGCTTCCTCGCCGGCGAAGACTTCCATCCAGGCAATCTTCCGCTGCCCGCCATAGGCCTTCTGCACCGCGGCGTCGAAGACGCGCTCGGAGGCGGTCCAGATGTCGGGACCGGTGCCGTCGCCGCGGATGAACGGAATGATGGGGTTGGTGGGGACGTCGAGCTTGCCGTTCGCGATGGTGATTTTTCCGCCGACTGGCACGGTGCAGGTGGTGTAGGCCATGTTTGGTTCGATTGGAGGATTGCGGTCGTCAAATGCTCCGGGCGCAATTCAAGCAGCGCTCCGGTGGATCATCGTTCTTTCGTTCAAAGCGCGGCTGTTTTAGCCAACGAGCCCGCGTCGGGCAAGAGCGGGCTTCGACCGATCCGGCGCGCGCCCGTCGGAAATTGGCTTGTCAAAAGCCGGCTCCGAGGAATCAACTCGCCACATGACCCCGTCGTCCGTGACCAAGACCGACCGCTGGATGGCGGCCGTTTGCGCGAACTGCCCCGCCTGCCGTCAGGCGCGCCGGAAACAGCGTGGCGCGGCCTACTGGCTGGTGCGGAAGGTGGAACACGGCGTCTGCCCGTTCTGCCGCGCTTACGAAAAAGTGCATGGCCGGAAATCCTTCGCTCCCGTGTCGGCCAGCCAACCCATCGCGGAATAACAGCCAATGCGAAACCTCCCGCACCATCCGCACACTCCACGCCGGTAGCAGGGCGCGTCTGTCCCCAGCGCGCCGTGGGTGGGCCAGTGAAGGCCGCGGCGCGCTGGGACAGACGCGCCCTACCGGCAAAAGCATTCGCCCCGATTGATGGCGGCGCGGCTGTTTCCACTTGCCGGTCCGACGGCAAGGCGGTGAAAGTGCCGGCACAAACACGAACCAAACCAGTCCAGCCCAGATTGATCATGAACATGAAAACCCTCACCCGCTGGCTCGCGTCCGCTCTGGTCGCGGCCTTCGTTCTTCCACTTTCTGCCGCCGAACTTGCCGCGCGCTGGTCGCCCGAAAAGGCCAACGCGTGGTATCGCGAGAAGCAATGGCTCGTGGGCTGCAACTTCGGCCCCAGCACCGCCATCAACCAGTTGGAGATGTGGCAGGCTGATTCTTTTGACCCGGCGACCATCGACAAGGAACTGGGCTGGGCCGAGAGCCTCGGGTTCAACAGCCTGCGCGTCTTCCTCCACGACATTCCGTGGCAGCAGGACTCGAAGGGCTTTTGCGAGCGCATCGACAAGTTTCTCGAACTCGCCGACAAGCATCACATCGGCGTGATGTTCGTCTTCTTCGACAGTTGCTGGGAACCGTATCCCAAGGCCGGCAAGCAACGCGCCCCGAAACCGCACGTCCACAACTCCGGCTGGGTGCAATCGCCCGGGCTCGACATCCTCAAGGATCCGGCGAAGTGCGACGCGCTTCAACCCTACGTGCAGGGCATCCTGCGCCGCTTTGGCAACGACCAGCGCGTGCAGGTGTGGGATCTCTTCAACGAACCGGACAATCGGAATGATTCGAGCTACGGCAAACTGGAGCCGGCGAACAAGGGCGAGCTGGCCATGTCGCTGTTGAAGAAAGCCGTGGCCTGGGCGCGCGAGGTCAATCCCAGCCAGCCGCTCACCGTCGGCATCTGGGGCGACGCCGGCGCGATGGTCAATCCCAACGGCCTGACGCGCTACATCCTCGACACCACCGATGTGATTTCGTTCCACAACTACGGCGACTTGGCCGACATCAAGAAGGAGGTCGAGGCGCTGCAGAAATACAATCGCCCGATGCTCTGCACCGAATACATGGCGCGCCCCACCGGCAGCACGTTTCAGAGCATCCTGCCGTATCTGCGCGAGATGCGGGTGAGCCCCTACAACTGGGGCTTCGTGTCCGGCAAGACGCAGACGATTTATCCGTGGGATTCGTGGAAGAAGACCTACACCGCCGAGCCGCCGCTATGGTTCCACGACATTTTCCGGGCGGACGGTACGGTTTACAAGCCGGAGGAAGTGCAGGCCATCCGGCGCGTCACCGGCAAGCAGGGATCGTAAACAACGTGCGACCTCTCCCGACGTAGCGGCGGGGGGGGGGGGGGGCCCCCCGAAAAACACCGGGGAGTGTTAGGGGGGCCTGG
>JBBRWD010000207.1:0-3277 GCA_038249465.1 Limisphaerales bacterium | reverse complement strand
CGACGGCCTTTGTCTATGATCCGAGCCGTGGCAACCTGCTGGTGGACGTGAAGAATCATTCGGGCTCGTTGGCGGGGCTGGTGAGCGGCTTGGGCACCGGCGCGAACGTGGCCGGTCGCGTGGCGGGTGGCTCCCAGGCGAACAGCGGTTCGGTGGACCAGTCGGCTGACGCAATCATGCTGGTGTTTGCGCCGACGAATTGGGTGGCGCAGCCGCCCGTCATCACCCGCCAGCCGCAGAGTGTGGCGGGCTATGAAGGGGGAGTGGTCCAGTTCGAGGTCACGGCAGTCGGCACCGCGCCGCTAGGATTTCAATGGCTGTTTGGTGGAATGGCGATTCCTGGTGCAAATAGTTCCACTCTGCGTCTCGAAAACATCCAACTTGGACAAGCGGGAGCGTATTCCGCAGTCATTTCCAACATTGCAGGGATTCTGACAAGCGATACGGCCAACCTGCTCGTGAATCCAAAGCCGTCTTGTGTCACACCTCCTCAGGGACTGGTAGCTTGGTGGACTTTCGATGGAAACACCGATGATCTTGCTGGTGAAAACTACATGGGATTCACCGACGCGCCGGAATTCGTCGTCGGCGCCGTGGGAAAAGCGATCTCTCTAGGGGATTCGTTTGGCTTTGGCCGGACACCGGCTTCACCCGCCCTTGACCTTGGAGTAAATCCTGGTCTGAGCATCGAAGCATGGATCAATCCGTCAGACGCAACGCAACTGGCCGATCTGGTCGAATGGAACAATCAAATGGGAGGCATCGGCACGCATCTGGCAATTGCGGTTCCCAATGCCTATGGCGGCGGGCCGGGCTGTCTGTTTGCCAACCTGGTGGACACTGCTGGGGTCAGCCACCAGATAACCAGCGAGCCCGGGGTGCTCACCAGCGGGATATTCCAACATGTGGGCCTAACCTACGACAAGTTGAGCGGGCAGGCGGCGCTGTTTTTGAACGGGGTCCAAGTGGCGACGACGAACTTGGGCGTCTTCACTCCGCAGACCAGCTACGATCTTTATCTTGGCACCCGTCCGTCTGGGCCGATCTCTGGCATCACCTTCAGCGGCTCGATTGATGAATTAAGCCTCTACAACCGGGCGTTGACCTTGGCCGAAATTCAGTCGGTCTTCCACGCAAGTCTCGGCGGCAAATGCAAGGCGGTTCGACCTCCGATGATTGTCGGCCAACCGCAGAGTGTCGCGGCCCATTCGGGTGGAACCGCGATCTTCCGCGTTGTCGCGGAAGGAACGGCTCCGTTGAATTTCCAGTGGCTCTTCGCTGATGCCGCCATCGCGGATGGCACCAATGCGACGCTGGTGCTGGCGAACCTCCAACCATCACAGGCGGGCGAGTATCGGGTTGTCGTCTCGAACTCGGTCGGTTCTGTGACGAGCGACCTTGCCGCGCTGACCATCAGTCCAATACCAGATTGCATGCCGCCCGTTGATGGGATGGTGGCTTGGTGGTCACTCGATGGAACCGGTGGCGATTCGGTTGCGGCAAACGACTTCATGTTGTCTGGGGAAGGGGTCTTTGCGGAGGCGGAAGTCGGGCTGGGATTAAACCTCAATGGCAGTGATGATTTCGGCCGTGCTGCGGCATCGCCCGCTCTTGATATCGGGCGTGGCGCCGGCATGACGATTGAAACCTGGCTGAACCCGGTCAATTCCGACCAACTGGCGACAATCCTTGAATGGAACGATGGCAGCGGGGCTATTGGCACGCATTTGTCCATTGCAGTCCCCAACGCGTTTGGTGGTGGAGCGGGGTCGGTTTATGCCAACTTGATCGACGCTTGGGGTGTCAGCCACCAGATTACGACGGCGCCGGGCGTGCTGTTCAATCACCTGTGGCAGCACGTGGCATTGACGTATGACAAGACCAGCGGCTGGGCCGCGCTCTACCTCAACGGCAACCCCGTCGCGGTGACCAATCTGGGCAGCTTTACGCCGCAAACGAGCTACGATTTGTATCTCGGCACGAGGCCCAGCGGCCCCATCTCGGGAACACGGCTTACGGGAATGCTGGATGAGATCAGCCTCTATGATCGGGCTCTGTCACCCGCGGAGGTGCAGGCCATCGCTGGCGCTGCCGTGAGTGGCAAAGACAGCACCGATGCCCCGGCTATCAGGTGCGACTGTTGATCCGCTGACCGGTCAGCCGGTCGGACGGTTCATTGGCAGTCAAAGTGGGCCGCCTATGATTGAACCGCTCGGCGGAAGAACTGTTGCCGCTGGCAGAGGTGGCGTTGACACGCACACTCTCTATCCAAACGGAGCGAATTATCAGCGCCTGAATCCCGTTGGACATCCGAATAATCCAACGCCACACGCGCACGGTCACGCGCCGGGAACAGGGCCGGGCATGAGAGGGCAAGGCCCGTCGCTCGACACTTCGGGCAACGTCGTTCCGTGGAACAGCCCCGGCGCTCACTGGCCATTCCCATGATTTTGCCAATGAACCCGGAACAGCTTTTGAAATCCGTTTACCTGGGAGACCGGGCTTGCAAGGCCGTGTTGATTGACTCATGGCGGAAGCGAGTCGCCATCCAGGTTGACGTCATCTCGCGCCTGCAACCGGGCGCGAAGACTTGGGACTTCTACACCGATGCGGACATCAAAGACGGTTGGCTGGTCTTCACTGATGTTCGCAGCGTTCGTTTTGAACCTACAGGCCCGTTGCCGAATGACCTTATCAATGATGTCTCGGTGAAGCCGACTGACTCGCCCGGAAGCCAACCCGGCTGTTTGTTTGAACTGTCCATCGGCTCGGTGGACGACAGCGGCAACTCCACAGAAGTTTTCATCCGAATCGAGGCGAGCGGCGTGCATCTCGAAGACCCGGCGAAACCCGGCGTCGAAATCACGACCCAATAACCGCCGGTGTCCCGCCAAGTGGTGTGAAGGAATCTAGCGCGCCTCAGGCCAGCGCGAAGTAAGTCGGCCACCCGCGCCTGCCGCACAGCCCTGGCGCTCCCTCCTACCGCTGCGCGTCATCCGGGCCACAGCTGCGCCCCCTTGCCCCCGCAGCGTGTGTCCCGGCTGCCGCTCCGCTACGTCGGTCGGCCAGGGCTGCTAGCGGCCCGCCGCCCTTAGAAGACACCCCCGGCGGGCGCTCCGTGTCACGCTGGCTGCTAAAAGGCAGGCAGCCAGCGCGCCACTCCGCGCAGGTGGCTGCACCGGGGGCGGGCCAACCGGAATAGTGGCGCTCGCCGACTCGCGCCAGAGCTTCGCCAGTTCGTGAGCGGTGGTTGCAATCGTGGCGTCCTGGGTTCTCT
>JBBRWD010000206.1:0-3414 GCA_038249465.1 Limisphaerales bacterium | reverse complement strand
GTCATGGCCCAGAATGGGCAGCGGCGGCCTGCGGGCATGCCGAGCCTCATGCCGCCCCCCGCCGCCGACAACCTCCTGGTCAAACACACCCGCCAACTGATCGAAATCCTCGTGGGCGCTGGACACCAGGCCGACGCCCAGAACATCAGCACCCAGGCCTTGGCGCTGGTCGACGACCCCCGGCTCCGTTCCGCCGTCAGCGATGCGGAGAAGAATATAGGCAAGTAATTTGACATCGGAACACTCAACGCCCGCCAGCGTCACACCCGCCGCGTTCGTTACCACGCAATGGACGCAGGTGCTGGGGGCCTGCGGCGCATCGCCCGATGCGCAGGCGGCGCTGAGCGAATTATGCGCTTCCTATTACGCCCCGGTCTTTGCGTTTATCCGGCGCACGGCCCTGAACGAAGACGCCGCCCGCGACCTGACGCAGGAATTCTTCGCCCGCCTGCTCGCCCGACACGGCATCGACAGCGTTGAGCCGGAACGGGGCCGGTTCCGGTCCTTTCTGCTCGGCGCGGTGAAGCATTTCCTGGCGGACATGCAAGACCATGCGCATCGGTTGAAGCGCGGCGCCGGGCAAACGATGGAGTCGATCGAGCCGGGGACCGACACCTCGCCCGGCCTGGAATTGGCCCACCCCAATGCGCCGAGCCCCGATAGCGAGTTCGACCGCAAATGGGCGCTGACGCTCATGGCCCGCGCCCTCGCCACGCTGGCTCAGGAACACCAGGCTTCCGGCAAGGCCGACCATTTTGAGGAGCTCAAGCCCTGGCTCAGCGGCGACACCGAGAACCTTTCCCAGGCTGCGGCCGCCACCCGGCTCGGCATGAACGAAGGCGCCGTCAAGGTCGCTATCCACCGTCTTCGTCGCCGCCTTCGAGAAGTCATCAAGAACGAGATTGGCCAGACCGTGAATGATCCGGCGCAGGTGGACGCAGAGCTGCATTACCTCTTGGAAGCGCTGCTGTAAAGCAAGCAGGATCCTAACACTACAGCGACACTTTTGGGGATTTCCACTTTTTGAGCTCCTTCATTCGCCGTTTCCGGTGGGATATGTATGCCTGGTAATTGCGCTGCGTATGGTAATCGAGCAGGATCAAAACGTATCTGGGTTCGCGTTTTGGGTTTGGGAAGATGCCCTCAATGAGCAGGCGCGCCTGGGGCAAGGTCAGCGCTGGAGTTTTTTTTAAATTTAATTTGCAGACGCACCAGGAACAGTTGCGCCAGGAACACCAGGCGGATGTGCCGATGCCAGGCCGTCCAGGAGCGATGTTCATAGTGATCCAAGCCGAGTTCGGATTTGTTCTCCTGGAAGCATCGTTCAATCGGCCATCGCGCTCCGCTCACCCGCACCAGTTGGCGCATCGTCGTCTCTTGCGGAGCATTGCTCAACGCGTATTTGATTTTACAGTTGGCATCGTTGCGCAGCAGTAACCAGCGTTCGCTCTCCGGGGTGCGGTCCTTACTCACATAGACCCGGAGGCGCGCGAAGGACGCCACCAACGGCCCCTTCTCACCTTCGGCTATTTTGTGGGTTTGCCAGTTCAGCAGGTGCTTGATTTCAAGCAATTGCTCGACCGTGCAGCCTTCTCGCTCCAACTGCGGTTTTGCCGCGCATGCTTTGGGCCAGACTTTTCGGGTGCAGGCAATCTCCGCCAGATAGTGGTAGTCCTTGGGCAATTGTTCCAGGAACGCCTCGTTATTGCCAAAGGAACAATCGCAGGTAATCCAGCCCCCGCCGAACTGTCGGGTCGCCAACAATGGTTCCAGAAGTTCCAACGCCAGTTGCAGTTGGGTCTTGAAGGTTATGCCCTCGGGAACGTGGCAGAGCTGGCGGCGATCTTCATGGTCGGATTCAAACCAGCACTTGGGCAGATAAAGCTGGCCATCCAACAGCGCGTGTCCTTTACCACTGGAGTAGCAAATGAAGACGCCCGACTGGCAATTGGCTGTCTTGCCCAGCGCCCCACAGTATTGCGGGGCCACTCCCACCGAGGCAGCTCCCTTTTTGGGGAACTGGCTCGCGTCAATGCTCCAGACTCCATCTGGATTGCTCAGGGCTTGGGCGCACAACTCCCAGTGCCGTTTCTTCATCCAGGGCTCATCCCACTGGTAGTCGCTCATGAAACGTTGCAGGTTGCGCACCTGTTGCGGGCCGTCCAGCCTCAAGGCGATCGCTTCCATGTTTTTGCGCTCGGCGTCGCTTAGCAGGCCTTGCAGATACAGCTCGAACAATCCCGCCGGTTCGCTCCGGCCAAAGGTCGGATCGAACAAGGCGGCGAACTCCTTGAGCTCCCGGTCGACCGTTTCCAGATCCTGCTGGCTCAACTGGCACTGGGGCGGGAGCTTGGGTTTCCATGACTCCAAAATCTTCTTCATTCGCATTCTCCTGGTGAGGGATTGGTTTTCTTCACTCAGGCGCTGGGCCAAGAGAAACGCGCGGTTCAATCGCGGCTGGCCCTCATCCCCGTGGACGAGTTGGCGCATCCGCTTTTCCATTACATAGACATACACCTCCTTGCTTTGACCATGATGCACAAAGCGACCTTGCCGCTTAGCAAAACCGCGGGTCCAGCCGATCGCCTGCCAGTTGGCCGCTCGATAGCTGGCCCCGCTGAAGCGCTGCCGGTCCACAAAGCTTTCGGCCAGCCACACCGCCACGCCATACTGCCGCAACCAATCGCGTTGTAATAAACGGAGATTTTCACTCAACATCACCGAGGCCAGGTGCCGAACCTTCACCCAGGGCATGACCAGAAAACGCACGCCATTGACCACATGGCCCAACCCGCTGGCCCGCTGGGCGGCGTTCCAGCCCAGCAGCCGATCCCGACATCCCAGGTTCTGCACCGCCGAGTGCCAGCCCAGCGCGCCCAAAAATTCGCCGCCACGCCCATACACCAGATACATCAAGCTGGCCCCCACCAATGACGGCGCTCCCAGATAATGATGTTGGGCCATCAACTGGCGCCATTCTCGGCGTTGATCACTCGTGCAGACCAACTCCCAGCGCAACGGACGATACAGACTTAAGCGCCCCTCGACCATTGGCTGCGAGATCGGTGCGCCCCCCGTTTGGTTTACTGCCGAGGTGGGAGCCCGTTGCGCTACGGGCAACACAATCCAGCCTTGCCGTTCCAACTCGGTCAAAATCGCCAGTGCCGAACGCTCCTTCCATTGCCCGTTGGAGGCCCGCCACTGCCAATAGAGACAAAGGCTGCGAGCCAAACCGCAACGTCCGGCGTGCGGCTGCTCAACAAGGAGCTTGCGCACCGTCTGCACGTCCGCAGCAGTGACCGTTCGGCCACGAATTACCCGCGATTCGATTGTCTCCAGCCCAGTGCCATTCAACTACGCTGAGACCTTAAACTACCTCACACGGGAGCGCAAGTGCCAAGTGTCGCTGTAGTG
>JBBRWD010000205.1:0-3429 GCA_038249465.1 Limisphaerales bacterium | reverse complement strand
GATAATAATTCGCGTTGCGGCGACTGGGCTGCGCGCCGCAATTACGAGGACGGGACGACGGCGGCGCTCGGCGGTGGCGCCGCTACGCTGAGGTTCAGGGAAAAGGGTTTCATGAGCTTCATTCGCAAGAAAAGGTTTCAGTAACGGAATGTTCAGGCAGTCCACGGCGCACGGCGGGCGCGCGACAACATGCGGCTGGCATCAGGGTTGTTGAGGAATTGCTCCTTCGCCGGATCCCATTGGAGTTTCTGTCCGAGGCGCAGCGAGAGGTTGCAGAGCTGGCAGATGCTCATGGCGCGGTGCGCGGTCTCGGGATTGGCCACGGGCTGCGTGCGGGTCTTGATGCCGTGCAGCCAGTCGCCGATGTGATCGCCGGTGTCGTCCCAGCCTTTGGCGACGATGGGGCGCAGTTGAAGAATCGACTTCGGCTCGGCAGTGACGATGTTCGTCTGGTCATCCACTTGAACCCACCCGGCGTCGCCGATGAAGCGAATGTAGCGGTCGTTGAATCCCGCCCGCTGATACATGATGGCCTTGATGCCGTTCGCGTAACGGCAGCGCACCTCCGCGCGAATCGGCGTCTCGCTGTAGGCCGTCTTTGGATCAGGAAACTCCGCCGTGCCCTCGAACTCGACCGGCCCGGTGTCGTCGGTGCCGAGCGTGAACTGCATCAGGTCGGTGTAATGGCAGCCCATGTCGGTGATCATTCCCTCGGCGGTGTCCCAGAAGTACTGCCAGTTGGCGAAGTGCGCCGAGTTGAACTCGCGCCACGGCGTCTGCCCGAGCCACATGTCGTAATTCACGCCGGCGGGCACGGGCGTCGATTTCTGAATCGGGATGGCCGGGCCTTCCCAGACCTGCATCTCCACGGTGTGGCATTTGCCGATGAGTCCGCGCCGCACGACCTCGGCCATGAACTTGTAGGAATCCACGCTGCGCCGCTGGTGCCCGGCCTGGTAAACGGTCCCGAGGCGTTTGCAGGTGTCGGCAAGTTCGCGTCCCTCGGCAATCGTCAGCGAGATGGGCTTCTCGGAATACACATCCTTGCCGGACTTCGCGGTGAGAATGGAAGCAAGCCCGTGCCAGCGGTTGCCAGTCGCGATGAACACGGCGTCGATGTCGCGGCGCGCGAGCACTTCGCGGAAATCGGCGTGGGTCTGACACTCGGTGTTCTTGTAATACTGGTCCACCATCTCCTTGGCGCTCGTCAGCCGGTCCGCGCGGCAATCGCTGACGGCGCGCAACTGGATTTCCTTGAACTGCATGAAATGCGTGAGGATGGCCCGGGCGCGGTTGCCCACGCCGATGTTGGCCAGGACGACGCGATTGCTGGGTGCCACGGCGCCATCGAGGCCGAGGACGGACGAGGGAACGACGAGCGGCGCGGCGACCGCGGTGCCGAGGACACCGAGGAAACGCCGGCGAGGCAAATGCCGGGCAGGGCGGGGAAGGTTGATTTTCACGCGCGCTTGGACGGCGGACCGCCGGGGAATATTCTTGTTGAGATCCGGGTGTGGCGGCTGGAAAGAATGCCTCGGACAAAAAGTTGTTTGATTCCGCTGCACATTGAATGATTACATCCGCCGAATTCCCATGCGGAAAACTGTGACGCCAGGAAAGATCATCCCAATCGCTAGCCTCGGCCGAAAGTCTGCGGCGTCATGACCCCACCAATCACCTTGGCAAAATGGCCCGCACCAAATCCACCGCCACCAAAGACTCCACCGCCACCATCGGCTTCGAGGCCAAGCTCTGGCTCGCCGCCGACAAGCTCCGCAACAACATGGACGCGGCGGAATACAAGCACGTCGTCCTCGGTCTCATCTTCCTCAAATACATTTCCGACACCTTCGAGGAACACCGCGCCAAGCTTGTCGCCGGCAAGGGTGACTTCGCGGGCGCAAATCCCGACGATCAGGACGAATACAAGGCCGAGAACGTCTTCTGGGTGCCGCCCGCCGCGCGCTGGAGCTACCTGCAAAACAGCGCCAAGCAGCCCACCGTCGGCAAGATCGTGGACGACGCCATGGTCGCCCTCGAACGCGACAACCCCCGGCTGAAAGGAGTGCTCCCGAAAGACTATGCGCGCCCGGCCTTGGATAAACACCGCCTGGGCGAACTCATCGACCTCATTGGGACCATTTCGCTTGTCGGCTCAAGCTACCCTCGCCCATCGGATGGGAGAGGGGCTGGGGGTGAGGGCACTTCCTCGCCCCCATCGGGGGAGAGGGCCGGGGTGAGGGGACCATCGCATCGCTCCCAGGACCTCCTCGGTCGCGTCTTCGAATATTTTCTCACCCAGTTCGCCAGTGCGGAGGGAAAAAACGGCGGCCAGTTCTACACTCCATCCTGCGTCGTGCGCTGCCTGGTCGAGATGCTCGGCCCCTACAAGGGCCGCATCTACGATCCCTGCTGTGGCTCCGGCGGCATGTTCGTGCAGTCGGAAAAATTCGTCGAATCCCACGGCGGCCGGCTTGGCGACATCTCCATCTACGGCCAGGAGAGCAATCCCACCACGCGCCGCCTCGCCATCATGAACCTCGCCCTGCGCGGCATCGAGGCCGACTTCGGCCCCGAGCAGGCCGACACCTTCCGCCGCGACATCCATCCCGACCTCCGCGCCGACTACGTCCTCGCCAACCCGCCCTTCAACGACTCCGACTGGTTCCGCAAGGACGACGACGTGCGCTGGCAGTTCGGCGTTCCGCCCAAGGGCAACGCCAACTTCGCCTGGGTGCAGCACTTCATCCACCACCTTGCGCCCGCCGGGTGGCGGGCTTCGTTCTCGCCAATGGCAGCATGTCGTCGAACCAATCCGGCGAAGGCGACATCCGGCAAAAACTCATCGAAGCCGACCTCGTGGACTGCATGGTCGCCCTCCCCGGCCAGCTCTTCTACAGCACGCAGATTCCCGTGTGTCTGTGGTTTTTGGCGAAAAGCAAACACGACAGCTCTATTGTGGGAAACGAAATGGCACTCGCCATCATGAGCCTCGCCCTGTGCGGCATCGAGGCCGACTTCGGACCGAGAACGCCGACACCTTCCGCCGCGACCTCTCAATCCCTTTCCAATCTCCAACCCGCTTCCTAAAAGCCGCATAATTCCATGATCGAACCCGCCAAATTCAACAACGTCGTCAGCTTCCTCTGGGCGATTGCCGACCTCCTCAACGGCGCTTTCCAGAAGAGCGAGTTTCAGAAAATCATCCTCCCGTTCACCGTCCTGCGCCGTCTCGACTACGCGCTGGAGGCGACCAAGGCCAAGGTGCTGGAGACGGAGCACACGCTGAAGGAAAAGGGGCTGGAGAACCGCCACGGGCAGTTGTGCCGGGCTGCGGGCTACGCCTTCTACAACACCTCCAAGTTCAACTACGAGAGCCTCCTGCACGATGACGCCAATCTGGCCCTGAATCTCCGGCAGTATGTCATG
>JBBRWD010000204.1:0-3508 GCA_038249465.1 Limisphaerales bacterium | reverse complement strand
GCCCGTCACCGAACGCCATTCGAGGCGCAGCGAGAGCGTGCCCTGCTGCAATTGCGCCATGTTGACGGCCTCCAGCTTGAGGTGCAGCCGGGTGAAGTCTTCCAAGTCGCGCTGGTTGGAGATGACGGTATCGATGCTGTCAGGTTGCACTCCAGTTGGGTCCAGATCCTCCGCCTGGTCATCACTGCCGTTGTCGCGGTCGTTGTTCAGCCAGAAAGTGTAGGGCCGGCTGGCGCTGGTCTGGTCGTTCGTGTTGGGCAGGAACGCAATCACGTTATCGCGGTTGGCATCGCCCCCGAGTTCAATCCGCGGAATGTGCAGCCAGGCGATCTTGGCCATGAGGTTCGAGTTGGCCACGCGCTGCGGCCCGAGGATGCCGTCCGGGTCTTCCAGGAGAAATCCGGGCGGGTTGGTCACGGCCAGAATCTCCGCGCCGTAAAGCTGGTGGTTGGTCGGGCTGAAGGGGTCGAACTCGGTGAAGACCTGCACCGGATAGGAGCGGCCCTTGGCCAGCCGCGCCACTTCTTCGGTGGTGTAGCGGCGGTACTCGGGCAGGCTCATCAGGGAATAATCTCCCACCTGCAGGGCGGTGGCGTGGCATTTGTAGCAACTGGTCACCCGGAGGCGCACCGGCGTGGAGTTGTCGAGGGAGGGCGTGGCCAGTGTCGAGTTGGTGGCGCTGCGCCAGTCGGCCAGATATTCGAGGAAATCGCCCGCGCCGTCGCCGTCGGTGTCGGCGTTGTTGGCCCGGCTGCCGGCGGCCTGCTCCTCCAGATCCTGGGTAACATCTTTCAAGGCTTCAACCCCCGGGCCGTCTCCTCATCCAGGCGGCGGATTTCCTCGGGGTCGGTGATCTGTTTGGCGGGGTCGGGTTCCAAATTGGTCGAGCCAGCCGGGTTCACTACACCGTCAAATGCGAGATCGAAGCCAGTCTTTTGAAAGGTAACACGGAAACCTGCGTAGGCTCTGCCACCCCGAAGCTTCATGTACATCGTTTTCGTCCAAGG
Source organism: Limisphaerales bacterium (assembly GCA_038249465.1). GTDB lineage: Bacteria > Verrucomicrobiota > Verrucomicrobiia > Limisphaerales > JBBRWD01 > JBBRWD01. Next base: position 2,501 of record JBBRWD010000204.1, on the reverse strand, counting down.
ACCGTCTTCTAAACTGCCTGTCATCGGCTTGTTCAAGAATGTCCAAGAGTTTCGATAGCCATCGCGAGGCGCACGATACGGGTAGTAGTCGCCTGACACCACGATGCCTCCATGCGGCACGCTGAGCGTGATGGTGAATTCATAAGGCCTCTCTTTGAGACCGGTGAGATGACGTACGCCGTGAATGCCTAGGTCGGTGTGCTCGACGGGATCTGTCCCCCACTTGCCAGAGATGAGGTTGACAAAATAGTTGCTGATCCAGCCACCACTGCTCACTTGGTCCATGTTTACGCGAATGCTGACTGGAACCGTGGGTTCGACATCACCCTTCCTCCACAGGTGAAAGACGTAACCTTTCGAGGAATCAAAAGCCGCTTCCATTCCCACGTAACCTACCCTGCGCCCGCCTGCCTCATAAAGGAAGGAACCTATACGTGGTGACGACCACAAATAGCCATCTTTCTCGACAGATTCCACAGCGAGCGACTTGCCGGTGCGCCCAGTGAGCCGAACCCATCCTCGGGCGTCTGAACGGAGTTGTATTGAGTCTACGACGATCTCGTCACCCATTTTCAGGTTTGGAAACCTCGCACGCACGAGGTTCTCATCGACCCGTGAAAGACTCAACTTAACCAGCGCGTCTGCGATGGGTTGGTTCTCTTGATCAACAATCCGAGCGTAAAACTCTATGGGCTGGTTTGCTGCCAGCAGGAGTCTTCGAACTCGTAAAAGGTAAGCCCATCCCTCTGCCTCTACGCCTGCCGGTCGTGCCGGCTCCCCGTTCTCAAGACCGGATTGGGCGGCAGCTTTTGGGGCCAATTCTCCAGTATCTATTGAGTTCGAGGCAGCGGGTTTCGACGGTATTGGCCCTTCTTTTTCAGGTGCGTGATGGTGTCGAAGCAACAAAACCCACATTACTCCAAGTAAAGTCGCCAGGAGCAGCAGAACCGAAAGAATTTGCTTGGGATACCGTTTCATGGATTGCGAGGGATCTGCATGGTGTCAAGCGACTGACGCCAGAAACCCGATCGACGTTGCACAGTGGAGTTGAACTCGGCGCTATGTTCATGCTGACCGGCTTTGAAGCCAAATCCGGTTGTGCTCGAATTGAGATCAAATGCATTGCCTATCTCTCCCCGGACCAAGTGAGTAGCATCGTCGGCGCATCCCAAAGCTTTGCTGCGAGCAATGGCGACATGTGCGAAAATCTCATACGGATTGGTGCTCAAATCCAATCGGGTGCTCACAAAGCGCCCCCGCCACCACCCTCCGACGTAATCCCAGCCAGCATCCGGCTTCAGCGCCTGGTTCAATGGCCAGGCTTGCGTGGTGTTCAGTGCATAATCCTCAAAGTTGTGGTAGTTCCATGTCTTTGCAACTCCTTGGGCGGTTCGCCCAACTGCATTCGCCATCCCCGTGAAATAGCGTTGGGGACCATTGGTCCTTGGAAAAGCCGCATAGACTTCGGGAACAACCATTCCAGTGCGAACAACAACTCCATTGCGCACGACCTCGGGATTCGCGGCATCGTAGGCATGGGCGACCGAAGCCGGTTGAGCGGCGATGTAGGTATGGATCGCTGGGGTGCTGTTGGCCCGGCTGCCGTGAATCCGTAACGCCTCGCTGCTGACGACGCCGCCCATGCTGTGGGAAAGCAGCCGCACACTGCCTGGATAACGGTGATTCAAATCCACCAGCAGGCGGCGCAGCGCCATTGCTGACTGCCAGGATCTTCTTTCGCTGCGATCATAGTTCTGCCGGTTTACTTGAAAAAGCATGTCCCAGTAGGTGGTGTCCGTCCAGTCCGTCGGCCAACTGAAGAGACCGAAGCGGCCCTTGTAACCCTGCCAGTACAGGCGTTTGAACGCCGTGGCAGCGAAGGCGCGGCGTTCCCATGGTTTCATCCTCCAGCCATGCACGAACAGGATGTAGTCCCAACTTTCAGGAGCACTGTCGGCATAGGCGCCGCTGTCGTAAGTCCGTGCGTAGTTGAATGGAATTTGGTTCCAATCCATCGCATTGGTGTCCCCGGCGGTGAAGTGCTCGAACAGGTTGGTCACGCCGGCGAGCCGGAGATGCACCGGGGTTGATTCCGCCACGGCGCCTGTGGCATTGAGCAGCACCGCAAGTAACTGCCCCTGGCCCGCGTTCACGCCCTCGAAGATGAACGGGCGAAAAGCATTGCTCCCGCTGGCTCCGGTCCAGACCGACGTGGGCAACACCAGGCTGCTGCCGGAGGCGACCGTGCCCACCGCATTGCCAAAACCCCCGGCCAGTTGGCTGGCCGCAATGGTGGTATCGAACAGGTAGCGGTTGGTGCCGCTGGTTTCGTAGGCGCGGAAGAGCCGCAACGAGGGTGCGCCCGTCACCGAACGCCATTCGAGGCGCAGCGAGAGCGTGCCCTGCTGCAATTGCGCCATGTTGACGGCCTCCAGCTTGAGGTGCAGCCGGGTGAAGTCTTCCAAGTCGCGCTGGTTGGAGATGACGGTATCGATGCTGTC
>JBBRWD010000203.1:0-3516 GCA_038249465.1 Limisphaerales bacterium | reverse complement strand
GGATGGGACTGATGAAGAGTGGATGTCATAGGCCGGCGAGGATGCCTTCACGTGAAGACAAAATCGCCCGCCCATTTTCAGCGCCGCCCAGAGGCGAGAAGAGGCCCGAACCTCCCCGCCGCGTAGCGGCTCAGTTCAACAAGGGCGCTGGAGCGAACAGCCGCCCCGCTTCGCAGTTCGAGAGTTGTGGGCTTCGATGATGCCTTCTGGTTGTCGTGAGTCACGGGCGTTATCGCGGCGGGGCGGCTGTCGCTCAGCTTGGTCGTTAGCCCGTGCGAGCGTCGCGGGCATGTTCAAGCGCAACCAACAACTGAAAGACAACTCCATGAAAAACAAACTCAAAAACAAAATCCAAATCGCAACGGTAATCATGACGCTGGCTCTCGCCAGCGTGAGCTTTGCACAGCCAGTGTTACCACCCGGTGGCACGAGCACAAACAGTCCACCGACGCCAGAGCAGTTGGCAGCGCAGGCGGCCGCGCTGGAAGCATCGCGGCAAGCGTTGTTTCAAACTGAATTCCAGCCGTTCTGGGTTCAACCGCTGGCTGACGCCAGCGGCCAGCCAGCGACGCTGGCGCAGATGGATGCGACGCAACGCGCCACGCTCGCCACGCAAGCAGGAAATCTTCTGACGGCTCAAGCGAACGCCACGGCCAATGCCGAAACTTGGGCGGCAAGTGTTGGAATTGATTCAACCGCGATTTTGGCCGATGGCACAGTCATCAGCCTCATTGACGTCAACGGCGGCATACCCCGATTTTTCAGAACGCAGAACGCCGTGGCTGCCGCCACGATTTCCACTGCTCCTATTCAGCCCGGTGGCAGCACCGGACTGAATTTGACGGGAACGAACACGCTTCTCGGTATTTGGGACGGCGGCGATATTCGCCTGACACACCGAGAGTTCACCACCAATGTTGTTCGAGCGTTTGACCAGGATGGAGGGAGTCCCTTGGGAGTTGGGCTGCACCCCACGCACGTTGCTGGCACGTTGATGTCGTATGGTGTTTCATCCAACGCCGCAGGGATGTCACCGAGAGCCATGCTCCATTCCTATGATTGGTATGGTGATATTGGCGAGATGGGGCTGGCGGCATCTTCGACGAATTTGCACATTTCAAACCATTCGTATGGCTCACAGGTGGGATGGGGCACGTTGGTTGTTGGTGGCACGGCTTACTGGGCGTGGTTTGGAAACACGACGGTAAGCCAGACGGAGGATTACCAGTTCGGCTTTTACAACGCCAACAGCCGCAGCGTTGACCAGACGGTTTACGACGCCAATTATTACCTGCCCGTTTGGGCAGCGGGAAACGAACGGGGCACGGCGGGGCAAGCCCCCGCTGGTCAGCCCATTGGACATTACGCTTGGAACGGCAGCGCGTTTGTTCCGGTATTCAACGCCACACGCCCGACGGATGGCGACGCGGGAGGTTTCGACACCGTGCCACCGGAAGGAATTGCCAAGAACATCCTGACGATTGGTTCGGTTGGCGACTTGGCCGGTGGATACACCAACGCCGCCGGAGTTTCCATTTCGTCGTTCACCAGTTTCGGCCCGACTGATGACGGGCGCATCAAGCCTGATTTGGTGGCCAACGGCGAGTCGCTCACTTCCACATCAAACGCCACTGATTCTGCGTATGCCGTGTTGTCCGGCACGAGCATGGCCGCGCCGAGCGTCGCAGGCTCGCTCGGCTTGTTGGCGCAGCAACACAGCCAACTTTACGGCGCGAATAGCGCGATGTGGGCGTCCACGCTCAAAGGTCTTGGCATTCACACAGCGGATGAGGCCGGAGATTTTCCCGGCCCGGACTTTCGTTTTGGCTGGGGCTTGATGAACACGCGCAGAGCCGCGCTCCTGATTCAATCGAATTATCAAAGTCAGGCACTGACGTTCATCAAAGAGGTCGTCTTGAACAACGGGGACTATATCGAGTTCCCGGTCGTGGCTACGAACACACAACCGCTGAAGGTGACGATTTGCTGGACTGACCCGGCTGGCACGACGCCGACCGCTTCGGTTGACCCGACGAATCGGATGCTTATCAATGACCTCGACCTGCGGGTCATTCGCGGGACGACCACAAATTTTCCTTGGGTGCTCGACCCTGTCGCCCGGACGAACGCGGCCACCACCGGCGACAACACCCGGGACAATGTTGAGCAGGTCGTCATCACGAACGCCGTATCAGACAGCTACCTTGTGCGTGTCACGCACAAGGGCACGTTGGTTGACCCCAACAGCATCGCAGCACCGCAGCGAGTGTCCGTCCTTCTTTCTGGCATCACCCCGCAGCCGAAACCGCCGTTGGCGTTGTCCCTCGGTGTAGTAAGTTCCAACGCCGTGGCACTGCGCTGGCCGTCGGTAACCGGACAGCGGTATCAGGTGCAATACAAGAACGATTTGAACATCACGAACTGGACAAATCTCGGCGGCGAGTGGAGCGCGACCAAGACAAACCTCGCCATCACATCCAGCTTCACCAACGTCATGCGATTTTATCGTGTCACGGAAGTGCAATGATTATGCGCTTGACCAGACTTGTTCGTCACTCGTCCCGCCAGCCCCGTTGGGTGCTGGCGGGACTGGCTCTTTGCCTTACGCTTGGGACGGGGCGGGCGGCTATCGTTCATCAGGCGTTTGAGATACCCACCACGAACGGCTGGCCGGTCATTGGCTTGCCGTCCAACCCCTATTCGCTCGACATAGACAACGATGGCGTGGGGGATTTTATCTTTCGCAGCGGCTCAGATGGCTTTGCCATCTTCCCGCAAGCTGGCTCGGCCGTGCTGGCCGTGGAGTCCGGTCCATCCGACCTCAACACGTTTGCATTACCTTTGATGGCTGGCCGACAGATTAGTTCGCTGGCTCCGGTGATGGCGTTTTGGGACACCGACGGCGTGAATGGTTCAGTGCTGACTTCGGCGCGCGACGCCGGAGCGATTGGGTTGTTCACCGGACAGATTGCCTATCTTGGAGTGCAGTTCACCCGCGCAGACCAGATTCATTACGGCTGGCTACACATGGATGTCAGCTATGTCGGATTGAACGCGGGCAATTTGCTGGCGTTAGGATGGGAAGACACGCCGGGACTTGGCATTGTGGCCGGTGCCGTGCCAGAGCCTTCGACTTGGGCGTTGCTGATCGTAGGAGCTTTTTATTTTGTATTGTTCAGACGCCAGAAAAGCACGGGCTAACCTCCAAGCATAGCTTTGACCGGAGCACGCGCGGGGGGAGCGTGGATTGGAACCAGGGTGTGACGCGCGTGCGGAGCGTCGAAGCTATGCGTTGTTGAACAAGCCCGGTGGACCGCCCCAACGCTTCCCTGCCCTTGCGGTTTTCTTTTGGGCGTCTTCCTTCAGGGCGCGGGCGGCTTCCACCGCCGTGCGCCACACCCGCGCCGGCCGGATCCGGGCGCGCGCCGCCTGGGAGGGCCCAAAAGCAATTTACAAGGAAGCGCCGCTGGCAAAGAAAAGACCCGGTGAAGTTCGACCGGGCTCGTTCAACAAGTG
>JBBRWD010000202.1:0-3517 GCA_038249465.1 Limisphaerales bacterium | reverse complement strand
GGCCAGACAGCGGAGGGAGGAAGCCGCCGCGCTCGCCCGAGCCATCGCCGCCGATCCGGTCCTGGCGGCAGCGGCACGGCAGGAGGCAGAAGAGGCCAGACGCCGGGCCGACGAAGCCTGGCAACAGAAGAAGGCGGCACTTGCGCCGCAGTTGCGCCCGCTAATCCTACTGGGGCAGCCAACCAGCGCGGAGAAGTTGCAGACGGGAGTAGCGGAGTTCCAGACGTTGCGCGAACAAGCGGCCCGGTCCCAGGCCGAGCAACCGTCCAAAGAGCGCGCCCTTGACGAGCTTGCACAGAGGCTCCACGCGCCACGCGAGATTCACAAGGAAGACGGCGGGAAGCTCCTTCTCGTGGACGAGATTGCTGGTTCGCCCGCTTACATCGGCAGCCACAACACGGTTGCGGCGGCCAGCATCAGTGCCGACGAGTTGTGGCCCGCCGGCGCATGGCCATATTCGGAAGCCAATACCGGACTCAATCTGACGGGCACGAACGTCACGCTGGCGCTCTGGGAGGTGGACGGCGGGGTGCGCACCAACCACAGCGAGTTCGGCACGCGCGTCCGGCAGAGGGACAACGCAGCATTGGACATCACCGGCCACGCCACCCAAGTGGCCGGAACAATGGCCGCTGGTGGGATAGGTTCAATCTTCGGCGGATTCTACGAAGCGCGCGGCGTCGCCTACCAAGCGAGCGTGCTTGCCTACAATACCGCAGGCTTCAAGGCCGAGCGTGAGGCGGCGGCGGCGGGCGACCCTACGAACCCGCCGGTGTTTCTGGGCAATCATTCGTGGGGTTTGATAAACGGTTGGACGCGGCAGACCATCACGAATCAATCTGGCGTCGTTGTTACCAACGCCTGGGTGTGGTATGGCCCCCCTCAAACCAACTTCCTCGAAGACGTAAAGTTCGGATTCTACACGCCGACCAACGTTTTCGACACAGGCTGCGTGGATGTTGACTTGTTTCACCAATCCAATGCGACTCACCATTTGATGGTATTCTCCTGTGGGAACGACCGCTTGGAAGGCCCCACGAATTCTCCCGGCACCTATTATTGGTCCTCGAATGGTATTTATGTTCCCAGCACGGCCACGCGTGACTGGCTGGACGGCGATGACGGCGGCTACGACTCACTCTCGGCACCGGGCACAGCGAAAAACGTGCTGACCATCGGCGCGTGCGAGGATGTCTATTGGGTCAGCAACAGCTTTGTCATCTTCGGTTTCGGCCCCGGAGCCAATGCCGTGCCAGCCAGCTTCAGCGGTGCAGGGCCGGCCGATGACGGCAGAATCAAGCCCGACCTGGCTGCGGTCGGCACGCCCAATCTGGCGTTGCGCAACGCCTTGGGCGAGGTCAGTGGCACGAACATCTTGGGTTTGATCTCTCCCACCTCGACGGCGACCAACCAATACACCGGCTTTGCACGCGGCACGAGTTTCGCCGCCCCCGGCGTGGTAGGCGGATTGGGTTTGGTCTTGCAGCGCCGCGCGCAACTCTATCCGGGTCTGACCAACAGCGCCGACGCCTGGCTCAACTCTACCCTCAAAGCCATTGCCATTGACAGCTGCGACGACGTGGGGGCAGAAGGGCCGGACTACCGCTTGGGCTACGGGATATTCAATGCCCGCTCCGCCGTCGTCCGCGTGGGGCAGGATTACGCGCTGGGACGCGGCTCGCTTATCAAGGAGTTCTCACTCGCGCCCACGCAATCCGTTTCGTGGATTGTCACTTCAGCCGGGACACAGCCTTTGTCCGTGACCGGCGCATGGAGTGACCCTCCCGGCCCCGCGCTGACGAGCGTGACCAACGCCGACCCCGTCAATCCGATGCTGGTCAACAACATTGACATCCGGGTGGAGCGCGTCGGCGCAACCAACGTGTATCTCCCGTGGGTGTTGAATCCCGATCTGACGAACAAGACCTCGCCGGCACGTTCCGCGGCCGCCACGCGCGGCGTGGACAACCGCAACAACGTGGAGCGCGTGTCCATTGCATCGCCCACGGCGGGCGACTATCGCGTCATCGTTACACATTCCGGCGGATTGTCCGGAAATCCCGCTCCCACCACGCAGAAGATTTCGGTAGCCTCGGGTGGGGTGACACCGTCCGCGCCTGTCATCACCGCGCTGGAGAAGGCTCCCACGACGAACGAGTTTCTGCTGACGTTTGTAGCGGACCCCGGCGCTTACTTCACGATTCTGACCTCCACAAACATATCGACCAGCCTCACCAATTGGACTGCCGCAGGCTCGGTCTTGGCCGAAGGTGTCACCAACACAGTGACGTTGACCAGCAGTGCGGACTCCCGTTTCTGGATTTTGCGCCGAGGACAATGAAAGACACATTGCTTCGTTGGACACTGGTGGCAGCCGGGTTATTAGGCTCGGCTGCCGGTACGGCGTTGGGACAAGGAACCAACGTGACCACCTTGCCTCAGCCGATGGGCATTCAGAGTTATTTGTTCACCGAACTCTATCCAATCGACCTGGATGGCGATCAGGTGCCGGACTTCACCTTCGGAGCGGAAGTGGGATTCGTTGGCCTTCGCACCGAACGAGCGAATCGGCTTGTATATCGACCGGACCTCCCCCCTGACATTGGCGGGCTGGTGGCCAACCTGCCCGCCGAGTTCGCCATTGGTTCGTCGCTTGGTCCGCAATTGGCATGGGGCTCCAGCGATTTTCTGGGTGGCTACGTGTCTCCGGGCGAAGTTGCATATGCCACCATTGCCATGCACTTAAGCACGGGGACATTGAGCGAGTGGCCCGGTAGTCCGGGAGCACGCGGTTTTATTGGCTTCCAGTTTGAACAGCAGGATGGTATTCATTACGGCTACTTTGATGTGGTCATGGCAGCCGAGGCTGGAGGCGTGCTGCTGGGCTGGGCATACAACTCCGTTCCGAACGCCTCGCTGTTTGCCAGCCCGGTGCCGGAACCTTCCACATGGACGCTGCTGGGCACAGGAGGACTTTTGTTTTGGTGGTATGGACGAAAGAAACGAATGGGCTAACAAGAGCGCTGGAGCGAACAGCCACCCCGCTTCGCAGTTCCAGAGTCGCGGGCTTCGATGGCGCATTTTGGTGGTCGGAAGTCACGGGCGTTATCACGGCGGGGCGGCTGTCGCTCAGTTCGGTCGTTGATATGGCTTTAATCTGTCAAGCGTACAGTTCATCCGCGCTCCGAAAGTTTTCATTTTTTCTTCCGGCACCGCTTCACCACCTTCTTGACCGGGTCAGAGACAGGAACACTTTTCCTGCGGTGATCAATGCTGAGATACGTGAGTCCACTCGCGGCGTTCGCACGTCACGAAGTTATCAACAGAACACGGTCCGACGCGGCGTCTGGTCTTGGGCTAGGCACGAGGATCGGATTTTTCTGACCGCCTCAAACGACCATCAAGCGTTTCGCCTGACCGGGTCCCTGCCTCTGGCACGGTCAAGACGGGCAGGCGTTAGGTTTCATTTTTCCTTTTTCTAAACCGCGGAGCGTCCAGAAAGCAATTTCCTATCAGT
>JBBRWD010000201.1:0-3523 GCA_038249465.1 Limisphaerales bacterium | reverse complement strand
GCCGTCTTGATGTCCGTCCACGCCTGATCGAGCTGCGACAGCGCCGACGAGAAATTGACCTCGGCGAACAGCTTGTCCTTGTTCTCCTGGGCGGTGCGGAGCACGCCCTTCACATGGCTCAGGGTCGTGAGCAACTCCTGCACTTCCTGCGCCCGTTGCCAGAGAGGGATGAGCTGCGTCGGAATCGGCCAGCCCGTGGCGTCCAGGATTTGTGAGGGCGGCGGTGGTGGAGGTGCCGGCCTGGCGGCGGCCCCGCGAAACTCCTCCCTCTCCGCCTCGATCGGGGAGAGGGCAGGGTGAGGTGTCGAGTTGCCACTGCTCGGTCGCATCGGCGGTGGCGGCAATTTCCGCTCCCGCCCGTCCAGCCCGACGCGCACTGGCGTCGGCCTCAACCCTACGGAATCGTAGGGTTGGGTTTTTCGGATTTCCGCTACAAGCTCGTGACCAACAAGGCACATCTCCGCGATTGCGGCGTTGCTCGCCTTCGGAAATTCCTTCAGCGCCAGCCCGACGGCGTGCCGCTTGTCGGCGTTGGTCCGGCGCAGGCCGTGATGCGCGTTGCAGCCCAGCGCGAACTTCAGCGCGTCCGCCTTGCCGCCCTTGCGGACGTCGCACTCGATCTGCGTCGCGCCGATCCGGACCGCCGCCTCGATGCGATGGAAGCCATCGGCGGCGAGGCAACGGCTGCCATCATGGAACACGATCACCGGCGGGAACTTCGCGCCGTCGGCCAGCGCCTCGGCGTAATCCGTCACCGTCGCTTCGTTCAGCCCGGCCCGCACTTGCGTCCCGGCATCGAGCACAATTTCTGAGAGTTTGAGTTTCCTGGTCATAAAAAGCGGGAGTGTGTTTTTGGTCTGCCCCGGTATAAAACCGACTCATCTAAAATTTCCGGTGTGAAGTGTTCTGGTTGCAAAACGCCAACCGGGGCGCTCACAGGGGGATCTCGTCCTTGAACTCCGCCTTGAGCCGGCCCCACTCGTGCGGCTTGAGGTCCGTGTTGGATTTGTTCGGAAACAGCCGGGCGATGGTGTCGAACCAGGTCTTCTCGATCACCTCGGCGGGCTGGCCGGCCTGCGCTTCGTTGAGCGCCGCCCACGCCTCCTCCATGGTGGCCGTCCCGCCTTGCGGTGGCCCACTGGGCGGCGGCGGGGTGGCGGCGGGCATCCGGCCTGCAGGTGGCCCGGGCATCTTGCCCGGCGTCGCTGACCGCTGACCGCTGACCTCTGCCTTCTGACCCCCGGCCCCCGCCAGCGCGGCGAACTTGCTCCCATATTTCGCGAGCACCGAACGGCGGTCGGCCGCGGCGGGCGTCTTCAGGCCACCGCCCAGCGGATTGAGCCACTGACTCTTGAAGTACTGCCCTCCCTTGTCGCCCGTCTCCGGTCCGCCCACGATCTCGAACTCGACCTCGCGCATCGGCTGGCCGTCCTCGGAGTGGTCCATCAGCCAAAACGGATCGACACCGTCCCACCCGAACACCGCCTTGAGCGTGTCGGTCGTCTTGGTTTGAATCGTGCCGTCCGATTTGACGAGCGTCAGGGTGTGCTTGAGCGTGAAACCGCTCTCGACCATCACGCACGGCACCGCCGCGCAGAGCGATCCGGTCGAGGCTTCGTAGATGACCAGTTGGCCGTTGAGTTTGCAGAGGTATTTGCCCTCTTGAGGGATTTCCATGGCAGTCCTTTCGTTTAGTTGTTGCTGGGTTTGTGAAGTGGCGGCGGCGGAAGGGCCGGCGCCGGTTTTTTGGTGAAGGCTTGCACGGGCGAACTGCCATCCGCGTCCTCGTCGGAATACATGCCGAGGATCGAAGCCCACGAATAGCGGCGCAGGTAGGTGAGCGTGCTGCCCGCGCACTGCACCCTGGTCTTGCCCTTCTCCTCGGTGAGCGGAATGACGATGCGCTCCGACACGAACTCGCCCGACTCATGCGCGAGGATGGACTCGACGCCGATGTAATCCCCTCGCCCATCGGATGGGAGAGGGTGGCCGCAGGCCGGGTGAGGGTCACTGATGGGAAACTGCACCAGACTCAGCTTGTGCTTCGCGAGGATCGGGCGGCTCGCCTGGATGACCGCGCCGAGCGAGGCGTATTTGCTTTTGAGGAACGGATTGGTCGCGTCGAAGACCGCGACCGGCATATCCGCCTGTGCCTTGGCGAGCGCTGTCGCCAGGTGCGTGATGGATTCGGATCGGTTCATGATGCGCTCCTTTCCTTGGTGGCTTCGGGGTTCTTCTCCCGCGCATCATCGACGGCCGCCCGCAAGGTCGGGCCAAAGCCGGATCGCGCAGCCAGCGGATTTCCCTCCGGCGTGACCACGAACACTTTCCCGTTCTTCCACACCTGCCAGGCTCGCTTCTCCAGCCAGTCCAGCCGCGCGCTGTCCGCGCTATCAACAGTTGCATTCTCGCTCGTCATGATTTTGTCCTCTTGGCATTCCGCATTTCGCATTCCGCGTTGGTCAGATGCACCCGCAGATGCGGGCGATCTCGATCTCGATCTCCACATCGCGCCGGTTGTAGGCGATGGCGCCTTCGCGATCCGCGCGCCACAGCAGCGGAAAGGCGCCGCCATGCCCGAGTTTCGGCGGCAGGCCGAACACGCGCGCCACGTCATCAACGCCGTTGCCTTCGAAGGTCCGACCGAAGGAGAGCAATTCGAGCGTGTCGAAAATGTTCTCGTGCCACGTCGGGCGGCCCTTCCAGAACGTGAGAACGCGCATCGGAATCTTCAGGCCGTGAACGCGGGCGCGATTCACCAGCATGGGCAGGTCGAAGCCCTTGACGTTGTGCCCGCCGACCGCGACGCCATCGGCAATCGCGTCGCCCAGGAGCTCGAGGAAATTGCCGATGAGTTCCTTTTCCGTGGCGGCGGTGAACGAGTGGATCTGCGTGTCATCGCCCGCGCCGATGAGCACGACCTCGGCGGTTTTCCAGTTCAGCGCCGCATCGGCGACGTAGTCGGCGCGCTTCCTGGCAATGGCGGCTTCAATCTTGGCCGGGTCTTTCAGGTTGGCGGGCGGGGTGAATTCCGGGGCTTGGGCGAGCAGCTTCGCTTCATCCTGCGGAACGGTTTCAATGTCGAAGACGATGTGTTTCATGTTTGGGTTTTGGGTTTTGGGTTCTGGCGCTCACGCGCCGGGTTGATTGGTCTGGGTTTGAAAAGTCCTTGCTGGAGGATTGGGCATCGCTGCGATGATCCTCACGAGCGCACCTCCCGGCACAGCACGTGGCGGCGAATCGCCGGCAAGGCCCGCCGGCACACCCGGTGATTGGCCTGCAAATGCGCCACCACCTCCGGCCAGTGAAAGAGCACGATCTTGCGCGCCTTGATGTAGGGCAGCACGCCATGGCGCTGCCAGTTCTCGACCGTGCGCACGGCCATGCTCAGGCGTCTGGCCAGTTCCTTTTTGGTGACGAACTCATCGCGGTTCTCAGCGGCTCCGGCGGATGGCGGCGCCGTGGCGCTGTCCACTGCGCCCGTCGCCGCCGGCGGTTCGCCCGCCAGGATGCGGTCGATGGC
>JBBRWD010000200.1:0-3531 GCA_038249465.1 Limisphaerales bacterium | reverse complement strand
CGCCCCGCTTCGCAGTTCGAGAGTCAGGGGCTTCGGTGGTCCGCTGTGGTCGTCGGCAGCCGCAGGCGTTACTACGGCGGGGCGGCTGTGGCTCACCTTGGTCGTTAGCCCGTGACGTCGCGGGCGAGTCGAACACGCACAGCAAACCAAAGCGCACACAATGAAAACCAAAACCAGATCAACAACACGAATCAGCGCAGCAATTCTCGCGTTGGCTCTCGCCAGCGTGACCGTTGCACAAGACCAGAAGCCGCCCGTTCCGGGCACCTACTACTCGGCCAAGGACTTCGAGTGGATGCCGCCTTGGCCCCTCAACCCAACCCCGGAACTGGAAGCGGTGGAACTCGAGCCGGGGATCTTCGTCATAGACGACACAATGATTCCCGACACACCAGAGCAGGCCGCTGGCAGGGCGGCCCACCAAGCAACCGTTGAGCACGCCAAAGTCCTCGCCGCCAATCCGGCTTTGGCCGAGGCCGAGCGCGCAGCGCGTCAAGCGGCGCAGGAGGCGGCTTGGAAGGCCAACAAGGAGCGGATTGGCCCGTGGCTGGTCAAGCCGTTGGCCCTGAGGACTGGCGCTCCCGCAAATCAAGAGAGTTCAAAGGCGGAAAACCAATCGAAGCTCCTGTCTCTGGCCGCCCGGTTCAGCGCCGAGCGCCAAGCCACGCTTGAAGCAGCGACCAACACGGGCACGCTCACCGAGTTGGTTCTTCCCAATGGTGAGCGGGCGATTCTCAGTAGTTTCGTGGGAGGGCAGCCCGTGTGGACCATGAGTGATTCGCTGACGCAAGCCGTGTCCATCGCCACGGCGGATATTTGGCCTGGCGGCGGTGCCGGATTCAGTCTCACGGGCACCAATACGCCCATTGGACTGTGGGAGGCCGGTGGAATTCCACGGCTGACGCACCAGGAGTTCCAAGGCCGTGTCTTCGTGGCGGATGGCACAACCAACGTGGACTCGCACGCGACTGCAGTGGCTTCGGTTCTAAGCGCCGCTGGACTGTACACCATAGTCTACCCGGTCGGGGTCACCAATCCCCAAGCTGCCAAGGGCATGTCGTACGCCGCGCCTGTAGTCGCGAACAACTTCGACGACGACCAGTCCGAAATGGCCAGTCAAGCCGCCACCAATGACCTCAGGATTTCCAACCACTCCTACAGCGCCCAGAGCGGCTGGCGCTGGCTGGGGGCGTGGGTCTGGTTCGGCGACACCAATGTCAGCCAAACAGTGGACTGGAAATTTGGCGCCTACACTTCGGAGGCTTACGGCTCCGACACCAACGTGTACACCGCGCAGACTTATCTGCCCGTCTGGACACCCGGCAACAGCGGCGGTGAAGGGCCGCCGGCTCAGCCAACCAACCATTATGTATTCGTCCCTCCGACCAGTTTCATCCCGGTCAGCGGCGTTTCTCGTTCGATTGACGGTGACGCGGCTAGTTACGATTCGCTTCATCCCCAAGGCTGCGCCAAGAACGTCCTGACCGTCGGCAACGTCAGCAATCTGGTGGCGGGTTACACTGGTCCGGCCAGCGTGCGGGTTGGACCGTTCAGTCCGTTCGGGCCGACGGACGACGGGCGCCTCAAGCCGGACATCGTCGCGCCAGGCACGGACATCTGGATGGCGGACAGCCCGTCCGATGCTGCGTTTCAGCTCAACTTCGGCACGAGTTTCGCCGCGCCTGCCATCACCGGTTCCATCAATCTCCTGAACCAACTGCGCGAGAGTCTGCACACCAACGCCCGCCCGTGGCTGGCGTCCACCATGAAGGGCCTCGTCATCCACACGGCGGACGAAGCAGGCGACCATCCCGGCCCCGACTACCGGTTTGGCTGGGGACTCATGAACACGCGCCGGGCGGCGGAGTTGATTCGGAACAACGCCACCAACGGCTGGAAGAGTTTCATCAAAGAGATCTACCTGCCCAACGGTGGGAGCATCGAGATACCGGTCCCGTTTGCTGCCGGACAGACCGGCAAGTTTTCTATTGTTTGGACCGACCAGGCAGGCCCGGCGCAGACCAACGCGGTGATTGATGCCTCGGCACTGCGGTTGGTCAACGATCTGGACTTGCGGGTGATTACTCCGAGCGGCACCACTAACTTGCCGTTTGTCCTCAACCCAGACCTGACCAATCAAAGTGCCGCTGTCCGCGCTGCGGCGGCGACGCCTGGGGATGACGCGCGCAACAACGTCGAGCAAGTGCTCATCGCGAACACCGTAGCCGGGACGCACCTCGCACGAGTGACGCACAAAGGGACTTTGACGGGTAGCGGGCAGTGGCTTACTTGGACCATGAGCGGAGGGCAGGCGCAGGCGCAGCCACCACTGGTGCTTTCGCAGCCCAACGTCACCGCCAGCAACAAGTTCGCGTTCGCTTGGCCTTCCGTGGTGGGACAGCTTTACCAAGTCCAATACCGCGACAACGTCGAAGGACCGGGCTGGACCAATTGGGACGGCGAGATTAGCGCCACCAAGACGAACACAGCGGTGGAAGTGGACATGACCGGCCCGGACGGACGACGCTTCTACCGAGTCGCCGAGGTCGAATGAGAACGGGATTAATTTATCTTTGGCTGGTGCTGGCGTTTGGGTTGGCACCAGCCAGTCCCGCACTGGCCCAAGGTACCATCGTGTATCATCAGCCACCCGAGCCGCTGACTGGCTTACTCGGCAGAGAATTGGACTTAGACAACAACGGCTTGGCCGAGGTCAGGTTCTACGACGACTCAAACTCCGGCGCATTCTTCGGCATCGGTGCGTCGGGCGTTGGCACGGCGCGGTTGCTGGTCACGCCACAGGGACCCAACGACTTCGGGAGCTACCTGGTCGCGTTCAATGAGGGGTTCTTGATTGGCGGAGCCACAGACCCGTCACTGTTTTGGGCGGCGGACGACGCCCCCATCAGGTACGGCCAGGCGAATGTCTTCGGGTTCTACATTCCGGAGGGAGGAGACCAAGTGATTCCGGATGGCCATTTCTATGGTGCGACGGCTTTCATGGGAATTCAGTTTCAAATCGGGGAGGAGTGGCATAATGGGTGGATGCGCCTTCGCGGGACAGAGTGGCTGAATCTCGGAGACGCGGCCATTCTGGACTGGGCTTATGATACGCGCCCGGATATGCCGATTTTGGCAGGAGCAGTGCCGGAGCCTTCGCCGTGGGTGTTGCTGGCTGGAGGAGGAGTGTTGATGGTGTGGTTCAGACGAAAGAGAAATGAAAGAAGGGGCTAACAAGATCACTGGAGCGAACAGCCGCCCCGCTTCGCAGTTCGAGCGTCGCGGGCTTCGGCAACGCGCTCTGGTAGTCGAGAGTCAGCGGCGTTATCACGGCGGGGCGGCTGTCGCTCAGTTCGGTCGTTAGCCCGTGCGAACGTCGCGGGCGAGTCCAACACGCACAACAAATCGGAGACCACCAAATGAAAAACAAAATCAGGACAACGATAGGAATCGGAACAGCAGTCATCGCGCTGGCTCTCGCCAGCACGACTCTGGCACAAGTCACCAACACACCACTCACTGCGGAGCAGT
>JBBRWD010000199.1:0-3612 GCA_038249465.1 Limisphaerales bacterium | reverse complement strand
GGACCTGGGGCTGTGGCGGCTGGCCGACGGCTACCCGGCGGCGCAGACGGAAGTGCTGGGGGTGTTGCCGAAGCTGGCGGCCCCGGTGTTGTCTCTAGGAAAAGCGAACAAGAGACGGCTGCGCAACCCGCGTCAAGGGCGGGCCAGTCAATGAGTTGCGACAGACCAGAGCCCCGGGAAAACACGCGCCCAGATGGGGGAAGATGAGCCCGGCGTCCTCACCTTCGATCTCGGCGTCCCGGCCGCGAACGATTTCGATCTCGAATTGTTCGGCTCCGACGCTGCCTACATCAAGGGTTCCTACCGGGACACCGGGTTGGCCGAGAACATCACACACAACGCCACTGTCACCGGCACGTATTACGTCCGCGTCTATGGCTACCCGGTGGGAAACGGATCGTACAATACGCAGGAGCCCTACACGCTGGGCGGAAACTTCTCGGCGGGCACCGTCACGATTGTGACCCCGCCGCAAGATCGTTCGGTCATCGAGGGGGCGAGCGCGAGTTTGAGTGTGGTGGCGGGCGGTGCGCAACCGCTCGGTTACCGGTGGCAGCGCGATGGCGTGGACATTCCGGGCGCGAACATGAGCAGTTACGTGACGCCGTCGTTGACGCTGGCCGATTCAGGTGCGCAATTCCGCGTGATTGTGACCAACGCCTTTGGCGCGATCACCAGCAGTTGGGCGACGCTCACCGTCAATGCGGGGAACGTGATCACCTGGAACGGCGGGAACTCATCGGATTGGAACCGCACGAACAACTGGCTCCCCCAGGTTATTCCGACGGCGAGCGACATTGTGGTGATCGAATCTGGATGGGTTTTTCCGCCGCCTGATGCCGCTTTTGCCGTCTTGAATTTGCGCGGCGGAGTTTTGGAAGGAAATTTCACGAACACCGGCACCATCATCTGGAGTGCGGGCATTTTAGGCCGCGGTTCCTTCACCGTTGCTCCCGAAGGCGTCTTGGAGATCAGCGGCGCGAGCGGCAAGACGGTCTGGGGTGGAACCATGCGCAACGCCGGGACGATTCTATTTACCGGGACGGGATCCGTTGGGCAAAGCGACTCCGACAACTCCACAGTCTGGGACATCGCTCCCGGAGGTTTGATGGAAGTGCGCGCCGACGGCGGTTTGGACGGGAGTCGCTTCGCCATTAACAACCGTGGTCTTTTCCGAAAATCAGGAGGTGGAGGGAGCTTTGCATTCAGGCAAGTCTCGTTCACCAATTCTGGGGTGGCCGAGATTCTGAGCGGAGCGATGACATTCACCAATGCCAGCGCCGAGAACATTGGCGAAATCATGGTGACGCCAAACGCTAAGATACAGTGTGTGGATAGCTCACTGCTTGCGCACCCAGGCGCCCGTATCACTGGAGAAGGCGTCGTCGAGTTTCCTTCCGGTTGGAACTCTCTCTATGGACAAATTCAGGCTCCGAATTTGCGCCTGTCAGGCGGAATCGTAAGAGGGATTTTCACAAATCTTGGCACCATCATCTGGAGCGAGGGCATTTTCTGGGGCAACGTAACCGTAGCTCCCGAAGGCGTCTTGGAGATTGCTGGTACAAGCGGCAAAACGGTCTGGGGCGGAACTTTGAGCAACGCCGGAACAATCTTGATCACCGGGACAGGACACGTCGGACAAGGCGATCTGAACCAGACCACATTCTGGATAAACGCCCCCGGGGGCTTGCTGGACATGCGAACCGATGGCGGTTTCGATGGGGGACGATTCTCTATCAACAACCACGGGCTATTACGAAAATCGGCCGGTGGTGGAGGCTTCGCGCTGATTCAGACGTTCTTCACGAATGCGGGAGTGACTGAAGTCCTGAGCGGGGCGGTGACGTTCACCAACACAATCGCCGAGAACTATGGAGAGATCACGGTGGCATCGTCTGCCCGAATTCAGTTCGTGGATAGCTCGCTGGTTGCGCACCCCGGTTCCCATTTCGATGGAGAGGGTATCATCGAGTTTCCTTCGGGATGGAACTACCTCTATGGACAAGTCCAGGCTCCAAATTTGCGTTTAACAGGTGGATATGTCGGCGGGGTGTTTACAAATCTGGGCACCATGATCTGGAGCGAGGGCACCTTGGGCCGCGGATCCTTTACCATCGCTCCTGGCGGCGTCTTGGAAGTCAGCGGTGCAAACAGCAAGAACGTCTGGGGAGGAACCTTGAGCAACGCGGGAACAATACTTTTTACCGGGACTGGACGCGTTGTTCAAAGCGAAATGAACAACGCCACATTCTGGGAGAACGCTCCCGGAGGAATTGTCGATGTACGTGCTGACGGCGGTTTTGAATGGGGGCGATTCTCGCTCAACAACCGCGGGCTTTTCCGAAAGTCCGCTGGCGACGGAAGCTTCGCGTTCCGGCAGGCGTTTTTCACCAATTCGGGCTTGGTCGAAGTCCTAAGCGGGGCGGTGACGTTCACCAACGCAATCGCCGAGAACTATGGAGAGATCACGGTGGCTCCAGCGGCCCGGATTCAGTACGTGGATACCTCGCTGGTAGCGCACTTTAATTCGCGCTTTAGCGGAGGAGGCGCCTGCGAGTTCGCTTCTGGGTGGAACTACGTATATGGGCATGTCCAGGGTCCAAACCTCAGGCTGTCGGGAGGAATCGTGGCCGGGATTTTTACGAATCTTGGAACCATCATTTGGACCGAAGGCGGTTTACACGGTGCCTTCACCATTGCTCCCGAGGGTGTTTTGGAGATTAGCGGTGCGAGCGGCAAAGTGGTGTGGGGTGGAACCTTGAGCAACGCCGGAACAATCCTGTTCACAGGAACGGGTCGTATTCAACAAAGCGACATGAACAATCCCACTGTCTGGGCGAATCTGGCGCGAGGAGTCTTCGACGTGCGGGCCGACGGAGGCTGGGACGGACCGATATCGTTCAACAACCAAGGACTATTCCAAAAATCGGGTGGGGCAGGAACATTCAGCTTACCCAACACAACTGCCTTCGACAACGCGGGCACGGTTGAGGTGCAAAGCGGCACACTTTGCTTCAACAATGGACTGTTTCAATCTGCCGGAGAAACCCGTCTTACTGGTGGATCGTTAAGCGGTGGCTACTTCAATTTCACCGGCGGAATTCTCTCAGGCGCTGGCACGATAAACGGTTTGGTCTACAACTCGGCCATCATCAGCCCAGGCGCCTCGCCGGGAGCCATCACCATCAACGGCAACTACACCCAGACCGCAGCCGGCGTGTTGCAGATGGAACTCGGCGGCCTGACACCGGGCAGCGATTTCGACCGGATCGTGGTCAACGGTCAGGCCACGCTCGCGGGCGCCTTGCAGGTGTCGCTCCTCCCCAGCTTTACCCCGACTCCAGGAAACACCTTCGAGATGCTGACGTGCCAGTCCCGCTCAGGTATTTTCGACAGCAGCAATGCCGGTACGCTGGGCTTGATTGAATCCTACACCACGACAAACCTGGTGCTGACGGCCTCGGATCGTCGGCAAAAGTGGACCCCATTGTTCGGACCACGAAACGCAGAAATTAAGTTAGGTTTTCAGGCTGCACCGGGACTTGTTTGTTTGTTTCGTTGCTCTGCGTTTCACCCTCGCACTCCCGAGGTTCCGGCGTCCAGCCCGGAGTG
>JBBRWD010000198.1:0-3663 GCA_038249465.1 Limisphaerales bacterium | reverse complement strand
GACGCTGGAAAAGAAAAGACCCGGTGACGTTCGACCGGGCTCGTTCAACAAGTGGTAGCTTTGAGGCTCCGCGCGATGACCCCCTTCGCCATGCTCACGCCCCCGGCGCGCTCCGCTCAAAGCTACCCTCGGGGTTAGCCCGTGCTTTTCTGGCGTCTGAACAATACAAAACAAAAAGCTCCTCCAATCAGCAACGCCCACATCGAAGGCTCAGGCACGGGGAGGATTTGCCCGCGAAGCTGGCCGTCCGGCATCGTGAAGGAAGTAATCTCGACATACCAGAGTCCGGCCTGGAGTTGACTGATTTGCCCGCCGGTCAGCGTAAATGGCCCTGCGCCGAACGTGCCGTCAAATGGGCTGAAAAAACGATAAGCTTGCGGTTCACCGAAAGTGCTTCCCGGAATAACTACCGGGCCGCCCAAGTCAAAAATGACGGGCGAGAGCGAACCGGGCAGTCCCGGGCCATGAATCGCGCCACTCATCGTGCTGAACGTGACAGCCGGGATGTCCACTAGAAAATTCAATACGTTGTCCGTCAGCCAGAAGTCGCCCCGCCCAACAGTTGGGTCACTGTTCGGAGGAACGACTTGAGAACCCGTGAGGGTTGCATGGAATTGGAACGTGCCTTGGGCCTGCGCCGCAAGGGCGCAGGCCAGCAAAGCGAGAGTCAGCAGTTTTGCTTTCACAGGATTATGGTTTGTAAATGGCGCGATAGAAGCGCTGCGGATTGTTTGTGAACGTGGCGTCGGTAATCGTGAACGGCGCGGTGTTTGTCCCAATGGCAATCCAGTTGGTCGTGCTGAGATTGGTGTTGCCTTGGATGATGTAGTTCAAGCCGCTGACCTGCGACACCGTCATCTGGAACGTGTTGTTCGTGACCACCGGGCCGCTCAAGGTCGCCTGACTGGTCAGCACCGTCAAAACGGCCACCTGGCTGGTGACGGAGCCGGAGCTATTGCTGGCGACCACGGTGTAGTTCGCGGCGTGGTTCGTTTGGACTCCAGTAATCGTGTAACTTGAACTCGTTGCGCCGCTGATATTCACGCTGTTGGAACGCCACTGATAGCTGGGATCGGGAGTTCCAATCGCGACCGCAGTGAAGGTTACGTTGTTGGCTTGATAAACGGTCTGGCTCTGCGGCTGAGTGGTGAAGAGAGGCGCAGCGGGCTGAATCCAGTTCAAGACTACACTGCCCACCGCTCCATTAAATCCGTCCACGGCGATTCGGTAGGTCGTGTTGCTTGCAGCAGTGAAGACCACGCGGCTTGCGCCATTGCCAGCCGAGCCGTGGTCGCTGGAAACAGACGTCAGACTTCCAACGCTTGAGCCGGTATAAACTGCGAGCAACGTGTCCAGCGTGCTTCCGATGGTGTCAATGGTCACGCTACCGTTCGTCGGCGCTGTCCAATTGTACCAAATCGAAGCGCCACCGGAATTCGCAGCGTGGTTTGGCTCGCCGGATTCTTTCGTGGCGCGAATGTTTGTGCCGTTCGTTGTTCCAGAAATCCCCAAAAGCGCGATGCTGTTGGCAAACGAATCGTTCGCAGGGACATCCACGGCGAGTTTTGCCCACCATGTTGCCCAGCGTCCTGAAAAGTTCGTCAGCGTTCCGACGTGATTGGTCGCGTATTCCTGAATTGTCCAGAAATCTGCATCGTTGAGAGGATCTACGACAGCCGCGCTATAATCTCCCCACCGTGTGCCAGAGCCGTACGTCTTCCAGTAAACATCCGTCCCGCTCTTGAATGTCCGCGAGCCGTACGTTTCATTTTGCGCGCCATAAAATGGACGGAAAGAGTAGGCGGACGAGGGGTATTGATTCGACGAAAAAACGGAGTAGCCGATGAGCGCGTCATTGAAGCGGTTGACGGCAATGCTCCCGAACGCGTAGTAGGTGGTGCCAGAGTTATCGTCAATTCGCCCATTCTGAAACACCGAGCCGTCGGTTCCGAGTTGCCACCACTGAACTGCGGTGCGGGCATTTGCGCTATCGTTGTACGGCAGAAAAATGTTGTGCGTCGCCCAAATGCGCCCGTTCCGCTGTACGACCGACAGAATTCGGGAATCATTATTCAGAATTCGGACGTTGCTGCCAAGTTGGCGCGCGCTGTCCACATTCGCAGACGTCGCTTCGTTTACCTTGTCTGCCCACGGATTCGCACCAATCAGTCCGACTTCGCTCAGGCTTTCTGAACCGATTGCACCGCTCAATCGCCAAAGGCGAATCAGACCCACAATCGAGCCGCCGAGATTGTAGTGGCCCACGACATTCTGCACGAAGTAGAGGGACGATTCATTCGTGTCGTAGGTCGTCGCGGGAAACTGTCCCCAACCCGAATTGGTGTAGGCCCCGAAAAACGTGCGCGGCGCGTTGCTGATTCCTGCGTAATAGTTCGTCTTGGTGAAAACGTAAATCAGGCTGCCGTACTGCCCGTTCGTCGTAATTGGAAACGTATTCAATTGAACCGAAAGCCAGTGTTTGTTGAAGCCCATGGTCGGATAGTCAACTCCATTGTTGTTGCTCGCATCGGTGTCAAAACGATAACGGTTCCAGTTGGTAAATGCTGGATTTTCAGACCGCGACACCCCGAGAAGCAACGACGCTGAAGCCGAGGTCCAGTCCACAATCGCACACGCGATCCACCGTTTCTCCGCTGGGTCGTAGAGAATGCGCGGATCGGTTATCGCGCTGAAGCTGCCGACACCCGACCAGAAGCCAGCCAGATTGGTCGTGGCAATGGTTGTGCCGGTTCGCGTTTGAATGCGAACTTCCGTGTTGAGCATTGTCACAACATTGCTTTGCCCCACTGCGCCATGACTGTCAGGCGGAGCAGACAGCGACGAGTCATGCGGTCCTGGAAAATCGATTGCGGCCGGCGGCGATGCTGGCGGCGGCTCGCCTCCCGGGAATACGGGCGGCGGGCTGAACATCCAGATCTCGGAATCCTGTGGAACGGGCGGTGGATTTGTCTGCGTGATGAAATCACTGAATGCTTCCTGTGCCTTGAGTTCTTCGGTGGCAGTGGCAGCAAACGCCACGATGCAAATGGCTATCCGGGTCAGTATTGGTTTAAGTTTCATGCTGGTTTCCTCCTGAACGAGCGCCGGTTTCTTAGGACTTCCTCGCCTTGACGATTCTGGCCCTCGCGCCGAACAAAATAGCGGCAGCCAACGTTAGTAAGGCGATGCTTGATGGCTCCGGTACGGCAGAAATCTGCCCCCGAAGCTCGCCGTTGGGATAATCGCTGGTCGTAATTTCGATATACCAAAGACCGGCTTGCAAATCCCCAATTTGGCTGGTGGTCAAGTCGAGAATCCCGCCGCCCCAGCCCCAATTCTGGAAGGTATTAAAAGGATCGGGATTTACAGGGACACCGGTGCCGAGATCAAACAATACCGGTGCGGTAGAACCGGGTTCTGCAGGTCCTCGGATGGTCGCCCCGATGGGTGGCGTGGGCATCGGGAAGTAAATGCCTATTCCGTAATTAAATGTCGTCCCATCGAGCCAAAATATGCCATCACCGTGATAAGGACTGCTATTTGGCGGCACTTCATTCGCGCCAGTGAGATTTGCAGTGAATTGAAGCGTGCCTTGCCCGCTCGCGCTCGCAAGCATCACGCCCATTGCCAAGATAGTGAGTATTTTCTTCATACGGTTGAGTT
>JBBRWD010000197.1:0-3760 GCA_038249465.1 Limisphaerales bacterium | reverse complement strand
GCGCGTGGCCACCTCGAATCTCATGGCCAAGATCGCCTGGCTGCACATTCCGCGCCTCGAACTCGGGGTCGATGCCAATCGCGACGACGCGATTTCGTTCCTGCCCAAAACCAACGATCAGACCAGCGCCAGCCGGCCCTACACCTTCTGGCTGAACAACGACCGCGACAGCGGCAGCGATGACCAGGCGGAGGATCTGGACCCATTCGGCGGCACCTTGGACAACGTCGATACCGTCATCGCCAACCAGCGCGATCTGGAGGACTTCACCCGGCTGCACCTCAAGCTGGACGCCGTCAACCTGGCGCAATTGCAGCAGGGCACGCTCTCGCTGCGCCTGGAATGGCGTTCGGTGACGGGCACTCCGTCCTTGCGAGTCTACCGCGCCTACGAAACCAGCGGCACCAACCGTTACCTGTTTGATTCCACGATTGCGGCCAGCCAACTGGCCGGGGGTTTTGGCAATGCCGTGGGCACAGTTTCGTCAGGTAGCAGCCTGGTGCTGCCTGCATCGGTGTGGACCGGAGCGAGCGGAAGCAACGTCTTTCGCCCGTTCCTCTTCGAGGGCGCGGGCGCGGGCCAGGGGCAGTTATTCGCGGTGTTAGTCAATGCCGGCGGGGCCGTCGCGGAATCGACTCCGGTGTATCTCCGGCTCGCCGGCGTGACCAATCTGTTCGAGCACTTCACCGCGGGGGACACCAATGCGATGGATTGGAACCAAATTCCCCTGAACTACACGCGGACCTATGACAGCGGAAACTACACCACAAATTCGCCAGAGACGATTGACTACATTCTTTTCGTTCACGGCTGGCGCATGCAACCGTGGGAGCGACGCGCGTTTGCGCATACGGCTTTCAAGCGGCTCTATTGGCAGGGTTATCGAGGACGCTTCGGCCTCTTTAGCTGGCCAACGGAATGGGCGGCGCTCGAATACTTCCCTTGGATTGGCGGCGTGCCCGACCCAACCGACCCGCGCAACTTCGACCGGAGCGAACGCAAGGCGTGGCGGTCGGGGCGCGGACTTGAGAGGTTGCTGGTGGACTTGAACCACCGATATCCCAACCGCGTTCACATGTTTGCCCACAGCATGGGCAACGTGGTGGCTAGCGAAGCATTGCATCATGTCACCGAGCGCAACGGCGCTCTGGCCCTGCGGACCTACGTGGCGTGTCAGGGAGCGGTGGCGGCGCATTGTTTCGATCCCGCCGCGCCCAGCCATGCCTTGATCAGTTTTGGGCTTAACCTCGACTCCGGCAGTTACAATCTATATCGGGATTATCCGCAGGACACTCTTCCCCGCACCACGGCACCCTTCCTGCAAAACCTCTCGGGCGCCGGGCGCTTCGTGAACTATCTAAATGCGCAGGACAATGCCTTGTCAGCCTGGGAAATAAACCAAAACACGAAGCCCGATTTCGACTACCAGTATTCCTCCAGGTATGGCTTCTTCCGGGGCACGCAGTTGCCCGCCCATCCTCCGATCTATTTGACGCGCCGGCTTCTCTACATCCCGGGGGATACCTATGAGATCTTCGCCCACGCTGCCGAGGCGCGCAGCAAGGCGCTCGGGGCGCAAGGAAATGTGGCGGGGCCGTTCTTCCAAAACGGGCAGTTGCAGCAATTAGATCTGGGGACAACATTTTTTTGGGCCAACAATCCATGGGAGCATAGTGCCGAGTTCCGTTCCACCATCATGCGGCGAACTTCCTTTTGGATCAAAATGCTCCAAGATTTTCAAATCCTCAGCCCGTGAAAAGGACCATCATATTATCGAGCTTGGTGATCGGGGCGGGAGTCTTCGCTTGGTGGCTTCTCACCTCGCGCCGCCAGCGCGCACTGGATGTGGACCCACCTGCGGTTGTGACCAGCACGTTGACAAGCCAAGAGACCCCAATCCGTTCGGTTTCACCGTCCAACAATGGTTGGTCTGAAACCAACATTCCTCCGGGGCCATTGACCAGCAAACGAACCGAGGACTGGTTTCGCAAGTTAAGCCCCGAAGAGCAGAATCACTGGAAGGAGGCATCCAAACGGGTGATGACCGCCGCCGACACGACCAACATCCCCATCGAATTCTGGGGGCGCGTGCTCGACCAGGATGGCAATCCCTTGGAAGGAGTGCATATCATGGCCAGCGTCCGCCAGTGGATGCCCGTGTTTCCGGCGTCGGTGGGTTCACGTTTTGTTACCAACCGGATCGTGACAGACTCCATGGGAAATTTCCGATTCAACGGCATTCGAGGTGATTCGCTCGTTTTATACGAAATTATAAAAGACGGCTATGTGTTGCCAGAAAGGCCAGCCCCGAGAACTATCTTTGGCTACAGCACCTCTGAGCAGTACCGCTCCAATCAAGATCAACCGGAGGTTTTTCGAATGTACAAACTCCGCGGTGCGGAGCCGACTATTTCTTACGATTCGCTCCGTTACCGCGCCGTTACCGATAGCGGCGGCCCTATCTTTATGAACCTTGTCACGGGGCAATACGGCACCGAACCAGACCCTACCGCCGACCTTCAAATCAGTGTGAAGCGAACGATGGAGAATCCGCAGCCTCAAGATCGAGACGAACTCAACTGGGCTGTGAACATCGGAGTGAGGAATGGCGGCGTGGTTGTAACCGATGATATATTCCTTTACCAGGCACCGGAAACAGGCTACCAGGCTCGCCTAGAGGTTGGGCTTAGACGCAACGTCCCCGGCGACATCAACTCGGCCAAACTCAAGATCTATGTTAAAACCCGCGACAGACTCCACGCACGCTTGGAATTGAACTACAGCCTGCGACCCTCTGGAGAACCATTGGGTCTGCTGTACAAGACCTGCCTGAATCCTTCCGGTTCGCGCAATCTCGAGGCTGTGTCCGAGAAGAACATAAGCGATCCGGACGAAATCCACCGCATCAACGAGGAGACAATTCAGTGATGTCACATCTATTTCCGCCGATGTTCGCGGCGATGAACCTGGAAGGCGTTTTGATGCGTGCGGCCTGGAGCATCGGGGCGACGCTCCCTTGGATCCTCCTGCTGCTGCTGACGAGGCGATGGCGCTGTTATCCGCTGCTCTGGCTGCTCGTCACTGCGTTTGCCGTGTTCGGGGATATGATCCTGTTCCTGAAGTTCTTCGGGAATGAAGATCGCTCCAGTGCAGGCGGTCCCGTCGCTCCCTTCGGCACCCCGATTCAATATGTTGTCATCCTGTCGGCGTTCGCGGCCGTGCCGACAACCCTTTTCGTCTTTACCTGCGGCTTGCCACGAAAGCGTAACCCCCACCAAACAGATCACCGATCCGGAGGAAATCCGCCGTCTTAATGAGGAGACGGCCAGGGGCTTGAGGCCGTGAAACATGTGACCCAGGATCTGGAAGAGCAGGCCGCCGGCAGCCGGGCCAACAACGCCGACACCGACGGCGATGGCGCGGGCGACTTCCTTGAATACCTGGCCGACTGGCGCAGCGCCACCAACCAGGCGCTGGCCACGCCCTCCCTCGACAACTCGACGCCGGTGCGCCTCCGGGTGACCAGTTGCTACAAATGCCACGCCACCGCGCTGCAGGTCGGCGACTACTCGCTGATCAGCATGCCCGAGTATCGCCGCTACACCACCGAAGAAGTGGCGCGGCTGGCCAAGGGCAAGTCGTATCCGGTGCAGGTCTTCGCTGAATTCGATCCCTTCGACACCAATCGCCAGTACTATGGCGCCGAAATTCTGGCCGTGACCAACCCGCCCGGGTTTCTGGTGGAAGACCCGGATGGCAT
>JBBRWD010000196.1:0-3802 GCA_038249465.1 Limisphaerales bacterium | reverse complement strand
CCAGAAAAGGCGATTGTCTGGTTTGCTTCCGACCTTAAGGAATTTCCGATAAGGATGGCAATGGGGAAAGACAATTTGCTTCAAGTATTTGAATTCAAGAATGTGCAGTTGACGAGTCCGAGTCCAACTTCATTTGAGATTCCAACGAATTACACCCGACTCGAAAACACCGCCGCCGTTTTCCGCGTTGCGAAGGAGCGATTCCAAGCAAATGGCGGGAAGTTACTAACGCCACCCCAATAGCGAGGCTCATGCCATCTATCTCTGAAACGATTCCGGAGCAGCTTCTTGGAGTTCACGGTCTTGCCACATGGCAGGTGCGCCTTCTCTTCTATACATCCGAACGCCTCAACACACGGGCCACTCACATCCAGTGCTGTCCTCGTGGACCTCGGGAAGGCCTTGCTGATCACCAAAGCATCTCTGCCAACCGAGTTAGACGCGTGACTGCCTCCGGCTCTGTCAGCGCATTCAATGGTGCCAACGGACTTACCTGTCAATCATCGGACACAGCGATATGAAACTGTCCCTGATCCTCTTCATCGGCGCGTTGACAACCGCCCAGGCCCAGCTTGCCATCACGATGTCGCCGGTGAAAGTTATCGGGCAAAAGGCCGTGGTGCCGCTGGCGATGAAGAACAACTTTGCCGCGAAAGTGGAATCCGCGCGCGCCGCGGTGTTCCTGCTCGACGATCAGGGCAAGGTGGTCGGTCAGGCGACCCGCTGGGTCATTGGCGGCAGCCAAGACAAGCCCGGACTCGCCCCCGGCGCGACCAACGCCTTTTACTTCGTCATTGCGAGTCCGAAACCCATCCTGACGACAAACCTGACGACCAAGATTTCAGTCACTCGCCTTGTCATGGAAGGCGGCCAGGTGGTTGATCCGTCCAAAGCGGTGCAAATGGTCGAGCCGACGGGTACGCTACCGCCACCGCGCCAGCATTGAGAACCGGGCCGGATGCAAATCCGGCCCTTGTTCTTTGCTGCCAGGCGTCGAGTAGCCTACTGACTCCCGCCACTTCCGCGCAGTCAGCCGCCGCTTGCCGCTGCCGTCGCCGGAAGCCCGGTATCACGAGTTGCACCCCCTGCTGGTGGCAGTCCGCCAGGATCTGAAAATCCACAGGCACCACCTTTGCCTTCGGCATTTCGTTTTCCGATTTCGGATTTCGGCCTGCGCGCTTCGGACTTCGGGGCAGCCCTGATGGTGACCATTATTGCCTTCATTTGCGTTGATTATTCCGGGCGCTCGTCTAGTAATGGCGGCTGGCTTGCGCCACGGGCGCGGCCTGGTAAGTGGGCTTTGATCATCGACAGGGAACCAAATGGACAATAACAAACATATCGTGCTCATCACCGGCGTCACCCGGGGGCTCGGCCTCGCCTTGACGGAGAAGCTGATGAGCCTCGGACACACGGTGCTGGGCTGCGGACGCTCGGCAAGAATCATCGAGCAACTGCGGGCGCAGAACGCCAAGCGCCATGACTTCGACGTGGTGGACGTGGCCGTCGCCTCGCAGGTGAACCGGTGGGCGGAGCGGCTGCACATCCGCTATGGCGCGCCGACCATTCTGATCAACAACGCCGGCATCATCAACCGGAACGCCCCGCTGAACCGCGGAGCGTCCAGAAAGCAAATTCCTATCAGTTATTACGACGACAAGGCTTATTGGAATCACCCTCCGCCGATTGATGTGCCGATCTCGCTGCCGAGGACCAACCCGGCGGAAGTAATTCGTTTTGGCAAGCCGCAGTCGCGACCAACACCTCCGCAGGGGCTTCCCCATTTCAAGCGACCGGGAGAAAAGTGAATCATGCATTGCTTTCCCAATCACTCTCCGAGAAGCTGGCCACGCTCCCGCTGGTGCTCGCTCGTTGTGGCGTGCGGCCTGTTGCTGCGTTCGGGGGCAGACTTGTGGGCCGTTTCCGACCTAGTTGAACCGGTGAGCGTGGCTGGCTTGACCATTCAGAAGGCGGATGGAAAAGCGATTCTTACTTGGCCGAGCCACCCGCGCGAGAGCTTCGTGGTTTTATGGCGACCTGAGGTTTCTGTGTATGCGCGGTGGATCGAACTGACGAACCAATTGCGCGCCTCCGCTTCGACCAACCAGACCGTGTTTTGCGACCAAGCCGCCTTCACGCGCGGGCCAGCCATGCTGACAAACGTGAACCTTGCCGGTTTCTATCGCGTGTTCCTCATCCCGGATTTCTGGTTTGATATGAACGGCGTCGAACTGCGCGGCAGCACAAATTGCGGAGAAGATTTCTTGCCGTTCTTTAATGGCAGCAAGGAAACCTGGGACTTGTTCAAGCCTCAGGCAACATTGGTTGTGGATGGTGAACCATCGAGCGCTGCTGATGAGGGTGTTGAGCGAATCAACTTTCGAAGTCAAAAGAGACCATACTGGGCCTATTCGCGCGGCCTTTGGTTTCAACATGATACCTTGCGGAATGGAGAACACGCCCTGCAACTCAGCACGTTGCTAACGCTGAATACCATCGTTGGAGATGCCAGCCAGTTTTTGACGCTCACGAACCGACCTGTACGAGTACGTGTTAACAATGAAATCTCTTACGAGGACTGGCTCCCATTCATCCAAGGTGACACGTACACTTTTGTCGCCCGTAGCGCGACGCCGCGCGTCAACTGGCGAATTGACGTTTACGACAAGCAGGAACGACTGATAGCGAGCAAGACCGGCAGAACGACGAACGGCGAAATTCGCTGGACTTGGAATCTCCGCGACAAGCAGGGCCGGTCACGGGATGATTTTGACAGCGACCAAAGCTTTCGATCCGCCTTGACGACTTGGCCCGTGAGCGAACCGGCCAAGGGAAGCCAAGGACTACTTGAGAAACGCGACGAGGGAACGCCGTCTGTCTGGTGGAGCGAACGACTCGGCAGGGATTTCGTGAGAAAGCCGCCTTCGGAGGAGGAGAGCCGACGCAGATTCATCTTCATGGAACCGCATCCGATGGAAACCAATGCGTTAACCCGGCCCCTCGAACTGCCTCGCAGTAATTCACAGCAATGAACTCGTTGCTTCGATGAACCGCGGAGCGTCCAGAAAGCAAATTCCTATCAGTAGTAACGATACTCCAAGCTTCTTTCTTACGACTGCGGGAGAATACTCGGGGCTAGCAGAACCTAGAGCCTGTTGGACAATTGGCCGGTTGAAAGATGCCGTTCGTGACGATTATTTGCTGGTGGAAATTGAACCGCCGTTGAGTGGTCAGAGTTTTGGTCTTGGTGCAAAGGATATCGCTTTCCTGCTTCTATCGACCAAGCTCAAAGGACGCTCCCTTTTCCCGATCACCGAGTGG
The DNA here is from genome assembly GCA_038249465.1 of Limisphaerales bacterium. Taxonomy (GTDB): domain Bacteria; phylum Verrucomicrobiota; class Verrucomicrobiia; order Limisphaerales; family JBBRWD01; genus JBBRWD01. Next base: position 481 of record JBBRWD010000196.1, on the reverse strand, counting down.
CCATGTTATGTTTTCGTGTCTCGGGTTCTCGATGAGGCTGTGCTTAAGAGCCTAGCATTTTCAGCCGGCCAAGTTGAAATGATCGCGTGGGGCTTTTTATATCCTACGCTTGAGGAGGCAACCGCTGTAGCAAGAAGATACTGAGTATGTGTTGGTTTAGATTTAATCGCAAGAAAAAGCCCCCGCAGGAAATTCAAGTTCCGGGGCTACATTTTTTAGGTGAGCAAGACGGTCTGGTGGAACGCAAGCTGAAAGACAAGTTGACGGAGTTCATGCGGCGCGATCAAAGCATCAAAGCTGCTTATCTGGCTAGAGTCAGCTATGGAGAGCGTTCATCCGCAAACATCGCCCTCTGCCTCCGAACCCAATTTGGCCCTGACCAGGGTTTGGTTGATAAGTTTGGTCGGATTTTCGGTTCAATCTTTGCCGCTCACGAACACATGGACATTGTTTTTCTAAGCGATGTCCAAGAGTCGGCATT
>JBBRWD010000195.1:0-4019 GCA_038249465.1 Limisphaerales bacterium | reverse complement strand
TTTGTAGGCTTGCATCGGGTAGGTCTTGCGGATGCTCACGAAGACGAGGTTGTGGAAGACGCCCTCCGCCGGCAGCGCGATGTCCACGATCTCGGGGAAGTTCATCTTGAAGATCGGCAGGAAGAGTTTCACGGACGCGCCGCCGATGTAGATGTCTTCCATCGGCGGGATGCCGACGATGGTGGCGGGATAGACGGCGTCCCGGCGGTGCGTGATCGCCGTGACGTGGAAGACGGGATACGGCTCGGGCAACGTGTAATAGCCGGTGTGATCGCCGAACGGGCCTTCGTCGCGCAGCGGTTCGCGCGGGTCAACGTAGCCTTCGATGACGAAGTCGGCCTGTCGCGCCGAAGCGCAGCGGAGGCGGACGTTGGGTAAAACGGTTTTCAATGTGGGCAAAATAATTTCAAGGCGCGGCCAACTCGGCGAAATGAAGCGAATCCGCTGAAAAGCGGAACGCAAGCCGTCAACGCCCGGCGCTGCTCAAGCCGTCTCGAAAGTCACTTTCAGGCCGAGTGCAGAAAGCACCGAGCTGAGGCTCGACAAACGCGGGTTGCCGTTGCGGGAAAAAAGCCGATACAAACTTTCCCGGTTCAGCTTGCTCAATTCCGCCGCGCGAGCGACCCCGCCTTGCGCCTCCACAACGTCGCGCAGGCCGACCAGAAAAACTTCCGGGCCTTCCTCGTAACAGGCGGTGAGATATTCTGCCGCCGTTTCGGGGTCGTCCAGTTTCTCACCCAGGATTTTTTTGTAACTGACAGTTTTCATAAATCACTTCGCTTTGAATTCGCGCCAATGCTGTTTCGCCAGCCGGATGTCCCGGTCTTGCGTTCGCTTGTCGCCACCGCAGAGCAACACCACCAGCGTTCGCCCCTGCTGGCCAAAATAAACCCGGTAACCCGGCCCGTAATCCACCCGCAACTCGCTCACGCCCTCGCCCACTGATTTGCAGTCGCCGAGGTTGCCTTGCCGCACGCGCGCCAGCCGGGCGAAAACCCGCGCCACGGCTTTCTTGTCATCCAAATCGTCCAGCCACGCCTCAAACGGCACTCGCCCGTCCTGCGCGCGAAAAGCGACGACTTCTTTGGGTGTGGCGAACACCGGCACACTGTAGCTTTTAAGCTACTGAATCGTCAAGCGGCGGTGACGTGCCCAAATCCTCGCCTAAGCGGAGCGGAAAAAGATTTTGGATGTTTTGGGCGGAGTATTTTTTGGGGCAAATTTCGCCCGTTCAATTTCCTCGGATTAAGTCGCGAAAAGTCATGAAAAAGTCTCCCCCGGAGACACTTCCGCATAGAGCTATCCTATAGTCCTGTTTTTTAGCACGCTATGTTTCGGGTCGATTCACCCAGGCCCTCCTCTCCCTAATGCGCGTGAAGCGGTCGCGTGCGTCGGCAGTTTAAATATTTGCCAGACCTGTTGCATCCGCCCGATGGTTTCCGGGCTGGCCTGCATTCTCAGCCCCATCACGCAGTTATTCCGATTCATCCGTCCCATCACGTGAATGAGCAGCAGACGAAATTTCTTGAGCCGCACGTTCCGGTGTTCCGGCTCGAAGCACATCCGCTTGATCGCGCTGAGGATGTTGTAAGTGAGCAGCGCCATCTTGAACCAGGCGGCGTTGACCGCAAAACGCTGGCTGGGCATGTGCCCTCCGCCCAATTCGTTTTTCACTTCATCGTGCGTGTGCTCGATGGTTCCCGCTTTTTCCCGGTGCCACTGCAATAATCCTGCTCCCTCCCAATCCGTCAGGTTGCTCACGATCGCGTGATGTTTGCGGTCGCTCCCGTCGGCAAACAAGACGCCTTGCGGCTTGAGCAGGCGCAAGCCCACATAGCGCAAGGGCTGGCTGTTTTTCTTCTCGCTCGCTTCTCCAGGCACGAAGACCACTTCGGCCCATTGCCGAAGCGTGCCATCCGCTTCGGTGGCCACCGTCGTCCATTCCTTCTCTGGAACCTCGGCCACGGCTCGGGCCAGGTCCACGCTCATGACCGCGCTGATGGCAAAACCAATCGGCCCGCCCGGTTCCAACGCGCGTTCCGGCGCGCGCAGCCACGCAATCAATTGGTTTTCATGACAGGCCGCATCGCCTCGAAAGTAGCGGGTCTTGACCGATGCGGGCAACGTGGCAAAGGCCATTTGCGCGCAGGTTAAAGGAGCTTGCTTGGCCGGCACGTTCCCATCCCGAAATTCGTCGGCCACCACCAGGTCCAGTTCCGCCCATAAGGCGACCATCGGCTGGTAGCCTCGTCCGTCGTCGTAATGGGCCAGGGCGGCTTGCTTGTGGCTTTCAATAATGGTGGCGTCCTGATCAATGGTGGCGATGCGCTGGGTCTCTCCTTGTTGCTCGTAGAGTTTGGCGATCCGCCGCACCGCGCCGCTTTGCACCTGGCTCAAGGCGGCCACGGGCCCGCTGCTGGGCAGGATGAAACTCTTTTGCTCGGCGCGGGCCGGACGCAGATCCTCCAGGGTTTCGTCATGAAACAACTCCAGAAATTCGCGCAGGGCGGTGACTTTGGGCGGGCGATAACCCAGGCCCCGTTCCAAACAAGGATCATGGGCCAGGAGGCGAATATCTTCCGGACATTCCCCACCGACGGCTTGCAGCAACACCGCCGATTCGATCATCTGGCCTTCGACATAGCCGCGCTGACGTTTGCGCAACTGGAGATTGGCCGCGATCAAATCCGGCAGACCCAGGGAACGAAAAGCGCGGGAAACGGCCAGCGCGCCGACGTGCGGGCTGCTGGCCTCGGCCAGGGGACGCGCATCCAGCACGAAGGGAGTTTTGTGCAGGATGGGCAAACGGGCCGACATGTCTTGAAAGACATATAGAAAATCTATATACAATTAGCAAGAGAAAAACCGCGCTCCCATGCACTTTTTTTGAGTTTTTCAAAAATTAGGCGAGGATCAGGGTCGGGTTTAGAGACGTTGACGGAAGTTCGTTACACTGCTTGCATCATTCAACTGTGAATGCCCTAAAGCGAACAATGTGAACAGATTCTCGGAAGATTGGATCAAAAACCTTTTTGATCAAATAGCGAGGAGGCCAGTGAAGAGAGACAAATTCTCGGAGAAGTTGATCAAAAAGCTTTTTACTCAGGAGGCGAGGAAGCGAGCGAAAAGAAACGCAATGCTCCACAGAAGGCTAATTCAGGCACAGTCGAAAAAGGATGAGGCGGAAGAAGCTCTTGTCAGGCTTGTTCAAGATCGCATCGCTGAGTTACCCGACTCAGTTGATGGTTTTGATCTGATGGCAGTCGCTGCGATTGAAGCCAGTGTGCGCGACCCGCTGAAACAACTTTTGCGGCTGGTAAATTCCAAAAGCGTTGCCGCAAGGTCTTCTCCCGCCGATTCCTCGCTCTCGATTTCTTTGAGCCGCTTGCCGATTTCCGCGCGGTTGATTTTGTCGAACTCCGCAAACGCGCCTTCTTCGCCGCCGTGTTCCTCGGCCAGTTCTTCCATCTGCTGCTGGAGGGCGGCGATGTCGGTCTCCAGTTTCTCGATGGCGGCCTGCTCCTTGGCGAAGTAGCGGGCGATGACGAGCGTGGAGGGAATCAGCTCGGTCTTGTATTTCTTTTTGCCGACGGTGAAGTCGGGTTTCTCCCTGGTCTTCTTGTTCTTGTCCTCCTTGTTTTCGTGGACGAGCCGGGGCTTGGCCGCCTCGCGCCAGCCATCGGCGGCGATGAGGTAGCAGTCGTCCTGCATGGTCTCCGCCCAGTAATCCATGAGGTGCTGGTAGATGTCGTAGTGGTCGAGCAAGGGCGCTTGCGCGAAGGCGGCGAGCAGGTCTTCGGAGAGCGTTTCGATGAGGGCTTTGGGGTGGCTGTCTTGTGAGATGGCTTTGAGGCGCGGCGTATTGGCGGCTTTCCACTGGGCGAAGAGTTTGTCCACACCGGTCTTGAAGGCGGTGAACTCGGGGTGGCCGAAGATGGCCGACTTGATTTCGGATTGCGGAATGCGGAATGCGGAGTGCGGAGTGCGGAATAGCCAGAGCGGAGCGGCTTGAACAGGAC
>JBBRWD010000194.1:0-4116 GCA_038249465.1 Limisphaerales bacterium | reverse complement strand
GAGCTGGCGGTGCAGCCCGAAGCCAAACGCGCCCGCCTCGTAACAGGAGTGGACGGTGTCGGCCAAGGCCACCTGGGTTTTGACCCAGGCCAGAAACTTGGCCGGGGTGAACTTCTGCGGCGGCTGCGGCGCGCTGTGGTCAACTTGGCGCGCCACCACGATCGACTCGGCATGCACGTCCAGTCCCAGTTTGATGTTTTGCTGCTGTTTGCTCGCGGCTTGCTCCGCGCGAACTTCGGAGTGATTGACGGTCGGTTGTTTCATCCTAAAAACCGCAGATGAACGCGGATGAACGCAGATAAATTCATCAGGGCCGGGGTCATGAACGGAAACGGGCCTTCACCTGCGGGGTGAGTGGACTTGCCTCTGTAAACCGCTGGTTATCTGCGTTCATCTGCGTCTATCTGCGGTTCAACTGCTTTATCCAGGTTCATACGTTGGTGGGTGTAGCGCCTTTCGCGCTCGCCCGCCAACTACTCATGTCATCTACCCGCCTCGTTCGTGCGGTCGATAGACCCACGGCCAATCTTCCATGCGCGCACACAACCCGCGCCGCACTGGATTCATGAGCACGTAGCTTGTCTTCTCCGCCAATTCATGATGATCGCGCAGACGATGATCGAAGAAGTCCCGCTGCCACGCGACACACTCCCTGCGGGCGAGGAATTTCTTCCATCGCGTCACCGTGGTCTTCAATCCCGGTTCGCGCGGCACAGCCACGATGGCATGGAGATGGTCCGGCATGAGCAGCATCAGCCGGCAATGCCAGACCAACCGTTCGTGATTGAACGCGGCGGTGGCGAGCACCGCGTCGCCCACGCCCGCCTGACAGAGATGATTCGTTTCGTGCGGCTGGCAATTGATGGTGACGAGAAAGAAACTTCCCTCGGCCACCCAGTTCGGCACCTCGTGCGGCAAACGTCCGCGAACAGGCAGATCCATGTGGCGGATTCAAGCATCCAGCCCGTCTGGCGGAAAGCCGGAAAAGGGTAGGGCGCGTCTGTCCCAGCGCGCCGTTGGGACTCGCGAGTGTGGCGGCGGGCTGAGGACAGACCCGCCCTACCTTGTTGCTGCGAAGCTGGCCAGCGAACATTGCGGCGCGCTGGGACAAACGCTCCCCACCTGCGAATGCATTTCAGCAGACTGAAATTCACCGGTTCCAACCTGTTTCCAACAACAAAAAAGCCGCTCCTTGCGGAGCGGCTTTGAAGAGAACACACTAGGAATTACTTGCGGCGACGATACAGAAGAGCCGCGAGACCCAACGCACCGAGGGCGATCACGCTCGGTTCGGGAACTGGAACCAGATTAAACGTTGTCATACCAGTCAAGGTGGTAGGCGGAACCGTGGGATTGGAGGCATCACCCGTCTTCTGATTGAAGATGCTGGACTTACCCATAACCATACTTTCGAAACCAGCAGTTCCATAGTTAGCCAAAGCTGCCTCCCAAGTAGCTCCGAGTGCAGTCTCCCAAGCCCGAACTTGGACTGCCGCATCGGCACCACCAGCGATCACAAGCCCGTTGTTCAAGACACGAGCTGATGTTTGAACGATATAACCCGCTTGAGCCAAGGTAGCCGGAGCATTAGCAACGGACACCAAGGTCGAATCGTCAAGAGTGCCAGCAGTACCGTAATACAACTGGGCCAAGAATCCAGCAGGACCAGCCGGTAGACCGGTGAGGATGTTGACAATCGGAGCATTTGCTCCACCGGTTCGATTATTGAACAGGACAGTGCCTTGGGAAAAGGCGCTGGCAGTGATGAACATTGCGATCGCAACAACAATGAGTTTTTTCATATTGATGAGTTTTTTTTCTAACTTCTGAGCGTGGTTTTCAGTGAATCAATTAACCGAGAAGATACGACCCCAGTTGATCGCCTGAGCAGTGGTGTTCTGATAAAAGAAACCTTCGGCAACGCCGATTGTCGGCTCTGTATCCAGCCAACCCACGCCATCAAGGTAAGACGAAATGACATAGGCCTGAGTCACCGGATTGAACTGGTAGAGGTTGTCACCATCATTCGGCGCCAGCAACAGGGTCGAAGTAATCAAACCCGATTGAGGAACTTTGGAAGCACGAATTGAAAAGTTCGCAGGAACCGTGTTAGTCAAATTGCCCTGCGGCACCTCTCCAACAAAGGTCAATACAGTCGGATCAGGAGCGGTTGAATTATCCAGAGCCACAAAGAAACCTTCTCCCGGATCCACGGCGGTATCACCAATCCAGCCAATCCCATCCAAATAGCTGGGAACCTCATAGGCTCCACCGCGGAATAGATAGATGGACGTGCCATCCGGGGGAGTGGGAATGATGGTCGAAAGGAGGTTGTTGGTTCCGTTAAGTGGATTCGAAACTATCGCGAAGGTCACAGGGACGCCTGCCTTTTTCGGGATTGAAACATTCACATACCCGACCGCGTTCACGGAATAAACCTGCGCCATGGAGGTGGCGATGCCTGCTGCAGCAATGGCAGCCGTTAGTAAGAGTGTTTTTGTTCTCATTTGGCTTTGTTTGTTTGTTGTTTTACTGTGTGTGCCAGCGAATATCCCAGAGCCTCAGGGGAGTGTCAACAAATTTCTAAAATTTCTTTGAACGCGTTTGAATGGCCGGCACGAACGGCTTTCGTGGTGCATTTTTATGCAGCCAACAAGCTTGTTTGGAAGCAGTTACAGAGAACATGCCACGTCCGGTCTGACGGGTGGACAGCCCCGTTGCCGCTGCGACTTGGGCGGAAAGCGGTGCTGTCCTCAGCCCGCCGTGGACCGCCGCCGGCCGCAGCGCGCCGGGCAAACTGCGCCGCGCTAGGAGAAGTCGGCGAGCAGCATTTCCGTGAAGATCTCATATACCACGGCACGGCGTTCAGCAAAGATACAGAGAACCACCCGTCCGCCCTCATCGAATTTCTCACGGAAGATCACTCGATATGGCCCCAGGCGCAATCGCTGGTAACCGCTCATTAAGTCAACCAGCGCCCTGGTATCAACGCCGCCGTCAGCCAGGGCGCGGATGGCCAGACGCAATTTGTGGCGCGGCTCCGGAGACTGGGCGTTGACGAATGAAGCCACCTGGCCGGACCACTCAACACGGGTTTTCATGGCACCGGGGAGAACTTCAATTTGCCCGCCCGATCCAATTTGATCAGTTCCATCAGTTCCGCGCTCTTTTGCAACTCCATCGTTTCCAGGATGCTCTCCATCACGTCCCGGGAAACGAGGAAGGCAACAGCGCGTCCGTGGCGGGTGATGCCGCGAAAGCCGGTCTTTTCCACCTGGGCGACGGCGCGGGCCGGATTGTTTTTCAGATCCGAGATGGTCAATGGGGCATTTTTCATCTGGAATCTACCCTGTCGAACCCGGACGGGAGTGTCAAGACCGGCGCATGAGTCAAATCCTGCTGATCCTGCCGCGCTCCCTTGAACGCGCAGTCGGCTTAAAAATGGGAGGCGGCGCGCTGAGGACAGGCGCGCCCTACCTTTGGCTTTTCCGGCATCGAGGTGTCGTTGCCTTGCATCTCACATTCTCCTCAGTCTCTCGAGGCGGATTGGGATGACCGGACCGGGGATTCCCCTAGTGGCCAGATTCGGTGGTTCCCGGTCGAGCAAGGCGGTTTTGCCTCAATTGTCCGAAGCCGCCGATTGCGCAAAATTGGCGGCGCATGAAAAGATTCGTTTGGCTGCTCGCCCTTTGCCCGATGCTGTCCTTCGGCATGGATCGCCTGGAGGCGTTGTCGATGATTGAAACCGGCGGAAATGACCGGATGGTTGGCCGGCATGGCGAAATCAGCCGCTATCAGATCCTCAAGCGCGAATGGCGCAGTGTGACCAAGTCCACGCGCTACACTGATCCCGCCGTGGCCCGGATGGTCACGCTCACGCTGTTGGACCAGCGACTGCGCGCGTTTCAGCGGACGCACGGACGCTCTCCGACGCATTTTGAGTTCTACGGTCTTTGGAATGCGCCCTCCCAGGTTTTGCAGGGACGGGTCAGCCCGGTGGTGGCGGAGCGCTGCCGCCGTTACGCCAATCTTTGTTCTGTGGGCGAAAGACCCGCGCCGCCCATCACGCCGATACCCGCGGCACCCCCCGTCATGCTGGCCCAAGCGTCGGCGCGG
>JBBRWD010000193.1:0-4207 GCA_038249465.1 Limisphaerales bacterium | reverse complement strand
CCTGATTGCCTGGCTGGAGGCACTTTGAGAAGCGGAAGCAGCTTGTCATTAATGTTGAGTTGAATCCCCTCACCGAGGCCGCTGGCACGGCAAAACGGCGCGCAACTCAACATTACTGAGCACTTAACATTAATCGACAAATGTTGAGCTCAACATTTGTCGATGAGGCGCACTATTTCAAAAATCTGTTTTACATTTCCAAGATGACGCGCATCGCTGGCCTGCCGCAGACGGCCAGTGAACGTGCGTTCGATATGTTTCTGAAAGTGCGGCATATCCAGTCTGTGAACGGCGGCGGCGGTGTCGTCTTCGCCACCGGCACGCCCATCGCCAACAGCATGGCCGAGATGTTCACGATGCAACGCTACTTGCAGCCGTTGGATTTGAAAAAGCACAACCTGAATCATTTTGATTCATGGGCGGCTACCTTTGGCGAGCCGGTGACTGCGATGGAACTTTCGCCCGACGGTGCAGGCTACCGGATCAACACGCGCTTCGCCCGGTTCATCAATGTGCCGGAGCTGATGAAGATTTTCCGTCAGACAGCCGACGTGCAGACCGCGCAGATGCTCAATCTCGCGCGTCCGACATTGGAAGGTGAGAAACCGGCCATTCGTAATGCCCCCGCCTCTCCCGATTTGAAAAAGTTTGTCGAGGGACTTGCCAAACGCGCCGAGGCGTTGAAACGCGGTCGCGTTGACCCGCGCGAGGATAACATGCTCAAAATCACGACCGAAGGCCGGAAGGCCGCGCTGGATTTGAGATTGATGAAACCCGGCTTGCCAGACGATCCGCAGAGCAAAGTGAATCTCGCGGTGGAAAACATTCACCGGATTTGGGAGGCGACGAAAGAGGACCGTTCGGCACAGCTTGTCTTCTGCGATTTATCCACGCCGCAAGATCGTGGCTTTTCAGTTTATCGTGACGCTGCGGATAAATTGAAACGTCTCGGTATCCCGGACGGAGAAATGGCCTTCATTCAGGATTACGACGCGGATAACGCAAAACTGGCGCTATTGCGTTCCGTCCGCGCGGGCAAAGTCCGTGTCCTGTTCGGCAGCACACAGAAAATGGGGTCAGGCACGAACGTCCAAGAGCGCCTGATTGCGCTTCATCATCTGGACGCTCCGTGGCGACCGGCTGACGTGGAGCAGCGGGAGGGACGCATCTTGCGGCAGGGCAACAAAAATTCCAGCGTGCAGATTTATCGCTATGTCACCGAAGGCTCGTTCGATGCGTATATGTGGCAGACGTTGGAGACGAAGGCGAAGTTTATCGCCCAAGTGATGAGCGGAGACATGACGATTCGCCGTCTCGAAGACATGGACTCCGCTGCTTTGACTTATGCCGAGATCAAAGCCATCGCGTCGGGCAATCCGCTCGTAATTGAGAAAGCCCAGGTGGATGCTGAATTGATCCGGCTGTCCCGGTTGCGCTCCGCCCATGCCGAGGAGCAGTATCGCATCCGTAGCAGCCTGCGACATTCCCGCGAGGAGGGGGAGACGTGGACGGAACGACTGGCACACTTGCGGCAGGATTTGACTCTGCGACAGGATACTTCGGGCGACCGGTTTCGCATCGAGTTGGACAAGCAGACTCTGGACAATCGCGGCGTCACCGGAGAATTGCTGTTACGCCGGGCGGAGAAAATCAAACACCGCTTTGGCGAGGACATCCGCCTCGGTCGGTTCGCCGGGTTTGATTTGTTTATTCGGGCCGGTTTCAACAATACCGCTGAACTCGTTCTGCGCGGCCAGAACAGTTACAGCACCCGCCTCACCGACACCGCCCTTGGCACAGTTCGTTCGCTCGAATCCGTGGTGCAGGGATTTGAGGAACGCGCCACCCGACTGGAATCTGACATCAAAGATTCAAAAAAACGCGCGACCGAACTGGAGGCCAAAGTGGGCTTGCCGTTCGAGAAGGAGGAGCGTTATCACAGCTTGGTCAAACGCCAGTCGGAGATTGAGGAGAAACTTGATCTCACCAAAAATCAGGCGTCCAACCAGCTTGAAGCCACTGAAGACAACGAAACAAATGGCGTAAGCGAGCAACCAGGCAAATCGAAAAACATCAAACATAAACCCGCCCGGAAAATGAAAGTATGAAACAAGGCAACATCATTGGAGAACGGATCCGCCTTCTGCGCGAGTTGCGGGGATGGACACAGCGGCAGTTCGCCCAAAAACTTCGCAACACTGGCCACAGCGTCAGCCGCGATATTGTTGCGCGCTGGGAAACTCGTGAAACGCCGATCAATGACATACGGATGCTGGGCATCGCCACGCTTCTGCGGGTTTCCGTCGTTGACCTGTTTCCGCCCAAACGTCGCGGACGACCCCGAATAAAATAACCTGCCAGGATTTTTTATGAACAAGGAAGACAAATACACGTTTCTCAATCTGCCATTGCTTCCGGCCAGGTTGAACGCTTTGGAAGCCGCGTGGTATCTCGGTTTTCAACCCCATGAAGTTTCAATTTTAACTAGCGCAGGTCTTTTAGAACCGCTCGGCCATCCTCCTGCGAACACGCCCAAGTTTTTCAGTGCCGAATCTCTCGTCGAGTTGCGCGACAATCAGAAGTGGCTTGAAAAAGCGACGGATGCCATCAGCGCCTACTGGCGGCGTAAGAATGGACAAAAACGGGCTGGTCGCACTGGCCGGACCAGCCCGTCTTCGCGTGCGTCAGGCGCGTAACGCCACAGGTTCCCGATCCGCCGCCATTCCTTGTTGGAACGGCAAGGGAATGATTTGGGTTTCACCCGCTCGTTTTTCATAAGCTTCGAGTGAAGGAAGTTTCACCTTGGCTTTACGCGCATACGCGCGTGTTACGGCCTTGCTGTTGTGGCCGAGTGCTTCTTGGGCGAAGCGTTCGGGATAACCGCACGTTTTGGCGCGCTCCGCCCACGCGTAGCGGTAGGAATGCAAGGTGACACCCGACACCTTGGCGCGACGGCATATCCGTTGAAATTCCGTTGCCCGATGTCCCGCGTTCAACTTTTTGAAGTTCGGAAACAAGTCGCCCTGCAATGCCAGCGATTTCAGAATTTTTTCAACTTCCTCGCCGAAATGAATCATGGAGACCGACTTGGTTTTCTTGCGGCAAAAACTCACCACTTTTATTTCCCAATCAATGTTGTCGGCCTGCAAATTCGCAATGTCCGATTGCGAACCGCCAAGATGCCAGCACAGTTCGTAAAACGATTTTCGTTCCTGATTGTTTTCGAGTGCGATAACGGCGTGATGTTCCTCACTGGTGATTGCCCGCTTGTCTTTGAACTCAATCGCTGGCCACTGACGTTTTACCACCACCGGCCACGGCAACCAACCCATGTCCAAGGCAAAGTTGTGGGCGCGGCGGAGAAAGACATTGGTCGAAACCGTGCCGACATTCAGCACCTTCAAAAAATGTTCCGCCTGTGTTTCCAAAATCGGCAGGTCGCGAATCAGATCAAATGCCTTGTCCTTGATGGCGCGTTTCCAACGCTCGTGGGTCGTTCCGCGTTTGGTCTTGGCCAGTTCTTCCATCGGCACTTGCCATGTCCGCTTGGACACCATTGGATCAGTCGCAGCCAAATAGGTGCGCGCCAACCGAAGGTTCAAATGCGCCTGCCGATGCGATTGGGTTTTGGCAGAGAACAGCGCGGAGGCTTCTGCGCGGTCGCGGGTTTGCAGGCTCTCTTGTTTGCCCGTATCCCCATCGTGGATGTAATAAATCCCGCCAGCGCGGCGGTAGAGACGGAATCGTTGCTTCATATTTTTAAGAAGCAGCGTAAGTCTGTCCCGGCTCCGCGTTGTGTAGGCTTTACACAATCCGACGCGGCCAAATTGCCCGTCAGCAATTTTTACCAGAGTTTCAGCGGAGTTTCGGTGAGTCGTTTCCGAGTTTCACCAAGTCCGCCGCTTGCTGGCAGTTTTGCTGGCAGTTGCAACTTGGTTCTTCACAAAACCTTGATGCACAAGCATCGAAGTTGGAGGCGGAGGTCGGAATCGAACCAAACACAGTGGTTTTCAAGGCCAAAGTGGCACACTTTCAGAGGTGACTTAAGCGGCATGACCCACTACTGGCGGCGCGCCGGGGAACATCGTGACCCCCTGAACGGGGGAGAAGAGACTCCAGCGGGATGGGGTGGAGCAAGAAGATCTTGGGGGAGATTTTGGCGGGGCGTTCCTGATTTTTTCTGGCCAGCAGAGCCAGGGGGCTGTGG
>JBBRWD010000192.1:0-4223 GCA_038249465.1 Limisphaerales bacterium | reverse complement strand
TGGCATTGGTCGGCAGGCATTGCCCGAGGAGGTACAGCACCGCATTGCTGTCGGACGAATCAACGAACGAAGGTTCGACGCTGAAAATCTCCGGCTGCGGCAGGACCAGTTGGTAAAAGCGCTGCCCGGACAGTGACTCGGGGGCCATCCACCGGACCGGCCCCGTCGAGTTGTTCGTTGACTGAACGAGATCCAGCGTGGCCCAGGGCGAGCCGGGCGCTAACGCCTCGCTGGTCTGAACCTTGTAAACGGCGCCCGGGACAGCGTCCCACGAAAGGCTGAACCGCGGCTCCGTCCCAGCGCTGATCACCTGGCCGCGCAACATCGTGTCACCTCCCGCGGCCCCGGCATGGCCGGCGAGCAGGGCGAGAACGAAGGCCGCATGGATGAATTGTTTGCCGCCATCAACGTGATGACGCCGACAGCCATCGGATAAGTATTCCATTTTAGGTGATTTAATCTGTTTATAGTATTGTTGCACCACCGGCCCTGTCGTTAACTAATTGGTAAAAGGGCGCCAGCTTATGTGTCGGCACAGACTCGCTTCTTCTGAAGTTAAATCAACATGATTTCTGGACCGGAGGAATGCCGGCCATTCAATTATTGGAATAGAGAGGCGTGGGATCGTTCACGAATCCGGGGAGGCCGCGTGCCTCAACGCACCCGGGGAAGGTGGTCAATCGCTCCAGCGGTGGTTTGGAGGCGACCCGCCCCTTTATCACCGGGGCAATCCCAGTCCGGCGAGGGAGGAAGACACGCCATGGAACTGCAAAGGCTGCAATTCCCGTCGGGCGACACCGGTCTCTTGCCTCCTGCCCCCCAAAGACTCTTCCGGTGCCTGGCTGCCGAAGGCGACATCCCCGGCCGCAAGAACTTGAGCGTTCAACCTAAAAACCGCAGTTCAACCACGGATGGACACCGCCGGACACGGATGCCAGGCACTTGCAGAAACCAGTGGATCACCCGGAGGGTGAGGCAGACCTGCCGCAGGAAATCCGTGTTTATCCGTGTGCATCCGTGGTTTATGACATCTTCGCCCGATTCCAATTGCTCCGTTTAGGTTCAGCGTCCCGGGCTGGGCACAAACATCTTCAGGATGTCCTGTCGCGGCGCGGCTTTGCCTTCAAGTGATTTGCGACGCTCGATGACGCCTTCGCCGTACGAGGGTCGCGGATGGGGATCGCGGTAGAGAACGCCGGTGTAGAGCTTGGTGCCATAGTCCCGCGCCAGTTCCACGGCGCGCGCCCGATCCGCCGGGTCGTGTCCCATCGCGGCGAGATTCTCGATCTTCCCCTTCTGCGCCTTGAGCTGGGTTTCCGCTTCGCCGTAAGTGACGCAGGGCGACTGGACGTTGATGAAGGCAAAGCCGGGGAAACGGATGCCTTCTTCAATGAGTTTGGCCAGGCCGTTCATATCCGCGGGTGAACCTTGGGCGACAAAGGACGCGCCGTAACCCATGACGTAGAGGAGCGGATTGACCGGATCCTCGATGCTGCCAAGGTTTGAAGTGACGGTCTTGCGTCCGCGCGGCGAGGTGGGCGAGAGCTGGCCCTTGGTCAGGCCATAGATCTGGTTGTCCATCACGATGTAGGTGAGGTCAATGTTGCGCCGGATGACGTGCGGGAGGTGTCCGCCGCCGATTGAGAAACCGTCGCCATCGCCGCTCGCCACCAGCACGAGGAGTTCGGGGTTTGCGAGCTTGATGCCTTGCGCAATGGGGATGGCGCGTCCGTGGACGGTGTTGAAGCCGTAGGCGGTGGTGTATCCGGGGATGCGACTCGAGCAGCCGATGCCGGAAATGAAAGCAATCTCGTGCGGCGGGCGGTTGATGACCGCGAGCGCGCGGCAGACGGCGGTGACGACGCCGAAGTCGCCGCAGCCGGGACACCAGATGGGCTTGAGGTCGCTCTTGTAATCGCCAGCCACCAGGTAGGGCGTGATAAGCTTAAGGTCTGGAATGGGCTTGAGGTCTGTCGTGGTCATGGAGGTAATTCGTGGAAAGGGTGGTGGGACGATTAATCGAGCGCCGGTTCCGGCTGGTGGTTGCGGTTGCTTTGCATCGCGACCACCATTTCGCGCAGGCGCGCGACGACTTCAGCGGGCTGGATGGGATTGGCGCCGCTCTTCGCGAGGAGCTTCATTTCGCGGGGAATATCCACATACATCTTCACCAGGCGATAGAGCTGCCCCTGGAACGATTGCTCGATGAAGAGGCCGCGTTTCACCGAGGCGAAGAAATCCTGGTAAACCTCCTCCGCCACCGGATAAAGCAGCTTGGGCACGAGCAGTTTCACATGCAACCCCTCGGCTTTGGCCAGGCGCATCGCTTCCATGGCAACGCCGGCGACGCTGCCCCAGCTCACCATCGCAATCGGCGCCTTGGGGTCGCCTTCCAACACGAAGAGGTCGCGCCGGTTCTTGAGCGGATTGAATTTGCGGAAGCGTTTCTCGTTCATCCGCTCGTGCATCTCGCCGCCGGCAGTCGGCCGGCCGACTTCGTTGTGTTCGATGCCCGAGGCGAGGTAGTTGCCGCCCGCCATGCCGGGGTGGCTGATGGGGCTGATGCCGGATTCGGTGATGCGAAAGCGCGCGTAATTAGCGAGTTCCGCCTCGGTGGGACGGCGTCGTTCCACTAGATGGAAGGCCGACGTGTCGATCGGATCGACCGTTTCCTTGCGCTGGGCGATTTCCTGATCGGATAGAAGAATCACCGGCGTCTGGTAATACTCGGCGATGTTGAAGGCTTCCACCGTCATTCCGAAAATATCGGCCACACTGGTCGCCGCCAGCACCGGGCGGATGGAATCGCCATGCGACGAGAACACCGCCTGGAACAAATCGGACTGCTCGCTCTTGGTCGGAAGACCGGTGGAGGGACCGCCACGCTGGACGTTCACGCAGACCAGCGGCAATTCCGCGATGCTGGCCAGACCGAGCACTTCGGTCTTGAGCGACATGCCAGGCCCGGAAGTCGCGGTCATGGCTTTATGACCGGCAAACGAGGCGCCCACCACAGCGCCGACTCCCGAGATTTCGTCCTCGGCCTGGAGAACAGCCCCACCGTATTTCCAGAGTTCACGGTCAAGGAACTGCATGATCTCCGTCGAGGGGGTGATCGGGTAGCCGCCGAAAAAAGTGCAGCCCGCGAAAATGGCCGCGGCGGCGCACATGTCGTTGCCATCGGTCAGCAGCTTGCCCACGCCGCTGGCCTCGGAAACTTTCAGCCGGCGGTCTTCCTTGAGAGGATGCGCCTCGGCAAACTGGATGCCGGCCAGGAACGCCCGCTCGTTGCCAGCCACGACCTCCGGACCTTTCTTGGCGAATTTCTTGTGGATGCCCGCCTGCACACTCTGGCGACCGATGCCAAACCAGCCGGCCAGCAACCCAAGCACCACGATGTTCTTGGCCATCTCGGTCCCGGCGTTCTGCTTCGCCATCTCTTCGATCGGCACGCTGAAGACCACTTCGGGCGTCACGCCTTCCAGCGGCAACCGGTCCGGCGCCACGCCGGTGTTGCTGTCGTAAATCACCACGGTGCGGACCCCGACCGGCAGTTCAGCGCCGAAGCGCTTGAAATCCTCCCAGTTCAACGCCACCGCGACATCCAGCGGGCCATTCGGCGTGAGCACCGGCCGGACCGAAAGGCGCACCCGGCAGGAGGATTCACCCCCGCGGATCTGCGAGCCGAAACTCTTGGTCATGATGGCGTGGTAACCCTCCAGCGCCGCCGCCGCGATCAGTGATTCTCCCGCGGAGACGATGCCGTCGCCGCCGGAGCCAGCCATGCCCACAATCAAGTCGTTGCTCACAAGTTTGTCTGCTTTTTATAAATCAATATTTCTTACCAATGTATTATGTGTGCGTATCTTCAATCCCATTGGCGGGAAAATGCAACCCTTTTGAAGTGCGCTGTTGCACCGCCATCTCTGGTAATCTCCCAAAGTGGAAGGGCGCGTTTTGGTCTCAAGTGGGCCGTGGTCAGGTCAGCATAACAGGCAGAGGAGGAAGGACTTTGGTTTTGCTTTGAATTCGTGGCTTGGCGGAGAAAATCAAGCGCGCCACTTGGGCGCACTCCGTAAATTAGTGATCGGCGTTCAACGGGCATTACCCGCGCTGGCAATGAGTCTGACGGGGTTTGGCCCGTGCGAATGTTGGCACTTTGTTTGAACGTTTTGGCCGCTTTGGCGATCGGATCTGGAAACATTCGCGATGCGCCATCACTT
>JBBRWD010000191.1:0-4229 GCA_038249465.1 Limisphaerales bacterium | reverse complement strand
GGAGTGCCCGACCCGCGCAGCGCCACCAGCCGCCGACACCCGCTCGCGGCCATGCTCGGACTGATCGCTCTGGGGTTGCTGATGGGAGCGCGCGATGTGCTCGACATCTGGCGGAAAGTTTCAGCGACCCCGGAGAGCCATGCAGGCACCGTTTACAAGGCGACCAACTGGGTGCAAGCCGGGGTGACCAAAGGCTACTCGCAGGACCGCACGGACTATTACGTTCCCAACGGACGGCCCAAGAAATTTTGGCTTAAAGAACTGGCCCCCAACGCGTGCGTGTTGATGTGCGCACGAGAGCTGCCCCAAGCCTGCCAGGCCGCCTAGGGCGACGGGGGCGGGGCACGCAGCCCGCTCAAAGTCAGCCAGCTCCACAGTCTGCGGGAGGCCTTTGGGGGAGTGCCCGACCCGCGCAGCGCCACCAGCCGCCGACACCCGCTCGCGGCCATGCTCGGACTGATCGCTCTGGGGTTGCTGATGGGAGCGCGCGATGTGCTCGACATCTGGCGGAAAGTCGCCGCCAGACACGTAAATTCACTCGCAAGAAGCAACAGTGCGACGGAAATCCGAAAGCGAAGAGGCGACACGAAACCACTCATTCAGTTGGGGTTGTTGGAAACAACGAGCGAACGATGCTCCATACACGAATGCTTCGCAAGGGCGCCGCCGGGCTTCGAACGTCAGGCGAGGGCTTTGGCTAATGGACCAGCAGCCTCACTGTCATTCTGGAGATGGTGGACGCTGCAGGTTTCGAACCTGCGACCCCTACCGTGTGAAGGTAATGCTCTACCACTGAGCTAAGCGTCCATGAACGATGCGGCGGAAAAAGTAATCACGACGAAATCGAATGCAAGTTTTCGTTTCGCCGCAGGCGTGAATCGGCGCGCGAGATCAACGCCCTTCGTTGATCGCACTCGGCAAACCGTGTTCCCAACCCTTTTGCGCATTCCACGGACGTTCGGAAACGTTGTCCGGTTCGGTGGTGGCGCAGCCGGTGAAGAGAAACGTCAACGCAGCACAGATCAGAAGAAATGAGAGCGGTTTCATTGCAGTGAGAGAACCTGGTCACCTTCCTGGATCTCGTTAAGGCTCGTGCCCGGCATCACGTTGGCGATGCAGCGGTTTTCCATTACTTCCGCGATGCGGACTTTTCCGACAAACTTGCTGGCGCGATGGACGAGAAGAATGCCTCGTTCGAGGATTCCTTTGTCTTTGCCGATGTTGAGAACGACAAAGTTCCACTTTGGATCAACTGCAACGATTTTTCCTTTGGTGCCGTTTGGAAGATCAGGAGCGAACTCGTCGCCGCCGACGAGCGCCAAGTACTTGTTTTTCCACTCCAGAACCTGCCGGGCCAAAATCTTTTTCTCGTCCTCCAGCGCAGCAATCGCATCGGTTGCGCCCTTGTAGCTGTTTCGCAGTTCAACAATCTGTTCCGGCGTGTAGCCAAGCTGGCGGAACTTCTCGAGCTGTGCTTCGAAATCTTTGCGCTTGGTCACTTCGGCGCGGAGATCGCCTTCGGTCTTCTGCAAATTGGATTGGGACGCGGCGAGCTGCTGCTTGGTGTTGTTCAGCTCTGCCTCGGTCTTCGCGAGGGTGGCTTTGGTCTGGTTCAGCACGTTGGAGGTGGTGGCGAGCGTCTTCTCCGCTTTTTCGGCACGGCTCTTCTCCTTTGCTCGGCCCTCGATGTTTTCGTTCCGCACCTCGATGACGGTCTGAATCTGCTTACGGGCCTGCATCTGGGTCACCACGATGGTGCCGATGCCGGCTAGGATGGCGATGATTAAACTGAGTCGCAGCAACATGTCTAAACCTTCAAAGGGTTAAAGTGGGCCAAACGTATGGGTTGAAAAACCCAGTGTCAACGCCGCACTACTTCTCTTGCGCCAGTTCGCGCGCGCGTTTCAGCGTTCCTTCCGAGCGGCGGTCGAGCTCGTTGCTGATCGTCCAGTGGTAATTCCACACCAGATTGTTGGTCTGAGTGGAATACGGATCGACGAGCAGCAAGGTACGCTGAAAATCGTCGAGCAGTTCCTTGTTTTTCAGTTCCGGCATTTCACGGAGGAGTCGTTGGTAGAGGCGGGTGGCCTCGTTGGTGTAGCCGCGGGCTTGGAGAAGGATGAATGCCTCGCGTCGCTCCATGTGCTTCGTTTGCTTCGCCTTGACCTGGTACATGAACATGAAGCTGCAGAAAATCAGCAGCGCGAAGAACAGCAGCACGAACCGATACTGCCGGAGAAAACGCATGGGCGATTCGTAAAGCAGCCGACGCCGCCACGCAACTGTGCAATGCGAGCGCCGGAAAATTTATTGTCGGGCCGGGACGCCGTGCGATGTTCTGCGGCGTGATTCCGTTCTCCTATTGGTTCGTGGTGATGCTTTGCACATGCGCGCTCGCACGGGCCGACGATTCAACGGTGCCGGTTTCGACGAATGTCTCGCTGCGTCCGCTCGGTGCCGGCGTGTTCCAACTCGGCGGGCTGCGGTTGAACAAGGTGGAACGCAGTATCAGCTTTGAGGCGGTAGCGAACATCGTCTCGGAACTCGCGGTGGAATACGCCGTCGTCCACAAGATCGGGAAAACCCACGAGACGATGTTCCGAACGGACACGCGGGCGCAGGACATTCATGTGGCGATGTTGTTGCTCGGAGTGAAGCCGGCCATGACCAATGCGTTTCCAGAAGACCTTACGGTCACGCCGCCGGGCGATCCGGTGACGGTGGAAGTTTCTTGGAAGGAACGCGGTAAACTGATTCGTCACCCACTCGAAGAACTGATCCTGAATCGCTCAACCGGAAAACCGCTGAGACGTGGGGTGTGGATCTACAACGGCTCGAATTTTTCGGAAGGGATGTTCACGGCACAACGCGACGGGTCGCTGATTTCCATCCACATCGATCCCGATGCACTGATCAACAACCCGCGACCGGGCCGCGACAATGATGACCTTCACGAGCCGAACACGAAGCTGCTTCCGGCGACGGGCACACCGGTCGAGTTCACGATCCGGCTGGGAACGGCGCCGGCAAAATCCTCGTGAAGAATTTTAGCGGCGCAGCAGTCTGGCACTTGTTCATGCAATGCTTGGTTCGCTTTTTTGTCGTTTCCGCGCTCGTTGTGCAGTCCACGTTTGCGGCGGACACATTGAAGCCGCGCGATGTGTCATTCCAAAACGAAGTTCAGCGCGCGATCGAGAAGGGGCTCGATTACCTCAAAACATCGCAGAATAGCAATGGCTGGTGGTCCACTCCCGATCACCCGAGCGTCACGGCGCTTGCGCTTTCTGCGTTCAGCGGCGAGCCGCAGCAACGATACAAAAATTTGCCGCAGGTGAAGAAGGGCTACGACTTCGTCCTCAGTTGCGCGAAGCCGGATGGCGGTATCTACGGGACGAACCTCGCGAATTACAACACGTCGATTTCCATGATGGGCCTGCTTGCGGCTCACGATCCGAAATACGATTCCGTGCTCCGCAAAGCGCGCAGTTTCGTCGCCGGTGGGCAAGTGGACACGGACGAGAAAGGGAAGACCGATTCACCGTGGGACGGCGGCGTGGGTTACAGCCACGAGGCGACGCGTTCGGACATGAACAACACGCTCGTGGCTTTGGAGGCGCTTTATTATAGCAAGCATCTTGTTGAAGACAAAAAGCTGGCAGACGCCAAAGACCTGAACTGGGCCGCGGCGATTCAGTTCATCCAGAACTGCCAGAACCTTCCCGGCGTGAACAAACAGGAGTGGGTTTCGACCGATGCGAAGGACCGCGGTGGATTTGTTTACGACCCGGCGAGCAGCAAGGCTCCCAGCGTGACGAACGCGAATGGCAAAGTCGCGCTCCGCTCCTACGGCAGCATCAGCTACGCGGGCTTGCTCAGCTACATTTACGCCGACGTGAAGAAATCCGACGCCCGAGTGCAGGCCGTGATGGAATGGCTGAAATCGAATTACTCGCTGGAAGAAAATCCCGGCATGGGCCAGCAAGGATTCTACTACTACCTCCATCTCATGACGAAGGCGCTGAACACTGCTGACGTCGATGCTCTCGACACGAAGGGCGGCAAAGTGGATTGGCGCCGTGAAGTCGCGATGCGCCTGATCAATCTCCAAAAAGCAGACGGGATTTCAGTGGTTGAAAGTGAGATTTCATTCAAGTTTTGGGAGTAACAAGTGTTGGCGACTTTTACAACCGCAAATGACGTCAATATTTGATTTCTGCGAATATCTCGAT
>JBBRWD010000190.1:0-4248 GCA_038249465.1 Limisphaerales bacterium | reverse complement strand
GGTAATATTTTGTCATGCCCCGGGGGTTGGGCCCCCCCCGTCCTCCGCCCCGAATTTTCCCCTTGTTGTGGGGGGGCCCTCCCCGGCGCCCCCGCTACGGGGGAGGGAGCCCGAACGCCTTTGACCGGCAAGCGCACGCTGCCAGACTCCCGCGCGTCGCCGGCTTGCCAACAGGTTGGCGGCACCCGCATCCATGCGCTCCGTGAAATCAGGTTTGATGGCCGTCGGCGTCGGCATGGCCCTCAACATCGTGCTGGCGATCGCCAAGATCGTCACCGGCGTGGTGGGCAATTCCTACGCGCTCATCGCGGACGGCATCGAATCCACCGCCGACATCGTGAGTTCGCTCGTGGTCTGGACGGGCTTGAAGATCTCCTCGCTGCCCGCGGATGAGGATCATCCCTACGGCCACGGCAAGGCGGAATCCATCGCCGGCATCATCGTGGCGGTGGCGTTGCTGGCGGCGGCGGTGTTCATCGCCGTGCAAAGCATCCGCGAGATCGTCACGCCACATCACGCGCCGGCGTGGTTCACGTTGCTGGTGCTGGCGCTGGTCATTGCCACCAAGGAAACGCTCTTCCGTTTCGTCCTCAAAGTGGGCGCAGACCTCTCCAGCACGGCGGTCAAAGGCGACGCCTGGCATCATCGCTCGGATGCGATCACCTCAGCCGCCGCCTTCGTCGGCATCAGCGTGGCGCTCATTGGCGGTCCGGGATACGAGAGCGCGGATGATTGGGCCGCCCTGCTGGCCTGCGGCGTGATTGCCTTCAATGGCTACCGTCTATTCCGCGCCGCGCTCGACGAGATTATGGATGCGGCGCCCGCGCCCGAGGTGCATGCGCGGGTGCGCGCCGAGGCGGAGAGCGTTCCCGGCGTGATACGCGTGGATGAGTGCCGGGTGCGCAAGAGCGGGCTGGGGATGTTCGTGGACATGCAGGTGCGCGTGGACGGAAACCTCACCGTCTTCCGCGGAAATGAAATTGCCGAGGACGTGGCTGCGCGGCTCAAGGCTTCACCTCTCGGCATCGCTGGAGTCATGGTGCATGTGGAGCCGGGTTTGGTCGAACAGACGCGTCCCGTTGTTTAGCCCGGGGCAGTCCGGCGTGTTCCGCATTGCGAGCCTTGTTCCGCGAGCGGAACAGCGCGGAACAGCATTGGACCGCATGTCCGCGCGCCGCGCCGACGAGGAGGTCGTGATTCCAGAATGCCACAGGCGAGCCAGCCGACAGTGTAACTGGTGGAAGAAGAAAGGGAATTATCGGGACTTGTAGCCGCTGAAACTCAGCCTATGCTCCCAAGAGGTGGGCGACCCGAGGCTCCTTGGCAGATGGGCTGCTTTAGGATCCTCAGAGAGTGGTCGTTCACCACAACCACAACCAACCAGGATTATGAAAAAGATTTCACTCAAATGGCTCGCCCTTGTCAGCGCGGCCTTGCTCGCCAACACCACCATCAATGCGGCCGACATCACCTGGATTGGCGGCACCGGCCTTTGGGACGCCCCGGCCAACTGGAGTCCCGCCCAGGTGCCCGGCCCGGCCGACAATGTGTTCATCACCGGCGCCGGCACTTACACCGTGACCATTGACAAGCCGGACGTGGATCCCACCGTCATCGGCAGCCTCACCCTCGGCGGAGCCAGCGGCACGCAAACCCTGTCCGTCGGCAACGTCGTCCTGACCGTGAACGGCGCGAGCGTGGTCAATGCCAACGGACACCTCGATCTGACGTTGAATTCAAGCGAACTGGTCGGCCCGGGCGCCGTCACCGTGGACGGCACGCTGAATTGGACGAACGGAACCATCGGCGGTCCGGGCGTGACGCGCATCAGTGCCGGCGGCGTGATGAACATCAGTGGCAACGCGACGCTGCTCACGCGGACGTTGAATAACGGCGGGACGGTGAACTGGAGTGCTGGCAATCTGGGCATCGAAACTGGCGCGGTGATCAACAACCTGGCTGAGGGCACTTTTAACATCGGGTTCGACGGCAGCGCCAGTTCAGGCGGCGTCGGCGGGGGAGTCTTTAACAACGCCGGGCTGCTGCAGAAGACCGACGGTGCGTTGACCGCAAATGTCGTTCTTCAGTTCAACAACACCGGCTCGGTAGATGTGCGATCCGGAACATTGAACCTTGAGGATGGCGGCATTCACACCGGCACCTTCAGCACGGTTTCGGGTGCGGTGACGGAGTTCGGGGGCGGCAATCATGTCTTGACCGTTGCATCACTTGTCACCGGTGTCCTGAGTCTCAGCGGCGGCAGCGCGCTCAACGCCAGCGGCACTTTCGATGCGGGCACCACGTTGAATGTCATATCCGGCAGCGCCACGCTGGCTGCATCCTGCAATGTCACCGCCACCACGGTGAATATCAGCGGCACGGGCGGCACCGTCGTCTATAACAGTTCGGGATCCGTCGGGACCGTGAATGTCAACGCGGGCACGCTCGGTGGAGCCAGCCCGGTGACCGTCACCGGATTGCTTACCTTGTCCGGCGGCACCGTCACCAACCGGCTCGTCACCGCGAGCGGCGGGCTCACGATTAACGGCAACACCACGCTGAGTCGCGGGAAGTTGGTCAACCCCGCGCTCGCCATCTGGAGCGCCGGCAATTTCACCGGCGAAAATGGAGCGGTGTTCAGCAATCTCCTCGGCGCGACATTTATCAACACCTTCGATGGCAACGCGCCGTGGGGCGCAGGCGCCGTGCCGATCTTCGTCAACGCCGGGCTCTTTCAGAAAACGAACGGCACACTGGCCTTGGGCACCACTTCCATCGACTACCAGTTCTTCAACACTGGCACTGTGGAAGTGCAAACGAATACTTTGCGCTACGCCTTCAATCAGCAAACAGACGGTCTCACCCTCCTCAATGGCGGTGGTCTGGCGGCGCAAGCCCAGCCGCTCCAATTTCTCGGCGGCACCCTCATGGGCACCGGCCTGGTGACGATGGCGAACACCCAATCCCTCACCAACTCGGCCACGATCAACCCGGGCCTGCCGCTGGGGCAGTTGGACATTGCGGGGAATTACCAGCAGACGGCGTCCGGGGTGCTGAACATCGAGGTGGGCGGCTATGCAGCCGGGACGAATTTCGATCGCGTCACGGTCGCAGCGGGCGGAGGGGGCGGTATCGCCACACTCGGCGGCACTCTCAACGTCACCCTCACCAACGGCTTTTCCCCCACGAACGGCGCGACGTTCACCTTCCTGACGGCGGCCAGCCGCGTTGGCGCATTTGCGACGTTCAACTATCCCTCCAACGACATCGGCATGCAGCTCAGCATCGACACGATCTCCGCAAAAGTAACGGTCTCCAACTTGAAGCCGGTGGTGGCAAATCCAATCAGTGATCCAGCACCCGTCACCTATGGAACGGCCTTCGACTTCCCGTTTCCCGCCAACACCTTTAGCGATCCGGACAATAATCCGTTGACCTACACAGCCTCAGGGCTGCCGCCGGGCATCACCTTCACCGGTTCCACGCGGACGTTCTCCGGCACACCAACTCAGGCCGGCGTCTTTGCGGTGACGGTGGTCGCGACCGACAACGGGATACCGAGGCTCTCCATCACGAACACGTTCACCATCACCGTCAACCCGGCGCCCCTGACCGTCACAGCCAGCGCGCAGAGCAAGACGTATGGTGCAACTTTGGCGCTGGGAACAACGGCGTTCACGACAATCGGACTGACGAACAGCGACTCAGTGACGAGTGTGGAGTTGAGCAGTGCAGGGGCGACGAACTCGGCGGGAGTGGGCGATTACGGGATCACGGCGACAAACGCGGTCGGCAGCGGGCTGGGTAACTACACGATCAGCTACGTGTCGGGGACGCTGGCAGTGAATGCGAAGGCCGCGACCGTGGTGGCAGCCGCCCAGAGCAAGACCTACGGCGATGCAAACCCGCCGCTGACGGCGGTGGTGACCGGAACGGTGGGGAGCGACACGCTCAACCACACCCTGGCGACGACGGCGACGGCCAGCTCGGGCGTGGGGTCCTATCCGATCACAGTGACGCTGGGACTCAACCCGAACTACAACGTGACGCCGACCGACAGCACCTTGGCAGTGAATGCGAAGGCAGCAACGGTCACGGCCAACAACCAGAGCAAGACCTACGGCGACGCGAACCCGGCGCTGACGGCGGTGGTGACCGGAACGGTGGGGAGCGACACGCTCAACTACACCCTGGCCACGACGGCGACGGCCGGCTCGGGCGTGGGGTCCTATCCGATCGCGGTGACGT
>JBBRWD010000189.1:0-4711 GCA_038249465.1 Limisphaerales bacterium | reverse complement strand
AGGAGTCGGTTTTGGCCAGGTTGTTCGATAGGTAGGTCCAGCTTCTCATGTGCAACTCTTAGGCGATCCATTTCAAAGTGACTGTCGAGATAAGAGGGTCACCCATTAGCGTGAGCGGTCACCTTCTGTTTGCCTATACTTACTGATAGGAAATTGCTTTCTGGACGCTCCGCGGTTTATTCGAAGGGTTTCGTCCCGCGCAGCAGCCCCAGCCCGAACAGCAGCGCGACGATGCCCAGTGTCGCCCAGACGAGCACCCGCCCGAAGGATTCCAGCTTTTTCTCCAGCGGCGTGCGTTCTTCCGCGCCCGCCTCATCGATCAGGCCGACGATGCGGCCCAACTCGGACGTGGAACCCCACAGCAAAAGCAGTTGTAACAGGCCAATTCGCCGTGAACCGCCCGCAGCCAGGAGCACTCCGCCCATGGGCAGCGCGGCCCGTGCCTACGGCTTGAACAGCCGGAAGAAACCCGCCGCATTCGTGGGGTCAATGACCACCCGGTTGGTGGCAGTCGAGAAAGCGGTCCAGTTGGATGACGTGAGCGTGGGAGAGTATTGCAGCGTGTATCCGGTAAAGTTGGTCGGATAGGCGGCCTCCACTTTCCCGCCGGTTGCCTGGACAATCAGAGTGGGCGCGATACGCACCGCGACCAGACGCACGGCTTGCCTGCCATCCGCGCGGTTGACCACGCTCCAATTGAAGTGCAGTCCATCGCCCCAGATCGGACCCCGCACGAGCAAGTCATGGGTGACGATATTGGTCGCGACGACGACATCGAAGGTGGCGCCCGCCGGCGGCTGGAAAAGATTCACCCGGTTGGTCACGTTGCTCGGATCGAAGAGGGCGAAGCCGATCGTTCCCGCCAGGTCGGCGCGCCCGCTGATCAGGAGTTGGTCATGCTCCTGCGCGCCGCTGCTGAGCGTGTTCGTTCCGGCAATGGCGATGAACAGGCCGGTGCCAGCCTCCTGCGCATAGTTGCCATTGATGGTCATGACGCCCGTAAAAGCCGGGTCGCCGCTTGCTATCTTAACCTTGCCAACAAGACTGCCGCCATCATGGCCAATCAGGTTTAGACCACCGCCAGCCACCATCGAACCGCCATCGTGACCGATGAGCGTTCCGCCGTCGTTAGCGATGAGAGTGTTGCCAGCATTCCTGAGACGAACGTCGCCGTTGATGAAGCCCTTCAAGATTAGCGAGGTGTTCTCCTCGAAGTTCACGCCAGGAGCCGTCAGAGTCTGGCCTGCGTTGATGGTCAACCGCGCCGATGCATTCTGCGCGGCAGACAAGGTGATCGCGGCTTCTATGATTAGGTTGCCGGCAAGCGTCGGATCACTGAAAATGAAAATTTGAGCATGCGCAACTGCCCGCATATAGATCTCAATTGGGGTTTGCACGTTAGGAAGCTCCGATACGTATCTGGCAGGCCCCCCGGTAATGACGAACTCTTCGACTGGCAAAGCCGGCCCAATTGTGAATGATCCCAAAATCGCCGAAACGCGGTCCGCATAGTTAAGTGCCGACGCGACGACTCGGAAGTACTGTGTGCCGAGGGGCAGGTTGGTGGTGACGTGCATCCAGCCAGATGCCAGGAACGCCGAGATGGATCGCAAGTCCGCCATCTCGCCGCCGCCCGGCAGATTGCTCCAACCGTCCACCCCATTCGTGCTCGATTGCACCCGCAGGCCCAGACCGGAAACCAACGAAGGCTGCACGATGATGAATTTCCATTCCGTTCCGGTGCGCAACGGGGCGGTGGTTTCGTAGCCGAAGTCTCCGAAGGGGGCGATTCCTTCGAGCACGGTAATGGGGCCGATCATGGCGAGTTGGTCGGTGACCGTATTGGCGTAGCCCGGTGCCGTGGCAATGGCGCGGAAATAGCGAGTCCCCGTTGGAACATCCGTCGTGTTGAGGGTCCAATTCGAGTCGAGGCGCGTGGCGAATCCAGACAGGAACTCCCAGCTCGCTTCAACATTCGTCGTCGTCGTCGTTTGCACACGCACTCTCAAGTCGGGGGCCAAAGAGGACTGGACCATGGTAAACTGCCAGGGATTACTGGAGCGAATGGGCGCTACTGTCGAGTAACCGAACCCAGTGAAGGCAGGCAGTTGGGGGATCGGCACTACCGCTATTGCCACCGTGTGGTAAACCCCCGCCGCGATGGCCGTCACCCCGTTCAGGCCGGTCGGAGCAGTCGTTTGACCGTACAAGTTGTCGCCCCACGCCACCACCGTGCCATCGCTCTTCAAGGCCACCGTGTGGTAAACCCCCGCCGCAATCGCCGTCACCCCGCTCAAGCCGGCGGGAACGGTCGTTTGACCATAGAAGTTGTAGCCCCATGCCACCACGGTGCCATCGCTCTTCAACGCCACAGTGTGCAAGCCACCCGCCGCAATGGCCGTCACTCCGCTCAGACCCGCGGGAACGGACATTTGCCCTTGGGAAAAGGCTCCCCACGCCAACACCGTGCCATCGCTCTTCAGGGCCACGGTGTGACCATTGCCCGATGCAATGGCGATCACCCCGCTCAAGCCGGCCGGAACGGTCGTCTGGCCATAGCTGTTTTCTCCCCACGCCACCACTGTGCCGTCGCCCTTCAAGGCCACGGTTTCATAGTAGCCCGCCGCGATGGCCGTCACCCCGCTCAAGCCGGCCGGAACGGTCGTTTGACCATAATCATTGTTACCCCAGGCCACCACCGTGCCATCGCCCTTCAAGGCCACGGCGTGATCACTGCCCGACGCAAGGGCGGTCACCCCGCTCAAACCGGCCGGAACGCTCGTCTGACCGTGGTTGTTCAATCCCCAGGCAACCACCGTGCCATCGTTCTTCAGGGCCGCGGTGTGGTATTTGCCCGCCGCAATGGCCGTCACCCCGCCCAAGCCGGCCGGAATGAGTGACTGCCCGAATTCTGGAAAAGAGCCTGTGCTCGTCGTTCCGGCTCCCCACCCCACCACCGTCCCGGCTGCGGCGGTGTTCATCGGCATCACCGCTGGCAGGAGCCACAGGCCGAGCGCCAACAGCGTGCCAGTCACATCTCTAGTGAAAGGGTTCGAGGGCGGCAAGACCTCCGTCCGGCTGCGGCGATGGATGACATTGACAGGGTTTGATTGCATACGTCGTGAGTTCGTTGTTTTCAGAATTGTGTGGCTAGCGCGCATTTCTCACCACTTTTTGGCGGAGCGCCGACTTGAAGTCGGCTTTGCACCCTTCGGACGCGCAAAGCCGGTCACAGACCGACGCTCCAACCTGTCCGCGTTTGAAGCTTGTGGTGAGAAATGCGGGCCAGCGTTACTGATAGGAAATTGCTTTCTGGACGCTCCGCGGTTTAGATTCATTTTTTCCAATAGCAACCTATACTGGCCCATCTGCCTTAAAAGCACTTGTTCCAGTACATCACTACCCACGACTGCATTTGAAGCATTCTGGAGATCTGGCCCCGGTCGTTTGACCGGCTGAGCTACAGTGTTACTCAGCGCTTGAGGCCGACTAAGGACTTGCGCTGGCGCATCACATAATAACTTCACCCACGCGATTCCTACCAGAACAGCCATCGGAAAAGATATTAATCGCGGCTTCATTCAACTATAAATGTTGTTGCACGGTGGATATCGCTTCGCGGCTCGCGAGAGTTACTATCAAGGTTTTGTTGTTACTGGTTTCAGCCCCCAGTGATAATCCAAGCGGCCATCTTCCTTAAAGGCTAATCCCTTTGCTACTTTTCTGTCGAGTGAATTCACCCTCAACTCCAGCATTTGCCCGTTTTCATAAAAGCGAGCACTCTCAACCACATGCCCGGCATCGGGTGTTCTTTTCTCGATACTTCTAACAAAGCTCGGAAATCCATTTGCAACCCAAAAATTGATTAAAAAGTAGTTTGTTGGAGTGTGTATCTCGGCGGTAAATCCTCCCTGTCCCATGGATGTAGATAGCTCGGGACTACATAATATCGTGGCAAACTCATTCAAATTGGACATCGTCATTGTTGAAAAGCCCTTGAGTGCAAGGACGGTATCAGGCTGGTTAGTTAGTTTGCTACAAGCCAGATCAATTTCATTGGTGTCAATAGCTGCACGCAAGACCTCCGCACAGTGTCTAAGTATCTCCTGTTTCTTGGAGGCATCCCCAGGCCATGGTTGAGGGTTGATTGAGTGCGTATAAGCAGCCGCATATGCTTCCAATTCCTCTTTAGTTTCCATAAAGTCACGTCTGGCATTATTTGTTTGAGCACTCATACTACTTGTCGGAACCAGAAGGATACAGAGAAGAAAACCTTGGAAACCGATTGTCTTGAGAATTTTTTGTGCATTTTTCATAACATAGGGAATAGAAAATAATTATTTATTGACAACCCGAACAGGTTGCTGGAGGCAGATTAGTCAAATAATCACTCAAGTTCCATGGAGTAAAGCCGCTAAATCCGACCGGTGCCCCCGCCGCCGCACCCACGGCCTCAGCTTGGGTAGTGCAATTATTTGACGTGACAGCATATGTCCCAGGAGTAATTGCAAGGTCATCAACATATGTCAATGCATTGATCATGCCTGCAAATGAAACGCACCACCAATATGAACTGATAGGAAATTGCTTTCTGGACGCTCCGCGGTTTAGGGAGAATTGCTTTTGCACCGGGTTCATTGGCCCTGATTTTGCGCCTTCACGGATCGTTGGCAAGCATCGTTTTCACGGCTTTTGCAAGTTCGCGCCGGTT
>JBBRWD010000188.1:0-4735 GCA_038249465.1 Limisphaerales bacterium | reverse complement strand
TGCTGACCGACTTGATGCCCGTTCAACTCCCGCTGGAACTGGACACAGAAGCCACCCCGTCAGATTGGCGCGCGAAAACATAAACCCGCCAAATCTCCAATGAATTCAATGTTTCAGACTTTGGCTTTCGTAACACCCTCTGTTAGGCGGCAATGCGAACCTCGCTCTCCATCTTCGGCGCTCTTGGCATCAGCCTTCTCGTCACTGGAGCGTCGTATCATATCGACACCGGCTGCTCATGCGGCCAAGCGCGAGGTTTCCCGTTCAGCTACGTCCATCCACTCACAGGTTGCACGACCGGTACGTTTGTCGTGGGCGCAGACCCGGAAGACCGGTTCGGCCCAGTCTTTGATATCGGGTCGGTTGTTTACGATCTGGTCATTTGGGGAGCAGTCGGTTATTTCGTTTTACGCAGGCTCACGAAGCCACGACTCCATGAGAACGCCGCCTCACCGGGGCGCTGCATCTAACCGCCACCCATCTGGGCAGTCGGACGGTTCGGCTAATTTGTCAGCAATTGTTGCAGCCGACCGGGCGTTTCCGACGGCGGTCGCTGAGCTTGGTCGTTGGCGTCACCGCACCACCACATGCCAAAGAAACTTCCAGAATACAAAGTCCTGTTTGAGCGAGTTCCGCGCGGCAAGCACGCGCTTGGCCCGGACGACTCGATCAAGGCGCTCGGACGACGCAGTAAACTCGGAGGTGAGCCTGACTGGGAGCAGACCGACGAGACTCCCGCGTGTGCTGGCTGCCAGAAGCCGATGACTTTCGTCGGCCAGATTGATTCTATCGAGCATAACGAGGCCGCTAATCCGCACCGCCGAGATTACGGCAAGCAGGATTACATGTTTGGAGATGTTGGCATGTTCTACATCTTCTTTTGCTTCGAGTGCATGGACACGAAGAGCGTCTTTCAGTGTGGATGAGTATGACCATGACGCCATACCATGCGCTGCATCTGACCCCGGTTGGCGCTATCAGTTCCGCATTCGCGGGCGGCGTCACTGGCCCAGCGGGATTCAGTTCTTTAGGCTGCTAGCATCATGAAACGCTTCCGCAATCTTGTTCTCGTGTTGGGAGCGTTCGGCGTTTTCCTCATCTGGTATTCGCTCACAAGCTATCATCGGGGTCGTACTGATTTCGATGCCGTTTCCGTGGGGCAACCTCCGGTCCACGCCAAAGAAAAGTTACTCTACCTCGATGGAGGTACAGTGGGCTACCGCGGGCGCGGTTACATCGTGTTCGAGATGCACCAGATTCTGACGGGAAAGGGCAACAATCCACCCGACGGGTTTCTGGGCGGAGCCAAGATTCAGTGGCAGTTTCCCATGCGTCTCTTCGCACGCGACGATGATTACTTCCATTACATTCCCGGCCAGTGATGGTCCGCCTCGCCGAGGACAGCAAGGTCAGCCAAAGGAAACCTCCAGCCCCAGCGGGGCGGAATACTTCTGGGCGGCGACTGTTCAAGACACCGGACGGCAAGATCCATCACGCCCCGCTGGGGCTTGGGAGCCTATTCGAGCGGTTGCCTGCTATAAACATCCCGCTCCTACGGAGCTGCCGCAGACACATCTTCCGGCTGTCTTCCGGCTTTGCTTCCCGTGGTCGCCCGCGTAGTCTAACGAGATTCCGGCAAGACGGAATTCGCGGACATGGCGAAGGAATTCATCAAGATCGGCGGCGCGCGTGAGCACAATCTCAAGAACCTCACGCTGAGCATCCCGCGCGACAAGCTGGTGGTCATCACCGGCCTGTCGGGCTCGGGCAAGTCGTCGCTCGCCTTCGACACGCTCTACGCCGAGGGCCAGCGCAAATACGTCGAATCTCTCTCCGCCTACGCGCGGCAGTTCCTCGACCAGATGGAGAAGCCCGACGTCGATTTCATCGAGGGCCTCTCGCCGGCCATCGCCATCGAGCAGCGCAGTTCGGGCACCAATCCACGCTCCATCATCGCGACCACGACCGAGATCTTCGATCATTTGCGCCTGCTCTACGCGCACGTCGGCCAGCCGCATTGCCCCGACACCGGCGTGCCCATCGTGCCGCAGACGACCACCGATATCGTGGACAGGATTCTCGCGCTGCCGCCCAAGACGCGTGTGATGTTGCTGGCCCCGGTCGTGCGCGAACAGAAGGGCGAGTTTCGCGATGTCATCGAACGGCTGGCCCGCGAGGGCTTCGTGCGCGCGCGCATCGATGGGCAGTTCGTCGAACTGGCGGCGAATGTGCGCGTGAAGCTCGATCCCAAGCTCAAGCACCACATTGATGTCATCGTGGATCGCCTGGTCATCGATGACAAAATCCGCGTGCGCCTGGCCGATTCCATCGAGACCGCGCTCAAATGGGGCGAGGGCATCGTGCTCGCGCTGCATCAGCCAGCCGGCTCGGACGCGACTTCGCCCTGGACCGAGACGCTGCACTCGAATCGCAATTTCAGTCCGGCGACCGGCAAAAGCTACGAGCCGCTCACGCCGAAACATTTTTCGTTCAATGCGCCGTCGGGGGCGTGCCCCGTTTGCCACGGACTGGGGCAGAAACTGGTCTTCGATGAAATGCTGGTCGTGCCGGATGAGGGGAAGTCCATCGAGCAGGGCGCGGTCCTGCCGTGGCGTCGTGGCGGCAAGCGCATGATTGTTTATTACAAGGCGATGCTGCGCGCGGTGACTTCACACAACGGCGTCAGCATGGAGACGCCCTACAAATCGCTTCCGGCCGATTTTAAGAAAGCGCTGCTGCATGGTTCAGGCGAGACGGAGATCGACTTCACGTTCTGGCGCGCGGGCAAGGCCAGCAAGATCACGCGACCGTTTGAAGGAGTCATCCCGAACCTCGAACGCCTCTATGCGGAGAGCGAGAGCGAATTCACCAAGAACCGGCTGAAGGGTTTCATGAACCCGCAATTCTGCGACGCCTGCCATGGCCGGCGGCTCAAGCGCGAGGTGCTGGCGGTCACGCTGGAGAGTGGCACAGGCGTCTCGCCTGAAGTTGTGGGATGCAGGCGGGACGCCTGTGCTACTTTCCCCGGCCTCTCGATCATGGATGTCTGCGCGCTTTCGGTGGATCAGGCGGAGACCTTTTTCGCCGGACTCAAGCTGACTGAGTTCCAGCAGAAGATCGCCGCCGAGCCGGTGCGGGAAATCCGCGCGCGGCTGAACTTCCTCAAGAATGTCGGCCTCGGCTATCTCACGCTGAATCGCGAGAGCGGCACGCTCAGCGGCGGCGAAGCGCAACGCATCCGGCTCGCCACCCAGATCGGCGCGGGTCTGGTCGGCGTGCTTTACATCCTCGACGAGCCGAGCATCGGCTTGCACCAGCGCGACAACGACCGCCTGCTCGTCACGCTGCGACACCTGCGCGACCTCGGCAATTCCGTGATCGTCGTCGAGCATGACGAGGACACCATCCGCCAGGCGGATTACGTCCTCGATCTCGGCCCCGGTGCCGGCGTGCGTGGCGGCGAGATCGTGGCCCAAGGCACGCTCGCTGAAGTTCTGCAAAGCCCAAAGTCGCTCACGGCAAAATATCTCACCGGCGAACTGAACATCCCGGTGCCGCGACAGCGCGTGAAGCCATCCATTGAGCGCGGCTGGATTGAGATCGTTGGCGCCACCGAGAACAATCTCAAGACCATCACCGTGCCCATCCCGCTCGGCACGCTTACGTGCGTCACCGGCGTGAGCGGTTCGGGGAAGAGCACGCTGGTGGTGGACATTCTCCAGCGCGCGCTGTTCCGCCACTGGTTCGGCTCGAAAGAGAGGCCCGGCACGCACAAGGAAATCCGCGGCAAGGAACTCCTCGACAAGGTGATCGTCATCGACCAGACGCCCATCGGGCGCACGCCGCGCAGCAATCCCGCCACCTACACCGGCATCTTCAACGAAATCCGCGGTCTCTTCGCTCATCTGCCGACGGCGCGCGTGCGCGGCTATGATGCGGGCCGGTTCAGCTTCAACGTGCGCGGCGGGCGTTGCGAGAAGTGCCAGGGCGACGGCCTCATCAAGATCGAGATGCATTTCCTCCCGCCGGTGTATGTCACCTGCGAAGCGTGCGCCGGCAAGCGCTACAACCGCGAGACGCTCGAGATCAATTTCAAGGGCATGAACATCGCCGACGTGCTCGACATGACGGTGGACGAGGCGGTGACGTTCTTCCGCGCGGTGCCCAAGATTTACGAGCCGTGTCTCACGCTGGCGGAGGTCGGTCTCGGCTACATCCGGCTCGGCCAATCGGCGACGACGCTCTCCGGTGGCGAGGCGCAGCGCCTAAAACTCGCTTCGGAGCTGAGCCGCAAGCAGACCGGGCGCACGCTTTACATCCTGGACGAGCCGACCACGGGACTGCATTTCGCCGATGTGGCGAAACTGCTCGAAGTGCTTTTCAAACTCCGCGCGCCGGGCAACACGCTGCTGATCATCGAGCACAATCTCGACGTGATCAAAGTCGCCGACTGGGTGATTGACCTCGGTCCCGAGGGCGGCGACGGTGGCGGCCGGATTGTGGCGCAGGGAACGCCGGAAACGGTGGCGCGCTCGGAGGCCAGTTTCACCGGGCAGTTCCTAAAGCGAGTGCTCCGTCCGGAATAGTGCGCAGTTGTGAATGGAGCACAGGAAATCAATGAGAGTCGGCACCTTCGATTGCGCCGGCATCCTGCCCGCCTGTGGCGAAGTTACTGACAAGACCTTGGGATGGGCTGCCAGAAGACGCTTGGTCCCAACCCTCACGGGGGGCGCGG
>JBBRWD010000187.1:0-4826 GCA_038249465.1 Limisphaerales bacterium | reverse complement strand
GGGATCGTCGAATCCAACGCTCGTGCCGGCGGCGAACGTGGTCTTGGGTGGCAGCGGCGCGAGTCGCACGGTGCGGGTGGTGCCGGCGACCAACCAGAGCGGCGCGGCCACGATCACGCTGACGGTGAGCGACGCGGGAGGTCTGACGGCCAGCAGGAGCTTCACAGTTACGGTCAGCGCGGTGAATGATTTGCCGACGATCACGGCCATCGCGGATGTCGCGACGGCGGCGGGCACGGCCACGGCGGCGCAGCCGTTCACGGTGGGGGATGTGGAGACGGCGGCGGGCAGCCTGAGCCTGAGCGCGGCGTCATCGAATCCGGCGCTGATCCCAGTGGGGAACATCGTCTTCGGCGGCAGTGGCGCCAGCCGCAGCGTGACGGCTACGCCGGCCTCGGGTCAGTCCGGGACGAGCACGATCACGGTGACGGTGTCCGACGGCCAGGGCGGCAGCGCGAGTCGCAGTTTTGCGGTCATCGTCAGTCCTCCGACGAACACGACTTCTGGAAATTTTGTGGCGTATTGGGCCTTCGACGAGCCGTCAGGATTGACCGCGCTTGAATCGGCGAATCACCGCGACGGCGTCTTGAGCACCGGCATCGCGCGCACCACGGGTGTGTCCGGCGGAGCGCTGCTGTTCGATGGCGTCACCTCGGTCGTCAACGTTTCCAGCGCCAGCGACCTTTCCCCCGGCACGAATCTGACCATGAGTCTGTGGTTCAAGCCTTCCGTGTTGCTGGATGGTTCCAGCGGGCGGCGGGAACTGGTGAAAAAGCCGCTCTCCTTCGGACTGATGTTCAATTATCCGGGCGCCGACGGGCGGCTCACCTTCGCGCTCAACAGCGGCCTGCCCAAGGTCCATTCGACCACGGCGGCCTGGCGGCCCGACCGCTGGTATCACGTCGCGGTCACCTACGACGGCGCCAGTCTGCGGCTCTATGTTAACGGCGCATTGGAAGGCACCGCCCCGGCCACCATCCCGGCCGGTGCCAACAGCAATCGCGTGCAGATTGGCGGCAGCACCGATCAGGCCGAGAGCTATTGCTTCGCGGGAGTGCTGGATGAAGTGAGGTTCTATCAGCAGCCTCTCAGCGCCTCCGAGGTGGTGGCGCTCTTTGACAGCTTCAAAAATGCCGCCAACGCGGCCCCGACGATTTCGGAACTGGCCGATGAGAGCACGGAACAGGGCGCCACGCCGATCACGGTGTCGTTTGTCGTGGAGGACAACGAGTCGCCAGCCGCAAACCTCATCCTGTCGGGCGAGTCGTCCAATCCCGCGCTCGTGCCCAATACCGGCATCGTCTTCGGCGGCAGCGGCGCCAACCGCACCATCACCGTCATCCCGGTGGCGGGCCAGCTTGGGGAAACGGTCATCACGCTCTCGGTGAGTGATGGCGCCCGCACGGCGCAACGCTCGTTCCGCTGCACGGTCGTCAACAACACTCCCCCCAATGTCCTCGCCCTGGCCACCGTGGGCGAAGGCGTGGTGACGCCGAATCTCAGCGGCCGGGCGCTGGTCGTCGGGCGGTCCTACACGTTCACCGCCAAGCCCGCGTCAGGTTATCTTTTCGCCGGTTGGGAAGGGGCGACCAATTGCACGCGCACCGCGCTGGCCATCGTGATGAGAACCAACCTGCATCTCGTCGCGAAGTTTGTGCGCAATCCGTTCCTGCCGGTGATTGGCCAGTTCAACGGGCTGTTCCACGAAGCGGACGAAGTGCGCCACGATACCTCG
Source organism: Limisphaerales bacterium (assembly GCA_038249465.1). Taxonomy (GTDB): domain Bacteria; phylum Verrucomicrobiota; class Verrucomicrobiia; order Limisphaerales; family JBBRWD01; genus JBBRWD01. The sequence goes on along the minus strand of JBBRWD010000187.1, from coordinate 3,091 downwards.
GGTCGTTTCCAACTCACCCTCGGTTCGACCGGCACCTACTCGGCGCGCCTCATCAACGGCAGCCGCGTCCACGCCTGGACCGGACGCTTCGCGCTCGACAGCCGCGCCACCAACGTCATTCGCCGAGTCTCGTCCCTGGGCAATCTTACCGTGATGATCGGCCTGGATGCCGCGAGCAATCTGATCACCGGCAGCGTTACCGCGCCGACCTGGCAGGCGGCCCTCACGGCGGATCGGGCAGGAAACTGGACCGCGACCAACCCGTCGCCTTACGCGGCCCGTTACACCGCGCTGCTGCCTTCCGGAGGTGATGGCATCCAGAGACCGTCGGGCACGGGCTACAGCGTGGGGACGATCAGCACCAACGGCCTGACCGTGCTCGCCACGGCCTTGCCGGACGGCCGGATGGTCACGGTGAGTCCGCGCGTCTCCAGGAACGGTCAGTTTCCCTTCTACGCGTGGGTGCTCGGCGGGCGCGGCTCGGTGCTCGGCTGGGTGAATTTCGCCGACCGGGCCAGCGATGATTTCTCCGGTCTTCTGAGTTGGAGCCGCCCGTATTATTCCGGGACGAAGTTCTATCCCGCCGGCTTCACCAACGATCTGCCCATCGTCGGGGCGCGCTATGTGGCGCCAAAATCGACCAATGCGATCATGCAATTCACCACGGGCCAGTTCGCGGTGCATGGCGGCAATCTGGTGCCGGACATCGTCAACGAAGTCCTCCTCCAGCCGCCGGCCAAGGTTCTGAACCTGAGCAGCAACGCGCTCAAGGTGACGTTCACAACGACGACCGGCAAATTCATCGGCACCGTGAAAGATCCCGCGAGCAGCAGACTGATCTCATTCAAGGGCGTGGCGCTGCAAAAGGGCGATGCCGGCAATGGCTACGCGGAGGGATTCTTTAATGGGACCAATCAATTCGGCGGCGTCTCCCTCGGGCGATAGCATTCATTCCAAAATCCTTCGCGCACCGTCGCAACCCGGAAAGGCAGGGCGCGCTGGAGACAGACGCCCCTGCCGGGACTTTCGCAATGGTTGATAGGAGGCCAGCGCCCGCGCTTGCGGTGGTGGGATAAGTCAGGACACCAACCCGCGCCGGTCAATGCGCCGCTTTGCGATGGGCGTGCCGGTCGGCCGAGTTGTCCGCGGCGAAGATGATTTCCATCGTGCGCATCGCCTGCGCCAGGCTGGTGAGCGGCATTTCGCGATCCAATTCGAGCGCGCTGAAGAACGCCTCGAACTGCGTCTGGTAGGGATGGTCCGTCACGTCGCCGGAATTGAGCAGCTTCATCGACAACTCGCTCCACTTGCCTTTGTCCAGCCCGCCAAGCTGGGTCGAGTAAAACTTGTTGTCGAGCAGGGTTCCCTCGCTGCCGACGAGATGAACGCGGAAATAGTACGGTTGCAGGCAATCGATCACCGAAGCCACCTTGCCGACGCGGCCGTCCTTGAACTTCAGGATCGTCACGCTCGTGGTCGGATACTCGTAGCGGACGAAGTCACGGTTCGACGAGTGCGTCGAGTAGCTGCTGACCGTTTCGACGTCGGTGCCCATGCAGAGCAGCAGCGCGTCGAGCGCATGGCATCCGGCCGAGAGCAGGCTGCTGCCCCCGGATTGTTTCAGAATATTCCAGCGGAACTGGTCGTACCACGGTCCGATGCCGTGAAAATAATCCACCTCGCCGTAGTGAATCTTGCCGAGCAATCCGCGGTCGATGATCGCCTTGGTGGTGAGCAACTGGCTGGAGAACCGGCACTCAAATCCTACGCAGGTGTGGACCCCCGCATCGAGAACCGCCTTTTGCACCTCGACGCACTCGGCCCAGTTCAGCGCGACCGGCTTTTCGAGGATCAAATGTTTGCCGGCCTTGGCGGCGGCGATGGCCTGCGCCGCGTGCAACGACGGCAGGCTGCACACGTCCACCACATGGATGTTCGGGTCCGCCAGCATCGTGGCAAGGTCGGAGCAGACAGTAATGACGCCGCCATGCTTCGTGCTGAGCGCCGCGGCATCGACCGGCCGGGACGAACAGACCGCCGTCACCTGGCCAAGCTTGGTGGCATTGATGGCGTCAATGTGTGCGCCGGCAGCCCAACCGTAGCCGACGACCCCGACGTTGTATTTCTTGGCAGACATGACAGGTGCTGGGTTGAGAGGTTCAGTTCTCCTTCAATCCACTCTCGCAGAGGGTGAAAGTCAAAAGGAAAATCGGGCGTGTCTGCGCACGAAGTTGACGAATCGAGCTTCCCTCAAACGCCAAGTTGCTGATGATTGTCCGCAATCAGTTACCGCTGATTATCGGAGCCATGTTCAAACCAAACATCCTCTCCCGCTGCAATCGCGTGATGCCGAGATGGCTGGTGCGCCACGGCTAGGTCTGGTCGGCGGCAGGTTGGGTTGTGTTGGCCACTTTTATCGTGGTCGGAGGAATCAATCCAGCGCGAGTTCCTTTTTTACCGCCGACCACGGGATACGCGGCTTTTGACCATGCGCCCGCTTGGCTCGTTCGATCGTGCGGGCGTCTTCAATGTCCTGGACCGTCTGGTGCATTTGACGCATCAGGTTTTTGGCCTGGATCAATTGTTTGTCCAATTGAGTCCAGGACACCCGCGATTTCCCCACCATCGTATTATTCATAAATATCCTTCCGGTCGCCCACATCATAAACAACCACCGTGCCGCCCGGTCCGACGGAGAAGGATCCCGACTATCGCCGCTGGGGACCGGGTTACTGGTGGCAGAACACGCGCCTGCCCTACATCAGCCTGTGCGCGTCGGGCGACTTCGACCTCCAGCGCCCGCTCTTCCGCATGTATGCCGAGGAACTGCTGCCGCTCTGCCAATACCGCACCAAGCTCTACCTCGGCCACGACGGCGCATTCTATCCGGAGTGCATCATGTTCTGGGGCGCGGTCTTCAGCGAAACCTACGGCTGGACGCCCTTCGAGCAGCGCCAGGACAAGCTCCAGGAAAGCGGCTGGCACAAGTGGGAATGGGTCGGCGGACTCGAACTTTGCTGGATGATGCTCGATTACTACGACCACACGCTCGAACGCGAATTCCTCCAGCAAACGGCGCTGCCGTTCACGC
>JBBRWD010000186.1:0-4842 GCA_038249465.1 Limisphaerales bacterium | reverse complement strand
CCCGTCTCACGCGCGCGTGGACCCACCTTTCGCGCCAGCGCGGCAAGGGCGGCATGGGTGGCGAAGGCGAGACCCAGCTCGAGAACGATCGCCGCACCGTGCGCGACCGCATCACGCACCTGAAGGCCGAACTCCGCGCCGTCGTCATGCAGCGCAGCGTGCAGCGCACGAAACGCCAGCGCGTCCCGATCCCCACCTGCGCCATCGTCGGCTACACCAACGCCGGCAAATCCACGCTCCTCAACACGCTCACCGGCGCTCACGTGCTCGCCGCCGACAAACTCTTCGCGACCCTCGATCCCACCACGCGCCAGCTCGTGTTGCGCGGCAACCAGAAGCTCCTCGTCACCGACACTGTCGGCTTCATCCGCCGTCTCCCGCACGGCCTCGTCGAGGCGTTCAAGGCCACGCTCGAAGAGGTGATCGTCGCCGATTTCCTCGTGCACGTGCTCGATGTCGCGAATCCCAATTTCGAGGAGCACCACAAGACCACGCTCAGTGTGCTCGCCGAGCTCGGCGCCGCCAGCCAGACCATCGTCACCGTTTTCAACAAGATCGACATCGCCGATCCCGCGCTCGTCCGCCGCGCCAAGCAGCTCGTGCCCGACGCGCTGTTCGTCAGCGCGCACACCAAGGCCGGCCTCGATGCGCTGGCAGCCCGTTGTCTCGAACTCATCGCCGACACCCTCGGCGAAACCGAACTCCTCATCCCGCACGACCGCTACGATGCCGTCGCGCGTATCCACAAGCTCGGACACATTCACGAGCAGGAACACGAGGACAAAGGCGTCCGCATCCTGGGCCGTTTCCCCGCGAGCCAGGCCGGCTTCTTCGCCCCGTTTGTGGTGAAAAAGTAGCCCGGCGACGCGGCAGTGTCACCGCCGGCCGGACCGACCCCGTCCCTATTCCGCCAGACCGGCCGCCGTCTCGTGCCTCGCGCCCGCGACCGGCTCCTCCATCAACCCGAGCCGCACCGCATGCAGGGTGAGCTGCGCGATCGAACCCAGCCCGGTCTTGCGCGAAATCCGCGCGCGATGGTTGCCCACCGTGCGAATGCTGATGCCGAGCCGCATGGCGATTTCCTTCGAGGCCATGCCCTGCGCCAGACTCCGCAACACTTCGATCTCGCGCTCGGAAAGCGCGGCCTTGGTCTCGCCCGGTTCCGCCTGACAGGACATGCGGTGCACCGCTTTGGCCACCGCGTCGCTCAAATAAACTTTGCCCTCCGCCATGGCGCTGAGCGCCGCGGTGAACTCGGAGAACTTCGCCGTCTTTTCGAGGTAACCCTTGGCGCCGTTGCTCAGCGCCTCGCGCACCGCGAGATCCGTGGTGTTGCCGGAAAATACCAGGACCCGCGGCGGATGCTCGCCCTGCAAGCCCTCGCGCAAAAACCTCAACCCCGTCCCCTTCGACAACACCCAGTCGAGCACCACCACCTGCGGCCGGTGCTGCGCCGCCAGACGCAGGGCTTCCTCCGCATCGCTCGCCTCGGCCACGACGGAAAAACCGGGGCTGGCCGCCACATACTGGGCGAGCAACTGCCGGATCGCGATCTGATCCTCCACGATCATGACGCTGACCGTGGAGCCCACGCTGCTGACATTGGAGGGATACATTCCCGACATCATAGCCGGGAATGCCTTCGCTGTTAATGGGTAGTTGTCGTCAAACTACGGCGAAGGAGCATGGGTAGTGGTGCTGAGGCAGACGGGAAACTACGTGCATTCGTCCGGGCAGAACGCGAAATCCGCGCGCCCGGGTGCGTAATCCCGACCTCTCCGCACCACGGGACGCCAGCCGATGCGGCACCGGGCGCAGGGCGGCCAGCAGGAGCGCACGATCGATGGGCTTCTCGACGTATTCGTCGAAGCCGCTCTCCGCACAACCGCTCCATACCTGGTCGCGATGATGTGCGGAAAAGGCAATCAACCGGGTAACTGCTCAGGTAGGAAAACGCTGACGGTGAGAGCGCAAGGTCCGAATAGAAAACGGAATTTGGTGCTGGACTCGGACTGCGGAGAAGGCGTAGCCTTGGGCCATGGTGGAAAGCATGGTGATTCAAGGCCGGGAGTTGGGTGCGCAAGACATCGAGTTGATCCGCGCGCTGCAGCTCGAGCATGGTGACTGGGGTCGGACGAGGCTGAGCGAGGAGCTTTGTCGGCGGTGGGACTGGCGCAATGGCCGCGGGCAGCTGAAGGACATGGCGGCGCGGACCTTGCTCGTGAAGCTCGAGCGGCGCGGCCATATCCGGCTGCCGGAGCGACTGCATAAATCGAGCGGTCGTTGGCGCAAACCCGGGGCGGCGCCGGCGGCGGTGGGATATCAGCAGACGCCGATTAACGGCCCGCTGGAGGAGTTGCGACCGGTCCGGGTGAGTCTCGTTTCGGTCGGCTCGCCAGACCACCGGCTGTTCAACTGCTTGCTGGCACGCTACCACTACCTCGGCCACCGCCGCACGGTCGGCGAAAACCTGGGCTATCTGTTTCGTGATCGGCAGGGCCGCGAGGTGGGTTGCGCGCTCTTTGGTTCGGCGGCGTGGAAATGCGCCGGGCGCGACACCTGGATCGGCTGGGATCGTCGGAGTCGGGAAGCGCAACTCGGGCGGCTGACCAACAACACGCGATTTTTGATTTTGCCGTGGGTGACGGTGCCGCACTTGGCGAGTCACCTGCTTGGGGGTGTGGTCCGGCGACTGAGCGCCGATTGGCAGGAGAAATATGGGCATCCGCTTCACGCGGTGGAGACCTTCGTCGAGCGGGCGCGATTCCGGGGCACCTGTTACCGCGCCGCCAACTGGGTGCGGGTGGGGGCCACGCAGGGGCGCACCCGCAACGACCGCGACCGCTCCATCCGGGCCTCCGTCAAGGACGTGTACGTGCTGGCGCTCTCGAAGCACTTCCGCCGGGAGCTGGGCGCATGATGACCAGCGCCCAGGCCCTGGAGATTTATCGGGCGGGCCCCGCGACGGTCGTGCGGGTGCTCTTGGCGATGGACGCACGCATCGATGCGCTCATGGCGGCGAACGAAAAACTGAGGCGCGACTTTACCGCCCGGATCGAAGTCAGTGAAAAGCGAATCAAACACCTGGAAGACCAACTGGCCAAGAACTCGCGCAACAGCGGCCAGCCGCCTTCCAGCGAGGGGTTCAACCGGCCCGCGCCCAAGAGTCTGCGCGAAAAAAGTCAGCGCCCCACCGGCGGCCAGCCCGGACATGCCGGCTCCACCCTCGCCCGGTCCGACCAACCGGATCGGATTGAACGTCATCAAGTGAAGTCCTGCGCTCGGTGCGGCGGTGCGCCCGGGGCGATGCAGTGTATTAGCGTCGAGAAGCGCCAGGTCCACGATCTGCCGCCGCGGGGGCTCATCGTCACCGAACATCAGGCCGAAACCAGACTCTGCGCCTGCGGTTGCCTGAACCAGGCGGTCTTTCCCGCGGACGTCAGCGCCCCGGTCCAGTACGGTCCCGGCGTCAAGGCCGCCGCCGTCTACCTGAAGAACTATCAGCTCCTGCCCTACGAACGCACCTGCGAACTGTTCGGCGATTTGTTCGAGTGCCCGATCAGCGAAGGCACGCTGGCCAACATCCTCGGCGAATGCAGTGACCGACTCGAGCAACCCGATGGGCAGATCAAAGCGCACATCGTCCAAGCACCCGTCGTGCATTTTGACGAGAGCGGCTCCCGGGTGGATAAGAAACTCTGGTGGGTGCACGTCGCCTCGACCGCCACCGCCACGTATTACGTCATCCATCCCAAGCGTGGCATGGAAGCCTTCGCGGCCATCGCCATCCTGCCCGGCTTCCGCGGGCGCGCGATCCACGACTTTTGGAAACCCTACTTCGGCTACCCGTGCGATCATGGGCTGTGCAATGCGCATCACCTGCGCGAACTGATCTTCGTGCACGAGGAGCATGGCCAGCCCTGGGCGCAATCGATGATCACCTGCCTGCGTGATATGAAAGCCGCCGTCGCCGCCGCCAGGCCCAACACGAACAGTCTCTCCCACTTCCAAGTGCGCACCTTCCGGCGGCGCTACCAAGCCATCATCGAGGACGGCTATCGGCAAAATCCCCTGGCGCCCTCAGGCACGCGGCTGACCCGCGGACCTCAGAAAAAAACCAAACCTCGCAACCTCCTTGAGCGGCTCGACAAGCATCGCGCCCAAGTGCAGGCCTTCCTGAACGACTTCAACGTCCCCTTCGACAATAACCAAGCGGAGCGCGACATCCGGATGATAAAGGTCCAACAGAAAATATCCGGGCTGTTCCGCAGCGCAGAGGGCGCGAAGGCTTTCTGCCGCATCCGCAGTTATATCTCCACTGCCCGCAAGAACGCACTCGGTGCCCTCGAGGCCATCCAGCGCATCTTCATCGGCACGCCCTTCGTCCCGGTGTAAGATCCGGCTCAGCCCCACTGCTGAATCGTTACCCGGAAGCCCAACTCAACTCGGTACACAAAAACTGCCGCGGTCCGACCTGAGCAGTTACCCTTTTAAAAGGTAGGCGGCTACCTATCGAGACTCGCGTAATAGACAAAACCGATGCTATAGTGGGTAGCGGCACGCGTGTTTCACCCTGCGTTAGTTCTACTTTGGAAACTTCACCAAGGGCGCATCTGCCAGTTGGCGGTGGATCGCACCGGCAGCTATCGGTAGGTCAGCTCGCTCGCGAGCGCTCAGCGACCGGAGCGCTCGCCAGCGAGCTAAGGAAGGGCGAAATATTAACTTGAGCAAATTACTGTGTCGGTGAGATTGTATAGTTCCACTCGCCGTGAAAGTTGGCGGGCGTTATATTGACGCGTGCCAGTTGTTCATCGCTGACGGCAATTCCCGTTTCGTAAATGT
>JBBRWD010000185.1:0-4866 GCA_038249465.1 Limisphaerales bacterium | reverse complement strand
AGTTCGGGATTGTCGAACACCGCCCCGAACGAATGGCTGAGCGAATAGCCAAGTTCCCCGCCTTCGTGGATCGAGCCGGGACATTCGGGCGAGGCGTGGCTGGGAATACCGCCCGGAAACGAGAACTGCTTGAACAACTTTTGCAGCCCTGCCTCGTCCTGGCTGATGTTCGGGTAGATTTCGCTGTATGTGCCTTCGAGATACGTGTTGGCCACCACAGCCGGTCCGCCGTGTCCCGGGCCGGAGACGTAAATCATGTCGAGGTCGTATTTCTTGATGACGCGGTTCAAGTGGACGTAAATGAAGTTCTGCCCGGGCGTCGTGCCCCAATGCCCCAACAGCATGTGCTTGATATCCGCGAGCGCGAGCGGCCGCTTCAGCAGCGGATTGTCGAAAAGATAAATCTGCCCAACGGACAGGTAGTTTGCCGCGCGCCAGTAGGCGTCCATCTGGTGGAGGAGTTCCGGGGTAAGTGTGTGGGTCTTCATCATTCAATCCTTCGTGTTTTCTATTCCTGGTTTCAAAATGCGGCACACGGAGCGTGCAATCATCAGCTCTTCGTTTGTGGGGATCACACGAACCGTGACGCGGCCGGCCTCCGCGGAAATCACCGGCTCCGTTACCGCGTTCCGCATTTCATCAAGTTCGATGCCGAGGAAGCCGAGTCCTTCGCAGATACGGGCGCGGACGAGCGGCGCATTTTCGCCGATGCCGCCGGCGAAGACCAAGGTGTCCAGTCCACCGAGTGCGGCGGCGTAAGCGCCAATCCACTTCTTCGCCTGATAGCAAAACAGCGCCACTGCTTCCGCCGCCCGGAGATCCTGCGCTTCGTGTTCGAGCAAGTCGCGCATGTCAGAACTGGTTTCGGATACTCCGAGCAACCCCGACTCGTGATTCACCATTTTTTGAAATTGCGTCGCGCTCATTTGCTCGGTGCGCGCCAGGTAGGAGACCAGTCCCGGATCCAGGTCTCCCGAGCGGCTGCTCATCACCAATCCCGCCGTCGGCGTGAAGCCCATGCTGGTATCGATGCACCTGCCGTCGCGCACGGCGGCCAGGCTCGCGCCGTTGCCGAGATGGGCCAGAATCACGCGCCCCTTCTTTGCCGCCGGGTCGCCGAGGCGTGCGAGTTCCTCCATCAGGAACTCGTAAGACAAACCGTGGAAGCCGTAACGGCGAACGCCAGCCGCCGCGTAGCGTCGCGGGATGGGAAGCAGCGTCGCCACGCGCGGCATGGTGTGGTGAAACGCCGTGTCGAAACAGGCGATTTGCGGCACCTGGGGAAACTTCGCGGCGAAGTTTTCCATCAACGCGATGGCGGACGGGAGATGGTTCGGGGCAAAGGAACTGATGCGCCGCAGTTCGTCCAGCATCGCCTCATCAACGCGCTGGGGCTCTCGATAGCGCGGGCCGCCATGCACAACGCGATAACCGATGGCGCTGACGGCGTTATCACCGGCTTTTTTCTCCAGCAACTCCACCAGCAGCGGAACGCAGGCAACGTGGTTGGGCGCGTCAATCCTGCGCTCGTCGCTCTGGTTCGCGAGGACGCCCGTGAACGACAGCCCGGCGTCGGGCAATCCGATGCGCTCGAACTTGCCGGTCAGAATCTGGGCGAGCGATGCACCCGCCTTGAAGAGCGTGAATCGAAGGCTCGACGAGCCGCTATTGATGGCCAGGACGGAAAACGGCTCGCGGCCTGCCGCCACGGTTTTGGCGCGGGTGGCCAACTCCGCTGGGCTTGTTGGATCGCTCAACTGATGATTGATGGGCATGTCGGGATTTTACTTTGTCTGAAACACCGCCACGATGAGCGGTCTTATGACTCAGTGGTGGTGGCCACTAGGACAACCCGTCACGACGAGTGCGGTGACGAGGATCGCAAACGTCATCAGCGTCGGCCGTATCCATTTTGAGTTTGTCACCGCGATGATCACGCTGATAACCGTGTTTTTCATTTTCATAACTTTGTTTTTCTTTTGTTGATTTGTTTTTATTGTTCCTGCGAACGGCATGTTCGCCAGTTCATTTCCGGTAGCGGTGGCCCAGCTCGTGCGCGCGGAGGCTACCCACAACAACCGCCCGATTTTTCCTCGGGCTTCGCGCCAACAGGAGTGGACAGAAACTTTTGCCGGCAGTGCTCGCTGCAAAAGTAGAACCTCTTTCCATCGCGTTCAGCGTGGAGTGCGGTGGCTTCGTCCACGGTCATTCCGCAGATGGGGTCTTTGGTCACGGATTTTGATTCATTCATGGTGTTGTTTCTTTCTTGGTTGTTTTTGTTTCAGTTCGATCTTTGCTGGCAGATGGTTCCTTATCGCTCGGTGAGCCTTGTTCTCCGGCTTTTTTCTGAGGGTCGGTTTTGATTTTCAGCAGTCGCGCGTTGATGGCCACAATCACCGTGCTCGCGGCCATCAGCACCGCGCCCAGGGCGGGTGTGAGCAGCACGCCCCACGCATAAAGCGCTCCCGCCGCCAGCGGAATGGCGACGACATTGTAGCCCGTGGCCCAGACCAGGTTTTGCATCATCTTGCGGTAAGTGGCGCGGGAGAGTTTTAAGATCGCCACCACGTCCGCTGGATTGCTTCTGACCAGAATCACGTCGGCGGTTTCGACCGCGACATCCGAGCCTGCTCCGATGGCGATTCCCAAATCAGCCTGCGCCAATGCGGGGGCGTCGTTCACGCCGTCGCCGGTCATGGCGACCAACTGACCCCGGGATTGGACTTCTTTCACTTTGGCGGCTTTGTCCTGGGGCAGAATTTCGGCGAAGTATTCATCCATGCCGACCTGATCCGAAACCCATTTGGCGGTCGCTTTGTTATCGCCGGTGAGCATCATGCAGCGGATCTTCATTTCCTTGAGCGTAGCGATGGCCTGCTTCGCCTCTGGCCGGATAATGTCGGCCAGAGCCATTGCTCCTTTCAACGCGCCGTCAACGAGGACGAATACGACCGTCTTGCCTTGCCCTTGCAGTTGCTCGACGCGTTTGTCTCCCATCTCAATGTTCTGTTCGCGCAAGAAGCCGGGACTCACCACCTTGATCTCCTTGCCCTCGACCCGGCCTTCCGCGCCTTTGCCCGCAAGGCCTTTGAAGTTCTCCACCGGCGATTTTTTCTCGGAAGCGTCGGCAATCGCTTTGGCAATGGGATGTTCGGAATTCGCATCCACCGAAGCCGCGTAGCGACGCAGCGTTTCTTCGTCGATGTCCTGCGCGAGCAGCAGCGTGTCCGTCACGCCAAAGCGTCCTTCCGTGAGTGTGCCGGTCTTGTCGAAGATAATGGCCTGCAATTTTCGCGCGCCTTCGAACGCGACGCGGTTGCGAATCAGCAGGCCGTTCTTTGCGGCGAGGGCGGTGGACACAGCCACGACTAACGGCACCGCGAGACCCAGCGCATGCGGACAAGCGATCACCATCACGGTGACAGCGCGCTCGATGGCGAAAGCGAAATCCTTTCCCATCAGAGTCAGCCAAATTCCCAATGTGATCGCGCCGCCGCCCAGCGCCACAATGGTGAGCCAAAGAGCGGCGGTGTTCGCAAGGTCCTGGGTTTTCGATTTGCTTTCCTGGGCCTGTTTGACCAGATCAATCACCTGCGACAGAAATGAATCCTTGCCCGTGCCTTTCACCTCGATTTTGAGCGAGCCTTCACCGTTGATTGAGCCGCCGATGACTTTGCCGCCGGTCTTTTTGGCGGCCGGGGTTGATTCCCCGGTGAGCATGGCTTCATTGACCGAGCTTTCTCCTTCCACGATCACACCGTCGGCGGGAATCTTTTCGCCCGGTTTGATCAGGACTTTGTCATTGACCGCCAGCTCGCCGAGCGGCACGTCTTTCACGCTGCCGTCGGGCATGAGTTTGTGGGCGTCTGAAGGCATGAGTTTCGCCAGTTCCTCCAAAGCCTTTGAAGCGCCCATCACCGATTTCATTTCAATCCAGTGTCCGAGCAACATGATGTCCACGAGCGTGGCCAGTTCCCAAAAGAACATCTTGCCGGTCAGACCAAACACCACGGCGCTGCTGTAAAGATAAGCGGTGGCGATGGCGACGGAGATGAGGATCATCATTCCCGGCTTGCGGGCCTTCAGCTCATCGAACAAGCCTTTGAGAAAGGGCCAGCCGCCATACCAAAAGACGGCGGAGGAGAAACCGAACAGAACGTAAATGTCGCCGGGAAAATGGATCGCTTCCCGAAGGCCGACCAACTTTTGGAGCATCGGCGAGAGGACGAGAATCGGCAGGGTCAGGACCAGTGAGATCCAGAACCGTTTGCGGAAGTCCGCCGCCATGTGCGCATGATGATCGCCGTGACCTTTAGGTTCATCCGAGCCGTGGCCCGACATCTCGGCTTCAGCCGCCAACCAATTCTGCTTGTCGTGCCCCTGCGGACGTCCCTCTTTTTCATAGAGGGCGTAGGCCTTCTTCGCCACCTCATCTCGCGCTGGCTTCGTTTCCGGCTTATCTTTGGTTGCGTGTTCGTGTTCTTTCATAGGGTGTCTCCTGTCATTGTTTCAGGGGCCGACACTGGTCGTAAAACTCGCCGAATCCTTCACCTTCTTGTTTTCGTAGCCGATGCTGGCGTGCCATTCGCCCTGGCCGGTGGGCCGGATGGTGCCGTTGAAGACTCCGGGACTTTGGCCCTTCTCCAATTGCGCGGCGGCCTGCATCGCCATGCCGGGCATGTCCATCCGCAGTTCGAGCCAGACTGATCCCACATCCGCCGGCTTGCCGGTGGCATCGGTGACTTCGATGCGAATGGCGTTATCGCCCATGCGAAGTTGCGTGCCTTCGCCAAGGATTTTGATCTGATAGGGACCGACGGTCTGGGTGGTTACCACCGAAGTGGGCTTGGACGGACCGCTCAAGCT
>JBBRWD010000184.1:0-4946 GCA_038249465.1 Limisphaerales bacterium | reverse complement strand
TTTCCGCTGCGCGTCAATCCTTCCAGTTGATCACGTTCTTCTTGAGTGAGTGTGACTCTGTATCGAGGTGCCATGCCCCGATCATTCCTCGAAAAACAAGCAGGGTCAATATGCGAATTATATTGTGTTACGTGGTACTAGTGCGCTGCTGCCATCGCTGACCGCCACAAAACGATCATTGTCAAAGCAGATGGCAGCCCAGGAGGCAAAACCAGCCGCAGCAGACCATTCCACCTTTTCCCAGGTGATGCCGTCCTGAGAGGTCAGAGCGACTCCACCGCCTAGATACCATTCGCCCAGAGTGCCCACGGCCACAAAGCGATTGCTGCCGAACGCCACGCTCGTCACCCGGCCCGCCACATCCAGGTTGCACGCGTGCCAGACCAAACCATCCGGCGAGGTGAAAATGACGGGGAGCTCGAAGCGCCAATACCGATACTCCCGGAGGGACGTAAAGACGTCTGCGTAGCCTGCGGCGACGCACATCCCGTTGCCGAAGGAGATGGCGCGCAGATGGATGCCTTTACCCAGATGGCGGGCTGTCCATGTCTGACCGTTGGTTGACAGGAGCACGGCGCCGTTTTCGCCAACGGCGACGCGTCGGCCGTTGCCGTGCGCCATGGCGTGGAGCGAATTGGCTTGGGGTTGGGGGTTCAGCGAGTGCCAATTGTCGAATGGTTCTGGAGCCGACACGGTGAGCACGGTGTTCGAAACCGAACCGTAAGAAGCCGCGCCGAGGAGATTGCTGGCCGTCATGGAGTAAACGCCGCTGTCTTCGGCGGTCACATTGGAGAGTGCCAATACGCGGTTGGTCGCCCCCGGTATATTGACACCATTGAACTGCCATTGGCAGGTGGTCGACGCTCGGAAGAGAGAACTTACAATCCACACGAAATCACCCGTTCGCGCGCTGACCTCCGCAGGCAGTGCCAAGGTGAGTGGGCCGTACAGCATTACCTCCAGACCCGCCGGTTCACTCTCCCGGCTGCCAAACGGGTTTGTCGCGACAACGGAGTACAAGCCCGAGTGGCTGGTCGAGAGGTTGCGCAGCACCAGAAACTTATTGGTCTTCCCGCTCAGATCGACTCCATTGAACCGCCACTGGAACGCGACTTCCGGCACCCCGACATACTGCGCCCACATCGTGGCGGTGCCGCCCGCCTCCACCTCATTCTGTTCAGGACTCACGCTGACCTGCGCACTCACCACCGCCAAACTTCCCGGACCACTGGTCGCCTGTCCGATCCGGTTGCTGGCGATAACCAAGTACTGACCTGCGTCCGCAGGCGATACCGTCGCAAAATTCAAGATGGGGGTGTGCTCACCCGGGATCAGCGCTTCATCGTGGTACCAGAAGTAATTGGCCGGTGGACCCGCTTCCGTCGCGACGATCATTTGATTGGAGAGACCTGCGATGAAAGTGTTGGTGCCGGGATCCAGCTTGCGGATGAAGAGAGGTGCTGCCTCCACCACGCTGATTCGAGCCACCCGGCTCGTCACGGAGCCGTACTGATTCGAGGCGATCACCCAGTAATCTCCGGCGTCCGCGGGAGTTGCCGTGAAACCAAGCGCGCAGCCGTTGGTGCCAGCGAGTTCAATCCCGTCATGGAACCACCGGCAGATGGAAGGCAGGATCACGCCGGACGCCTCGGATTCGATTTGGACTTCATTTCCTACCAGCAGAGATGTGTCCTGTGGACCGTCCAGAAAGAACGGGACCACACTCAGGATGGCGGGACTGCTGGTCACGGAACCGGAGGAGTTGATTGCCACCACCGTGTAGCTGCCCGCGTTGACGGGAGTCACCGGGCTGAACCACAAAATGTTGTTCGTCGCCCCTGGAAGGGCCAGCCCGTTCAGCCGCCACTGGTAGGCGGGCATCGGGGCTCCACTCGGCAGCGCCCGGAAATACAAGTTCGTGTCACCCGCTGCGACCGTCGTGCTGGTCGGCTCCAAGGCAAGGAAGGGCGGCAGGCGAACCACCTCCAGCGTGGCGACGGCACTGGTCACCACCCCCATCGCGTTGCCGGCCGTGACCGTGTATTCGCCAGCCTGCGCCATGTCAGCACCGGCCAGGAGCAAGACCCTGTTGGTGCCCGCCTCGAGGTTCGCGCCATCGAATCTCCACTGATACGAGAGCGGACGCGCGCCACACACTGCCACGCTGAAATCCACGTCCGTTCCCGCGTTGACGGTGCGGCTGACCGGTTGGGTCACGATTTGGGGCGAATTGGTCGTGGCATAGGTGAGCACCAGCGTGGCGTAGTCCGAACTGCCTGCCGTCTCCAGATACCAATACTGCTCAAGGAAGGGATCGCTGTCGGCCGAGGCGAGCGAACCGCCCATCAGCAGGTTCTTGCCGGCGGCCGCGGTGACGGTCTCGATGAATTTGTCGTTTGGAGGAATCGTGACAGATGGTTCGGAGATGGAAATAGTTCCGGCGCCATAGACAGCGCCAAGGTTGAAGTCCAGGTGCAGGTTCGGTCCCAGCGTGCGCCGAAGCTGTTGCATGACCACGAGGTTAGTTACCCGATGCCACTGGTAGGTTTCCGTGCCGCGGAAGCTCATCAGGTATCTCAGGCGCAGCCGCAACTCGGCGCTCACGACCGTGCCGGTGAACGGTGGCACTTCGAACGCGAGCACGTTGTCCGAAACCTGGAGGGACTCCGAGCCGAAATACCAATCGAAGTTGGGACCCCAGCCGACGAGCGAATCGGGATAGCTCGTTTCGTTAATCCTGACCCGATTCTGACGGCCGTGCGAATCCCACGAACTGAAATGAAATGCCGGGATCAAGACCTGTTCGCACGCGGTGAAGGCCGGCGGAGCAAATGCAAACAAGGCCAGCAAGAAGACGCCGAACACCTTGCGAGGCGCCGGAAGCGGGGTGTCCGTGATGAAGGTTGGAGAGATGCTTTTCATGGTTTCTTTCATTCGTGTTGAGATGGCCAAACAGGGCGCCGACCGCCCGAAAGCATGATCATCAAGGGTCCACGGGGGCTTCCTCGCAGCGGCCCTCCGTATTTCGGACAGATCTTCATGGCCGTCACCTGTTCCTACCTGCATCTAACGGAAATCCCGGCAAAGGTAACAAAGTCTTTGACCCGCCTGTGCGCCGACTTTCCTGCCGCACAACCGGACCATCGCTGTCTCAGGCGAGAGTCAAGTGCCGAAATGGGCGGTTGGCCTTCACTACGGCCAGCATGTCGTCATTTGAGAAATGCCCTCGTGGTGAGTCGGCAGCCACTCCCAAGAGCAGCGCCAGCAGAAGGATGATGCGCTTGGCGTTCATAAAAAGAGAGGTGTGTGTGCCGCCGGACAAGCAATCTCGCCAGCAGGCCAGTCGTTTAATCCGCTGTGATGGCGATCAGGAACGGGCCGCACTTAGTCATCGTCGAGACGAAATCCAGGCTCTTGACCTCCACCTCGGGACGGGGTTGTTCCAATTCCGCAGATAAAAGCGGAGGGATCCGTCTGCCCGCCACTTCTTGACCGCCTCATTCTCTCCCGTCCAGGCAACCGTGGCGCGGGTGGTTCCATCGTCACCCGGTGAGCAGCACCGTTTGTCGCGCACGTCCTCGCCATAGACGATGCCAATCTCCTCCTTCCGCCCGTCCGCGTAGTGCAACACGTAGGTTCCGATTTGGACTCCATCGCGTTCGCGCACCTCAGTGCCGTGGAGGATTTGCAAGCGGGTAAGGCGCCGGTTTACGGGAATGCCAGTGACCGCCGCCGGAGCAGGGGTGCGTCTCAGTTGCACCCAATTGGTTCCCGCCAGTCGCACGACTCCTCTCAAATCAAAATCCCTTCCGGTTTCTCCGCGCACCGCCGCAGCGAAAGTCTTTGCATTCTCGCCCTCCAAAGGAACGCCCAGACGCCAGCCGAGTTCACCGTTGTAAAACAGGTCAAGATCGACCCACTCAAGCCGGGACTGCGAACGGCGCGGAGGAATTCCGTAGGCCGCCAGGTTATCCGCTGCGGCTTCGTCCAGCCGGTTCAAGCGCTAGTGCAAAGCGGACCGGTCGAGCCGTGCCTTGGTCAGCACCTTGCCGAAGGCTTTGGTGTCGGCTGCCGCAAGGTCGATAGCCTTGGTGTAAGCGCGCAGAGCTTCGTTGGGCTGGCTCACTTTCTCCAGCAATTGCCCTTTCGCGCTCCACAACTCAGGGCTGGTGGGCAACCCTTGGACCGCTCGATCGAGAGCGGTCAGTGCTCCGGCGAGGTCGCCTTTCCCACCGAGTTCCTCCGCCTGGCTTGCCCAGAACTCCGGGGTTTCCGCTGTTTCTGCCGTGATGGCGATGAGGAACGGGGCAGCTCCAGGGTCACCCACGTTCACGGAGGACTCAAAATCGATCTTCTGCACCCGCACTTCTGGAGCAGGATTCCTCCAAGTCGTCCTGAATAGCCGGATGGCATGTCGTGCGGTGTTGGTGCCTGTCCACGCCACGACCAGAGATCGGTTTGGACCCTCCCGCAGGTCATACCAGTCTGCCAGGTTGCTGCCGATGACAAGGGGTATGGGATACTGCCGTCCGTCGGCGCAATGCACCACGTAACGCCCAATCTGCGTGCCGTCCGGCAAGTCCGGAGCGAAGAGCGCCGCGTGGAGAAAATGCAGGCGACGGCAAACCTGCTCCACCGCAATTCCGGCCACTCTTTGAGGGAAGGGGTATCGCTTCAATGACCCCACCTGGATCAACCTCCGCACGTCGAACTCGAACCCCGCCAGCCTCCTTACGCCAACGGCGAGCCCTGCCAGATTCTTATCAGGCTGATCGCCATGCCAGTTGCGCCCCAGCGTTCCATTGTAATACCGGGACAGGTCGATCAGGTGCGGCGGCGTTTGCGGGTCGCGGGGCGGAATCGGTTCGAGAAGGGGACGGTTACCGCTATTTACTACCCAGGCAGTGGGATGGACGACACCCGGACAGGGTCGGGGGGGGGGGGGG
>JBBRWD010000183.1:0-5031 GCA_038249465.1 Limisphaerales bacterium | reverse complement strand
GGGGGTGGCGCGTGCGGCGACACCGGGAGACTTGCGCCCGAGGCCCGCCGGGGCTGGAGGAATCCTGTCTGGCCTGGCCGGCAGGAGCCTGCGGCGCCGGTTGCCGGCACGCCGCGCCTCCCGCCGCGCTCCCCACGCCGCTGCGAACGGTCTTGGCCCCCTCCAGCTTTCTCAGATGAAATATCCCTGGCCGCTCGGTAGGTGGCGGCACTTTTTCCTTTGCTTTTTGATCCTTTTTCCCTTTTTCCTTTCTGGAACGTGCGCAGCGCGCGGAAAAATTTTGAAATTTCGGCGAGGCTGGTCCTCGACCGAAAGTGGGCTGGGCGGCGGATGCGCTCGGGTGTTGCGGGGCGGGTCGTTCAACAATGATCCCGACAACCTGCGATGCAGCAAC
Source organism: Limisphaerales bacterium (assembly GCA_038249465.1). GTDB lineage: Bacteria > Verrucomicrobiota > Verrucomicrobiia > Limisphaerales > JBBRWD01 > JBBRWD01. Next base: position 4,637 of record JBBRWD010000183.1, on the reverse strand, counting down.
CGCAACAACAATCATCCCGATAATCGCAATGACAACATTGGTTTTCGGGTGGTGTGTGCGGGTGGGTCCGCTCGGAAGGTGCTTGCGCGAAACGCGCGATGGATGGGCGAGATGCGGCGTGGGAAACCGTCCTGCGCCGCCGGTGCCAAGAAGCCACCTAAACCGCCTGCCCCACGCCCCATGCGGGGAAAAGACGCGGCGCAGGCCGTGGCCGGTAATTCACGGACGAAAGTCACGGCCTGCTTTTCTTAACCACGGATTTCGCGGATGGCACGGATGGGAAGAGCCGTTTTTGCATCGGTGAAATCCGTGTCATCCGTGGTGGATTCATTTCGGTGGCTGGCCGAGTTGTTTGAGCCAGCCGCCGGTCATGCGCCCGATTTCGTCCAGGCGTCCGTTGGCAAAGAGCAGTTGCTGCTGGCTGATCCAGCGGCGCTGCTCGACCAGGCGCCAGAGGACACGCAGTTGTTCGAGCAGCAGATTCAACTCGCGCAGGAGCGTGGCCTTCTCCGGGCGCGGCGAGAAGACGGCCCGCGTCACCAGCATCAGTGCGTCCAGCGTAAGATTGTCCAGGCGCTGGCCAAAGGTGAACCGCGCGCTCTTCGGCAGGCTGGCGGTGCGGTCGAGCGTCCAGCCCAGCCACTCGGCGGTTGCGGTGTGAATCGGTGGTCGGTCATCGGATTTCATACGCCATGAACCAACGACATCTTTCCCGGCTCTGCACGCTGGAAAACATCGCGTCGGTGGAAAACCTCTTCCTGGCCGCGCACAAGGCCCGTCGCGGCAAGAGCCGCCGCCCCGACGTGGAGGACTGGTGGCTGCGCCGGGAAAGCGATCTGGCAGCGCTGCGCGAGGAACTGCGCTCCGGCACCTACACGCCGGGGCCGTACCGCTTCTTCGAAATCCACGAGCCGAAGCGCCGTCTCATTGCGGCAGCCCCGTTCCGCGACCGCGTGGTGCATCACGCCTTGTGCAATCTGCTGGCGCCGGTGCTGGAGCGTCGGTTCATTGCGCGGAGTTTCTCCTGCCAGGTCGGCAAAGGCACCACGGCGGCGCGGGAGTGTTGCCGCCAGTTGACCAACCGGTTCGAGTTCGTGCTGAAGTGCGACGTGCGGAAGTTTTTCCCGAACATCGACCACGCCATCCTACGGGAGAAGCTGGGCCGGTGGGTCGCCTGCCCGGGCGCACTCGATTTGGTGGAAAAGATTCTGGCCAGCTACCGAACCGAGTCCGGTGTAGCGGCGACTCGGCAGAGCGCCGCATTTTCCCGTCGCGCGCAGGAATGGAGGCGCTCTGCCGAGACGCCGCTACGACCGCCGCTCTTCTCCGGCGATGATCTCGCCCTGGCGCCGGAACGCCCGCGTGGGCTGCCTATCGGGAACCTGACCAGCCAGCTCTGGGGCAACTTTTATCTGGACGAACTGGATCACTGGCTCACCGAAAGTCAGCGGCACGGCGCGTATGTGCGCTATACGGATGACTTCCTTTTGTTCGGCGATGACAAGACGCGGCTGTGGGAGCTACGAAACGAGATCGTCGAGCAGTTGGCCCGCGTGCGGCTGAAACTGGCGGAGCCGAAGTCACGCCTGCTGGCCACGCGCGAGGGTGTGCCGTTCTGCGGATTCCGCTTTCTACCGGGCTTGCGGCCGCGGGTGCTGGGCGCCACGAAACGACGGTTCGAACACCGCCGCCATCTTCTGTTCGCGCGTGGAGATCTGGCGCGGCTGAGTGCAGGCGTCTTCGCGTGGTATCAATTCAGCCGGGAGGGGAACACCGCGGGCTTGCGGCGGGCTTACTGCCATCCGTTGAGGGCTGCGGGGCTTTTGATGCTTCGGACAGAAAGGCCGCTCCAGTTTCTCAACACGGCTCTCGTCTCGCTTTTTAGGACCAAGAAGGACCACAGAGGGTGGCCAAGTTACCCATGTTCAAGGAACGCACGGCGCAAAGTTTTCCCGACGGGAAGTAGTCTATCGAACTGACGACGCACACATGAATATGCCCGCAATCCGCAAAACCTGTTTCCTCATCGCAGCGGCTCTCTTAACCGCAGCTCTCACCGGTCGCGCCGATGACCTCGCGATCGGTCGATTCGGAAAGGCCAACTACGGCGATTGGAAGGCGACCGGCACCGCGTTTACAAAAGGCCCTGCCGCTGGCGACCTGCTGAACAAGCTGGAAATCGAGAATGCCCGCGACGCCGTGGTGGCCAGCAGTGAAATCGACGGCGATGCGCTGACCGGCTCCCTCACCTCGCCGGAGTTCAAGATCGCGCGAAAGTATATCACGTTCCGCATCGGCGGCGGCGATTACGAGCGGGACACCTGCCTCAACCTCCTCATCAATGGCAAAGTCATGTGCAGTGCGACCGGCTGGAAGAGTGACCGCCTGGCGCCCGCGAGTTGGGATGTGACCCGGTTTCTCGGTCAGAACGCGCAGGTGCAACTGGTGGACGCGGCCAGCGGCGATTGGGGGCACATCAACGTGACGGACATTGTCCAAACCGATCAGCCCGAGCACCTGCCGGAAGTCGTGGCGCCGCTCTACCGCGAGTCGTTGCGCCCGCAGTTTCACTTCACCGCCCGCCAGTGGACCATGAACCGGCTCAACCCCGGCATGCAGCAGGAAGGGTGGATTAATGACCTCAATGGCTTGATTTACTACGATGGGGAGTATCACCTGTTTGCCCAACGGTGGGCCAAGTGCTGGCTCCATGCAGTGAGCCGCGATCTGATTCACTGGACCGAACTGGAACCCGCCTTCTGGGAGGAACAGGCCGGCAGCGGAGTGCAATCTGGAACGTGCGTGGTGGATTACCAGAACACTTCGGGCCTGTCTCCAGACAAGGCCAACCCACCGATGATCGCGTTCATTCCTCGTTGGGACAACCGCAGCCAAATCATCGCCTATAGTCTGGATCATGGCCGCACCTGGAAGTTCTATGAGAAGAACCCGATCCTCGTTCATCCGGAGCGCGATCCCAAAGTGTTCTGGTATGCTCCGGGCAATCACTGGGTGATGATGCTTTACGGCGACAGCCAATACCAGGTGTTGACGTCCACAAATCTGTTGAGTTGGAAAGACGAGCACCATCCGATCAAGGACAGTTTCGAGTGCCCCGACTTCTTTGAATTGCCCGTGGACGGCGACGTGAAGAACAAAAAGTGGGTGCTCATCCAGGGCAACGGGAATTATTCCATCGGCACCTTCAACGGCACCGAGTTTATGGAAGAAACCAAGCGCCAGCCGTGCGACGTCGGCCCCCATTTCTACGCCACGCAAAGCTGGCACAACACGGATACCGGTGACGGCCGCCGCATTCAGACCGCGTGGATGCGGGGCTCGGATTTTGTGGACATGCCGTTCAACCAGATGATCAGCTTCCCCTGCGAACTAACCCTTCGCACCACGCCGGACGGCCTGCGCGTTTTTCGCAAACCGATCCAGGAAATCACCAAACTCCACCGCAGTAAGGACACATGGCCCCACCGCACGCTGGCCGCCAACCAGACCCTACGACTGGCGCCAGATGGGCAGTTGTTTCACATCACGGCGGATGTCGAGATCCCGGAAGGCGCCCGACTGGTCTTCAATCTCCGCGGCATCCCCGTCGTCCTGACATCCAGGACCATCGAGTCCGGCCACCAACCGGCTTCTGTTCAGGGCCGGATCGAACGAGTGGAAATCCTCGTGGACCGCACCTCCGTCGAAACCTTTGTGAACGGAGGAGAGGTTTCCTCGACGCGATACGCGCTGCCCAAGGGCAGCGGTCTCTCCATCAAAGCAGAAGGTAGTGGCGTCAAGATCGAGTCACTCACGGTGCATCCGCTTCGCTCCGCCTGGCCGGAGTGATTGGAGTGATCGAAGACTGATGAACCAAAAGCCGCCCCGGTTAAACTAACTGTAAAGAGGAAATCTGGTTTCACGAAACATCAAGCGTTGGCGACTGAAACCGGTGCAGAGATTACTGGTGGGCTGGTGCCTCACCACTTTTCTGCGTACCTGACTTGCAAGGCGGCGACCATAGGGCTTTCGCCTTGGTCAGCGATGCTTGATCCAGATTCGCCTGTCTTGATAGCAGCGAGAAGATCTCCTTCATGTACCACCCGAATGCATTGTGAGCCTGGGCCAAATCAGAATCGGTGACCTCCAAATCGACGAGCGACTTTGGATGCGTAATTCGGTTTCGGAGTTCGATAAACACCAAGAACGACTGCCAGCCATTTCCTCGGTAGTCCGGTTGAGGACCCGGAAGTGCCGTTCTGCTATACATCGCTAAGACAAATCTGAGATTTCGCGCCACTTGCAGGAAATTGGGGCGCGTCTTGACGGTTCCATTTTCTGCCAGTTCATAAGCCTCCTCTTTCAGGATGGCAAACTCGGCAGTCGAGAAGAGAGGACTAGCCCCTCAACAAGCGTGATTTTTTTGGCAGTGGAAAGGAAAAGCTCGAAAGGCCCGTCCATATTGGCTGAAATGAGTTTGTGACACAACAAACCAGCCGTGTTGCCTCGGCAAGCTTGCGTAACCTCGCACCCGGTTCCCGCTAAGGTCCGCGGCGAACTATGGCAACGACATCAACGGCACCCCGGACCGAAACTCCGCAACTCCATCCGCTGGCCCAGCGTCTGCACGCCTGGCG
>JBBRWD010000182.1:0-5086 GCA_038249465.1 Limisphaerales bacterium | reverse complement strand
GACGGTCTCTCGAACGATGAAGCGACGTCAACGTCGCGCTCCAACCCGGTTGCCTTCGGGGGCCGTGTCGAGATGCGCCCGCACCAGCTTGGCCCGGATTTTCCGGCTTGAGCTTTCCAGCGTGCGCCCGAAGCTTCCATCGCTGCCATGCGCACCTGCGTCATCTTCAACCCCGCCGCCCGCGGCGAGAAAGCCAGCGCGTTCCGCGATCACCTCGGGGAACTCGCCTCCTGCTGCGTCCTTAAACCCACCTACGCCGCCGGCACCGGCCGCGCGCTGGGGTCCGCCGCCGTGCAGGAGGGCTTCGAGACCATCGTGGCGGCCGGCGGCGATGGCACGGTCAACGAAGTGCTCAACGGCCTGGGCGATGTCCCGGATGGCCTTGCGCGGACACGCCTAGGCGTTCTGCCGCTGGGGACGGTCAATGTCTTTGCCAAGGAACTGCGCCTGCCGACCCATTTTGCCGCCGCCTGGCAGGTCATCGCCCAAGGACGGGAGAGGTTGATCGACTTGCCGTGCGTCGAATTCACGGAGGCCGGCCGCCCGACACGGCGTTATTTCGCGCAACTGGCGGGGGCGGGCATTGATTCCCGCGCCATCGATCTGGTGAACTGGGAGTGGAAGAAGAAGGTCGGCCCGCTGGCCTACGTGGCGGCCGGCTTCCAAGCCCTCGGCGAGCATCAGCCGGCGCTGATCGCCTCGGGGGCGGGTCCCGGCGAGGGCGCGCAGGGGGAACTCGTGCTCATCGGCAATGGGCGCTTCTACGGCGGGCGCTTCATCGTGTTTCCGCAGGCGCGCCTTGATGACGGCTTGCTGGATGTCACCGTCTTCCCGAAGGTCAATTGGGCCAGCCTGGCGAGGGCCGGCTGGGGTTTGCTGGCGAACAACCTGTGCGCGGCGGCGGGAGCCATCACCTTCCAGACCGCCAGTGTGACGGTGACCTGCCCGCAACCGCGCGGATTTGAACTGGACGGCGAGAACATCGGGCCGCTGCCGGCGACATTCACCGTGGCCCGCCGGGCCTTGCGGGTTCTGGCGCCGTAGAACCACGATCCGCCGCCAGCGGAGGCCGGCCGGTAATCCTGCCAAAAAGCAAGGCCGTTTTACCAGTTGACGCTGCCAAGACGCCCTTCCTAAGCTCTCCGCATATACCGCCGGGGACACGTGATGTGTCTTTGGCGGGAATTTGCTTATGCCCGAAGGATATTGCGTCAAGTGCAAGGCCAAGAAGGAAATCACGGATGCCGTGGAAGAAGTGATGAAGAACGGCCGGAAAGCCATCAAAGGCAAATGCCCGACTTGTGGCACGGTCATGTTCAAGATTCTGGGCGGCAAGGCTGGGCTGGTCACTCCGGCGGAATCCCCAGCCGGCACGGCTCCCGCCGCGGTCACTCCTGCGGAAAGCTCCGTCCCGACCGCTCCCGGGAAAACGAACTGAGATCTTATGCCCCAGGAACTCGCCTACGTCATCATCACGCCCTACACGCTGTTCAAATCCCGCACGGGTGGCATCATCGCCCGCCTGCTGGCCCGGACCGGGCTTGATCTGGTGGCGGCGCGGATGTTTGCGCCCAGCACGGAACTGGCGGAGGAATACGCCCGCAGCGTCGTCTCCGCCACCGACCCGCAGGATCGCCTCATTCAGGAACTCATCCGCCTGTATGTCCTGAAAAACTTCGTCCCCGACCCCAAGACCGGCCTGCGCCGGCGCGTCATGGTGCTGCTCTTCGAGGGCGAGGATGCGGTTCGCAAGATCCGCTCCGTCGTGGGCAACTTCAGCGCGGAACGCCGCACTGGTGAAACGATTCGTGACACCTACGGCGACCTGGTGATGGATGACAACGATAAACTCAAGTACTTCGAGCCAGCCGTGCTGGCCGCGCCCAATATTGAGGAGGCCAGGCGGAAACTCAAAATCTGGTCCGACTATTCCGACAAGGACGGCGGCCTGCTGGAGAACACCATCGCCTATCGTCCGGGCGAAATGCCGCAGCGCACGCTCGTGTTGCTCAAGCCGGAAAATTTCCGCATCCCGAGCGGTCGTCCGGGCAACATGATTGATTACTTCTCCCGCGCCGGCCTCTTCATTGTGGGTCTCAAGGTGCACCGCATGACCGTGGCCCAGGCCTGCGAATTCTATGGCACGGTCCACGAATACCTGCGCACCAAGCTCAAGGATGTCGTCGGCAACCGCGCCAAGACTGTCATTGAAAAAGAATTTGGCTTCCCCCTGGGCGCTGCCGACGTGCAGAAGCTTGGCGAGGCCCTCTCGCCCGCGTTTGGCGACAACCAGTTCGACAACATCATCCGATTCATGGCGGGCAAGTCTCCGGGCGAGACCGATCCATCGGAAATGGACCAACCCGGCAGCGAAAAATGCATCGCCCTGGTGTACGAAGGCGTTGATGCCGTCCGCAAAATCCGCGACATCCTCGGACCGACCGATCCTTCCAAGGCTCCCCCGGGATCCATCCGGCGCGAATTCGGTCAGAGCATCATGGTCAATGCCGCCCACGCCAGCGACGCCCCGGAAAGCGCCGTGCGCGAAATGGCCATCGTCAAACCCGGGGAGAACCTCTTCAAAAAGGTGATCGAACGACACCTCAAGGGCTGAGCGGCCACCTCACCGCTGGAATTCCCCTGAGCGTCGGGCAACCGGCGCTCTTTTGTTTGGGCCCACCAAAAACAGAACTGGCGCCTTGCGGCGCCAGTTTGTCGTAGATCGAACCAAGCTCAAATGACCCGGCTCACAAGGGGCCACGACTGCAACCGCTTCGCAACGGCCGGATTAGCGTTCAGTCCACATACTTTTCGAGATAGGTGGCGAACCAGAGGCTATTTCTCTCTGAAACTGACAAGCCAGGCGCCCAGCCCCAGCAGACCAATTACACAGCCCACGATCTGGACGAACAGCTTGGTATCCGCGTGTTGAATATGAGAGCCGCCAGTAATCAGAATGGCAGCGGCAAGAACAATGATCGAGGCGCTGATGGCTTTACCGCCCATCACTGAGCGAGTAATACCAAAGCCAACTCCAGCAATGTATCCTGCCGCTTCTGTCGCACTTCTCTGCTTTTCGTCGTTTTCCATAAAGTGTGACGCTGCCGCCAGACTTGAAAATGTCGGCCGTCGCCGTTTACTTCGGCAACTGCTCGCTCACCATCACGCGCTCTTCCTTCAATTCATTGATCGTCGCGTCGATCTTGCCCTTGCTGAATTCATTGATCGGGAGACCCTGCACCACTTCCCAGTTCTTGCCGTTGCTGCGAATCGGGTAGGACGTGATCAGCCCCTTCTCGATGCCGTAGCTGCCATCGCCGCACACCGCCACGCTGGTCCAGTCGCCCGCCGGAGTCGGCGTGGTCAGCGACCGCACGGTATCGACCACCGCATTGGCCGCGCTGGCCGCGCTCGACAGGCCGCGCGCCTTGATGATGGACGCCCCGCGCTGCTGCACCGTGGCAAGGAAATCCTTCTCCAGCCACTCGCGATGGCCGATGACCTCGGTGACCGGCCGGCCCTGAATCTTCGCGTTGCAGAAATCCGGATACATTGTCGAACTGTGATTGCCCCAGACGGCGAGATTGGTGACGGCGGTGATATCGACGCCGGCCTTTTTGGCGAGCTGGGATTTGGCGCGGTTCTCATCGAGGCGCGTCATGGCAAACCAGCGATCGGCCGGCACGCCTTTGGCATTGTTCATGCAGATCAGGCAGTTGGTGTTGCACGGATTGCCGACCACGAGAATGCGCACATCCTTGGCGGCGTTCTTCTCGATGGCCTGACCCTGGCCGACGAAGATCTTGCCGTTGATGCCCAGCAAATCCTTGCGCTCCATGCCCGCCTTGCGCGGCACGCTGCCGACGAGCAACGCCCAGTTCACGCCGGTGAAACCCTCATCCAGATTGGCGGTGGCGTTGACGCCTTTGAGGAGTGGGAACGCGCAGTCGTCGAGTTCCATCACCACGCCTTGCAGCGCGGGAAGGGCAGGCTCGATTTCGATCAGATTCAGGATCACCGGCTGGTCGGGCCCGAACATCGCCCCGGAGGCAATGCGGAAGAGGAGGGAATAACCAATCTGGCCGGCGGCGCCGGTCACAGCGACTCGGATGGGAGTTGTGCTCATGTTTTAAGATTCAATTTTAGTTCAAACCAATTCAAACGGAGGCGGACTATAGAGATAGCCCGGAAAGGCAGGCAAGCGCCAACACGGAAAGACCCGCGGAAAGACCGTCGCCGGGGTCGCGTCTCCAGCATCGACGTCAAAGGAGGGAATTCCCGGGAGCAGCCACGGAGGAAAGCCCATCACGAGGATGGACAAAACTTCATCATCGTCCCGGAGGGAGCCTCACTTCGCGGCGGGCGGCGGTGGGCGGGAGGGCGGCGGAACCGGCGCGCTGGCGGGGGCATTGGTGCTGGCTTTGGAGAGCGTCGGCTTGAAGGTGCGCAGATGGTCCCAACGTGCGATTTGCGCCGGCGTCAGCGCCGGCTTGATCTTCTCGTAGGTCTCATCGCGCAGCGCCTTGAATTTCCGGCTGCGTTCCTCACGCGTCATCTTCTGTCCGCGCAGTTCCTTCATCTGCAGGGTCTCGGCGTCCACCATGGGTTTCACTTTCACCTTTTGATCGGGTGTCAATTTGAGCAGGCGCGCGAGCTGCTCGGTGCGGTCAGCGCTGCCCGAAAGGGCAGGAGTCTCTTCCGAATCGACCGGCTCCGGTGCCTTGGGTTCCTTGACCTCCTGTGCGGTGACCGCGAGACAGAGTCCAAGCAACAACGCCGCGGTCAGTCCGCATTTTCGCCAGGCAAATACATTTTCCATAGTGTTCATCGACTTTGGCCGGCCACACATCTCCGGCCGGGGTGACGGCGCAATTAAGTCCGCTCCGCCGCGCAAAATCAAGTCACGACGCAAGCGGACCCACTGGTGGCGTCGATCACGCAACAAGGGAAAGCCGGAGCTGTCCCTCGCGGAGTCATGGGCGGCGGCGATTACTACCCAGGCAGAGGGATGGACGACACCCGGACTGGGCGCGTCTGTCCCAGCGCGCCGCGAACTACTCCCGGCCAACCCGACGGCGCGCTGGGG
>JBBRWD010000181.1:0-5494 GCA_038249465.1 Limisphaerales bacterium | reverse complement strand
AATATCGCCCCCAATCCTCCATCGCCGGCCAATTCTGAGGTTCCTTCGACTGGCCCGCTCTGGTGCCATCGACAAACAACGCCGTGCCTTCCGCCGAGAAACTCAGCACCACCTCATGCCAGCCGTTCGAAGACCAGGAAACGGGCACTTGGACAACCCTGCGGAGATCTTGGCCCGTTCGAACGTGCAACGCCACCTCATTGCCGCCCGGCTCGATGGCCAGGGTCAGCCAGAAACCTGCCGCCGTAGGGAATGCCGGGCCAATCTCGCACAGCTTGGCCCAGCCGCCTGGTCCGGCGCCTCCCTGGACCGAGCTTTGCCAACCCGGCCGATACCAAAAACGCACGCTGCCCTGCCCCGGCAGGAGGGCCGGGGAACCGTCCAGGGCGATCATCGGCGCCAGCACCGCCGCGCCACTCGCCGCGTCGAGGCGCGCGGCATAGCCGCTCCAGCTTTCGTAGGCGCCGCTGGCCTGCCGGGGAAACGTGGCGTCGGCCAACACGCGGGCGGCATTGGTATCATCGAAGGAAAACCGCAGGAGGACCGGCTCCGGAAACGGCGGCTGCGGCCAGCGCGGTTTGGCGATGCCGTCGATTGCTGCGCCGAAAATCGCGAGCAAAACAAGCGCGGTGTAAACAGATATACGGTTCTGGCAGATGATTCCCTCGAAGCGGTTCAATCTCCTCAAATTCATAGATGTTTCCTGTAGGTAAGCGAACGCAATCGGGGAGGGACGCCCCCGGATCGCCAGATCCACAACGCCTTCCCTAACCTTGATTCACGAGCGAGATTTAGTACGTCCGCGTAGCGGGTGGCAACACTAAAATTCCGTACATATCTGGTTCTTGGGCCGCGGTGTTCCTGTTTCGGTAACGATGCGTGCCATTCCTGCAACACCGTAAAGTCCTGGGTGAAGCAATTCGCGCCTTTCGCAAAGAGGCCGGGTTGAGTCAGGAGAAACTGGCCGAAAAAGCGGAGTTGAACCCTAAGTATCTCGGCGAAGTTGAGTGCGGGTATGTCAACATCTCCATCGATTCGTTGGCCCGGATCGCCCGCGCGTTGCGGATACGAGTTGGTGATTTGACGCGCGAGATTTAACCGCGCGTAGGAAGTGTTTGTTTCACGAATCGTGCGTGGCGAAACGCCGGTTTCCGCCCCAGCGTGTTTAGTGGACGCACACGGTTCTATCGCGTTACAGCTTGAGATCCTTCGCGCTTCCCCGGTGCGCCGCTGCCCGCCAATGAGGAGTGGATTGAGCCGAAGCAGATCGACATCTCGCTCGCCTATCACCCGAAGTATGCAGCCGTCGTCGGCGACATGACGCCGCTGCACGAGAAGCGGCTCGCCGCCATCGAGACGCTCCTCGGCATCAAATCAACCGACGTCGCACGGGCTTCCGACAACCTGAAATTCATCTTCACGCCGGGCGTGACGGACTACGACGCGCTCGTTCACGAGCTCTATCTCAAGATGCGTCGCGGCATGACGCACTACTGGGAGGAGTATCCGGTGTTGTTCCAGCGGATCTACTCGTGGGACGCGCCCTCGGGCCTGGTCGGTCGTGGCCGCATCGAAACTCCCGTTCCCATCCGGCTCGGCAGTCTGCCCACCGGTCTGGTGTGGAAGCGCTGTGCCGACTGGCCGCACTTCGACGGCCGCAAGTGGATCGTCGAGCGCCGCTGGATCGGCGCGCTGGACTGGGACGATGTCTATTCCTGGCAACCCTGATGAACTCGCCCTTCCGCAACATTCCCCGCTCCGGCGATGACGTGCGCAACCTGCGCGGCTGGCTCGAAGATCTCGGCCGCGGCAGTGGTGGCCAGAGCGACACCATGCGCCACTCCAGCGGCATCGCGGATCTGCGCGGCCGTCGGCGCTCCATGTTCGCCGAGGAGTCCACAGGCAGCGGCCTCTCGCGCTATCGCATCGAGGATGTGAAGAACGATTACCTCCTCGCTCGGCCCGCGCTGGTGGACGGGACTTCAGACACCTCGGCGGCTCAGGTGAAAATCGCCAAGCCCAAGAACCTGCGTTACTCGACGTGGCACAATCTCACCGTCACGGGCTGGCGCTACAGCGTCGGCACCGGCGGCAACACCCGCAACGTGACGATCAACGGCGCGAGCGGGTTCGCCGTGGGCGCTGGGTATTCGGAGGAAGTGCGCCCTGCCTACGCGATCGGAGATCTGATCTACGTCGCGGAAGGCGACACCGGTCTGACGGTGCTGGCTGAGGTGGTCACGCTCCTTGATGTGAATGTCGATGCGCGCAACTGGTTCACCACGCGTCAGCAGCTCGTCGGCTGCGAATGGGTCGGCAACGCGTGGGTCGAGAAGCGCATGGTCGTGGACGGCGGTGGCACCTACTGACATGGGCGACTTCTATCCCAAGCTGGCCAATTGCTGCCTGGCGAACTTCGCGCGCCGGGTCAAATACGCCTTCGTCCAGAAGACGCAATACGGCTACCAGGGCTTCCTCGGAGGCAACATCGCGTTCCGGACGTTCCGCCGCGTGCGCAAAACGATCTGCTCCTGTGCCACGCCGCCGTGGACGGTGACCGGGACCGGCACCTTCGAGATGGATCCGGCGACAGGCGATTGGACGCAGAGCTGGTCCTACGATGGTTCGCCGGGCAACTCGTGTCTCTGCGGCCCCGGCATGCTCTGGTGGCACCGGGTCGCCCTGGAGGATGATTACTTCCTGTTCGAGTGCCGGGATGTGAACGGCGTGACCTGGTATTCCGAAGAGGGATTTCTCGAAGACGAAATTCCCGACGAGGGAGCCGACTGGGGCCTCGCCGCTCTCGCAGCGTGGAACCTCTCCACGCAACCCTGGTGGACGACTTACGACATTTCTTCCGGCACAGGCATCAACGTCACGTGGCGCGATGTGCTGGCCAGCTGGGGCTCGTACGACAGCGGGACGTGTCCCATGGCCAACGGTGGTGACGGGAATGGCGTTTTCAAGAGCGTGGGTTGGCATGGTGCCAATATCCTACTTCCGAATGACGGACAATATGCAGGCAATTTCGTCACCTCCGCTGGGTGGTTTCCCCAATTGATCACGCGCTATTGGTTTCGCGCGCGAGCTCTGATCGACACCAAGGCGCCGGCCATCTGCGTGAGCGAACTGGACTGGCTGGCCGGTCCCGATGATTGGACGAATGGCGTCTGCACGCTCGGAGGGATGGAGATGACCCTGCCGGTCTCTTCGCTGGCGGGGGCTGGTATCTTGATGGTGCGGGCGCGCGATTCGAAAGCGAACCGCACCGGACCGCCGATGCCCGCGTGCTGCCAGCAACCGCAATGACACTCGACTGGAACCAACTCAAGACCGAGGCGCGGACGCGGCCAACGGGTTATCTGGCCGCGCTGCTGCGCCACGGCCGGCGCGAGGGGTCGGTGCTGGCAATCGACGCCGAGAGCCGCGCCCGTCTGGACGCGGAGTTTCCGATCATCGCGGCGCCAGCGCCCGGTCAGAAGACCGAGCACCAGCGCGAACTGCGCGGCCTCGGCGACTTGATCGAGCGCGTCACGGTCGCCACCGGCCTCAAGGCCGCCGTGACGGCTCTGGAACATTTAACCGGCGTGCCGTGCGGCTGTGCCGGGCGGCGGGACGCACTGAATGAGCTGGTGCCGTTCGGCGCGGCAAACTCGGGGAGTGAACGACATGAATGAACACGAAATCGCGGAGAGACTTGTGAAAGCGGAAACCAATATTGAAACGATGGCGCGGCGCTGCGAGCAGTGCTGGAACGGGTTCCTGCCCGCGCTCGAAGCGCGCCTGCGCTCGGTGGAAATCAAGCTGGCCATGTTTTGCGGCGGCCTGGCGCTGCTGCAGGTGGTGGTCGGCGTGGTGCTGGCCCAGGTGTTGAAAAAGTGAAAGGAACAAAATGAAGTCGTTAGTTGAACTGTTGGACGGGATCAAGACCTATTTGGTCTGCGGTGTGTTGCTGGTGCTGCTGGCGCTCCATTGGGCGGGCAAGCTGGTCATTCCAGCGGAGGCGTATGCCGCGCTTTTTGCCATCGCGTTGATGGCTCTGCGGGCTGGCGTGCAAAAGTCGGGGCCACTGTTGGTCTTGGGGGCGCTGTCGCTGCCCCTCGCCGGTTGTGGGACGGTCGCGCCGGGGAGCGATCCGCTGGTGGTTTATGCGGAGCGCACCACGCTGGTCTCGATGGATACCATCGATGCCTTCCTGCGCTACGAACGCGCGCATGAGACGGCGCTGGGCGCCAAGGTTCACGACGTCGCGGAGTCATTGCGCAAGCAGGCTCCGACGGCCCTGCGTGCCGCGCGCTCCGCGACGAAGACCTACAAGGGGAACCGCAACACTGAAAACAAGGCCACACTCGAAACCGCGCTGGCCGTGTTGAAGAAGCTGGCCGATGACGCGCTGGCCGCCACGCCCAAGCCGGCGGCGGAACTGCGGTCGCCGCGCGTCGCCATGGCTGTGATGCCCGCCGGCGTGTTGCTCGGGCTGGAAGCGCTCGCTGCCATCCTCGGACTCATCGCCAAGGAACGTGAACGGCTGCTGCAAAACGGCGAGCTGAGCGCGGAACAGGACGCGCAGATCGACGAAGAGGTCGAGACCGTGCTCGCCGGCGAACACTGGAAGCCGGGCAAAGGCGCGAGCGGGAAGAGCGGGTGAGGTTCGGCGGAGAATGGTCGGCAGTCACGGCCGGGCGGTGAAGTTCGCCGCCCGGCTTTTCATTGGAGGCGGGTGCAAGGGCAGCCGGCGAAGGCGGCGTGATGCGCTTCGGGTACGCGAGCCGGGCCATCACCCCGCTCAATCCGATGGCTACCGCTGTGCCGACAGTTCTGTGCCACTCTCAGCCTCCCGGACCTCACCCCCTGATTGCTCCTGCTGCGCCGGATCAAGGATCAGGATGTTGCCATCCTTGCCCGGCGCAATCGAGAACCACACCTTCGCCTCCGCCTGCCGGACGAGTTCCCGGTAGTGGCGGAAAATAATCTGCGGGCTGTTACCTGCCTCCAACGACACCTGGGCCACGTTCTGAGTTTCCGCCACCCGGTAGCTGATGAACGAGTGCCGCAGCGCGTTGTGCTTCCATTTCAATCCGGCCGCCTTCGCCAGTGTCACCAGCCCGTTGGCTGCCCCCACGCGGCAGACCAGCCCATTCGGTCGCCAGTGAGGGTGAAGCCAGGCGGCCAGGTTCCTGGCGATCGGCACCAGCCGGCGGCTGGCGGTCTTGGCCTTGCGCGCCTTCACCTCGATGAACCCGTCGTCGAGCGACACTTCGCGCCAGTCCAACCGGGTGATCTCCGCGTGCCGCAATCCGGCAAACGCGCCGATGGCCAGAAAGGGCAGCAGCTCCGGACGGCAAACGCTCAACAGCTTGCGCATCTCGCGCGGCGTGAAGATCTCGATCTCGGTCGCCGCCTCTTTCGCCCGGGCCACCATCTCAATGCGCCGGTCGCCCCTGGGCAGGTAACCCCGCTGCTCGGCGAAGTGGAGCAGGGTGCCGATCCTCTT
>JBBRWD010000180.1:0-5576 GCA_038249465.1 Limisphaerales bacterium | reverse complement strand
GTTCGCTGCAGCGCATGGTTGAACCAAGCCGCTATGCGGCGGGGTGAAGTGTTCGCGTTCATGGCGTTTGAGGACATGCTCTGTCCTCATGAATACCGATTGCTCTTCCATCGCAAAATTCCGGCAGCTTGTCGAACTCAAAGACTTCAAGCCGCCGACCAAAAAGGAATACGTCCGTTACGTGCGCCGCCTGGCCGATCATTTCCAGTGCGACCCGGCCACGCTGGCTGAGGATCAACTGCGGCAATACTTCCTGTTCCTGCGCCAGCACAAGCAGTTGGGCGGCTCACTGATAGGAATTTGCTTTTGGCGCTCCGCGCGGAGACGGAGAATTGCTTTTCGTCAATGTTCATTTTTGGCGAGTTTATCCCGGAGTGGGGGGGCGGCAAGCACATTTGCCCAGCTTGTCGCGAGGATTTCAAAGGCGAACAAGTGTGTGCGAGCAAAGGCGGACAGATTTATTGGGTGCGGATCTGAAGGAGAATGGCGGGAGTTGTTTTGGGGGCGGGAGGATGTGCGAGGATGGTAATATTGCCATTGGGGTGCTGACAATGGATGACGTTAGCACCTGTAAAGGGGTCACCCATTAGCGTGAGCGGTCAGTTCTTGATAATGGCTACTGGCCACCGGTTTCCCTCCTCGTCCTGTTCAGGTCGAGATTCTCTGTCACGCGAGGAGACGTGAGAAAGAATCAGAAGCAGGCCATGAAGCACTGCGCCTACCGGGAACGCCGGGGATGCGCCGGCCTCGCATGGGTCGGGGCCGGTTGGGGGCGCCTTCCGCCGTGTCGTGGTGTGGCGGCGGGGTTCTGTCCGGATCCGCGCGCAACCCGCCGGGGCGGCGGCGTGGATCGGGACTGCGGACGCGCATCCTGCACCAGCCGGAAATCCACCTGCTTCTTGAACGTCTCCACCTTCGCCACCTGCACCGTCACCTTGTCGCCGAGGCGGATGATGCGGCGCGTGCGCCGTCCGACGAGATAGTTGCGCGCCGGGTCGAACACGAAGAAATCGTCCTCCACCGTGGACAGCGGCACCAGACCGCTCATGGCCAGGCCCGGCACATCCACGAAGAAGCCGAAGTTGCGCACATCGGTCACGAAGGCGGGATACCGCTCCGGGCGGCCGGACTCCAACTGCGCCTTGAGGAACGCGAACAGTTTCACGTCCTTGCTGTCGCGTTCGGCATCGGCGGAGTTGCGCTCGGTGACGGAAATATGTTCAGCCGTCTCCTTGAGCGCGGACGCCGGCGCGGAGGCTTTATCGAAAAGCGCGCGATGCACCACGAGATCGGCGTAGCGGCGGATGGGCGAGGTGAAGTGGGTGTATTTCTTCTTGGCCAGACCGTAGTGGCCGAGCGGTTCCACGGCGTAGCGCGCGCGCATGAGCGATTTGAGAAAGCCGATCTTGAGCGCGGGACCGGTGGGCAGGGCGTTGAGACGGTGCAACAACTTCTGCACCTCGGACGGCTGGCGCAGGTTGCCGCACGGCACGTTCTGGCTCAGCACGTCCTGGCGATACTCCTGCAAACGCCGCTCGTCGGGCGCTTCGTGGATTCGATAAATCGCCGGCTGGCGCAGGTTCATCAGGCGCGTCGCCACCGCCTCATTCGCCAGCAGCATGCACTCCTCGATCAACTGGTGCGACACGTCGTTCTCCGTCTTCTCGATGCGCAGGATGCGCCCGCGTTCGTCCAGCCGGATTTTCGTTTCCGGGAAATTGAGGTCCAGTGAACCGGCCTTGAAGCGCAGCCGCCGGATGCGCTGGGCCAGCTCATGCGCGCGATGCAGCATCTGCTCGATGGGATCGGGCGCGGGTTTGCGCTGAAGAATGGTGAGCACTTCGCCGTAGCTGAAGCGGCGCTGCGAATGGATGACGGCGGAATAGAACTTCGCGTTCAGCACCCGCCCCTCGTTCGACACGAGAAACTCGACGCACTTGGTCAGGCGATCCACGCCGGGCTTGAGCGAGCAGAGTTCATTGCTCAACGCCTCGGGCAGCATCGGGATGACGCGGTCCACGAGATAGGTCGAGTTGCCACGTTTGCGCGCCTCAGCGTCGAGCGCGGTGCCGGGCTTCACGTAATGCGACACGTCGGCGATGTGAACCCACAGCCGCCATTGCTCCGGCGAAACGCGTTCCAGACAGATCGCGTCGTCGAAATCCTTCGCGTCGTCGGGATCAATCGTGATGACCCGATGACCGCGGCAATCCACCCGGCCCGCCACGTCGCGCGGATTCACCGCCGTGCCGATGGCGTTGGCTTCGTG
Source organism: Limisphaerales bacterium (assembly GCA_038249465.1). Taxonomy (GTDB): domain Bacteria; phylum Verrucomicrobiota; class Verrucomicrobiia; order Limisphaerales; family JBBRWD01; genus JBBRWD01. The sequence continues at coordinate 3,307 of JBBRWD010000180.1, read as the reverse complement.
CAGGGCGGCTTTGGGGAAGTGCAGCGGCAAGTCGTATTGGCGCAACACGGAGAGCATGTCCACGCCTTCCGCGTCGGGCGCGCCGAGCACCTCCACAATCTCGCCTTCGGGATTCGTGTGCCTCGATTCCCAGGCGCGCAACTCGACCACCACCTTGTCGCCGAGGCGCGCGGGCCGGCCCACATCGCGCGGCTCCGGCACATACAGATCGTGCGGGATGCGCGGGTCATCGGGAATGACATAGAGAAACTCTCGTCCGCGTTGCAGCGTGCCGACGATCTGCGTGCGCCGACGTTCCAGAATGCGAACCACCGTGCCGGTGGCCGGTTCCGTGGTGTCAGGGCGCAGACCTTTGGGCCGGACATCGCGCCGCACCAGCACGCGGTCTTCGTGCAAGGCCGTGCCGGTGGCGCTTTCCGCAATGGCGATCTCCTGGAGGCCGGCATCGTCGGGCTGGAGAAAACCCTTGCCCTGGCGGTTCATGCGAATCCGGCCGGGGATCAAATCTGCCTCGCGCGATTCGATGTAGCGATTGCCCTTGGTGCGCGCGATCTGGCCCGCCTGTTCCAGTTCACTCAGCACGCGCTGAAGCTCCTGCTGGCGTGAGGGCGGCAGCCGCAACAGCCGCAGCAGCTCCGGCACATTCGCCGGGACGTAATCCTTGCGCCCGAGCGCGTCCACGATCTTCGGCTTCAGTTCATTCGTCTTCATAGCAGGAATCCTTTGCTGGCTGCGGTTTTCGTCAGCGCCGCACCGGTTTGACAGACTGTCATCGTTTCACCCGTGACCGGCGGCACACCCGGAGCCATCACTTGCAATCGAGGTTAATCGCAGAGACGCAAAGATGCGAAGCCGCAAAGAGAACAGAATATTTTCCATGCGCCTCGGCTTCTCGACGGCTTTGCCTTCAACCCGAACTCCGAAGCTGGGGAGCACACCCGCCCTCGGGTGTGGCTGGACGCCTGGCGGCCAGCACGCTGCGGCTCCCGCTGTTCCGAGGCGTTCTGCACTATTTCGCGCACACCGGGTTTTCCGCGAGGGCGCGGAAAACTGCACCCGGGGCGGGTGCGCTCCCCATCCTCAGGGCGCGAGCCGCTCGATCTTCCAGGCGCCTTCCGCGGCTCGCGAGTAGAGGAAGCGATCGTGGAGCCGGCTCTTGCGGCCCTGCCAGAACTCGATCTCCTCCGGCCGCACCCGGAAACCGCCCCAGAAGGACGGCAGCGGCACCTCGCCGGCGGCGAACTTGCGCTTGATCTCGTCCCATTTCATTTCGAGAAATTTGCGCGATTCGACCACCCGGCTTTGCGGCGAGGCCCACGCGCTGAGCTGGCTGCCCAGCGGGCGCGTGATGAAATAAGCGAGCGTCTCGGCCGCGGAGATCTTCTCCGCCGGTCCGTTGATGACCACCTGGCGCTCCAGTCCGATCCAGGGAAAGAGCAGCGCGACCTGCGGGTTGCCTTCGATTTGCTGAGCCTTGCGGCCTTCGAGATTGGTGAAGAAGACGAAGCCGCGCGCATCGTATTGCTTGAGCAACACGGTGCGAACCGTGGGCCGTCCTTCCGCGCCGACCGTGGCGAGACTCATGGCGTTGGACTCGATGATGCCCGCGTGACAGGCCTGATCAAACCAGAGGGTGAACTGGGCGATGGGATCGGGATTCAGGTCGCGCCGGTGCAGTTCGCCGCGCGTGTATTCCTCGCGCATGTCATCGAGTTTCATCGGGAGGATTGTGGGTGTTCTGGCGACTCCTTCAACTCAGAACGAGGATCCGCCTCCCGCTGTTCGCTCGCCATGCCCACTGCGGTGGCTGGATTCACCCGCGCGGCCAGAGACGAATCCACGCGCGCTGCGGCGAGTCGATGAGCAATTCGCGCAGCAGATCTTCGAGCGGCCGGGCGCGTGGTTCCTGCAATTGCTTCGCCAGCGCCAGAGCAGCGACGAAGGCCAGCGCGGTGGCCGCGAAGAAGAGGCTGTAGCGATTCCAGTCCACCCCCAGCCAGGTGCCGTGACGCAGGCCGATGGCGTCGATCAACAGGCCCCAGAAAATCGGCGCGAGGCCGAGCGTCACGTTGCCCAGCACGGAGAACAGCGCGAAGAAATGGTTGCGGCCCATCTTCGGAACCACCTCCATCGCCAGGCGCGTGTTGGACATCTGCACCAGCGCGGCGAACAGGCCCATGACAAATTGCAGCGCCAGGAGGAGGCCAATCGTCGGCGCGAAGACATGGCCGGCGGTCAGACCCCAGCCCGCGACAATCGCCAGCCAGGCGATGAAGGAGAAGACCAGCACCGGTTTGCTGCCGAGATTATCCAGGCGCGAGCCGAGCACCCACAGACTGCACAGCCCGCCCACGAAGGAAAACGAGGAGACCACCAGGATGGTCGCCTCGGACAGGTGGGTCTCGGATTTGAGATACGCCACGGAAAACGCCGTGATTCCTCCGTACGCGACCGACCAGGCCACGACCATGCGGACCAGCCGGCGAAACGGCGGGAAGGCGGCGATGGCGCGCCACGGCACCGGCCCGCGCCGCTCGCGTTCTTCCTCCGGCACTTCGACATCCGGGATGCGCTTGAGAAAGGTGAGGCTGATTGCGCCCATTGTGGCGCTGAAGCCGAACAAGGCGGCGAACTGCCACGGATGCGCCTCGCCATGCAGACACAGCGCGCCCAGCAGGAAGCTGACGCCGCTGGCGAGGTTCACCCACGCCGCGTCCCGCGCCAGGTATTTGCCGCGAATCTCCGGTGGAATGAGCGAGGAAATCCACGGCAGCCACGCGCAGCTCGAAATGCCGCGCGAGAGGTTGAAAAAGAACAGCAGCGAAAGCAGCAAGGCCAGGCGCGTGCTTTCGTTGAGAAAGCCGCGCGTCAGCGGAACCAGCGCGATGAAGAAGATGAACACCACGCGCGTGCTCCAGCCGCTGAGCACGAATCGCCGGAAGCCCACCCGCGGAATGTAGGCCGCCGCCGGGATTTGAAAAATGACCAGCAGCGGCATCATGCCCGCGATGATCCCGAGCACCGTCGCCGACGCGCCGAGCGTTTTCGCATAGAGCACCATCGGACTGCTCAGGATGATCTGGAACGAGAGCGCGTTGAAGACTGCGAACAGGTAGGCGTTGCCAATGCCGTGCGGCATGGCCGGCGGCGGGCCGGCCTTTGGCGCGTGTCAGCGACGGTCTGAAAATCACCTGATTCCACCGGTTTGAAAATCGTCGTCTTCTTCCGGTTCGTCTTCTTCCTCCTTCGCGCCACAGCGCTCTTCTTCTCTTCTTTATCCGTCTTGTTCCCCAGTGGGTTTTCTTCC
>JBBRWD010000179.1:0-5661 GCA_038249465.1 Limisphaerales bacterium | reverse complement strand
GGAGGTCACCCATCCCGATCATCGCGCCACGGGCTGGGAAGCGGTCAAGGGATTGCGGGAAGGAACAATCCAGCAACACCAGGCCGAGAAGCGATACCTGAAGCAGAACGGCGAGGTGATCTGGGGGGCTCTGGCTCTGACCAGATTTGCCAGCGCGGACGGCCAGTCCTTCTACGCTCTGGCAATGATCCAGGACATCACCGAGCGCAAGCGGCTGGAACAGGAGCGGGCGGCGATGGAAGCGCAGTTGCGCCAGCAGCAGAAGCTCGAATCCATCGGCACCCTCGCCTCCGGCGTGGCGCACGAGATCAACAATCCGATCAACGGGATCATGAACTACGCCCAACTGATCCTCGACCAGTCGCTTCCCGGCAGCTCCACGGCCGAGTTCGCCCGGGAGATCCTCCATGAAACCGAACGCGTGGCGGTCATCGTCCGCAACCTCCTCCGGTTCGCGCGGGATGAGAGGCAGAGCCACAGCCCGGCGCGCCTGACGGACATCGTGGAGGGAACGCTGTCGCTCATCCGCACGGTGATCCGGCACGACCAGATCACGCTGCGCGTGGATGTGGCCGGGAATCTGCCGGAGTTGAAGTGCCGCAGCCAGCAGCTCCAGCAGGTGTTGATGAACCTGATGACCAACGCGCGCGACGCCTTGAACGCGCGCCACCCCGGCCATGATGCGGACAAGGTGTTGCACGTCACGGCGCGCGAGTTTGCGAAGGAAGGCCGGCGCTGGATTCGCGTGACGGTGGAAGACCACGGCACAGGCATCACCCCCGCAGTGCGCGAACGGATGTTCGATCCGTTCTACACCACCAAGCCGCGCGACCAGGGGACGGGGCTGGGCCTGGCGATCAGCCACGGGATCGTGAAGGAACACCACGGGGAGCTGACCGTGGAGACCGAGCCGGGCCATTTCACCCGGATGCACCTGGATCTGCCGGTGGACAATGAATGGAACCTATGATTGCGAATTGCGGCATGCGGATTCAAACTGCGAATGCGGCAACCGGGTGCCCTCTGCACCAACCTGACCAGGCAATGAGAGCGGCGGCCATCGATGCAAAGCAAATGAAGCAACGGACCAGGACTTTCACCTGGCGGGGGATCCAGACGGGGCGCGTGCCCGGCCGCGCGCAGTCAAAGGCCGATTCCGCTTCCCTGAACGCCAAGGTAGGGCGCGTCTGTCCCCAGCGCGCCGTCGGATTGTCCAGGAGTGGTTCGCGGCGCGCTGGGACAGACGCGCCCTACCCTGGCCGGGTGCCGTTCATCACTCTGCCTGGGGAGTAAATTCGCATTCCACCATCAATTTATGGCCAGAATCCTGATCGTCGATGACGAAAACAGCATCCGCCGCACGCTCGGAGAGTTCCTCCGCCTGGACGGGCACGAGGTGGTCGAGGCCGAGGATGCCTTCACCGCCCTGCATTGCCTCCAGGCGGCCGAATTCGACGTGGTGGTGACGGACATCATCCTGCCCCAGGTCACCGGGGTGGAACTGCTCCAGCGCATTCGCCTCGCCGCCCCTCACGTGCAGGTGGTGATGATGACCGGCGAACCCACCGTGGACACCGCCCGGGAATCGCTCCGGGCGGGCGCGGCGGATTATCTGTTCAAACCGATCACCAAGGAGGCGATCCTTCGCACCGTCGCCACCACCGCGCGGCTGAAGGCACTCGAAGATGCCAAGCGCCGCCTGGAGGCGGAAAACCGCGCGCATCAGGAAAACCTGGAATGGCTGGTGGACGAGCGGACCCGGCAGTTGCGCGCCAGCGAGGAGCAGGCGCGCGAAGTTTCCCGCTTCAACCAGAGCGTGCTGGATGCGTTGACCGCGCACATCGCCGTCCTGGCCACGGATGGCACGATCCTCGCCGTCAATCGCGCGTGGGGGGACGGCCCGGCGGCCGATTCACACCTGGCCCCCCAGGTGAAGACCGGCGCGAATTATCTGGCGGCGTGTGAAGCCGTGACGGGCGAGGACGAAGAGTCGGCGCGGAAAGTCGTGCGGGGTCTGCGCGCTCTGGCGCGGGGCAACCTGCCGGAATTCTCGCTGGAGTACGCCTGTCACTCGCCGGACGCACCGAGATGGTTTTTGCTGCGCGCCACCCGGTTTAACGAAGGGGAAATGCCGCGCATGGTCATCGCGCACACGAATATCACGGCGCGCAAACAGGTCGAGGCAGCCTTGCGGGAAAGCGAGACCCACCTGGCCGAAGCACAGCGCATGGCGCACCTGGGCAGTTGGGTGGCAGACCTCCACAACCTGGACGACCAGATCAAGAACCCGCTGTGGTGGTCGGATGAGGTCTTCCGCATCTTCGGCTACGAACCTGGCGCCATCGCCGTCACGCACGAACAGTTCAATCAGGCCGTGCATCCCGACGACCGCGCCGGGCTGTGGGCGGTCTCCGAACAGGCGCTGCGGGAACGGCGGTCCTATCAGATGGAACATCGAATCGTCTGGCCGGACGGGACGGAACGGGTGGTCCAGGAACACGCCGAAATCGTGTGTGACGAGGCCACCGGCCGGCCAGCGAAGTTCATCGGCACGGTGCAGGACATCACCGAGCGCAAGAAGGGCGACGCCATCCGTGAAGCCCTGCTGTCGCTGGGCGCCCGGTTGAGCACGGCCACCACGGCCACCGAGGTGGCCCGCAGCATTTTCGCCACGGCGGACAAGCTCTGGAAGTGGGACGCGGGCGCGCTCGATATCGTCCTGCCCGGCGAAGACGTGGCGCAAAACGTGTTGTGCCTGGACGTGCTGGAGGGCGGGCGCGGCGAAGTGCCGCCCACCACGGCGCAGGGCGAACCGACGCCCCGGATGCGCCGGGTGATGGCGCAGGGCGCGGAGTTGACCCTGCGCACGCCGGAGGAATTGGCCGCCGCGGACTCCCTCGCGTTTGGCGACACCCGCCGCCTGTCAGCCTCCCTTCTGTGCGTGCCCATCCGCCGGCGCGGCGACTCCGTCGGGGTGCTGTCCATCCAGAGCTACACGCCCAGGGCTTTCACGCCGGACGACCTGCTGACGCTGCAAGGGCTGGCCGATTACTGTGGCGGGGCGCTCGAGCGCATCCAGGTGGAGGAAAAGTTGCACGAGCAGGCCGCTTTGCTGGATGCCGCCAACGATGCCATTTACGTGCGGGCGCTGGATGGCACCGTGCGGTTCTGGAACCAGGGCGCGGAGCGGCTTCTCGGCTGGACCAGTGCGGAAGCGTTGGGCCGCAAGATCGGCGAGACCGTGCCGCATGAGGCCAATGCGTTCGAGGCGGCCCACGCCGCGGTGCTGAAGCAGGACAGTTGGGCCGGGGATTTGAGGATGACCACCAAGAAGGGCAAGCAGGTGATGGTGTTCTGCCACTGGACCTTGTTGCGGGATGAGCAGGGCCTGCCCAGGGAAGTCCTGGCCACCGGCACGGACATCACCGACAAAAAACAACTGGAAGCCCAGTTCCTGCGCGCCCAGCGGCTCGAAGGCATCGGGTCGCTGGCCAGCGGCATCGCGCATGACCTGAACAACATCCTGGCTCCCGTGCTGATGATTGCGCCTCTCCTGCGCGACAGCAATCCCGACCCTGAAAACCGCATGATGCTCGATACCATCGAGAATTCCGCCCGCCGCGGAGCCGACATCATCAAGCAATTGCTCTCCTTCGCGCGCGGGACTCCCGGCGCCCGGCTGCCCCTGCCGATCCGGCACCTGCTGCGCGACATGGACCAGATCCTCCGCGAGACTTTCCCGCGGGATATCCGTTCCTGCATCGAAATGCCCAAGGCCCTCTGGCCCGTGCTGGGGGATGCCACGCAACTGCATCAGAGCCTGATGAACTTGTGCGTCAACGCCCGGGACGCCATGCCGGACGGCGGCACGCTCAAGATTGGCGCGAAGAACGTGACGGTGGACGCGGCCGCCGCCGCCAGGGAAACCGGAGTTCAACCCGGCCCCTTTGTGTGCCTGAGCGTGACCGACACCGGCTCGGGCATTTCGCTGGAAGACCAGGAGCACATCTTCGATCCGTTCTTCACCACCAAGGAAATCGGCAAGGGGACCGGCCTGGGTCTCGCCACCGTGCTGGGCATCGTGCGTGGCCATCAAGGATTTGTGCAGGTGGAAAGCCAGATGGGGCACGGCACGACCTTCCACCTTTACTTCCCGGCCTCCCCCGGCGATCTCAAACCCGAAATCTCCAATCTCAAATTGCCAAAGCCCCCGCGCGGCCAGGGCGAGATGATCCTCGTGGTGGATGACGAAGCCTCCGTGCGCGACAGCGTGCGCCGCACGCTCGAAACGCATGGCTACCGTGTGATCACCGCCTCCCACGGCGTGGACGGGCTGGCGGCCTTTTCCGATCACCGCGCCTCGGTGCGCGCGGTTCTGACGGACATGATGATGCCCGTCATGAACGGACCGGCGATGATCACCGCCCTGCGCGCCCTCGAACCAAACCTGCCAGTCCTCGGCATGACTGGCCTGCCGGATCGGACCGGGGTCAAAGGATTCGAGCACGTCAAGTTGTCGGTGCTGCTGGCGAAGCCGTTCACCGGTGGCGACCTGCTGCGCGCCTTGCACGCCGCCCTCGTGGAGCCCGCGGAGGCGGCCTCACCGCAAGGAACCGAGTGAAGATGGCCGACGAGGCCTGGCGGGTGTTGCTGGTCGATGACCACCCGCTGATGCGCGACGGATTGCGCGCCGCCTTGCGCAGAGTGCTGCCCCAAGCCCGCCTCGAGGAGGCTGGTTCGGGCGCCGAAGCGATGGCAAAGTTTGCGGCCCATCGCCCGCAGCTTGTCCTTTTGGATGTGAACCTGCCGGACACCACCGGCCTGGACCTGGCGCGGCGGATTCGCGCGGCCGACCCGGCAGTCAAGCTGCTCATGGTGGCGGGGGAGGCGGACCCCTGGACCATCCAGGAGGCGTTGGCCGCCGGGGCGGCGGGATTCGTGGCCAAGACCCATCCGGCGGCGTGCCTGGCCGAGGCGGTGCCGGCGGTTTTGGGCGGGCAGGTGTTTCTCTGCGGCGACAGCGAGGCGGCGTTGCAGCGCGCCGGTCAGGCGGGGGAGGCGGCCGGCGAGGCGGCCGGACCTGCGGTCTTGTCCCGGCGGGAGCGTCAGGTGCTGCGTTACCTCGCTCACGGCGAAAACACCAAGGCCATCGCCGCGCAGTTGCAAATCAGCCCCAAGACCGTGGAGACCCACCGTCAGCACATCACGCGGAAGCTGGGCACCAGCAGTGTTGCCGCCCTGACCCGCTACGCCATCCGCCACGGCCTGATGATCGCGTGAACCGGTTCCTCTGGTTCCTGCGCTGGTTGGACACTGCGGAGTTCCATCCCCCCTGAATCGTCGCGGCGCCTCGGCGGAGCGCAGCCCAAACGAAGATTGCGGCGCTCTGCCGAGACGCCGCTACGCGCTGCCGGTCCGTGGAAACTGAAAACCGCAGTGCAACCACGGATGGACACGGATACCAGGCCCTTGCAGAAAACCGGTGGATCCTCCGTGGTTTAAGCCCAAACTCCGAAGCTGGCTGGGGAGCGCACCCGCCCCGGGTGCTGTTTTCCGCGCCCTCGCGGAAAACCCGGTGCGCGTGAAATTGCTCAGGACGCCCCGGAACAGCGGGAGGCGCAGCGGGCTGGCCGCGCGGCGCGTCCCGCCACACCCGGGGGC
>JBBRWD010000178.1:0-5713 GCA_038249465.1 Limisphaerales bacterium | reverse complement strand
TCAGCGGCGGCAGCGAAACTCAGGTTGACTCGCGCGCGCAGCTCCATTTCCGGCATTCCGTAGGACGAGGCCGCCGCAATGGCGCCGGTCAACGTCACGATGGCTTCCCGCACGCGGCCACCGTTCGGGGGTTCGCTGTGCGAATTCTCTGTTCGCGGAAATCTCACCCCATCTCTCTCTCCCGATGGGGAAGAGGGGGACTCCGCCGGGGTCATCGTCCCGATGCGCGTCTGGAAGTTCGTGGAGGCTTTCCATGAACCAACTGGCAGGGACGCATTCCACGGCGTCCCAGATCCTCTTCCCAAAAATGGGGACGCGGTTGCATCGCAGGTTAACGGGTTCAAAGCGCGGAATTCCATTTCGGCCAATTCTTTCCCGGCACCAGAGCGGCGCGCTGGGGACAGACGCGCCCTAACCAGGCTTGAGGTCACTCAGCCCACCATCCGGGGCGCAACGGTTGTTGGAAGAGATCCCGCATCGCCGCCGCAGCCTGGAGAAGTGAAGCGCGCCCGCCGCGGCCAGCGCGCCCTGCGAAACCCTTTGCAGTGGTTGATCCCGGTTAATCTTTTGGTGTGTCTGCTTTTGCTGGTCGCACCTCTGGCATCGGCCGCAGAAGCCGGAGGACAGTCGTGGCAGGAGATTTCCGGTGGAAGATTTACCGGGGTCAGGCCCGGAGGTTCAGGCCGGCCGGGTTTCACCGTGATGAGCGCGGCGGAGACGGGATGCCGCTTCACCAATGTCGTCGCGGAACTGCGGCATCTGACCAACCAGATCTACCTCAATGGCTCCGGTGTGGCCTGTGCGGACGTGGATGGCGACGGCTGGACGGACGTCTTCTTCTGCGGCATCGATTCGCCCAGCCGCCTCTATCGCAATCTTGGCAAGTGGAAGTTTGCCGACATCACCGAACAGGCAGGGCTGCTGCGTCGTGACGTGGACGCCAGCGGAGCAGCCTTTGCCGACTTAGATGGAGACGGCGATCGGGATCTGCTGGTCAGCAGTTACAGCCGCGGCACGCACCTCTTTCTCAATGACGGCTCGGGGCGCTTCACCGAATCAACCCCCGCCTCGCCACTGAATCCTGATCGTTGCGGGATGTCGATGGCGCTGGCGGACATGGATGGGGACGGTGACCTCGATCTGTATATCACCAATTACCGCCTGCTCTCGCTGCGGGACCAGCCCAACACCCGCTTCACGATCCGGAACGTCGATGGCCAGCCGAAGGTGGTGTCGGTGAACGGCCGTCCCTTGACCGATCCCGACCTGACGAATCGCTTCAGCTTCCGGGTTTCCGTGGAAGGCGGCCGGGGCAGCCTGGCCAGCGAGGAGAATGGCCAACCCGACCTGCTGTTGCGCAACGACGGGAAGGGCCTCTTCACCCCGGTGCCCTTCGCCGGGGGCGCGTTTCTCGATGAGGAGGGCCGACCCTTGCGCGACGCGCCCTATGACTGGGGGCAGGCGGTCCAGTTCCGCGATCTGAATGGCGATGGATTTCCCGATCTCTACATCTGCAACGATTTCAACACCCCCGATCGCATCTGGCTCAACGACGGCAGCGGGCGCTTCCGCGCGTTGCCCAGGCTGGCGATGCGGCATGTGAGCTTCTCGTCAATGGGCGTGGATATGGCCGACATCAACCGCGACGGGTTCTACGACCTGTTCGTCAGCGACATGTTGAGCCCGGACCATTACCTGCGCCACACCCAGCGGCTGAGCATCTCCAAGGATGTGGCGAATCCGGGCGAGATGTCCGCCCGGCCGCAGGATTCGATCAACACGCTGCAACTGGCCCGCGGCGACGGAACCTTCGCCGAGATTTCGCAGCTCAGCGGGCTGGAGGCCTCGGATTGGACCTGGACGCCGATGTTCCTCGATGTGGATCTCGACGGCTACGAAGACCTGCTCATCTCCAATGGATTCGAGCGCGACGGCATGAACATGGACATGGCGACCCGGCTCGAAGCCATCAAGAAGGGCCAGCGGCTGGCGACGGTGGACCAGCTCAGCCTGCGCAAGAGGTATCCCCGGCTGGACACGCCCAACCTCGCGTATCGCAATCTGGGCGATCTGCGTTTCCAGGACGCGAGCCGCGAGTGGGGCTTCGCCCTCCCGGGAATCTCGCAAGGCATGGCGGCGGCGGACTTCGACAACGATGGCGACCTCGACCTCGCCATCAACAACTTCAACTCGGGAGCCTTGCTGCTGCGCAACGACGGCGCGGCGCCCCGCGTCGGCGTTCGCCTCAAGGGCGCTGCGCCCAATACCCAGGGCATTGGCGCCCAGGTCAAACTCCTCGGCGGCGCCGTGCCGATGCAGATGCAGGAAATGCTCGCGGGCGGACGTTATCTCTCCGCCGACGACACGATGCGGGTCTTCGCGGCCGGTTCGCTCACCAACAATCTGCGCCTCGAAGTCACCTGGCGCAGCGGCCGGCGCAGCGTCATCGACGGCGTCAAGGCCAACCGCATTTATGGGGTCGATGAGTCTGCCGCGAGCGAGGTGGCTGCCCCGAAAGCCGCTGCGAAGCCGCCGCCGTTGTTTGCCGAGGCTGCCGCGCTCATCCGGCATTCGCATCACGACGAGACCTTCGATGATTTCGCGCGGCAGCCGCTGCTTTCCAAGCGCCTCAGCCAGCTCGGGCCGGGAGTGAGCTGGTGCGATCTCGATGGCGATGGCTGGGATGATCTGCTCGTGGCCAGCGGGCGGGGCGGGAGTCTGGCGGCGTTTCGCAACAACGGTCGCGGCGGCTTCGAGCCGATGGTCCGCGCGCCGTTTGATCAACCGTCCGCGCGCGATCAGACCGCCGTGCTCGGCTTCAGCCGTCCCGATGGAACGAGGCAGATCATCGCCGGCTCGGCGAACTATGAAGATGGCCTGAGCAACGGCCCGGTAGCCCGCATCTTCGGCCTTGGAAATGGGGCGCCGGATGACTCGCTGCCCGGCCAGGAATCGAGCACCGGCCCGCTGGCGCTCGCTGACTACGATGGCGACGGCGACCTCGATCTATTCGTGGGCGGGCGCGTCCTTCCCGGGCGTTACGCCCTGCCTGCCACCTCGCTGCTGTTCCGCCAGGTCAATGGGAAGTTCGAGCCGGACGCGGTGAATGATCCTCTGCTGTCAGGTATCGGGCTGGTGAGTGGAGCAATCTTCACCGATCTGGATGGCGGTGGTTTTCCCGAACTGGTGCTCGCCTGCGAATGGGGGCCGCTGCGCGTCTTTTCCAATGACCGTGGACGCTTCAGTGAGATCACGGGGCGCCTCGGGCTCGACAAGTTCCGCGGCTGGTGGAATGGCGTGGCCGCCGGCGATTTCGACGGCGACGGCCGGATGGATTTGCTGGCGTCGAATTGGGGGCGCAACACCAAGTGCGAACGCTTCCGCGCCCACCCGCTGCGGGCCTACACCGCGGATTTTGATGGCGATGGCACCGTCGAAATCGTCGAAAGCTACTTCGAGCCGGCCGCACAGAAGTGGATGCCGATCCAGTCTTTCCAGTCGGTCGGCGGCGCCATGCCACTGGTGCGCGAGGCGGTGGGCACATGGGAGAACTACGCGAAGCTGAGTCTTGACGGCCTCTACAGCGACGCGCTCAAGGTCGCGCCCATGCACGATGCGAATCATCTCGAGACCACTCTTTTCCTCAATCGCGGCGATCACTTCGAGGCGCGGGCTCTGCCGGTGGAGGCGCAGATTTCGCCGGCCTTTGGGGTGAGCGTGGCCGACTTCGACGGCGACGGTCGCGAAGACGCGTTCCTGAGCCAGAATTTCTTCGCGGTGCATCCGGACATCGCGCGCTACGATGCCGGGCGCGGCCTGCTGTTGCGCGGCGATGGACGCGGCGGATTGACGCCCGTGCCGGGGCAGGAGAGCGGCCTGCTGATTTACGGCGAGCAACGCGGCGCGGCGGCCAGCGATTTTGATGGCGACGGGCGCGTGGATCTGGTGGTGGGCCAGAACGCCGCGCCGACGCGCCTTTTCCGCAACACGACCGCACGGCCCGGCTTGCGCGTCCGCCTGGTCGGGCCGCCGGGAAACCGTGAGGCGGTTGGCGCCGTCGTTCGTCTCGTCACCGAACAGGGCCCGGGACCGGCGCGCGAAATCCATGCCGGCTCCGGTTACTGGTCGCAGGACAGCGCGGTGCCGGTGCTTTCCGCGCCCACGAATGCGGTCCTCCAATCGCTCTGGGTGCGCTGGCCCGGCGGAAAGGTCACCACCAGTCCGGTATCCGCCGGGGCGAAAGAGTTGCGCATCCACATGTCAGGCGCGGCGGAGCAGTTGCGATGAAGCTAAACGGAGCAATTGGAATTGGGCGAAGAAGTCTTAAACCACGGATGGACCCAGCGCGGAGACCGGGTAAAGGCAGGAAACCATTGGCTCATTTGATCCCGAACTCCGAAGTTGGCTGGGGAGCACACCCGCCACGGGTGCAGTTTTCCGCGCCCTCGCGGAAAATCCGGTGCGCGTGAAATAGTTCAGGACGCCTCGGACGAGCGCTCGGGAGGCAGCAGGCGGAGGAATTCCGGCGGAATGGGCGTTTCAAAACGCAGCGCGGCGCCCGTCATGGGATGGCGGAAGGCCAACACCCGGGCGTGCAGTCCCAGGCGGTGGAGGGGGTTTTGCGTTGCCCCATATTTCGCGTCGCCGATCACGCTGTGGCCGAGGTCTTGCAGATGGACGCGGATCTGGTTTTTCCGACCGGTTTCGAGGGTGAGTTCCAGCAGCGAATAACGCGCACCCGCTTGCAGCACCCGAAAGTGGGTCGTGGCTTTCTGACCCTCATTCGGCGAGGCGCTGGAGCGCATGATCAGAGCCTGGTCTTCCTTGAGCCATGACGTGAGGCTGCCAGCCGGCTTCGTCACCCGGCCTTCCACCACTGCGACGTAGGTTCTCTCCAGCACCGCAGCCTGCCAGTCCTCCTGCAGCGCCTCCTGCATCGCCTGACTCCTGGCAAACATCATCAGCCCGGAAGTCTCCCGGTCGAGTCGATGCACGATGAAGATGCGGTTGCGCGAATCCGCCTTCTTGACGTGCTCGCTCAACAGGCTGTAGGCGGTGACAGCTCGCCCGGCCTCAGTGGCCATCGAAAGCAGTCCGGCGCGCTTTTCGACGACGATGATTTGCGCATCTTCGTGAACGATCCTCAGCCCGTGGCCCGGTCCTTTTTGCCCTTCGCCGGCACGATGGATGGCGACCTGCTGCCCGGCCGCCAGCGGATGGTTGAAATGGGTGACGAACTCGCTGTTCACCGACACCAGGCGATTGGCGAGCAGGGCTTTGATGGCCGTGCGGCTGCGCTCCGGCATCCTGGCCAAGAGGAATGGCAGCAACGTGGCTGGCTCCGTGACTTCAAAATGCGTGGGCATATTCCACTGGCGATCATCATTGCGACCCAGCCGCAAAATCCTCCGCTGCCTCTGGTCCGGTCAAGGCTATTGACGTCATCTGCCTGCAACAGGACGCAGTCTTTCAAGTGCTCCATCTCCTCGGCTCCATTGCCGTTGGATTAAGACTCCTTCGTCCAATTCCAATTGCTCCGTTTACTACCCAGGCAGTGGGATGGACGACACCCGGACTGGGTAGGGCGCGTCTGTCCCAGCGCGCCGCGAACCACTCCCGGCCAACCCGACGGCGCGCTGGGGACAGACGCGCCCTACCCGTGCGGGTTGGGACCAAGCGTCTTCGGGTAGCCCATCCCAAGGTCTTGTCAGTA
>JBBRWD010000177.1:0-5825 GCA_038249465.1 Limisphaerales bacterium | reverse complement strand
GGCCTGGGTGCCGAGCGCATTCCCGACCCCACTACCGCCGGAGATTTCACTCGTCGCTTTGGCGTGGAGGATATCCTGGTATTGCAAGAGTGCGTCAATCGGACGCGCCTGGCCGTGTGGAAGGAGGAACCGGCGGCGTTCCTGCAAGAAGCTTTTGTGGACGTGGATGGGACCATTGCTCGGACCTGCGAAGATTCATCCTGGGGATTGATGCGCATCCCAAACTGGTGAAGTTGGCCGAGGCCCTGGAAGAGCAGGCCTGGAAGCCCTTGGAACGGCTGCCCAAGTATGAGATTTTGACCGAGCCGCGCCCCAAGGCCTTCCGCCACAAGGAAGCGGTGGTCATCGGGCGGGAGTTTAAGAACCAGAAGCTGCAGGGGGAGGACCTGGCGGAGATTGACTACCAGCCGGCCAAGTGCAAGCGAAAGTATCGGGTGATTATCCTGCGCAAGAACCTCACCGTGCAGAAAGGCGAGAAGGCGCTCTTTGATGAAGTGCGCTACTTTTTCTACATCACCAACCGGAAGGACAAGGCGGCCAGGATTGTGGGGCTGGCCAACGGCCGGTGTGACCAGGAAAACGTGATCGAGCAGTTGAAGAACGGGGTCAATGCGATGCGCATGCCGGTCAATGATTTAGTGAGCAACTGGGCTTACATGGTCATGGCGGCTTTGGCGTGGAACCTCAAGGCGTGGTATGGGCTGTTGGTGCCCGATCGCCAACGGGGCCTTGAGTTGGTGAGAATGGAGTTCCGGCGCTTTCTTCACGCGATCATACTGCTGCCCTGCCAAGTTGTTCGCACTGCGCGCCGAGTCATCTATCGGGTTCTGGGCTACAATAGTTGGTTGAAGGATTTCTTTGCGACCTGGGAGAGATTGCAAAGGTTTTCTACCGGGTAGATGGCGCCAAAACTGGCTTGTGCGGGAAGCTCAGCGCAAGAAGTGTCGCCACGTACGGGCCAAAAGCGGGCGGAAGGAAGCCAGGAGGCGCAAAACCGCTGTTCAGACTGCCGACGGAGCCGCTGCGGGCGGGGCAAAGAACGGCAACCGAGCAATGTTGCTTGACGTGTTTGGGATAGAAAGCCTTTTGCGTGATTTCGAACTATCATTCGCTTGTTTTGGGATTAGTCCACCACCCGTCAGGATGCTAGATTGCAGCGAAGGCTCAAATTGTTGCCGGTTATTTGTCCAAGCCGCTTCTTGGGCCGCTTGTTGAGCGGCTTGAGCGGCTTGGGCCAACACTGGATCGGATGCAATTGCTATGGCTCGTGCAGCGGCCTCCCGTCTCAGTATTCTGGTGGCGGCCTGCTCTGCGGTATCCGGAATGACCGTATCATCGACGACATAAACTCCCTTCTCCACCTCCACCGCGCTCAATTCAGGGTGAGGGTTAAAGGGGTGAGGAGGAAGGTCCGGGTCCTTTGCTGAGTGAAATGAACCGAAAACCGGGGTTTTCTGATCTGCCGCTTGGACGCGGACAGCCAGACCGAGGGTAAGCGCGACAATGAGTGACATCGCGGTGAGTACAGTTCTTCCTTGTGCAAATAATTTCACAGGCTCCATGCATTTTTTTTATGCTGAACTAATTTTTGTTAGCTCCGTGTCAGCGGAGCTGATTGTGCTCCGTTCGGGGGTTGGTCAAGCGTGGAGTGAAGAATATCCGGTTGTGCGGGTGAGGGGTTCGCGAGCAGAAAAAAATCCCCGACCGGAGCCGGGGGTGTCTGACCTATGCGGCCACTTGTTCGGCGGTGCGCGGCGGGCCGTCGTACTGGTGCGGGTTGGTTTCGGTCTCCGGGGTCCGTGCCGGACTGGCCTCCAAGGGGCGGGCGGGCTTGGTGATGCTGGCAATGAAGCGCCCGGCCAGCTTGGTGGCACTCTCCAGGGAGCGGCAGGGGTAGGAGCGGACGTCCTTGTGGGTCGTGAGGGTGACCACGAAGCTGAGGACGCCTCGGGCTGGATTGCGGGGAGCGATGGTTACGGATGGAGCTGCTGTGTTTTGATTTGTCGTGTTCATGTTTTGATTTGTTTCGGGCTCTTCGCCCTTTCACCAAAAAGCGCGGCGACTGCGGGCGGCCAGTGAAGGTTGCCTTCAGGAGGAACCACTTGTCCCGGCCCCCGCTGGGAGAAGGATGAAGGCTGAAGGATGAAGTATGAATGCGAGGCCGAAGACTGACCGCGCGGTGAAGGGCGAAGGGACTGGAACAAGAATGAACACGACAGGGACAACAACAGTGCAGCGGTTCCGGGACCATGCGTCAGAGCAATCCTGGGGCGGTCCGAGCCGGACTGGCCTTCAAGTGGTTACCCGGCGCCGGGGAAAGTCCGCGGGGTTGCCGCTTCTTGGAGAGTGCCTCTATTGCTGGCCTGTTCTGGAGGCGTCACCGGGCCTGACCGCTCGGAGGCTGGGCGACCTGGACGGCGGTCCGCTGCGCGCCGTGGTGGCGGCGTGGGGCAACTCGGCCCGGTCGTGGATTATGGCGAGCGAACCTGGGGGAAAAGCTGAAAGCTGACATCGGAGGGGGTGGCCTGGGCGAGACGGCCCGAACCATGCGCGGGCTTTATGGGTTGCGACCCCGAAACAACAGGGTGAAATTCCTTCTGTTGTATAGCCCTTGGAGGGCTACCAGGACCGGTGAGAGGATCGCCCCCACCCAATATTTGGCAATATCCCCAACCAGATCCGGCTTTTCAAACACTGTGAACAGAACCACCGAGAGGAGGAACCAGAGCACAACGACGCCGCTGATGCACCTCATCGCCAACATTGACCGATTGCCGACGGTGCCATAGGCAAGGGCGGAAACAATTGTCATTGTGAGGGAGAGGCCGAATGCACCCGCTTCAAGAGAGCAGTTGCCGAGCTGCCCCTCGGCATTGGCGGGAACCAGCATCACTGCGAAGAGAAGCGCCAGAAAGCCCAGGTTTATTAGAATGTTTTTTAGCGCTCGCATGATTGTCACAACGAAGGAACTCGCACGAGCCGGATGAGAAGATGTGAGGTGCGAAGCGGAACTGCGAGCGCCATCCGCCGCTGTGTGCAGGGAGCTTGTTGGCCGCTAGTGTCTGTGCTCACGTATCATATTCTCCGCTGTCCCACGGCTTGTAGAAGGTGCGGATTCCGATGAAAGCGGACACCTGTTCCAATTCATATCGGACACTGTTCCGGGGCTGTCGGACAGTTGTCGGAGCGAAGCGACGCTCTGGGGGAGTTTTAGAGGGGTGTCCGACAGGAGTCAAGGTTTTGCCATGGTTTAAGTGCTCTTTCGGAGCCCCTCTGAGGGGCGACGACGCGTCCGAAAACCCGAGAGCGTTGTCGCGCCGTCTATTGGGGCGGGCGGTGAGCGGCGGGAACGGACTCTCGAACCTCCGTTCGCGTTGCCGCCGGTCGCTACGCGTAACGGACTCACCAGCCCGTCCCAATAGGCGCGCCTGAGACTGAGGAGCGTCAAGTTTCATTATCCGAAGGAGGCGTTTTGCCTTTGCGCAGCGAATCGCCTTTGAGTTCGATCCGGTAGGCGTTATGCACCAACCGGTCCAGGATCGCGTCGGCCACGGTGGGATCGGCGATCACTTCGTGCCACTGGTTGACCGGGAACTGACTGGTAATGAGCGTGGCGCCCTGTCCCTGGCGATCATCGAGCATCTCCAGGAACTCGCGATAGAGTTTGCCCGGCACGCTGGCGATGCCCAGATCATCCACGACGATCAACGGGGCGCGGGCCAGTTTCTTGAGCAAGGGCAACAGACTCCCGTCGGCCCGGGCTGCTTCCAGCGCCCGAAAGAACTTGGGCGCATAGAAGTAGAGTGTGCGATAACCTTCGCGACACGCCTGGGCGCCCACCGCGCAGGCCAGGTAAGTTTTACCCGAACCAGTCGGCCCGGTGATGAGGCAGTTGCGGTGTTCCTTCACCCATTGGGAAGCGCGCAATTGATCGATCTGCGCGCGCTTGAGGCCGCGCGAGCTGCGATAATCCAGGTCCTCCAGGCTGGCATTGATTTTGAGTTGCGCGTTCTTCAACCGAATCGCCAAGCCGCGGTTTTCCTTCCACAGCCATTGCCGTTCGACTAAGAGCGTCAACCGGTCTTCAAAGCTGAGCGAGACGATATCGTTCTGACGGCGTTGTTCTTCGAGGGCTTGTGCCATTCCCTCCAGGCGCATGGCCCGAAGTTTTTCCAGTGTTTGAGTCATGAGCATAAAGGGAGTGAGGTTTAACGGTAGTAAGGGCTGCCCCGGAGGTTTTCGTGGGTCGGGCTGGGCAAGAGCAACTCCTGCTCCAGGGGCCGGGCTTCCAGATTGTTCTGAAGAATGGATTTGATGCTGGCATAAGAGCAGGTGTCGAAGTGCAGCGCGCGCCGGCAAGCGGCCTCCAGGCGGTCATGACCCAAGGCTTTGCCCAGACGGATGATGCCCAGGGCGGAACGAAACCCCTGTTCGGGATGAGGCCGGTCAGCCAGGATTCTCTCGACGACCCGGACGCACTCCGGCCCGATGGTTTTGACCCACTCCAGGATGCGGCTGGGGGTCCATTCCAAGTGCTTTTGATGGGACTTGGGCCGGTGTTCCTCCAACGTCGTGGAGCGGCCAGGCGCCTGGCTGCGCCTGTGGGCCGCCACGCGCTTGCCGTGTTGAAAGAGTTCCACCGTCGTGTCGGTCAACCGCACGTCGAGTGGTTGATGAATGAGTTGATAGGGAGCGCTGTAGAAGTGCCGTTCCACGGAGACGTGATAGTCGATGTTGACCTTGGCTTGGGTCCAGTTGGCCAGTTCAAAGGCCAGGGCGGGCAGCGGCAGAAGGTGACTCTTTTCGAGCGTCTCAAACCAACTGTTGCGCGAGCCTTCCAGCTTTTGGAACGGCTGCTCGTTGAGTTTGGCCAGTAACGGGCCGATCGCCGCGTTCAACTCGCTCACATTGAAAAAGCGCTGGTCGCGCAAGGCCGCCAGGATCTGCCGCTCGGCAATCTGCACCCCCACTTCGACCTTGGCTTTGTCGCGAGGCTTTTTGATCCGCGCGGGAATGATCACGGTGCCGTAGTGTTCAGCCATCTCCTGATAGCTGCGGTGCAGCAGCGGTTCATAACGGCACGGACGAACAACCCCGGTCTTAAGATTGTCGGGGACGAGGATCCGAGCGACGCCACCAAAAAAGGCGTAAGCATGGCAATGAGCCGCAATCCAGGCCGCCAGTTGCTCATTCTCGAAGGCCTCCGCGTAGGTCTTATTGCTCGCGCCCAACACGGCCACAAACAGGTGGCCGTGCGAAATGCTGCCGTCCTGAGGGTTGTGGATCTCCACCCTTTGGCCGGCCCAGTCTACAAACATTTTCTCGCCGGGAAGATGAGCCTGGCGCAGCACGGGATCCAGGGTGCCGGCCCAGCGCTGATACAGCTCGCAGAAGCGGCTGTAGCCATAACCCTCCGGCTGAGCCTGGTGGTATTCCTGCCACAACAGCACCAGGGTCACGGATTTGCGCCCGAGTTCTTTATGGATGTAAGGCCAATCCGGCAGAACCGAACAACCGGTCGTGCCCGCCACTGCAGGGGCGATGAGCAACTCGATCAACTGCTGTTCACTCAGACCCTCCGGCGGCGGCCAGGTGATTCCCGCCCCCTCGGCCCGTTTGAGGTAATCGCCCACCGTGCTGGTGGGAATCCCGCAACTGCGGGCGATCTCCCGAATAGATAGATGGTTTTGATGTTTGAGACGAAGAATCTCTTGAATTTGACGCATGGTTAGTTTGGTTTGTGCCATTAGGTGCCTTTCTCGATTCATATGAATCGAGCCGCCACCTTGACACTTATTCCTGCGCCGCTCCACTTCTCCCGCACT
>JBBRWD010000176.1:0-5830 GCA_038249465.1 Limisphaerales bacterium | reverse complement strand
TAACAGCTACACCGACACCGCCCACAGCGAGCAACCCTGCGGGTTCTTCCGGATTGACGTCCGCCTGAAGCCGTTGCCCCAACCGCCAACGCTTTTTGATGTCGATCACAGCACATGGGCGGATGCGATCTCGCAACCCGGTGCCAACGACATCTGGCAATACGGGACTTCCAAGAGTGTGGTCTGGAATAATTCGCTCCTGCACGGCTCCACGGTAACCATCTATGTCCTCCACGACTCCCCCACCGGGCTGGCTGATACGAATCCTGAGCCCAAGATTGTGCTGCGCAAGAGCTGGTTCCGGTTTGCCTCGAATGTGCCCAACAGCGGAATCCACACCACGGACCCCAGCACGCTCAGCGGCAACGGCAACGCCTACAAAATCCTTGAGGTCTCGAATGATGGCTACTGGGACATGTCGCAGGGGCTTTTCATTTTGCAGCCATAAAGCCACTTTTTTGTCCCAAACCGCTAACCTCCAACCTCCACTCCCATGAACATTCCCCGCCCATCCTTCCTCCGCCAGTCGCTGTTGCCCGCGCTGGTCCTCGCCCTCATGGCACTGCTTGCCCGGAGCACGCTGGCTAATGGCCTTGCGCCCGGCGAGACCGAAGGGGCTCCCACACCGCCCATTCCGTGGAATGAGCTGGGCGCAAAAGCGACAGCACAGTATTCGGGCGACGGCCTGGCAGTGAGCGCAACTGAAGGAGGAGCGCGGCTCCGGTGCGCGTTTCAAAAACTCGACGGCGAGGTGACGCGCGAAGGCTTGTGGCTGGTTTCAACCGCGGCGGAATCCACGGGGGAACGGTTTCGGGTCGTGGCTACGGCGGTGGGGCGGACGGCGCACGCGGTGCCCAGTGTGTCGGGGGCCTTGTCGGCCACGGGCACGGTGGAGGTGCAAGGCGAGGTCGCGTGCTTCATCCGGCCCGGACTGGTTGAGGAATACCGCGCGAGCGTGGACGGCGTGCGGCAGGATTTCGTGGTCAGGCAATCGCCGGCGGGCGGAGGCCGCTTGCGGGTGGAGTTAGAAGTGACCGGAGCGCTGGTAGAGGCGAGGGCGCAGGGGGCGCGGCTGGTGATGGCGGAAAGCGGACGCCAGATCAATTACAACTGTTTGCAGGTGACCGATGCCAACGGCAAAGAACTGACTGCCCGGATGGAGGTGGTCTCGGCGGGCCAGCTGGTGGTGGAGGTGGACGACGCTGACGCGGTGTATCCGGTACGGATTGATCCAACATTTAGCGATGCCAACTGGTTTGGCATGGGAGGCTGCTCAGGGGCGGATTATCATGTCAATGCCGCTGCGGTGGATGAAGCCGGAAACCTTTACATTGGCGGTGGTTTCAGCGTTGTGGGTGACATTGCTGCGAGCAGGATTGCCAAATGGGATGGCGCTCATTGGTCCGCCCTTGGGTCGGGCATGAACGGCTACGTCAACGCGTTGGCGGTAACGGGCAGCAATCTCTATGCGGGGGGCAGCTTCACCACGGCCGGAGGTGTGAACGCCAACCGTATTGCGGTATGGGATGGCACCAACTGGTCTGCCCTCGGCTCGGGTGTGAGTGGCACCGTCAATGCGTTGTCGGCATCAGGCAACACACTGTTTGCTGGAGGCGAATTCACCACCGCAGGTGGTGGTAGCGCCCAGAAAATCGCAAAGTGGGATGGCAGCAACTGGACGGCCCTTGGGTCGGGGATGAACAGCAAAGTATTGGCGTTGGCACTGTCTGGAAATGAGCTGTTCGCAGCGGGCGAGTTCACCATTGCGGGGAAAATCACCGCTAACTACATCGCCAAATGGGATGGCACCGATTGGCTCGCTCTTGGCTCAGGAATGGATGCATCTGTCCAGGCGTTGGCAGCGTCGGGTAGCAATCTTTACGCGGGCGGGACATTTACCAATGCAAGTGGGATCAGCGCCAGCTACATCGCCAAGTGGGACGGCAATTCGTGGTCGGCACTGGGATCGGGAATGAACAGTTATGGAGTGTATTCACTCGCGGTGTCAGGTGGAACGGTTTACGCAGGAGGCTGGTTTGGGATGGCAGGCGGAGTGTCGGCCAATCACATTGCCAAGTGGGATGGCACGAACTGGTCGAAAGTCGGAACAGGGCTGGCTAATCGGCCTAATGCACTGGTGATCTCGAAAGGTGATCTCTACGCGGGGGGCTATTTTACTGCATGGCTTGATTACCCTGGCAATTACATCGCCAAGTGGGATGGAACCAATTGGTCGGTTCCCGGTTCAGCGCGTCCGGGATTGAGCGGCAGCGTGTCCGCACTGGCAGCCTCAGGAGATAATTTGTACGCCGCAGGTTTTTTTAGCAGAGTTGGTGAACTGCAAGTCAACAACATTGCCAAATGGGACGGCTCGAGTTGGTCGAACCTTGGGTCAGGGATGGATAGTTTCGTCAGCGCTCTGGCAGTTTCCGGTAGTGACCTGTATGCCGGAGGGTATTTCCGGACAGCCGGTGGAGTGAATGCCCTGCGTATTGCCAAATGGAGTGGTGCTGGTTGGGCAGCTTTAGGGACAGGGGTAGAGGGCGGGAACGCTTCATCCTCCACCGCTGTATTGGCTTTGGCCGTATCGGAAAGTAGCATGTACGCAGGGGGTAACTTTACCACAGCAGGAGGGATCAGCGCGAATTACATTGCCAAGTGGAATGGTATTACGTGGACCGCCCTGGGATCTGGGACTGACGGCCCTGTCTTCGCACTGGCGGTGCTGGGCAGCGACTTGTTTGTCGGGGGCGGATTCACCACCGCGGGTGGAATTACGGTGAACGGAATCGCCAAGTGGAATGGCAGTTCCTGGTTGCCCCTTGGATCCGGAATGGCCGGTTCGAGCTCGGGCCCGCGCGTGTCTGCATTGTTGGTGGAGGACGACAACCTTTACGCGGGAGGCTATTTCGCTACGGCAGGCGGGATTGGTGTTAGCCACATCGCCAAGTGGGACGGCACCGCATGGTCGGCACTTGGATCCGGCATGAATAACCCCGTTTCGGCACTATCGATGTCTGACCGCCAGTTGTTTGCCGGCGGCAGTTTCACGACAGCGGGTGGCATTCCAGCCAGCCGAATTGCCGCCTGGGATGGAGCTGTCTGGTTGGGTCTCGGATCGGGGGTGGGAGGCCCATTTCCGTCCGTAGGGGCAATCACTGTTTCGGGCACAAGCCTGTCTGCGGGCGGCGAATTCAGCTCGGCAGGTGGAAAAGTGTCGGCGAATCTGGCCAGAGCTTTCATACCGGCACACGTCGGTCCTCCTGTGATTCTGGATCAACCACAGAGCCGGACGGTCCAAACCGGCGACAATCTAACACTCGCTGTGAAGGCAATCGGTGAACCGCCGCTCCACTACCATTGGTGGAAAGAGACCGCGCCCTTAACCAACGGAGGCAACATCTCCGGAGCTGACTCAGCCTCGCTTAATCTGACCGATGTTCAGACGAACAACGCCGGCAGCTACTCGGTGGTCGTCAGCAATGACCTAGGCACTGCCACCAGCTCAAATGCAGTGCTCACCGCCATTCGAGCGCTCACACTGGGCGAGGCCCTCGAGGTGCCTGAGTGGGCGTGGACATCCGGTGGCGATGCAGCGTGGGCTGGCAAGACCGACATGACCCACGATGGCGTGGATGCCGCCCGGAGCGGGGCGATTACGCACGGTCAGCAAAGCTGGATGGAAACCACCATAATCGGGCCAGGGATACTACGTTTCTGGTGGAAAGTGTCGTCAGAGCCGAATTACGACTTTCTTGAACTCTACCTCAACGGAAAGCTGCAGAGCGGACGGATTTCGGGAGAAGCAAACTGGCAGTTGCGGACTCTGTCGTTGTCCGCCGGCGCGCAGACCCTGCGCTGGCGCTATATGAAGGACGGCACTGACAGTGCTGGCCAGGACTGCGGCTGGGTGGACCAGGTGAGTTTCATCCCCGACACTCCGCCAGAAATCGTGGGACAACCTCAAGGTGGGACGGCGGCGGAAGGGCTTAACGCCTCGTTCTCTGTTTCCGCCACCGGGACCGCCCCGCTCGGCTACCGGTGGTGGAAGGACGAGGCTCCCTTGAGTAACGGAGGGAACATTTCCGGGGCGGACACCGCGACACTGAACTTGACGAACATTCGGATCAACGATGCGGGCGGTTATTCTGTGGTGGTGACGAACACCGTAGGAAGTGTCACCAGTTCTGTGGCGGTGCTCACCGTCAAACCTCGCTTGGTTATCAGCGCCCGCTACCCGGTTGCGGACACCGCCCAGCCGGAGTTGGCCCTCTCCTCGGCCTTCGATGGAACGAATTTCCTGATCGGCATTGGCGGGGATGCCAGCAGCCCCAATGTAGTGGGTGCGCAACTGATTTCTCCCGCAGGAGATCCAGTCGGTGATCTCATCAGCACTGGTCGCCGCACGGCGGGTCGAATCGCGGCGCCCTACGTGGCCTTTGGAGCGAGCAACTATCTGATGGTATGGACGGACGCCGCTTCGCATCATCCATCAAGTAGCAATGATGTCTATGCGCAATTCATCAGCCCGGCCGGCACGTTGGTCGGCAGCGCATTCCCGATCTCATCAGCCGCAGGAGATCAGGACGCCAACGGAGTCGCCTTTGACGGGACCAATTTTCTCGTGGTGTGGACGCAGGCAGGGGGTCTGCGAGGGCGTCTGGTTTCGCCAACGAATCAATTGCTCGGAAGCGAGTTGGTGATTACGTCGGCCCAGATTCGAGGATTCGGACAGGTCAGTGTCGCCTTTGGCGGCGGGCAGTACCTGGTGGCTTGGGTGGAGGGGCCGAACGGGCTGGATGCCACCAAAGGACGATTGATTTCCCCCGCCGGCGGGATGGGGAGCATCTTGACGGTCAGCCAGAGTACGTCGGACGGTTACAATCCCACCAGCGTGGCCTGCGGGGCGGATCGTTTCATGGTGGTGTGGCATCACGTCGCCGTCGGCAGCGCGGATTGGAACCTGCGGGGCCGGATGGTGTGGCCCGATGGCACGATGGCGGGCGATGAATTGATCCTGGAGGCCGGTCCTAACGGCGAGCGGGCGATGGGCAGCAGCGTTGTCTTTGACGGGCAGTATTTTCTGGTGGTGTGGGCGGATTGGGTGGGAGGCTTTCCTGCCGGGCAGGCGACGGTGCTGGGGCGGTATTGGAACTCTGACGGCGTGCCGCAAGGCGCTGCCTTCACGATCGAAGGCACGCCGGCCACTCAACTGGGGGTAGGGCTCAGCGCAGGCAGCGGAAAGGTGCTGGTGGTCTTGAACACTGGGTTTTCCACCGACGCCGCCGACCTCTGCGCGAGGTTCATCAGCCGCCCATTCACCCAGCTCACGCCAGCGGGGACGGGAAGCATGCAGGTGTCATTCAACGGGGTGCTCCAATCCAGCACCAATCTCCAGACCTGGACGGATGTGACCCCGCAACCCACGAATCCGTGGACCCCGCCAATTGTTGAGGGCAACCTGTTCTTCCGGACCCGCACGGAACCGTAGCCGGTCGGATCGCAGGGCATGGTGGGCCGGTTGGTGGCAGGCCGTTACCAATTTCTTTGATTTGAAATGAGCGGCAAGGAACTGCTGCAACGCGGGCTTGCGAGTTCAGTGCCGGATCAACCTGGCGTTGAACTGAACCGCGGAGCGTCCAGAAAGCAAATTCCTATCAGTAGTTAGGACTCGGACTTCATTCCGAACACGACCAAATTCAGATCTCACGAAGTTCGCCTCGACGCGCGTTCCATCGCGCGTCCTGGTGTGCTTTCGTGAGAAGGCCGCTTGGTCGTGGCCTGGAATGAGAGTGCGCTGGGCGCGCTTCTCAATTTCCAAGGGATGGTG
>JBBRWD010000175.1:0-5957 GCA_038249465.1 Limisphaerales bacterium | reverse complement strand
CCCCTTAGAGCCGAGGACGTTTCCATCCAGACTTACCTGGAAGCAACAGGCGTCAGAATCGATCTTAGTACCCTGGACGGCCAATATGCGATCTTGTACGCACGAGGAGTGATCGACAAAGCCGTCGCTTGGAAGGCCGAAATGACCGGACTTTTTCGGGACCCTTCAAAGCTCGAACATTTCCGGGATAACGTCGGACCGTGGTCCAAGGCGGAGGCCAGAAGCGCAGCCGAGGCATTGCTAAAATCGAAAGGCCTCGATATTAGACAGTTGGGAGGCCGGCCCACTCCTCTCGTCCGAGCCGACACGTTCAATCTTTTGATGCCGGACGGATTAGTCAAACCGGTCACGGTATTCTACACCGTGCACTGGGTAGATCGGGATGTAGCGGATCTCGACGTAGTCGAGATCCGCTTTCGAAGAACCGCCACAGGGGAATGGGCGGTGACCGAATGGTTCAGAGTCCCTGCCGGCCCCAGCGAAGCCGAGCCGACTGATTTTGCTTCGACATACGAGCGGTTCTTTACGCCAAAGTGAATCACAGCCATCCCATAGCGGCCAAAACACGCTCTAAACCCCTCAGTTTCCTAGGAAATCCCGGGGTGATCAAATAATGGGCGTTGGGAGTTTTTGGCGACTTTTACATGATTAGTGTTCCGCTGCTGTTGACGGTGAACGCGTGCTGTCCCATGGTTTTAACACATTCCCGGGAAATAGACTTGCTGGGGACTGGCCAGATAGCGGAAGTGGCCGTCGGCTGTCCCATAGAGCCGCAGCAACCCCATTAAGTCCCACTTTTTCCAGAGCGAGGCCCGGATAATGGTAAAGAGGCGGCTAAAGCTATGACTCCAATTCGAGAGAAAAGAGAGATAGCGCAACAGTAAGTAAACCAGCAGCGCGGTCCAGATTTGCCAGCGCACCGCGTTGGCGGTGGTGCCCAGAAAGTCGGCCAGTTGGAGCGTCTGTTTGATCTGCTTGAAAAAGACCTCGATTTGCCATCGCGCCCGGTAAAGCTCGGCGATGCTTTGGGCGCTCCACTCCAGGTTGTTGGTCAGGAACTCCATCACCACCTCCTTGCCGTCCACCTCCACCAGCGCCACCACCCGGCGCATCAACTCCGGGTACTTGGCTTTCGAGCTGGGCGTCTTGAGCTGGATGAGTTGATCGCTCAGGATCTTGCCATAGACTCCCCGCTGGTATTCGGTGACCACCTCATAGCTCATGTTCTCCTTGGGGCGGGTGACCCAGAAAATATCGCGCAGGGCCAAATCGGCTAGATGCTCAAAGTCCACGTAAGCCTTGTCGAATATG
Organism: Limisphaerales bacterium; assembly: GCA_038249465.1. Lineage (GTDB taxonomy): Bacteria > Verrucomicrobiota > Verrucomicrobiia > Limisphaerales > JBBRWD01 > JBBRWD01. The sequence goes on along the minus strand of JBBRWD010000175.1, from coordinate 4,646 downwards.
ACGATTTCGCCGGCTTTGATTCCCGCGCAGACCTCGCGGGCGCGCCGGGCGTCGGCATGCTTGGCGGTGTCCACGATGGCAAAGCGGGGAAGGAAACTTTGCAGGTCCAAGCGCAGGTGACACTTGGCGGCGGCCTTGCGCCGACGGTGCTTGGCCCAATCCATGCACGAGGCCACCAACTCGATGGTCGTCGAATCGACCAGGTGAATGGTCCGCTTGAAGCGGCGCGCAAAACGCTTGCCCGCTTTGCCGCTGACAAAGCGCGGGGACAAATTTCCTAGATGCTCGAATACGCTCCAGAAGAGCCGCTCCGCCAGGTCCGCCGATCGAATTTTGTTTGCGTGAGAAAGGTTGTTCCGCGAGGGCGGCATCGCGCCCCGGATGCTGGAGAGCGGGCCCGAATTCAAGTTCAAGGCATCACAGACGTCGTTGAGTCCGATACTGTGAGTGAGTTGCGCGTAACACAAACTGACCACATGACTCCAAGGACTAAAAGTTCTGGCCCGTTCGTCGACTTTGGTCTCCCGGGCGAGCTTGGAAACAGAGAATTGAGGAATGAAGTTGCAAATCTGCCGCAGCAAATTCATTTTCGAGGCCGCTGGAACGTTGTTGTTTTTTGTTTTCACCCCTGCCCTGTGGCAGGGTTAAACGCAATGTTCCAGCTTTTTCGTAAAATCCTATGGGATGGCTGTGAAAAAAATTGGATTAATAGCGCGAGCCATGCTCTGGTCGTTGCCGGGCTGCTTTCTCCTGGTTTCGCTGAAGCTCCTGGCGTGCAACCAGTACATAGAAGGCTGATACGCGGGCGACAGTTACTTCGGGTCTCCTGCATCAACATGAACTCTTCACACGCACGGCAAGTCTCCGCCTTCATTCTGGTCGAGATGCTGGTGGTGATGGCGATCATCTCGATCCTGGCGGCGCTGTTGCTGCCGGGGGTGTCGCGGGTAAAGACCAAGGCGCGCCGGATTTCCTGCTTGAACAACCTGAAGCAGCTCGGGTTGGGCAGCCAGATGTATTCGGACGACAACAGGGGTCATTTTTCCGGCTCAACGTGGTGGGGTCCGGTTCCGGGGCGGGACTAGGACCGGGCGATCCAGGATGACGACATGCACTGGGCAGTGCCCTTGATCGGCGGCGATTCAGAAAACTGGATCAAACTGTCTATTGCCAACATAACCAACCGCCAAATGCGTGGGTAGCCATGTTCGAATCGAAGATGCCCAATAGAACTGGATCATCAAGGGATATGCTTTCCCCTCGCTCGTCTTGACAAGCACGTATGCCAGAGCCATCACGATGTGCCCGTCCTTCGACAAAACATTTTTGGGACTCGGCCCATATTGGAATGACGATGCGTAACCAACAATCCCGCAGTTCGGAACACTCGGCCTCAGCGATTCGGAAAACGCTTCGGTCGAAGCGAATGGGTCTAACTTTGTGGTTTTGCGGCACTCAACCCACGATGCTTGCCAACTTGCCGCTTCCCAAAGGGTAGCTCGCTTTCCATCTTCCGTCGTTTTAGACCAATAGACTTTGTGAAGTTCTAAAGGGTCAGTTGGTATCTGATGAACTTTGTGGAATCGTCGAACCACCTGTCCTTGCCAAGCTATAAAGTCCTCTTGTAGCGTAAGGGACTCCCCAACGGAACGTAAAGAGACATATTCATCGAATGTTTTGGCAAGAAGTGACTGTATAACTCGACTGAGCGCGCCATACAGTTCTGCATTGTCCACCTCAGACTGAACGGGGTCGATGTAACGAATTGGCAAATCCTTAATCTTAGCAAGGATGTCCTCTACTCCAAAAAGTGGGTCAAATTGACTTTTCAGCCAGTCTTCCTGCAGCTTTCTGTAGTTGGGATTTGTGGCTGTTGCAAGCTGGTCGTCGGGAGTTCTCTCGGTGGAACCTGTCCACGAATTCGCCACCCGGTAAATAATCAGGCCACAAAGAAACAACAACGGTAAGACAAACAGAGTTACGATGATTGGATTCTTCTTCATAAAACTCGCGAAATTGGTGCCAGCAAGGGGAAGCGTTTTCTTCCCCTTGCTGCGAATCGCTTCGTCTATCGTGGATTAGGATCAGCCCCGCCTAGCGCAACCCCCGGTGGGAGGATTGCTGGAGGAATTAATCTCACATGTCTGATCGTTAGGGCATTCCCATGTTATCCAAGGGCTCCAATTTGGGTTCGCTACTGTGCCATAGTTGACGCGACCGCGACAAGGCTGCGCATCCGCGATGTTAATCGTGCCGAGCGCGATCAGGCACAAGGCTATCAATCTTCTCATTTTATTCTCTCCTGTTGGCGTTTGTTTGGCTGCGACGGCTCGCACCTCGCCAACGCGATGCTCGCCGCATTCTCCGACGGTTTCTGCAAACTGGCCGTCGATCCGCCTTCAGCAAATCTTCGAGGATAACAGTGACGGAATTGCTGAAAACAAGCTTCGAAACGCTCACGTCATTGAATGGCATTCTTGGATCCTCCTCGGCTATCGGCCAACCGCGTCGAATGGAAGCAACTCTTCATGAATGTCGTTAGTTGCGAATAATAACAGTGCCACCTAGTGCGAGTAATAGCGGGTCCCGCTTCCGCGGGACCCATGCAAATGACTTCCAAGGATTTGAACTCATTTGTCCCATTGCTCTGCTGCTCATACTGTGCGGGCATGCTCACGGATTTGTAGCTTTACGAAGAATCCCGCAAGTCCAAAACTGGCCAGAGTCAGGTAGGCAAGCAAGAGTTTCATGATTGTGTCTACCTGCTGATCTGTGATGTGCAGCACCCCGGCGAGTGATCCCAAGCAGCCGCATGGGTGATGCCAGTCCATAGCCCAAAGGCCAATGCGGTAGGTGACGAACATCGTGCTTACCCATGCGACCAGAAGAAGTCTGCTGCGCAGCGGAAACCGTTTCCACAAGCATAATGCGGCAATGGCCAGTTCAAGGGCTCCGGCTATAGGAAGCAGTACCCGGAACGGAATCCCGAAGATAGGGTCCGTGGTTGTTAGAATCTGGGCCGTGCCAAAGGCACTGGAGATTTTGCCCAACCCTGTAAGAACCAGGATTGCGGCGGCAGACCAGAGGAACCAAATGGAAACCTTTTCACGATAAGACAGTGGGAGAGGTTGACCACCCCCCGGCCTTTCAAGATTGTCCAGAGGACAACATTGCAGTTCCTGAGCCATGTGCTTGTGTCGGAATTATTACTATACGGAGTGTCTGCGCTAACCCTTTTTTGGCAAATGTTTGCATTTATTTGCCATACACCTCCATAATCCTCGTTTGGACGTGTTTCGCTGTTGACTGGCCGTGTTCTCTTACTCTAAACGATAGACATGCACCAACCGCTCAGGAGACCACTGAGAAGTAACGATGGAGGTGCTTTGCTTGTCCGGAATCGAAGGACTGGAACGATGGCCTTCACCCTGATCGAACTACTGGTAGTGATGGCGATCATTTCGATCCTGGCGGCGCTGTTGCTGCCGAGCTTGGGGGCGGCAAGAATCAAGGCGCAAAGCGCGCCGTGCCTGAATAACGTGCGGCAGATAGGGTGGGCGTGGCAGATGTATGCGGACGATCACCAGGGGCACCTGGCTCCCAATGCCGCTGGGTCCAAGGCGGTGAAGCAATGGGTCAGCGGCAGGCGAGCAGCGTGTGGTCGCATTGGTCTCGAAAGACAACATTGACGCTTGACTCCTTTCTTTGGGTCGTTACGTTCAGCCACATGTCAAGCTTCAATTTGGGGAGTTTTGCAACCAGCCAATGTGCCGCGCACCTTCAGGATGAGGCGAAGCTTGCGGCGCTCATAGCAAAAGCCAACTACCGGGTTGGCGTGATGGCGAGAATCCTGGGCGTTTCTCCATCCCAGTTGAACAGCACGATTTGGAGACTGTGGCGTCAGACGCCGGGGGAGGTCATCAACAAGCACCGGGTGACACGTGCCCGGGAATTGCTACGGGGTGGAGACCCGGTCAAAGTTGTCGCATTGGAGGTAGGTTTCAGTGATGGGCAGCACTTCTGCCGCTGGTTCAAGCGCCAGACGGGGCTGTGCCCGAGCAAGTTCCTGGTCGAGGAGGCAGCGAGCGGAGCCAGGCACGAGAATCAGGCACGAGCATCAGGCACGAGAATCAGGCACGAGAATCAGGCACGCGAAAAGTTTTGAGATCAATTCACAACGCCATATACTCGGACCATGGTTCCCACAGGCCAGGCGTGTCAATTGAGCAAAGTAACGGGAGGGGCTCCCGTGGCTTCACGCCGGTCGTTTTGGATAAGAAGTTTGCTCGGTTCCTGCGCGGTAATTCTGCTGGTAACCGGTGCCGCTAAGGTCTGGAGTAGCTTCGGGACGAGCAAAGCGTTGGCTTTGGCTGATCCGATCCTTGGAATTTCCTTCGGCCAACTGATGCTTGGAGTTGGGTTGTTGGAGATAGGCGTTGCCGCCCATTGGTGTTGCTTCGGCAAGCGTGCGTGACGTGGATTCAGCCGGGGCGGTAGTCTTGGCACCAGATTATGGCAGCAAAGACAACCATCAAATCAAACGCTGTGTTCACGGTGGCTCTGGCCCCGGTGCAAGCCACCCTGGCCGCTTGGCGTAAAAAACGCCAACATCGAGAACCCATCCCTCAGCACGTATGGAGTGCGAT
>JBBRWD010000174.1:0-6277 GCA_038249465.1 Limisphaerales bacterium | reverse complement strand
TTCTGTCATGGGCTACGTTAGTCGCACTAACCTCAATAGTGTGGGAAACCACTTCAGGTGGGCGCTCTTCGTGCCGATAGCTCCTGCACAGGTGCGCCCGACGAGGGATGCGTGTCCTGCTGAGAAGTTTCCAATAGGGAATCCTGCAAACGAATGAATTATTCTATGATAACCGAACGAACACAGTCTTTCTGCGCTTTTGCGACCAACGGTTGTGGTATTGGAGTGGCGGTCGATGAACTTCGAGGCGCCGGAAGGATCCTCGGTCTCGGCGCGTTATTGTTATGGGCGGGGGTGGGCGCGACAGCGGCGCCGGCCATCTCGAACATCGCGACTGTGCCACGCTTGACGATCCAAAGCGACCTGGCCATTACCAATCAAATCCAGTATTCTGCGGACCTGGGCCAGAACAACTGGACGGTATTGACGAATCTGCTGGTGACGCAAAGCCCATATTGGTTCGCGGATGTGGGTGCGCCACCAGCGTCCCGCCGTTTTTATAGGGTGATGGCTATCACACAGACGAACTTTCCGCCTGCTCCTTCCAACATGGTCCTGATTCCGGTCGGCCAGTTCACGATGGGCAGCCCGGAGGGGGAGAGGATGAGAATTCCGGATGAAGTCCAGCACACGGTGACGCTGACCAGGAGTTTTTACATGGGGAAGTATCCGGTGACGCAGGCTCAATACCTGGCGGTGGTCGGCAGCAATCCGAGCTATTTCAAGACCAATGCCAATGGAACCGCGGATTTGAACCGTCCGGTGGAGACCGTGAGTTGGAGCAATGCCACGAACTATTGTGCTCTGCTGACGCAAACTGAACGGGCAGCGGGGCGGATAACGACCAATTGGCTGTATCGTTTGCCAACGGAAGCGGAGTGGGAATATGCCTGCCGGGCGGGTACGACCACCGCATTTCATTTTGGACGCGCGATCCATGCGGGCATGGCCAGCTTCAATTTCTACTACGAATACGATGCTGTCACGGGCGAGATCTATGTTCCAAATCCGGTTGTGCCGGAACTGACCCGGCCGACGACGGTGGGGTCGTATGCGGCCAACGCGTTTGGGCTTTACGACATGCACGGGAATGTTTGGGAGTGGTGTCAGGATTGGTATGGTTCCTATCCAAATGAGGCGGTAGTTGATCCATCGGGGCCGGCGTCAGGCACGGCTCGCGTGATTCGCGGAGGCAGTTATGGCAACGACGGCTCGCGCTGCCGTTCGGCGGTTCGTGAGATCAATCTCCCGTCGGCCAAGTACAGTTTCATAGGGTTCCGGGTCGTCGCGGCCCCGGTTCAGCCTTGAGTTTGCGGCCGCACCGTGCACAACGCAGCAAGCCTGCCCGCAACGCATTTCCTTTCTTGGCGGCTCCTGGAATTGCGGCGTGGCACTTGGTCATAATGGCAGCCCGAAAATTCTAGTTTTCCTTCAGCGCCGGGATGAGCGCGGCCTGGTCCACCAAGTTCCATTCGCCGTTGAGGCCCGCGCCGCCCTGGTTATTGAAGCCGCGCAGCACGGCAAGACCATTCGACGTGTTCGCCTTGTTCTGCCACGCAAGCTAGCTGAACAGGAACGGACGGTCGAACTCTGCAACCACGGTCGGCGCGGGAGCCGACGCCAGAAGGAAGCTTTGGGCGCACAGCGATGAGGCTGGAGCGAGGCTGAGATTGAGAGGCGAATTCATTGCTCGGTCATTCTACCGGCGACACTGTGGGCGCGTAACCGCCCGCTGGGGCGAAGGCGATTTCGAGGGTGTCCTGGCTCGACTCGTTGCGCGTGGACTCGGCCACGGACTCGGGTTGGGTCGCGACTTCAGAGTTTCCAGCCGTTGTGCATCTGCCGGTGAAGGAGTTTGTTCGCTTCGTCGTTGCCGATGAACTGCTCCTTCTTCGGATCCCACTTGAGCTTCTGTTCCAGCCGCCCGGCGACTTCCGTCAGCAAGCCCAGATAGGAGGCTTTGTGGGTGGAATCCACATCCGAGACCGGATCCTTGCGGGAGCGGACGCACTCCAGGAAGTTGACGGCGTGGTTCTGTGACTTATAGAGGCGCAGGTCGTCCGGGCGGAGCTTGATTTCCAGGAGAGAATCATCGGAGGCGACCAGGCCGGGATGGTTCTCCCAGTGGCGATCCACCCGCAACCAGCCTTTGTCCCCGATGAACCGGCAGCCGGTGGGCATCTTCTTCTGGTCCTTGAAGACCAGCTTCATGCCGTTGGCGTAGGTGTAGGTTGCGTCCCACTCGTTCACCGTGTCAGTGAAACCTTCGTTGCGCCAGGTCACCCGGCTTTCGATTTCAAAGGGTTCCGCGCCCAACTCCGGGCAGCCCCACAGGGCGATGTCGAGGTGGTGGACGCCCCAGTTCACCGTCCAACCGCGGGAGTAGTCGGAGATCATGAACCAGTCCCCGCTGGTCCGCGCTGGATGATACGGATGTCGCTGGGCCGGGCCTTGCCACATCTCCCAATCCAAGCCAGCGGGTATGGGCGGCGCGGGTTGAGGATTACGCGGGCCTTTGTAGCCCGCCGTGTACTTGGTGCCGTCGGTGGCCACTTCGACCGTGTGAAGCTTGCCGAAGTAGCCGTTGCGGGCCAGTTCGCAAGCATAGCGGAAATTCCGATCCGAGCGCTGCCACGTGCCGGCTTGGAAGACACGCTGGTGCTTGCGGACAGCGTCGCGAATGGCCTGGCCATCATCCAGAGAAACGCCCATCGGCTTCTCGCAATACATGTCCTTGCCAGCCTTGGCGGCAGCGACCGCGATCAAGGAATGCCAGTGGTCTTGCGTGGCGATCATCACGGCGTCGATATCCTTGCGCGCGATCAGCTCGCGCCAGTCGGCCATCATGGCGCAACCTTGATCGCCATACTGGCCGTCCACCCGTTCCTTGGCTTTTTGCCGTTTGCTGTCGCTCACATCGCAGACGGCGACAACCCGGCAGTCGGGCTGGCCCAGGAAGGATTTCATATTCTCCGTCCCCATGCCGCCAACGCCGATGCAGCCCAGGGTGATCTTGTTGCTCGGGGCTACCCGGCCCTCAGCGCCGAAAACAGAGGACGGCAGGATGGTGGGAACGGCCATCGCTCCGGTAACACAGGCGGCGGTGGATAAAAATCGGCGGCGGGATAGGTGTGTGGAGTGGTTCATGGAGATCGGGTGAGTTTTGGTGGTGGTTGAGTTTGTCAAAGGTATCCGGGCTAGTGTGTGGCCATGCGACGCGATTCTATTAACCGAGGGGGAACACGACGGTCCAAGTGCGCGTGGCATCCTTCAGGTCAAGGCCCGGACCTTCGGCGGTGGCGCAGAAGAGGTGCGTCGGTTCAGGGTGGACTTCATGGCTTGAGCGCGATAACCAAGGCGTGAATGCGTGGCGTGGTGGCGTTGTTCCAACCTGGCATCGGGTTGGGGCACGGCAGTTTGCCAGACTGTTTTGTGCATCCACATGACACTGAGGGAATGATCATAGTTTGAATTCACCGAGGCGGACGTTCTTGAACGCGATCCGCGGGTGCCTCCAGTCCGAGCAGGCGCGCGGTGGTGGTGGAGCGGGCCAGGACGCGGTCGCGGAATATGATGGCGAAGTTGTTGACCCTTTTCGCCTCCTCGGCAGGGCCTTGTTCCAGCAGGCGCTGCAAGCGCTCCCGGTGCGGCTCGAAGCTCGCGCGGAGGAGCGCCGGGGTGAAGATCTCGCGGTGAACGCGAATCATCGCTTCGCGGACCCGCTCGCGTTGCAGGGGGATGGCGAAAAGAGCCTTCGCCACGCGGCCCTTGAACTCCGCATCCAACGGCCACGGATCGCGCTGGAAAAGTTGGTCCATGCCGCAGGGGATGAAGACGGCGCGGCTTTTGTCTGGCGGGACGTAGATGCGGTAGTTATTGCGACCGTAGCTGTAGCCGTCCCAATCTGCGGCGAGCGCCTGAAATGCGGTCATGGTGATGAAACGATCGAGGTCGAGGCAGCGCTCAAACATCGCCATCCGCTTGGGTAAATCCTCTTCGACAATCGCTGCGCGCAGGGCCTTCAAGTCCGCGTAGTCCGCCGGTTCTTTACCGGAGTCGAGTTCGAGGTCGTCGGTGACATCCTTGCCCAGCGGGGCGTCGTAGAGGTTGCCAGATTTATTCGCGAAGTGCCGCCCCAGGAGTTGTTTGTCGTAGCCTTCCTTGACGACATACACGCCGAGGTCGCGCCCATTGAGTTTCACGATGACCTGCGTCGCCCGGGCAACTGGGATGCCGAGGCGGGTGTAGCATTCATAAGCCAGACACTCCCCCATCCGGGAGAGGTCCTGCGCGCAGTTGTTGAGGGATAAGCGCTTCAACCCGAAAACCCGCTGGCCCTCGACCAACCTGTCACAGTCGATGGTCAGCGCCGGGCGGTCATCCACCGGCTTCACGCTACCCGCGCTGCCCTTGATACGCACGGCGACGCGCGCCCATTTCTCCATGCCCACGGTCAAGTCCGCCGCCACGTATTCCCGCCGCTTGCTGCGCAGCGAGGCGATGCCTTCCTCGGATACTTGAAGCTCGAAGACGAGGCTGGTGCCGGTGAAGAGGGCGGCGCTGGGGTCGGTTTTTCGCCCTGGGGCATTTTCATTTTCCGCACCCGCGAAAAAAGTCGTCGCCAGCCAAAGGAAAATGCCTGCCAGCCGGGAGGCGGTTCGCTGGATAGAAAAGTGCATGGAGAGTTACGGAAGGCGCGTGATGGTGAGGCCGTCCAGGGTAAAGTTCACGGCGTTGTTATAGAGGCCCTGCATCATCGGGACGAAGATGAGTTCGTGGCCAGTGGTGAGTTCCACCGTGGTCTCGAAGGCGACAGGCTTGCCGTCGCGCGGGAGGGCTATCGTCTTTAGTTCGGCGGCGCGTTGCGTGTCCTTTTTGCGGAGCGAAAGTGGGAAGGTTTTCGCGCCACCTTCCCAAGGCTTGGCGCTGGCGGTGCCGGTGACTTTGTAGGTGCCAGTCTGCGGCGCGATGAAGGCGAGGGCGGGGGTTTTGGCAAAGTTCAAATCACCGCCATTCCACGGACCCATGCCGGCGAAGCTGATGTTGCCGTTTTCCACCCGCGCGCTCGGGTGTCCCGCGTGCGTGCGGTCGGGCGCAGCCCAGCGGGTGCCGTCCCAAATCATCGGCGCGTAGTTCGCGGTCATGATGGCGTCTTCAGGAAAGAGGCGGTCGAGCCGCCAGACGGGTTGACCGGCGGCGGCGATGGGATTGCCGTTGGCGCTGCCCTTTTTCGTGCCTTCCCATGCGGCGGGGAGTTTGTAGTCGGCGCTGGCGGCGGCTTTGGCGTCGCCGAGGGAAATGGAAAAGTCCTTCAACCTGCAGTCGCCGCCGGCGAAGGCACCGTCAATTTGCGGCAGCAGCGTGAGTTCCTCGCCCGCCGCGAGGGCGACGCTCTGGCCTTCCAGCGAAACTTCTCCGCCGTGGGCGATGGTTACTGCGCTGACTTTTTCCACGGCGGTCGCGGTCTTTTTCAAAAGGTGCACCGTCGTTATGTTTTTGCTGTCCCACATGCGGCAGGCGGCGGAGCCATGCAGCGCATAGGTCCCGGCCTGCGGCGCGACAAAGGTCAGGCCGGCGGTGCGGAGGTGGCGGTCATTCTCCGCCGGGCCGTGCGGCGCCCGGGTGCCGAAGTTCAGAGCGCCGTCCTTGAGGTTGGCACCGGGCTGTCCGCCGAAGCCGCCTTCCTTCACGTGCCAGTCCGAGCCGGTCCACGTCATCGGTCTGAAGTTTCCGCGCTGTTTCCAGTCGGCGGGCCAGAGTTGCTCGAGCTTCCAGATCGGCTTGCCATGGGCGAGTGCGACGCTGCCTTCGCTGTCGCCCTTTGCTTTTCCTTCCCACACGGGCGGCAGTTTCCATGTGGGTGCGGTGCCCGGTGCGGTGGTGATGAAGCTGGCGTATTTGCGATCAAGTGCTTCGAGCCTGGCCAGGAAGGTTTTGCCCGCTGTCTGTGCGCCGGTGTAGAGCACCACGGGGCGACCGGATTTGGAGAGCGTGAGCTTCCTGCCCGCCAGCGCTGCGGCATTGCCGACGATGTCTTCGGTCATGAGAGGTGCGCCAAAGTCGGGCAATTCCACCAGGGCATCCGTTTTCGATTCGCGGTCCGCGTAGGCGACCATCACCCCACGGCCATTTCGGAGGTCTTGGAAAATAGTGAAGTTCGCGCCGGGCGGGCGCACGAATCCGACTTCCTCGCTGAGGCCGAGGTGGTGGTTGAGGACGTTCCACATCGCGACGAGCGGCGTGGGGAAATTATACCAATCCCACAACATCTGCCCCG
>JBBRWD010000173.1:0-6634 GCA_038249465.1 Limisphaerales bacterium | reverse complement strand
TTCGAACGGCTGGCATGAGGTGGTGCTGAGTTTCTCGGCGGAAGGCACGGCGTTGTTTGTCGATGGCACCAGAGCGGGCCAGTCGAAGGAACCTCAGAATTGGCCGGCGATGGAGGATTGGGGGCGATATTACCTGAGCCTCGGGGCCGGCCTCGACGGGCAGAATGCGGCGGCGGGCGAGTGGGAGGAGGCGGCGACGTTGAGCAAAGCGCTGCCGGCTGATTATGTCGCCTGGAATTATCAACGGCTGGCGCGGTTGGCCGCGCTGGGACCGGTGTCCGATGAGGAAATACTCCAACGACAAGCGGCGGTCCTCGCGGCCCGTTCCGGCATGCAAACACTCTCTGCTGACGGCCCTCCTCCGCCTCCCGGCGGCGGTGGTGGTGGCGGAACAAACGAGCCTCCGCCCGAACCGCCGCCACCGCCTCCCGGCCTCAAGCTGACGGTGCCGCAGGTTAATGGCGGCGGTCTCGCCCTTGCGTTGCGCGAAGCCGACCCCAACGATGCCTACGACGTGTTTCACAAGATGTCTCTCGGCCCCGGCACCGGCTGGAAATTGGTCGCGGCGGGCGGTCCCGGCCAGACGAACTTCACCGTGCCGCTCCCCTCCACCAACACCGCGTTCTATCGCGCGGCCTCCGCCCTGGATTCGGATGGCGACGGTTTGTCGGACGCCTTCGAGACGTCGGTGACCGGCACCAATCCGCAGCTTTTTGATACGGATGGCGACGGCCTTTCGGACGCATTGGAGGACAGCAACGGCGATGGCGTGCCAAACTACGCGGAGGCCGCGCGCGGCGTGGCGGTCTGCGTGTATGCCTCGCGCCCGACCGCGACGGAAGGCGGTCTCACGGGCGAGTTCACCATTCTCCTGCCGCAGGCGGCACCGGCCGGCGGGGTGCGGGTGGATTACCTGCTGGGCGGCAGTGCGCTGGTGGGAAGCGAATACTCGCTCTCTCCGGGACCGTATTCACTCATCCTGCCGCAAGGCGCGGCCAGCGCCACTATCACGGTCACGGCGGTGAACGACAACATCGGTGACGAACTCGACCGCGCGGTCGAGTTGCGGATTACCAACGCCACCCAGTTCGCTTGGGACGAGCGGCCCGCCGAAGTGACGCTGATCAACAACGACGCGCCCACCGTGCGGGTGCTGGCAGTGGATGCGGACGCGGCGGAAACACGCGCCGGTACGACCAATGCCGGGGAATTTCTTTTCGTGCGCGATGCGGGGTTCAATCAGGCGTTGACGGTCTATTTCAGCGTTGGCGGCACGGCGATTTCGTCCGACTACGCGCCGATTGGTTCCAGCGTGACGATTCCCTCCGGCGAACGCGCCGCCTCGGTGAAGATTCGCCCCGTGCAGGATGCCGAAGTCGAGGGCGCGGAAACGGTCAACCTCGCCATTTCGGCCAGCGGCGCGTACACCCTTGACCCGTCCAACGCGACCGCCACCGTCACCATCGCGGACGATGATTTGCCGAGCGTGCAGGTTGTCGCCACCGTATCGGATGCGCGCGAGTCCGGGCAGGCGGGGCAGTTCCAAATCACCCGCACCGGCGGCACCGGCCAGCCCTTGAGCGTGTATTATATGGCGTATGGCACGGCCTCGCCCTCGAACTTCGTTTACGGCACGAGCAACATCGTGCAAGACTATCAACCGTTGCCGGGGGTGGCGGTCATCGCCGCCGGCAGCAGCAGCGTGAACATTCCTGTGACCCCGTCGCCCGACATTCAGTTGGAAACGATGGAAACCGTGGTGGCCGTCATCCGCGGCAGCACGGCTTACACCATTGGCGCGAACAACACCGCCACGGTGTTCATCGACGACAGCAATCAGGCGCAGTTCGGTTACGAAGTATTGCAGGCCTCCGCTGCAGCGGGCAACGCCGGGATTCAGGGCACGGTGGACATCCCCGCCGAGGTGGTCATCCGCCGTTACGGCACCTCGCGCGCCTTGCAGCAACTGGGCTGGGGTCTGACCACGGGCGATTTCGTCTATATGCAGACCAATTACGCCAGTCCGCAGCCCAATCAAAGACCGTTCACCTGCACCGGCACCAACCTCACGTTCAACAACCAGTATCGCAGCAACGGGCTGGTCCAGTTCCCCATCAACACCTGGGAAGTGACGATGCAGGTCCACGCCAGCGTGCTCAGCCGGCCCAACGGCGCGTATTTGGTGGTGACCAATGTGCTCAATGCCTTCGGCGCCTTTTTCTTCGATCCCAGCCAGCTTTACAGCGTGAGCGTCATCCAGCGCGTGGCCATTGAAGGAGGCCAGACGGCCGTGGTGCGGGTCAGCCGGCCCATCGCCAATGGCAGCACCTATTTTGGGAACGTGTATTTGCGATTGAAAGGGCCGGCCATGCCCGACTTTGGTTACACCCCCTTTAACAACCAGTTCGCAGTCACGGTGCCGGCCAATCAGACCTATAAGGACGTTGTCCTCACCGCGCCGAATCTGCCTGGCTTCCAAGGCTGGCGCCGCCTCTACGTGGAAGTCGATCCCCAGCAGCAACTCGGCGTGCCCGACCACCGCGCCGGGGCCGTTTCCCGCGTCGAGGTGTTTGTCAAAGACCCGACATTGCCGCTGCCCCAACCCGCCGTGGACACCGATGATGACGGCTTGAGCGACAATTACGAATCGGCCAACAGCCTCGACCCGCAGCGCGCTGATGATCCCTTCGCCGATTCGGATCGCGACGGTCTCAACCATCTGGAAGAGCAGGCCGCCGGCAGCCGGGCCAGCAACGCCGACACCGACGGCGACGGTGCGGGTGACTTCATCGAATACCTGGCCGACTGGCGCAGCGCCACCAACCAGGCGCTGGCCACGCCCTCGCTCGACAACTCCACGCCGGTGCGCCTCCGGGTGACCAGTTGCTACAAATGCCATGCCACCGCCCTGCAGGTGGGCGATTATTCCCTGATGAGCATGCCCGAGTATCGCCGCTACACCGTGGACGAGGTGGCGCGGCTGGCCAAGGGCCGATCCTATCCGGTGCAGGTCTTCACCGAGTTCGATCCCTTCAGCCCGACCAACCACCAGCTTTACGGCGCGGAGATTCTGGCCGTGACCAATCCGCCCGGATTTCTGGTGGAAGATCCAGACGGCATCCTCGGGCCGCAGCGCGTGGCCACCTCGAATCTCATGGCCAAGATCGCCTGGCTGCACATCCCCCGGATTGAACTCGGGGTCGATGCCAATCGCGACAACGTGATTGCGTTCCTGCCCAACACCAATGACCAGACCAGCGCCAGCCGGCCCTACACCTTCTGGGTGAATGATGACCGTGACAACGGAGACGGGGATACGGCGGAGGATTTGGACCCATCTGCCGGCGCCAGAGACAACGCGGATAACTTCATCACCTCGATCCGCGACCTGGAGGACTTCACCCGGCTGCATCTCAAGCTGGATGCGGTCAGTGGAGCACGGCTCGCGGCGGGCACTCACACCATCTCATTGGAATGGCGGGGCGTCTCCGGTGCTCCCAGCCTCCGCCTGTTCCGCTCGGCGGACGCCGGCGGCAGCCTCGGGTATTTGACTAGTGAGAATGCGGCCCAGTTGCAGAAGACCAGCGGAGGAACTGGGCTCGGATCCGTGGCCAGCGGCGCGGCCCTGGTTTTGCCGGCGGCTTTCTGGAGTGGCGCCAGCGGCAGCAATCTCTTCCGGGCCTTTCTTTTCGAGGGCGTGTCCGCAGGCGACGGGCAACTGGTCGCGGTTCTGAGTCAAAGCGGCCAGCCCGTGGCCGAATCCACCCCCGTGTATCTGCGCCTGCGCGGCGTCACCAATCTGTTCGAGCATTTCACCGTGGGCGACACGGATCAGACGAACTGGACTGGCGTGGTGAAAGACTATGTCCCCACCGGGGACAGTGGCGTATACACGGCCGCCTCATCCGAGAAACGGGATTACATCCTATTCGTTCACGGCTGGCGGATAAAGCCCTGGGAACGGCGGGCCTTTGCCCATACCGCCTTCAAGCGGCTCTTCTGGCAGAACTACCAGGGCCGCTTTGGCCTCTTCAGTTGGCCGACGGAATGGGCCGCTTTGCACTACTTCCCTTGGATTGGCGGCGTGCCCAATCCGGCAGACCCGAGAAATTTCGATCGGAGCGAGCGCAAGGCATGGCAGTCGGGGCGCGGACTGGAGCGGTTGCTGGTGGACTTGAACCACCAATACCCCGGCCGGGTGCATGTGTTTGCCCACAGCATGGGCAATGTGGTGGTCAGTGAGGCGCTGCATTACGTCACCGAGCGGAACGGTCCGCTGGTCATGCAATCCTACGTGGCTTGCCAGGGGGCGATTGCCGCTCATTGCTTCGATGCCGCCGCGCCCAGCCATGCCTTGATCAGTTTTGGGCTTAACCTCGACTCCGGCACCTACAATTTGTATCGCGAGTATCCCCAGGACACGCTCCCCCGCACCACGGCGCCCTTCCTGCAAAACCTCTCCGGGGCCGGACGCTGCGTGAACTATTTCAACTCGGACGACAACGCGCTCTCCGGCTGGGAAGTGAACCAAAACACGAAACCCGATTTCGACTACCAATATTCCTCCAGGTACGGCTTCTTCCGGGGCACCCAGTTGCCCGCCCATCCGCCGATCTATTTGACGCGCCGGCTCCTCTACATCCCGGAGGATACCTATGAGGTCTTCGCCCACGCCGCCGAAGCGCGCAGCAAAGCCATTGGGGCGCAGGTCAACGTGGCGGGGCCGTTCTTCCAAGGCGGCCAGTTTCGGCAACTGAACCTTGGGGCAACGTACTTCTGGGGGGCCAACGAGTGGGAGCACAGCGCGGAATTTCTCTCGACCAATATGCGGCGCTCTGCTTTTTGGTCACGCTTGCTGGTTGAATTCGGCCTCTAGACGTTATGAGAAGAACGATGGCTGCATGCCTTCTGCTGACCGGAGTCGGAGTCTGCGCATGGTGGTTTCTAAGCGCGCACCGCCACCACACCCGCGAACCTGCCTCCGGCCCTGTTAACCTTGCACCCAGGTCGTTGTCGAACGATTCGTCACCACTCGCTTCACCCTCTCCGTCCAGCAATGGTTGGTCCGAGCCTGATATCCCTGTCGGAGCTTTGACGAGCCAGAACACGTCCGAGTGGTTCCGCAAGTTGAGCCCAGAAGAGCAGAGCTATTGGAAGGAAACCTCCAAACGGGTCATGACCGCCTCTGACACGAAAAACATCCCCATCGACTTCTGGGGTCTTGTGCTGGACCAGGACGGCAAACCCCTGGAAGGAGTGTATATCATGGCCAGCGTCCGGCAGTGGATTCCAGTATTTCCCGCCTCCGCCGGTTCCCGTTTTGTCACGAATCGGACCACGACGGATTCCCGCGGTCACTTTGATCTGGGTGGCGTGAGGGGAGATGTGCTCACGTTGCACGAGCTTGCCAAGGAAGGCTACGAACTTGCTCGCTCCAAGATAGGCTTCGGTTACAGCACCTCCGAGGAATACCGTTCAAACCGCGACAAACCGGAGATTTACCGAATGTACAAGCTCCGTGGAGCGGAACCGACTGTATCGTGGGATTCATATCAACCTCGCAGCGTTCCCGCAGACGGCACGCCAGTTTTTCTGAACCTCGTCACCGGAGAATTCGGGAACGAACCGGTCCCCAGCACCGATTTGTGCATCGCAGTCCGGCGCACTCCGGAGAACCTCAACGCGCCTCCACAGGGCCCAAGTCATTGGGCCGTTAACATCCGTGTCAAACGCGGTGGAGTTCTTCAGACCGAGGATCTTTTCGCATACTGGGCTCCAGAGACCGGATATGTCGCCGAATTGGATGCGGTTCCCGTCCGTAACGTCCCCGGTGACATGTGGTCCGCAAAACTCAAGTTCTACCTGAAAGTTCGCGAAAGACTCCACGCGCGCCTGGAGATGCACTGCTACCTGGACGATTCGGGACGGCCCAAGAGCGTCCGTTACACCACTTGGCTGAATCCCACGGGATCCCGGAATCTTGAGTTCCTCTATGAGAAGAAGATCAGCGATCCTGAGGTGATTCGGCGGATTGACGAGGAAACAGCCAGGGGCTTGAAGCCTTGAATAATGTTACCCAGGATCTGGAAGAGCAGGCCGCCGGCAGCCGGGCCGGCAACGCCGACACCGACGGCGATGGCGCGGGCGATTTCCTCGAATATCTGGCCGACTGGCGCAGCGCCACCAACCAGGCGCTGGCCACGCCCTCCCTCGACAACTCCACGCCGGTGCGCCTCCGGGTGACCAGTTGCTACAAGTGCCACGCCACCGCGCTGCAGGTCGGCGACTACTCGCTGATCAGCATGCCCGAGTATCGCCGCTACACCACCGAAGAGGTGGCGCGGCTGGCCAAGGGCAAATCATATCCGGTGCAGGTCTTCGCTGAATTCGATCCCTTCGACACCAATCGCCAGTACTATGGCGCCGAAATTCTGGCCGTGACCAACCCGCCCGGGTTTCTGGTGGAAGACCCGGATGGCATCCTCGGGCCGCAGCGCGTGGCCACCTCGAATCTCATGGCCAAGATCGCCTGGCTGCACATTCCGCGCCTCGAACTCGGGGTCGATGCCAATCGCGACGACGCGATTTCGTTCCTGCCCAAAACCAACGATCAGACCAGCGCCAGCCGGCCCTA
>JBBRWD010000172.1:0-6751 GCA_038249465.1 Limisphaerales bacterium | reverse complement strand
TCCGTCGTGAACTTCGGCTTCAATCCGGTCGCGTTTGCGCCCGCGCTCACCCCGGCGGACAAGGCGGAGCTCACCGCGTTGCTTTCCCCGTTGGGCGAGTGCCCGGAGGTCGCTGAAGGAAAGCTCGAAGCCTACGCGGTCCTCACGGCCATGGGGCCGACTTACCTGTGGTTCCAACTGCAGGCTCTGCGCGAAGTCGCGGCGGGCTTTGGTCTGAGCGACGCGGAGATTGCTCCGGCGCTCAAGCGCATGGTCTGTGGTGGGGCGCGAACTCTGCTCGAATCTGGGCTCAGCCCGGCCGAAGTGATGGACCTGATTCCCGTGAAACCCCTCGCCGAGATGGAAGCGCAAGTTGCGGAGCTGTATCGGACGCGCCTGCCGGCCCTCTACCAGAAAATCAAACCGTGAAAGTGCAATGTGAAGCGTGATGATGGAATTCACGTTTGACGTTTCACCTCTTCACGAGACCCCAACCCGAACCATCAAGACACCCATGAATACCCCAGCCAAAATCATCATCGTTCTCGCCGTGGCCCTTGCGGTCGTTGGAGCTGTGGCCTTGAAGAAAAACAAAGCGCCCGCCGAAGCCAATGCCGCGTCTCCGGCGGTGGCGGTTGCCAGCACGCCTGCGGATGGCCTCGGCGCCAAGGCGGCGCCAGCAACGGGTGTGAAGCTGCCCAAGCTCATCGACCTCGGCGCCGACAAATGCATTCCGTGCAAGATGATGGCGCCCATCCTGGACGGCTTGAAAAAGGAATACGCGGGGAGGATGGACGTGGAGTTCCTCGACGTGTGGAAGAATCCGGAGGTTGGCCAGAAATACGGGATCGAGGTGATCCCCACCCAAATCTTCTATGACGCCAACGGCAAGGAACTCTTCCGCCACGTGGGCTTCTTCGGCAAGGAGGACATCCTGGGCCAGTGGAAGAAACTCGGCGTGGACATCAGCGGCGGGAAGCCGGTGACCGGCATCGTGCGCGAAACCCCAGTGGCGGCGGACACGCGCCCGCGCGAGTCCGTGTGTTTCATGTGCGATGAGAACGTAGGCGCCAAGACCAAGACGGTGGTGAAAGGCCAGAGCGAACAGCGGGGGCTGTGTGGCCCCCACTGCTACTTCATCTACTTCTCCAGCATCGTGGGCGCCGACCCGAAGGTCGAAGATGCCAAGGTGAGCGTGACCGATTGGGGCAGCGGCAACCTGGTTCCTGCCACCAAAGCCACGTATCTCTACGGCATGGACCCCAAGGGCCGGGCCACCATCAAGGCATTTGCCGATAAAGACGCCGCAAACAAGGAACAGCAAGCCAACTCGGGCAATCTGGTGTCGTGGGACGTGCTGCGCTCCAAGGAACTGGCCACGCGCTGCGCCTTTTGCGACCGCGCGGTCTATCCCGAAGACGCGTGTGGGGTGAAGTTCGGCACGACACACGGGCATGGCTGCTGCACGCATTGCGCGATGGGCGTGGAGGCGCGGCTGAAACAGGACATTGAAGTCGAGGCAAAGGACGGCCTGACCGGCGAACTCATTCGCGTGAAGACGTTGGATGGACAAATTGCCTCGTTGGAACCGGCCACCGCCGTTGCGTGGTTCGGCCAGAAGAAAGGCCCGGACGGCAAATGGGTTTCCGCGGGCTGCTTCAAGCAGGGATTCTTTGTCAACGAAGCCAACTTGCAAAAGTGGCTGGATGCGCGCCCGGCCATGACCGGACGGCAGATCAGTATCGCCCAGGCGCTCGCGGACAAGATGAAGCTCTCTCCCGAGCAAATCGCCAGGGCGTGCAAGCTCGGCGAGTGCAAGTGACCATGCCGTGGAACGACTCTTCACCAGCCTCAGCCACGCCGTCGAAGGTGCTCCCGCCATCGCGTTGGGCGCGTCGTTCATCTGGGGCATCCTGAGCATCATTCTCAGTCCCTGCCACCTGGCCAGCATACCGCTCATTGTGGGCTTCATCAGCGAACAGAGCCAGGTGAGCACGCGGCGGGCGTTTTGGACTTCGACCCTTTTTGCCGTGGGGATTCTCATCACCATCGCGGCCATCGGGGCCATCACGGCGGCGGCGGGCCGGATGATGGGGGACGTGGGCCGCTACGGGAATTACTTCGTGGCGCTCATCTTTTTTGCAGTCGGGCTGCATTTGCTGGGCGTGATCCCCATGCCTTTTTCCGGGCCGGGGCAGGTCGGCATGAAGCGCAAAGGATTCCTGGCCGCGTTTATTCTCGGCCTGGTTTTCGGAATTGCTCTTGGCCCTTGCACGTTCGCCTACATGGCGCCGATGTTGGGCGTGACCTTCAAACTGGCCGCCACCAACTTCCTTTACGGTGCCGCGCTGTTGCTGGCCTACGGCGTGGGCCATTGCGCGGTGATTGTTGCAGCCGGCACCTCCACCGAACTAGTCCAGCGTTTCCTGAACTGGAACGAGCAATCGCAAGGCGTGACGGTCGTCAAAGTCATTTGCGGGGTGCTGGTGTTAACTGGCGGCGTCTGGCTGATCTACACGGCGCCGTGATATGCGACTCAGAACAATGAACTCAATCCACCGTTCTCGATGAAAAGTCCCCCCTCACATATAGCGGGTGTCCTGCGCAAATCCGCCAAGTGGCTGTTGCTGCTGGCGGTCGTCGGCTTTGTGGTTTTCCGGCTCAAATTCGCGCCCTCTCCGGTGCTGATCCACGAGGTCAAATCCGGCCCCATCGTCGCCGAGGTCATGGGCACGGGCACTCTGGAAGCCCGCGTGAAAACAACGATCAGCCCACGCATTCAGGAGCGGCTGGTCGAGGTGCTGGTGGACCAGAACAGTGCCGTCAAAGCCGGGCAGTTGCTCGCGCGCCTGGATGATGGCGAACTCAAACGGCAGGTGGAGGTGTCGCAAGCGTCGCTCGGCGCCGCCCAGGCGACCGCCGAGCGCGTGCTCGTGGATGAAGCGCGTGCCCAGGCCGTGGCGCAACAGGCGAAGCAGGATCATAAACGGGTTTCCGATCTCGTCAGCACCAAGGTCAGTTCGCCGGCCGAACTCGACAAAGCCATTGAGCAGTTGCACGTCGCTGAATCCGACCTGCAACGCGCCCGGGCCGCCACGGTGGAAGCCCGGCAGCAAGTCATCACGGCGGAGAAGAATCTCGCTTACCAGCAGGAGCGCCTCGGCTTCGCCAAGATTTTCAGCCCCTACGACGGTCTGGTCACCCGCCGCGATCGCGATCCCGGCGGCGTGGTGGTGCCCGGCAGTTCGATTCTGCAACTCGTCTCCACCAACGAAATCTGGGTGTCCGCCTGGGTGGACGAAACCGCGTCGGCCGGACTGGCACCCGGTCAGGTCGCGCGCGTGGTGTTCCGCTCGGCCCCGGACAGGAGTTTTCCGGGCGAAGTCGCGCGGCTCGGGCGCGAGGCGGATCGCGAGACGCGCGAGTTTCTGGTGGACGTTCGGATCAAGGATCTGCCGCCCAACTGGACCCTGGGCCAGCGCGCTGAGGTGTTCATCGAAACTGGGCGCAAGTCCGAAGCCCTGGTGATTCCGCAAAAATTCGTTCAGTGGCGCGAAGGCAAAGCCGGCGTCTTCGTCCACGAGCACGGCAGGGCCAGATGGCGCGCGCTCACGCTCGGATTGCGCGGTCGCGACACCGTCGAGATCACGCAAGGTTTGGCTGTGGGCGAAAGAGTCGTCGTCCTGGTTGACGTAAAACAATCGCCGCTGAAACCCGGCCAACGTGTCGCCGCGGAATGAATTTCACGGACTGGCTTAAGATCGGTGGAATGCGCAATCG
Source organism: Limisphaerales bacterium (assembly GCA_038249465.1). Classification (GTDB taxonomy): domain Bacteria; phylum Verrucomicrobiota; class Verrucomicrobiia; order Limisphaerales; family JBBRWD01; genus JBBRWD01. The sequence continues at coordinate 2,992 of JBBRWD010000172.1, read as the reverse complement.
CGGCGCTTTGGAGTGCGGCGACTCGTCGCCGCTTTTGGTGGTGGGGCGACTTGTCGCCCTGCCAGCCCCGCGTCCAGCGGGGCGACGAACCGGATTTCAGCGCGAAAGAAACCTATGAAAATCGAGCGCGCAGAACGATTACCCCGAGTCGCTGAACGCGGCTCTGCCGGAGCGACAAGTCGCTCCGGCAAGCAAAGCGGCGACGAGTCGCCGCACTCCAAAGGCTTGGCGCTGCGCACGCAATGAATCTCGCGGCCAAAGACATCCGCCACAACCTCGGGCGCTTCGCGCTCACGACCATCGGCATCGGTTTGTTGCTGATGATTGTCATGGGCATGGGCGGCATCTATCGCGGGCTGATTCGTGAAGCCACGCTCCTGATCGACAACATTGGCGCGGATCTATGGGTGGTGCAGGGCAGCACGCGCGGGCCGTTTGCCGAGATTTCCCGCGTTCCGGCCAGTCTGGAAGACCGCGCCCGCGCCGTGCCCGGCGTGGCTGGCGCACGGCGGTTTGTCTCCCACACGATTCAACGCGAGCATCGCGGGCGACCGTTGCGCATCGTGGTGCAGGGCTTGTCGTGGCCCGAAGACCGAGGCGAGTGGATTCCGCTCGTGGCGGGACGACCGTTGCGCCAGGCCCACTACGAAATGATCGCCGACCGATCCTTGCGACTCGAACTGGGCGGGAAGCTGAAGCTGGGCAAGGACGTCTATGAAGTGGTCGGCCTCACCAGCGGCATGGTGGGTTCCGGCGGCGACGGCTTGGGCTTCTTCACTGTGAGCGACGCACAAGCGATCCAGTTCGACATGCCCGGCGAAGCGGTGCGTTTGGAGCGCCAGTCGCGCCGCGCCCGGGCCGAGGCCCAGGACATTGGCCAAGTGCAACCGCTATTGCTGGAGCGCGCCGTCGGTCCGGGCAGCGGCATCCCCGCGCTCGCGCCGCCGCAAGTCAGCGCCGTCATGCTGACCCTCCAACCGGGCGTGGATGCGGCGAAAGTGGCCGGAACGATTGCGACGTGGCCGGACGTCACGGTCTATTCCAAACAACAGCAGGTGGACTTGCTCCTTTCCGGGATGGTGGACAAGGCGAAGCGGCAACTCGGCTTGTTCCGTGTCCTGCTCATCATCATCTCGACCATCATCATGGCGCTGATCATTTACACGCTCACCATGGACAAGATTCATGACATCGCCATGCTGAAGCTGATGGGGGCGCGCAACGGGGTCATCATCGGCCTGATTCTCCAGCAGGCGCTGCTCATCGGCGCGCTCGGCTACGGGCTGGCCTATTGGCTGGGCACGCTGGCGTTCCCGCGTTTTCCACGGCTGGTGGTGATCGAAAACCAGGATCTGCTTTCGCTCGCGGGCATCGTCCTGGGGATCTCCGTGCTGGCCAGCCTGATTGGCATCGTCAAAGCCATGCGCGTGGAGCCGAACAAGGTGCTGTCATGACCGCCACCGACAACCCGCCGGCCGTCGAAGCCATCGGCCTGACGAAGATTTACGGCTCGGGCAACACCGAGGTCGTGGCCATGAAGGACGTGACGGTGCGCCTGGCACGCGGGGAAGTCGTGGCATTGCTTGGCCCGAGTGGCGCGGGCAAATCCACCTTCCTCACTGCCGTCGGCCTCATCAACCCGCCCACCGCCGGCCGCATCATCATCGGCGGCCAGCCCGTGATGGACGCCGACCGCGCCCTGGTGGATCTGCGTGCTTTTCGGCGCCAGCATCTCGGCTTTGTTTTTCAGAAGGCCAACCTCATTCCGTTCCTGAACGCCGTGGAGAATGTGGCCGTGGCGCTGGAGATCAACGATGTCCCGCCGCGCGCCGCCCGCCAGCGCGCGATGGAATTGCTCGACTATCTCGGCGTGGCCGATCGCGCGAACAACCTGCCGGACGCTCTCTCTGGCGGACAGCAACAGCGCGTGGCCGTGGCCCGCGCGCTGGCCAACCACCCCAGTTTAATCCTCGCGGACGAGCCCACCGCCGCGCTCGACAGTCATCGCGGCCGGCAGGTGATGGAATTGTTCCGCAAAGTGGCGCACGAACGCGGGGCAGCCGTGATCGTCGTAACGCATGATCAACGCTCTCTGGATGTCTTCGATCGGACGTATGAAATGGAGGATGGGCTGCTCAAAGCCTAGGTGAAGCCCGGAAAGCCATGATCGCGCGCTGGCGCCAAAGCGGATCTTTGGCCTGCCTCGGGACCGTGACACCACCGGCTGCGGTCAGGGTGCGGCTGAATGCGGCTTGCCGATGATTTCCTTCAGCAATTCACTGGTGATCTCGCTGGCTTGGAGAATGCGTTTACCGTGGTGATCCTGCTGGAAACGCTCCGCAGCCGGACGCTCCGCCACCGGAACGAGATCCGTGCCCAGCGGTCCGGTCACATCCGACCCCATGACGAAGAACACCTGATCGATGGGCTTGCGCTGCTGTTGGTAGTATTCGGTGATCCAGATATCCCGCGCGCCTTCGCCCCGCGGACCCCGCAGCCAGACGAACATGCAGCGCGGACAGCAGAAGCGCTCCGCCTTGCCTGAACGGTCCACCGCTCCGGCGATCGTGCGCGGGTGCTCCTCCACCAGCATGCCGCATTTGGCACAACGGTCCGCCTTCGGTCCGCACCCCGTTAAGAAGAGAGCGGCCAGGCCCAGCACGAGAAGGATTCGAATCATGTTCATAGGTTTTTTGGTTGGGATTATTGGTTAGAGTTCTCCGAACACCGACACCCCGCCCGATTGGAGCCAGTAGCGCGCCACCGGGAACAAACCGCACAGCAGGGCGCCAGCCCAGCCAAGTGCTGACCAGCGACCTAAAAGTTTCAGCATCGCCCGCAATGAAGACGTGTAGGACAGGACACGCCGGTTCCATTCCACGACGCCCAGCCCCATGCCCGCGACGCTCCCCACCAGGATTGCCGCGAACAACGGCCAGCCAATCCAGCCTGCTTGGATGCGCAAGAGGAAGAAGGGATAGAGAGGTTGCGG
>JBBRWD010000171.1:0-6950 GCA_038249465.1 Limisphaerales bacterium | reverse complement strand
CGCGCCCCGTTGCCGATATGCCGCCGCCATCAAGTTGCTCTTTCACCAGCGTATTGGAACCTTTTTGAGGGCGGATGTCTAGTCCTTTCTTTTTTCCAACGCCGACCGGCCTGCGCTGACGGCCAGCCAAACGCCTTGCCGGTTGGTCGCGCCGACGCGCATCTCTCACACCAGATAACCCTTCTGCTCCAGACTGGCAGCCCACCGCCGCGCAGACTTAGCGGAGACGTGCATCCGATGGGCAATCGTCTTGTAGGCCGGGAAGGGCGCGCTCTCGTCCCACTTGTGCTGCATTAGATGAATCACGAACATCGCTTCGCCGTAGGTGAGGTCGCACGGTTTCAGCCGGTGGTAGTTCTCCAGAAAGAACGTGCTTACCGGCACGAAGCCGTCCTCTTTCAAAGACAGCGCCCAGCGTTTCTCAAAACTGTATTTGTCGTTCGTGGAAGCAGTTGCTTTCATGCCTACAAAGTCCCCGGTTTGCACGCTTGCGGCAACCTCCGCGTGATTCGTGCGCTGCTTGTATCCTTTTCTGTTGATGACGTTAAGTGGAAGTTGTGTCCATGTCATCTTCTTTGGTGGACGCCTGTGTCCAGACGGTCTGCCCAAATTCGTCCAGCCCTCTGGTCTCATCTGTCCAACCTGGGGCTGGACATATTTTCCTGCGATGGCGAGCTGGAAATTAACGGCGATGGAATGATTTCAGCACTCATGCCAGTCTCAATTGCTTCGCCAATTTGTGCCACGGACCTTTCTTGCGCTCGCGGAGTTTGGCGATGAGGCGCTCGCGCGTCACTGGGTCGAGTTGCTGCAAATCCTCGGCGGTGCAGGTGGCGAGGTCTGCGGGATAGCAGGAGAGCGAGCGTGTATCGTCCCACGCGATGTGCTCCAGCCTGTCCCTGACCGGCAGCGCACGCAGCTCGGCGAGCAACTTCTCCCGCACGGACGCTCGGGCGTGCTGGATTTCCGCCTGTTCGGCGTTCAACCGCGCGGCTACTGCGCTGTGGATTTGATGGCGGCGCTCACCTTCCGGCTTCTGGTTCGCCATTTCTTCGGCGACGCGGCGTTGGCGTCCCCACTCGTCGGCGCACCAGCGGTCGAGCGCCTCACGACATTCCGCCCACGAGCCGGCGGTGCGTTTGATGCCCTCGAAGGCGTGCCGAATCTTGCACATTGGGAACGGGATGTAGTTGTTCTCGCTGTGGTCCACGATCCACGCGGCAAGTTCCATCGCCGCGACGCGGTCGCTGTCTTCCATCGTTCGGTAGGCGTTTTTGATGGCAGATGCCGAACCGCCCGACTGCGTGAACCGCGCCGCCTCTACGTGGACGACCGCCCTGACAACGGCGCAGGCGTCAGCCCACGGAATTTCCCGCAACCACTCGAAATCTTGGAACGGATGAATGCTGCTGACGTAGGCGTTCGATCTCAGGGAGCCGAGGATGTCGGCGATGCGAGCGTCACCATCCGCGCACTGGCCTAATGCTATCAGATTCTCCAAAGTCGGCTGGTCTGGGCGTTGGGCGCTCATTTCAATTTCCCTGCTGTCTTCTGGTAGGAATGGGTGTCGAAGATGAAGTCGGCGAAAGTCTTCGCGCTGTTCACCGCGAGCTTGGCGTGATGCTTCGATGCTTTGTAGCCAGCAGCGTGGGCATCGCTCATCTTGTTCCGCATACCGGCCAGACCGTTCACAACGCTGGTCAATCCCGACAGCACTTGGCGGAGCATGTCGCTGATGTCTTTCCGCGCCGGGTCGAGGTTGAGTAGCGTCTGGACGCGCTTGTTGAGTTTTATCAGGTCGCCGTCGTATTGCGGTGGGGTTACCGACAACTGCTTTTCAATTTCCAGCAGCACCGCTTCCACCAATGACCGCGCATTGGTAATCGCGCCGCCGAAGTCGCCCTCGTCTATCTTCTTGTCGCACTTGCGAACCTGTTCCTCGATGAATACGTGGTTGACCTCCTGGGACTCCGGGAACGGCGAATCGAACTGCACGACCACGCCGCCGGTCTCCCTCACTTTGAAATGGTCGTCGTCGCCTACAAGTTCGTAGCCATCGAACTTAAGGAACTTGTTGAGGTGCGCCGCAGCGACTTCTGGGTTGAGGTCTTTTCCAATCCACTCGCGCGCGTCGAAGATTTGGTTGATGAGTTTGCGCAAAGAGGACGTTTCGTTTAGCGGCAGCAATTTCTCCTCGGCGTATTTCCAGCGTGATGGGAATCCCTGCTCGTAGAAATCGTTCGCGCCATTCGTTGAACAACCGGACCAGCATTGGCCCGCTGCGGTAGGGGGACATCTTCGTGTCGCCCGTCACAATCTTGACGAGTTCCGCCAGAGTGTTTCGCGCAATCTTCATGCAGACAACTCCGCCGTTGAAAGCTCGACCTGCCCCGACAGCAGACGCGGCAGCAGCAGATCGCGCGTCCGGCGGAAGTTTTGCATTGGGTCCATACGTCGCCAGCAAAGCCCGATCAAACATCGAACTGGCTCCGTCTTCCCACGCTCCCGCAAGCGAGGAGCGTCAAAGTCACGCAACCGCGGCGCGTCCACGGCGTTGAGGTTCAACGGCGGGTTGTCGGTGTCCTCTTGTGAGGGGGCGTGTGAGTGCATGGAACGGCGGGAGTGTATTGGCCGGGCCGCCCGAGGGCAAGCAGTGCGTTGTGCGGTGGGTGCAGCGGGCACTGCCCCGGAGCGCGGCTGTGTCGAAGACCAGCCGCAGCAGCTTCGCCACGGGCGGCCGTCGGAATACACCGGATGCTTGCCGGCATATTTGAGAGGCTGCGGCTGATCGAGGACGACACAGCCGCGCTCCGGCCTGCCGTCCTCAGACGAGAATTTCTTTCACCACATTCCCCGCCACATCCGTGAGGCGGAAATCGCGGCCAGCGTGGCGGAAGGTGAGTTTCTCGTGGTTGAAGCCGAGGCAGTGGAGAATCGTGGCGTGGAAATCATGCACATGCACAGGGTTCTCCGCCGGGCGCCGCCCAAGGTCGTCGCTGGCGCCATAGACAATACCCGGCTTGATGCCGCCGCCCGCGAGCCACGAGGAATAGACACTCGCCTGATGCCCCCTGCCCTTCGGACTGTCCGGCGTCGGCGTGCGGCCGAATTCCGAGGTCCACACGACGAGCGTATCTTCGAGCAGCCCACGCGACTTGAGATCCTTGAGCAGGCCGGCGATGGCCTGATCGATGTTCCGCGCGAGCGGTTCGTGCGTCTTCATGTCGCCGTGCGCGTCCCAGTTGTTGGATGAGCCGACGTCGATCAATTCCACGAAGCGCACCCCGCGCTCGATCATCCGGCGCGCCACGAGGCACTGCCACGCGAAGCCCTTCGTGCTGCCGCGTTCGAGTCCGTAGAGTTGCAGCGTGGCATCGGTCTCCTTCGAGAGGTCGAGCACCTGCGGCATCTCCGCCTGCATGCCAAAAGCAGTCTCGAATGACTTGATGCGCGCCGCCAGCAATGGGTCAGCCGCGCGTGCCTGCTGATGCTGGCGATTGATCTTGTCGAGTAACCCGAGTTCGAGTTCCTGCACCTTCGCCGAGGGCGCGCGGCGATTGAGATCGGGAATGGGTTCGGCGCCCGCGAGCACACGCGTGCCCTGATGACAGGCCGGCAGGAAATCGGAATTCCACACCTGACTGCCGGCGTAGGGCAGCTTGGGCGCGAGGACGACAAACGACGGGAGATTTTGATTCACGGTGCCCAGTCCATAGCTGACCCACGAGCCGAGCGCCGGCCTGGCCGCGATGACCGAGCCGCCGTGAATGCCGAGAGTGGCTTGCGCATGGTCGTTGTGATCTCCGTGCATCGAGCGGATCAGGCAGAGGTCATCCACGCAGCCTCGAATGTGCGGAAACAGATCGCTGACCTCGGTGCCGCACTTCCCGCCACGTTTGAAATCCCAGAACGACGGCAGGTACCGCTGGCCGGATTTCTCCGACACCTTCTCGCCGGCTTTCTCGTCCAGCTTGGGTTTTGGATCGAACGAGTCCACGTGCGACACCCCGCCGGGCATATACATGAAGATGACGCGTTTCGCCTTGCCCGGAAAATGCGGCGCTCGGGGCGCGAGTGGATTCATCGCCTCGACGCCGCGCGCGTCCTGGCTGAGCAGCATTTGCAGAATGCCCGGCATGAGCGCGGACCCGCAGACGAGGGAGCGAATCACCTGCCGGCGCGAGAGAAATTGGGCGGAATCGTTCATGGTCAATCGACGAAGATGAATTCATTGCTGCCGAACAGCACGCGGCTGTAGCTGGCCCACGCCACTTCGGCGAGTTGATCCGCTGGCGTGCCGGCCTCGCGGAGCGCGGCGGTGACGATGGCCAGATATTCCTGACCGTCCTTGATTTCTTCCCGGGTCGGCAGCCGGCTGAAGAGTTGAAGATGCGCGCGGCGAATGCGCTCCGGATCTTCCGGCGCGGCGGCCATCAGGAGGCGCGCGAACTTCTGCGCGTGATCGTGGACCAACGGATCGTTCATCATGAAGAGCGCCTGGATGGGCGTGGTGCTGATGGGCCGGACGCCCGTGGCCGCGGCCGGATCGGCGCCGTCCCAAATGTCGAGGTAGGGATTCCGGCGGATGCGCTGCTGCATGAGATACACGCTGCGTTTGTCCGACGGATAGTCGGCCACGAATGGTGTGTGCTGGGTGAAATTCCATTTCTCGCGCGGTGGGAACGGATGCGCGCCGCCCATCGCGCGATCGAGCGTGCCGCTGTGCAGCAGCACGGTGTCGCGCAATTCCTCCGCACTCAGCCGCCGGCGGTCGAAGCGCCAGAGGAAATCGTTGTTCACATCCTTCGCCACGTTGGCCGCGTGCTCCGCGCTGCTCATCTGGTAGGAGCTCGAAAGCAGCAGCATCCGGTGCATGGCCTTGAGGCTCCATCCGCTTTCGATGAAGCGCGCCGCGAGGAAATCGAGCAATTCAGGATGCGTAGGTGGCTTCCCGCGGAAGCCGAAATCGTTCGGCGTCTGCACCAGTCCTTTGCCAAAGTGATTTTGCCAGAGGCGATTGACCATCACTCGTGCGGTGAGCGAGTTCTTCGGATCGGTGATCCACTCGGCCAACTCGCGGCGCCCGCTTTCCCTGCAATCCTTCGGCAACTGCTGGCCGCCGAGCACCTGGAGAAAGCCGCGGGGGGCAATCTCTCCGAGCGAACCCGGCTCACCTTTCTTGTGAATGCGCGCATCGGCGGGGCTGCCCTCCTGCACTCCGTAGGCGAGTTCCACCTGCGGCGGATTCTCCTGCATTTTCTTCTGCTGCTTTTTGATCTCCTCTATCTCGGCCTTGACCTTGGCCACATCGTTCGTGCCGGCCTTCGAGCCGCGCGTGAGCGGTTCGAGACGGCGTAATTCGAGATCGAGATCGTTGAGTTTCGCTTCGTAATCCTTCCAGCGTTTCACTTCCTCAGCGGTGCCGAGCGGGATGTAATCGCGCGGATTGGGCACCACCTCCACCCCGGGGAACGTAAAGCGGCTCCCCTTGAAGATGCCGTAAAGCGAATAGTAATCGCGCGTCGGCAGCGGGTCGTATTTGTGGTCGTGACAGCGCGCGCATCCGAGCGACAGCCCGAGAACTGCCTTGCCCAGATTGTCCACCGTATCATCGAGCGTGAGATAAAACTCGTTCGTCTGCGATGCAAACCGCCGCGCTATCGCGAGGTAACCGGTGGCGATGAGGAGATCGTTTCGCTCCTCGTCGGAGTTCGCCGGGAGCAGGTCGCCGGCAATCTGTTCCCGCAGGAACTGGTCGAATGGCATGTCCGCCTGAATCGATTGGATCACCCAGTTGCGATATTTGTAGGCGGGCGGAACCGGGAAATCGGAATTGCATCCGGCGGTGTCGGCGTAGCGGACGACGTCGAGCCAGTGGCGGCCCCAGCGCTCGCCGTAAGCGGGCGACGCCAGCAATCGTTCGACGACCTTGCTGAAGGCCTGCGGCGATTTGTCAGCGAGGAAAGCATCCACCTCCTCTGGCGTCGGCGGCAATCCCGTCAGATCGTAGGTGGCGCGGCGGAGGAGCACGCGCTTGTCGGCCGGCTCTGCCGGCGTCAGCCCTTTCTCCGTGATCTTGGCGAGGACAAAAGCATCCACCGGCGACTGCACCCATTTCTTGTTCTCCACCTTCGGCACCGGCGGATCTTTCACCGGCTGAAACGACCAGAACTTCCGGCCTTCCTCGATGGTCGCGCCGACCAGCTTCTTCCCCGCGCCACCGTCGCGCGGATCGGGTGCGCCCATCCGCACCCACTCGATCAGATCCTTAACCGACTGCTCGTCGAGTTTGTGCTTGGGCGGCATCTGTAAATCCTCGTCAGTCCGCAAAACGGCCTTCACGAGCAGGCTTTTGTCCGGATTACCCGGGACGATCGCTGGTCCGGAGTCGCCGCCTTTGAGAACCGCCGCCCGGGTGTCAAGGAGCAGCCCGCCCTTGGCCTTCTCACGCTCCGTGCTGTGGCACTCGTAGCAGTTCTGCACCAGCACCGGGCGGATGCGCTTCTCGAAAAACTGGATGCCCTCCCCGTGAGCGCCGGATTCCGCCGCCCCCAAAGGTTCCACGATCAGGGCCAAAGCCAGCCACGGCGCTGCGCCGAGGCGAGGGGCCAATCGAGATTTCAGGGCAAAACGCATGAGCGATGGACGGTTTAGGATGGTGACTGATTCATGCCATTATCAAAAGTATTCCCGCCTGGCAATACCTGTCGGCGTTCCATTTCCAAGATGGATGTCTGGCTTCTGACGGCCTCCCCCGCAAGTCACCCGCGGAACGGACTGAATTGGTAAAACGCACTGCCCGAAAAACCGCGGCGCGCCGGGGAACATCGTGACCCCCTGAACGGGGGAGAAGAGACTCCAGCGGGATGGGGTGGAGCAAGAAGATCTTGGGGGAGATTTTGGCGGGGCGTTCCTGATTTTTTCTGGCCAGCAGAGCCAGGGGGCTGTGG
>JBBRWD010000170.1:0-7001 GCA_038249465.1 Limisphaerales bacterium | reverse complement strand
TCCAACCCCACCTTGGCTTTGAAGGCTCCACTGTGTCGTTTTCTTTTTGTTTTGCTCATGGCTCGGCCTTTTCTCACCCCAGCCTGAGCCGGAAAAGTCTAACTTAGCTCCTGGTCCGAATTTTGGGGTCCATTTCTGCCATCTATAGTGAATTCGGTGTCACAGAGGTCAGCCTGCGGGTTCGCCGCAAGCGACTCCTGGATCGGCTCAGAGATTTCATCATCGAAAATGAACAAGAAAACAAAACACAACCATGAGCGAGCATACTCCAAAAAAGCCCAACCGCGCATTGCCAGCGGAAGAGGTGGAGAAGGCTCTCGACTCCACACTCCGAGACCAGGCACTCCTGTTCCCCCGCACAACTGATGACGTAGCCAACATCGAGGCCGAGGTGGATCTTGAAGATGTCCCAACGCCCAATAGCAACCGGTTCCGTCAATTCCTCCGCAAGCGCACCAGCAGCAAGCTGGTTCGATTGGAGAATAAGAATCCGATTCTCGAAAACGACATCGGTGAGAACCTGGCTATGGCAGCGCGCAACGGAGGAGACATTCCAAAAGATGTGCGAATGAAAATGGATGCTGATCGGAAAATGGCCGAGAAGAGCAAGAGGACTCCGCCAGATGCCACTCGTTAAAATCCCACGGGAACGCCGCGACTACTTGGCGGACCTGGCCGAAGGCGTCTGGCAGGAGTTCTCCCGCGATGTACCTGTATATCTTGACTCAATCGTGGAGGACAACGAGTTGAGCATGAGCTATGGTGATTATGGCGAAGCCTTCGAGGGCCTGATTGAACATCGAAGCGGGTGGTTCCACATTTACATCAACACCGCACGCAACCAATTCGGCTCACCGCGAATGCGTTTCACGCTTGGCCATGAACTCGGCCACTTTTTCATCGACGAGCACCGCAACGCACTGGCGTCCGGCAAGCCACCTCATCCGTCGTTTCCAAATCGGCCGTCAGATAATCCGGCCGAACAGGAGGCCAACCTCTTTTCCTCTCACTTGCTGATGCCGACGAAGCAATACAAGGCGAGCATAAAGACAGTGAAGTCCGGTCTACAGGCGGTGCGTGACATCGCCAGTACGTTCCAAGTTTCTGTGCAATGCACAGCGTTGCGCTACGTCGTGGGGTCGGGACGGCCTTGCGCAGTGATCATGTTCAGGAATGGTGCCAAACCATGGTGGGGCGTTTCGCCCGAACTGGAATCGATGGGGCTAGCTTGGATACGCGACCTCGACAGAGAGTTCCCACAGGACTTTGCAACAGCTCGGGCCAAAGCTGCCGACCCCAAGAAACCAATTGAAATTTACGCCAATCCGACGGTTGCTGAGATGTGGTTTGGCAACGTTGCTTCTGGAGGCACGAGGAATGTCGTATTGCACGAAGAGTCAATGCGGCTGGGGCAACGAGGGGTGCTGACCATGTTGACAAAATAGCCAAGTTGTCCTCGTCAGGCGTTGGCCAGATTGATTTAAGAGCCCGCACAAGTCTTGGAAATTCAGCCAGAGAAACTTCGTGCTGCTGGTCTGTCGAATCCCAAAACCAAATACGTGCGGGGAGTGGCAGAAAAAGCTGAATCTGGAGGTCTGCCTTCACTGGCTGATTGTGACGACCTGACCGACGCCGAGATCATTGCGAAGCTGACGGAGTTGAACGGGGTGGGGAGGTGGACCGTGGAGATGTTTTTGATCTTCAACCTCGGAAGGCAGGATGTTTTGCCGGTTCACGATTTGGGTGTGCGACGAGGATTCCAAATCGCATACGCCAAAAGGAAGATGCCCGAGCCTGAGCAACTGGAGAGGTTTGGTCAGAGGTGGAAACCATATCGCACTTCTGCCGCTAGATATTTGTGGCGGGCGGTGGATGGGGAGTGAGCAGCGGATGTCAGATTTCAATCATTGGAGGATTGGATGCACCCCTTGACGCCTCCCAGAACGCGTGCTTTTTTAACCGCAGCTTTCACCGATTTTGGGCAGACAGAAATGTTCTTTGATAGCCCGACAGATTTCGGCACTGGTTCCCAATACAGGCTGGTGTCGAGCATCCACATAATCCCACTGTAATTCGAAATTCCCCGGGCTCTGACGATCACCCCCTGATTGCAGAGCCCGGTTTTTTTATGTCTTTGATGCGCTCGCCCTATAATCGAAAACGGATTCAGGAGTGTTCGTATTCCTGAGCGCCTTTTTTTAGCTCAGCCCTTCTTCGACGCCTTCACCACTGCCGCCAGGCTCTTCTTCGTGAACAGCTCGACCTGCTTCAGCTTGCGAACAAAATCCACTTGGCGAGGTCCCACCCTGTCATTCTTCGACGAGTTCATTCGCATCGGCATCAGCTCCAGGTTGGCAATCACGTGGTCGAGCTGGGGGCGGAGGTGAAGCGGTATGAGCAGGTCGATGATCCACTGTCACTCCTGCTTTGGCGGCATCAGAAAGTCAGGGAGGTATTGCGGCTCATTCCAGTTCTTCGGCCAAGGTGCTGCTGCTTTTTCGATGGCACGTTCAAATTCTTTATCCTCACCGGCACAGAAAAGCGTCCGCAGCAGGAAGGTGTAAAGCCGATCCACCACGCCGACCATGAGCGTTTTCATCTCGTCCTGGCTGATCCGTGACACCTGGTTCCACGGTATTTCCCTTCCTGCGGCGTCGATCACCTTCACGTCGGAATAGTCGCCAGTGAGGGTGATGGGCGTGGTTCCGGCGTGAAGCTTTTCAAGGTAGCCGCGACGAACACAGGCGGCCCCCAGCATTTTGGCGAATTCCTTTTGCGGCTCTTTTGGATGGGATTTCATGGTCTCGCCTCCTGTAATGGCTGTTCATGCTGGTTCAAGGCTGGCCGCTTTTTGCCCTTTTCCTTTGCGCCCGTGTTCTTCGCCGATTTGGTTTTCTTCTGGGCGACCTGTGGTGGGAATACTGCGAACCAGCGTTTACCGTCCTCTTCTGTGGCCAGTTCAAGATATTCGCGCTGGATGACTCTGGGGGAATTGCCACTTTCCAAGGCCACCCTGGCAACATCATGGGTCACAGCCACACGGTAGGTGATGTAGGAGTTTCTAAACTTGTTGGCTCCGACATTGATTCCCACCTGTTTTCCATATCGACCGAAGGCCTGAACCAAGGTTTGCGGTCCCTGCCAGCGTTCGCAGATGCGGCCGGCTGCTTTCTTGTGCGGGGCCAACCAAGCAATCAGATTATCCGCGATGGGTATTAACCGTCTTTGTTTGGTCTTGGTCACATCAGCGGGAAGGGTGATGTGCTTGTTCTCGAAGTTCAAATGCTCCCAACCCATCCTCACCATTTCTTCCGTGCGAACGCCACTGAAGGCTTTGATGGCCAAAGCTGGGACCAGGTAGTTCGGCGCTCCCCGCAACAGCTTCTCAATTTCCTCGACCGTAAAGATCTCGTTTTCGGGCGGCACCACATCCAACGTTTTCACCGCTTCGGCATCGGTGGGCATTCCCTTGGGCAGGTATCCGTGATCTCTCGCAAGATTGAAAAGTTGCACAACGGCGTTGCGGTAGTGGTTGCGTGTCTTGGGGGCGAACGGGAAGACTTTGCCATCGTTGTCCTGCCCAGCAAGGTTGCGCAGCCAATCCGAAATCTCCTTGGTCCGGACTTCCATGATCTGCCCTGGGAAGGTGTTGGCAAACGTGGTCAACCGCCGTTCCATGTCACGGATGTGATACTCCGATTTGTTGTCTGCTTTGAGGCCATCCACCAGTTCCTTCACAATAGCAGGAACGGCTTTGTGCTCCTTGACGGTCTTGCCATAACGGTCAAAAAAGCGTGCGGCTTCGATCAAGGAGATGTCGCCAAGGATTTCACGGGCCTCAGCAAACTCCCGGGCAAGCTGGTCCAAGGTGAGATTAAACCTCTTGGCAACGTCGCTTGCCTGCGTAAAGACCAAGCTGTCCTTGCCCGTGAGATTCAGCGCCTCCAGGTCGTTGTTGAGCAACTGGATTTGGATCGCATTGGCCTTGTCCCGTGCTTCCTGGAGCGAGTTGAACCGGCAACGAATCCTCTCCCCGCCTCGGTAGTAGGCGACCACGTAGGAATCGTAGGCCTTGATCTTTGGTGCTCCGGCAGCGGTTGAGGCTTGGGCGTTCTGGTCCTGCGCCGTAGGCTTTATCGTGAGGGGGCTGCGATAGATTTTGATGGCGGTCGCACCTGCCATGACCGTGACCGGAAAAGTGATCTGCTTCGCCATAAAACGGGAAACAGTGTCACGAAACCGCCACTAAAAGTCGAGGAATTGTTGTAAGTCGTTTGTAGAGATGGAGCGAGCGAAGGGATTCGAACCCTCGACATCAACCTTGGCAAGGTTGCGCTCTACCAGGCTGAGCTACGCTCGCGTCCAATTGCGGACAAAGATTTACGGCAACTGCCCTTGATTGCAAGACCTCATTTTCTGTCGAACTGGCCTCGTGCCGCCCGGAATCGGTTCGACAAAGCCCCGCGCGCCCGCTTTCATCCGGCCTCGCACCATGAGCACTCTTGGTAAATGTCTCGTCACCGGCGCCGCTGGATTCATCGGCAGCCACCTCATTGATCGCCTGCTGGAACGCGGCGCCTCCGTCGTCGGCATCGACAACATGAAGCTCGGACGGCGCGCCAACCTCGCCGCCGCGCTCGAGAATTCACGTTTCACGTTCCACGAAGCCGACGTCAACGACGTGCCTGCCATCTCGAAGATCCTCGGCGACGAAGGCAAGTCCGCGCCGTTCGACATGGCATGGCACCTGGCCGCCAACTCCGACATCCGCGCCGGCGGCGCCGACACCGACGTGGACTTGCGCGACACCTTTCTCACCACGCACCACCTGCTCAAGGTGATGCGCGCCCAGGGAATCCCGCGCCTCGCCTTCGCCTCCACTTCGGCGATTTACGGCGTGCATCCGGGGATGATGGTCGAGACGCTCGGGCCGCTGTTCCCGATTTCAAACTACGGCGCGATGAAGCTGGCCAGTGAAGCCGCCATCTCAGCCGCGCTCGAAGCCTATCTCAAGCAGGTCTGGATTTTCCGCTTCCCGAATGTCGTCGGCAGCCGCGCCACGCACGGGGCGATTTACGACTTCGCGCAGAAGTTGAAAAAGAATCCGGCCGAACTCGAAGTGCTCGGCGATGGCTCGCAGGAAAAGCCCTACTTCCATGTGGCCGACCTCGTGGACGCGATGCTCTTCATCGTGGACCACGCGGATGCGCCGCTGAACTTCTACAACATCGGCACTGCCGGCAGCATCACCACGGTGAAATACCTTGCGGAAGCAGTGGCGCAGCACATGTCACCCGGCGCGAAGATCCGCTACACCGGCGGCAACCGGGGCTGGGTCGGCGACGTGCCGAAATTCAACTATTCCGTCGAGAAACTGAAGCGGCTCGGCTGGTCGCCCAAGCTCACCTCAAATGAAGCCGTGGATCGTGCCGTGGCGGAGATTGTCGCCGAAGTGCAGGCGACGAGTTGAGTGATGAAACAAGCCATCATCCTCGCCGGCGGCAAGGGCACGCGGCTCAAGGATCGCCTCGGCGATCTGCCCAAGCCGATGATTCCGATCGCCGGCAAGCCGCTGCTCGAACATCAGGTCGATCTCGGCCGTCAGCATGGCTTCACGGATTTCGTCTTCTTCGTCCATCACCGCGCGGATTTGATCGAAGCCCACTTCGGCGACGGCGCGAAATGGGGCGTGCGCATCCGCTGCGTGCATGAACAGGAACCGCTCGGCACCGCCGGCGCGGTTTTGGCGGGATTCGACCAGCTTGCGGATCGGTTCGTCGTTCTTTACGGCGATACGATGGTGAACGTGGACCTGACGCGCCTCTGGCAGACGCACGAGCAGAGTGGTGCCGACGGCACGCTGCTGCTCCATCCCAACAATCATCCATTCGATTCCGATCTGGTCGAGCTGGACGCAGCGTCGCGTGTGCTGGCGTTGCACAATCGCCCACACACGGCCGGCGTGTGGCGGCAGAACCTCGTCAATGCCGGGCTTTACGTGCTGGAGAAGCGGTCTCTGGAACGGTTCCAGGTAGGGCGCGATGTCCTCATCGCGCCGCAAGCAACCGATCCCTCCGACGGCGCGCCAGGGAAAGCGCGGCCCACCTTGCTTGATTTCGGCAAGGATCTCTTCCCAGCGATGCTCCGGCGCGGGTCGTTCCTGCTCGGCTACAACTCGCCGGAATTCATCAAAGACATCGGCACGCCCGAGCGCTACGACCGCGTGTGCGCGCAGTTTGCCGGCGGCGTGATCCAGCGCAGTTCGCTGGCCACGCCGCAGCGCGCGGTGTTCCTCGACCGCGACGGCACGCTCATTGAGGAAGTGAGCGAACTGGGTCTGACTTCGCCCGCTCAAGTCAAGCTGCTGCCCGGCGCGGCCAACGCGGTGCATCGGCTGAATGAATCCGGCTGGCGGGTGGTGTTGGTGACCAATCAGCCCGTCATCGCCAAGGGCCTTTGCACCGAGGCGGATTTAAAGGTGATCCACAACAAGCTGGAGACGCTGCTGGGCATCGAACATGCGTTTCTCGACCGCATCTATTTCTGCCCGCATCATCCGAAGACGGGCTTCGCCGGCGAGCGCTCGGAACTGAAAATCGAGTGCGGCTGTCGCAAGCCAAAGACGGGCCTGATCCAGCAGGCGGTGCGCGAGCTGAACATCGACCTCGCGCAATCGTGGCTCATCGGCGACACGACCACCGACCTCCAGACCGCGAGGAACGCCGGGCTGCGCTCGGTTCTCGTGCGGACCGGCTACGGCGGTAAGGACGCGAAGCATCCGGCGGAACCGGATTTTGCTTGCGACACGCTGATTGAGGCGGTGGGAATTCTTCTACGGCAGCTCGGCATGGCGCGCCATTGGGTGTGAGACAAAATTCTTCCTTCAGGCTGCGAGCGGCAGGGTGTCGTTGCGCGCGGCGTGGTGGTTGAGTCTGTATTTCCAGAAGTTTTCCAGGCTCCGGCTGCTGTGAAGGCAGCGCAGGGCGAGGATGTTTTCGGCT
>JBBRWD010000169.1:0-7003 GCA_038249465.1 Limisphaerales bacterium | reverse complement strand
GGCGGCTTTTCGACTTGTGCAAAACTCACGCTGGCGAGAGCCAACGCGAGGATTGCTGTTCCGATTCGCATCGTTGTTCTGGTTTTGGTTTTCATTTGGTGGTCTCCGATTTGTTGTGTGTGTCCGACTCGCCCGCGACGTCACGGGCTAACGCCAGAACTGAGCGACAGCCGCCCCGCCGTGGTAAGGCCCGTGACCTCCGACAACCAAGACGCTCCATCGAAGCCCGCGACTCTCGAATTGCGAAGCGGGGCGGCTGTTCGCTCCAGTGATCTTGTTAGCCCGTCCTTTTGGTTTTCTTGCGTGTAAACCAGACAAATAAAAGTCCTCCTCCTATCATCAATGCCCAGGTCGAAGGCTCCGGCACCGCTCCAGCCAAGATCGGAACGCCGGGGCGCGTTTCGTA
Organism: Limisphaerales bacterium; assembly: GCA_038249465.1. GTDB lineage: Bacteria > Verrucomicrobiota > Verrucomicrobiia > Limisphaerales > JBBRWD01 > JBBRWD01. The sequence goes on along the minus strand of JBBRWD010000169.1, from coordinate 6,597 downwards.
GGCCCAGTCCAAGACGTTCCCGGCATCCGAACCTGCAAAGTTGTGCATCCGAATCCAACCGTTGTGTCTGCCGCCATTGATCTCAAACTCTACACCGACGTATGCGGTCAGGTCGAGCCACAGTCCCAAGCACCCAATGGTTGAGCAGGCTGAAATGGAGCCGCGATTCTCCCAATTGAGTCCCTGGACGCTGGGCATTTCGGAGATCAACATTCCAGCCTCCAACGGATACAAAAGTATGCCGCCATCCCAATTGGGAATGGTTAACACGCGGTTGTTGGGACTGGAATTCATGGCGGAAAAATGGGTCGAATCAATCGTGAAGTCAACCATCCCATTTCCATCCAGGTCCAAGGGTCGGTTCTCGAATCCTGGGATGGGACCATAACCGAGCGGACCCCCGTTAGGCTGGACGTAAACGATGGTGCCTTGTCCTACAGAATCGCGGACGGGAAGCAAGCAGGCTAGCGCCAGCAGCCAGCATGTCTGAAACCTGAACGTGCGCAATCTCACCGGGAATTTCATGGCACCTCGACGACACGGAAGAACCGTTGGGACTGCTGCGGGTCGTAGGCCAATTCCACGCTGGCGGTGGGCTTGGACGCGTTGACCACGCCGCCGATGTTCGTCCAGCCTGGCCCTTCCACGTTATTTCGATATTGCACCTGGTAGTTCTGCCCCACGACCGCATCCCAGCTCAAGGCCAGTGTCGTTGGGCCGGTGATGGCGAAGTCAGTGATGCGAAGTGCGGGCTTGGCCTGCGGCACAATGCCGCTCAGAATGATCGAATCCCATTGAGGCTGGTTGTTTGTCAGGGTGCCTTTGTGCGTGATCCGCACCGTGTAAGTGCCCGCGACCGCGTTGGTGACCACCACCTGCTCCACGTTGTCGCGCGTGTTGTCGGCCCGCGTGGCCGCGTTGGTGCGCGCTGCGGGATTCAATACCCACGGGAAGTTTGTCACGCCCGCCGGACAAATCACGCGCACGTCCACATCGTTCAGCAGTTTCCCCGTCGTAGAATCCAACACACCGAAACCGTCGGCAGCGCCAGGCGCATCGGTCCAAGCGTGTGTGATTCTCAACTCGTTCGTGCCGCCTGCGGCAACGACCGGAAACTCAATCACTCCGCCCGGCTGCAGCCGCACTTCCTTGATGAAGGCCCGCCAGCCATTGGTCGCGTTCTGGCCGAGCAACACGGCGGCGCGGGGGGTGTTCATGAGGCCCCAGCCGTGGCGGTAATCCGGGCCGGGATGCAGCCCGGCTTCATCCGCTGTGTGGACCACCAGTGCTTTCCACGTCGAAGCGCGGAGTGGTGGCGCAGCCGGATGCAGTGTCCCGTAGCGTTGGCGCAGCAGGTTTAGGGAGCCGGTGACGCCCGGCGCAGCGAAGCTGGTGCCGGAACGGATGTTCACGTCGTTGTCGGCATCTGAGTCGGTTGTAATCAACTCAACGCCATCGGCCACGACATCCGGCTTGATGCGCCCGTCGTCGGTTGGCCCACAGGAACTAAAGCGGGCCAATACCACCTGCGAGACGTTCGTGTAGCCGGTGGGAATGGAAAAGATCGCTCCGACGGTGAGCACATTCTTGGCGGATGCTTGCGGCGACATCGTATCGAATCCGCCGGCGTCGCCGTCCAATGCGCGCGTGACGTTCGTCACGGTTACTTCCACGACTTGGTTGCTTACAATTCCCCAAGTAATGTGCGGCACCGGCTGATTGGTCGGTCCCTCATTCTGGTCGTTGCCCGCCGCCCAGACGGTGAGGTAAAAGGGATTGTCAAAAGTGATGCTGTCAAACTCTTGGCTGAAAGAATTGTATTGGCCGAACTTCGGGTCTTGATTCGGGTCAATGAATGGGAATCCCCACCAACGCCAAAGATTGGTGCTCAACTGCTGCCAGCCGTTACGCAAACCGTAGGAGTGGTTGGAAAGTTCGATGGCATTGGTGACGACTGCGCCGCGCATCTTCAAGTTGTCCCCATTGAAGTCCCACGAGCCGACGGTGGCCTGATAGGACATGCCACGCATGGCATTGGTGATGGTGAAGATGTTCGTGCCCTGCTGAACCGTCACGTTGAACACCCCGGCGGCACCCAGTGTGCCCGCCACGCCAGTGGCGTGAAAGTTGAGGTTGGTGGCACCATCCATCCGCGTCACGCGACTTCCAAACTCCGTGTGCGTCGTGCGCACCGCGCCTTCATCCCACAGGCCGAAGAAGGTATTCGTGCCCGTGAGATTCAGGCCAGTGCTTCCACCGGGTCGCACCCGGTCGATCGAAATCGTGCGCGCGGCATCGAGATTGAACGTGCCCTTGTAAACCGGCAGTCCGTTCTCCACGGCTTCCAAGTAGGCGGCCCGCCCGTCATCGAGTGAAACCTTCTCCGGGCTGCTCGTCTCCTTGGCCCATTGCTCAGCCTGCTTGCGCCGCTCCGCTGCCTCGGCCTGCTTCTCAGCCAACGTCTCGGCGACCAGCAGCCGGTGGCCCTCGACCAGGCCAGAGAGGGTTGCAGGCGAACCGTCGCGGTAGGTGAGCGGCTCATGAAGCGTGGGCAGAAACCGCTGACGGTTCCGCTCCAGTGCTTCCGCTTGCGACTTCGCCGCCGCCTCTTGCGCCGCCTTAGCCAGCACGGGGTCGGCGGCGATCGCCTTCGCTCGTTCGGCGGCCTCCTGTCTCTGCTTTCTGGCCGCTGCTTGTCCCGGAGTGTCGGGAATTACCGTGTCGTCAAAGATGAAGATGCTGGGTGCGATTTCGACTGCATCAAGGTCTGGATGCGGATTGAAAGGCCACGGGGGACTCCACTCGAAGTCCTTTGCTGAGTAGTAAGTGCCGGGAAGCGGGGGCCTCTCGACTTGTGCCAGGCTCGCGCTGGCGACAGCCAGCAGCGTGAGTGCTGTTCCGATTCGTATCGTTGTTCTGGTTTTTGTTCTCATTGTGTGTGCTCAGGTTTGCTGTGCGTGTTCGTTTCGCCCGCGACGTGCGGGGCTAACGACCAAGCTGAGCGACAGCCGCCCCGCCGTGATGACGCCCGCGACTCCCGACCACCAGAGCGCATCGTCGAAGCCCCTGACTCTCGAACTGCGAAGCGGGGCGGCTGTTCGCTCCAGCGCCCTTGTTATGCCTTTCGTTTCTTTCGTTCATACCACCAAAACAAGAAACCTCCTGTCACCAACAGTGCCCAAGTGGAAGGCTCTGGCACTGCCCCAGCGAGAATCGCCTCGCCGGGTCGCGTCTCCCACGCCCACGCCTCAATCTGTCCTGCTGGATAGTCTGACGCAACGTACAGCAATACCCATCCATAGTGAGTGCTCCCCGCCCGCTGAAACTCCAGGCCCATGTAGGCGTGCTGCCCACGGAAAAGCCCCCCGCAACCTGTATCAACGCAGTGAACGAGCGTGTCAAATACGTCGAAGTCGTCCCCGAACCACTGTAAACTTCCAGCCCCACTGTTCGGCCCGATATCAAATCCAGCGGACAGCGGCGCGATGGGGCCGCCGATATTTGGAGGAGGCGATATCCAGAGCAGCAGCCGACTGGACTGCTCAGAGCGCACGCCAAGGAACTGAAAACTGTAAGTGAAGGTCAGTTCCGGGGTGCCATCCCCATCTATATTCAACGCGTATAGTAACGGGAGGCCACGCGTAAACATAGCGATGGGCGTATCAGGCCGGTAGTAGGCGACCGTCCCCTGAGCGGAGCCTGGCTGGGTTGCGCCCAGCCAGGCTGCTGCAAAGCCAGCCAGCAGTGCAAGTCGGTGTCTCATGGCCTACTGCTGGCGGCGCAGGCTGTAGAACTGGTAGGGCTGCGTGACGGAAACCAGGACCGAATTGGTCACGCCCTCCGCCTTGACGGTGGCGTTGGTCTGCCATGTGATGAAGTCGCTCGTGCTCCGCAAATGGAAATACGCGCCGGGGTCGGCGGTGAACGTCAGGAGCATGTTCGTGCCCGACGGACTCGGCACGATGGACGTGAAGACTGGCGCCAAGGGCGTGTCACCCGTAGTGAGCAGCGAAATCCACTGGGTGGAAGGCGACGGGCCACCGGGCAGCCCGCCGGAGTGCGTCACTACGATGCGGTAGCGTCCGGCCGGTGCGTTCGTGATAACGACCTGCTCGACGTTGTTGCGATTGTCCACGCCCCGCGTGGCAGCGGCGGCGCGAGCCGCCTCTGTTTTGTTCGTCAGGTCAGGATTGAGAACCCACGGATAATACACGTTGGTCGCGCCCACGCGCTCCACACGCAGGTCCAGGTTGTTCAAGAGTCGGGGCGTGGTGTCCGCCTCAGTAGCGGTCTGCCCAACACCTGCGGGGTCACTCCAAGTCAGCGTCGCCCGGAACGGGCTGCCGTCCAAGTCGAACTCATAGCTGGCGCTCTGGCTGACACCAACCTGGAACTCCTTAATGTGCGTTCCGCGTCCGTGCTGCTGGTCAAGCTCGACCTGCGCCACGCACGCCGCCGCGTTGAACAGCCCGTAACCCATCTGATAATCCGGGCCGGGCGTGCCTATATCGTCGGCTCGGTGAATGGGGAGGTTGCGCCACGTCGAGCCGCGCCAAGCGTCCAAGTTCGGGTCAAGGTTCGGAAAAAGCTGCGCCCGCCGCTGCGCGACCAATCCCAATCCACCGCTGACGCTGGGAGCGGCAAAGCTCGTCCCGGCTTGGTACAGATAGTAGCCATTGGTGGCGTTGTTGGCCGGGGTCAAAATGCCAAAGCTGCGAATCACCGAGTTGCTCTGGCCAACGGCCACCACGTCCGGCTTGATGCGCCCGTCATCGGTGGGGCCACACGCACTGAACGGAGCGAGCGTCACGACGGCGTTGGAAGCATAGCCATAGCGCACCTGATTGCTGATGACGTGATACACGTCTCGCACCGCTCCGACGGTGAGGACGTTCTTGGCCGTGCCGGGGGCCAGCACGGTGTCGTAGCCGCCAGTGTCGCCGTCCCCGTTGCGCCAGTCGCGCGAGCCGGCAGGCGGGTTCGTTACGCCGGTCCAGTCGTAGGGGCCGAGGCCGGACTTATAGTAGTAGGTCGTCGCACTGCCGGGGCCGAAGAGTCGGTCATTGCCAGCGGCATAGACCGTCAAGTGGCGGGTCGCATTGGTGGCAAGAAACGCATCAAGGTCAGCGCTGCCTGTACCATCGGAAAGGCTGGGGAAATAAAACCCGAACTTCCACTCCTCGGCCAAAGAGATATCACCGCGCCAAATCCAGGCGTTGGGAATGGTGTTGGTCTGGCCCCCCTGAAGGATCTGAATCGTGTCTCGCGTCCAGCCTCCCCCATATCCCCAGGAGTGATTGGCCAGACGCAACGGCTGGCCGGTAACGGTCCCAGCAGCAGCCTCTGGAAGCTCCTGCTTGAAACGGTCGGTATCGTAGGCGTGGATACGCGCCTCAAAGGCCGCGCCGCGCATCAGCCGCGCGGGCTGACCGCCAAGGTCGAACTGGTAGAACCCACCTGCGGCCATCGTCCCAGCCACTGCGGTTGCGTGGCCGTCGGTCGGAATGGAATTGGTGGCACTATGGTCCACCTGCCGTGCGCGGCTGCCAAATTCCGCGTGGTTGGTCAACACCGCGCCATCCACTTCCCAAAGGCCCAGCGTTATGTTCGTGCCCGTCAGGTTGCGCCCGGTGGACGCGTGTGGCCACGGTACGGATGAATTGGTCGGCCACAACTCATCGGCGCTGATGCTGGCTCCCGCAAACAGGTTCAGGCTGGAGCGGTAAACCGGCTGCCCGCCAATCTGCCCGCCCAGAATCTCCTTGGAACCGTCGCTGCGGACGCGCACTCGTGCTGCGTTCAGCAAGGTGGAGATGGCCTCCAACTCAGCCTCAACGTGGGGCGCGTCCGCCTTGGCTTCCTCGGCTTTGCGGGCCAACTCCTGCACCTCCGTCCGCGCCTGTTCGCGGGTCTCCATCGTCTCCGCCTCGCCGGGCCAGCCCCAAGAACGCAAGAAGGGCCGCGCGGCTTCCAGGGTCGCCTGCCAATCGGCCTCTCGTTTGCGGGCGGCTTCATCGGCGCGTTGCTTGGCCACGGCGGGGTCAACGGGCGGACGCGCCGCCGCACGGGCTGCGGCCTCTGCCTGCATTTTCGCCATCATCTCGTTGAGGTAACGAGTGGACTCCTCGGCCCGTTGCCGGGCGGCGACACGCCGCTCGGCCAACTGCTCCGCAGTGAGCGGTGTGCTGGTGACTTGTGCGAGGCTCGCACTGGCGAGAGCCAGCGCGATGACTGCTGTTCCGATTCCTATCGTTGTCCTGATTTTGTTTTTCATTTGGTGGTCTCCGATTTGTTGTGCGTGTTCGACTCGCCCGCGACGTTCGCACGGGCTAACGACAAAGCTGAGCCACAGCCGCCCCGCCGTGATAACGCCCGTAACCTTGCGACAACCAGAACGTGCCACCGAAGTCCGCGACGCGGGAACTGCGAAGCGGGGCGGCTGTTCGCTCCAGCGCATTGTTGAACTGAGCCGCTGCGCGGCGGGCAGATTCGATCGGCCTGTGCCCCGGCGCCGCGGATGAAAATGGGCGGGCGATTTTGTCTTCACGTGAAGGCATCCTCGCCGGCCTATGACATCCACTCTTCATCAGTCCCATC
>JBBRWD010000168.1:0-7077 GCA_038249465.1 Limisphaerales bacterium | reverse complement strand
TAGCGGAGAGCCATCGAGTGCTTTCTGGAATGCTGCCTGATAACATGCTAGGTAGTAAATCAACATCCACTCGTCGATATCCTCTTGGATCATATAGGAAATCGTAAAGGCATCATACTGCTGGACCGTGATTCCAAAGCGGTCACGGTTTCGACGCTGCTTCCTCGTGACATTGGCTTGCGCCGGAGGCTGTGGCGACTGCCCGGGCTGTGCGTCGGGTGTGACTGTTACTCGCAATTCCCACTCAATGATTCCGTAATGTCCCGTGTGCGGCCAATCATTTGGGTCATAGTCCCCGTCATAAACACCGAAAGAACCATTTGTTGGAACGGAGTGCGTTGTTTGATAGATCAAATCTCCGTCACCATAAAGCTCCAAATGGTAAGTGCCTTGCAGCGGTGTCCAAACGTCGAAGGAGAGATATTGCTCGATGAAGCCCTCCCACCCAGGAAACTGGATGCGATCATCGCCCTCGCGAACTCGGTAGAACTGGATGCCGTCGTCGAATGAATAGAACGCCATATTCGTGTCGTTCGCGATCACCGTTTTCAGCAAAGTCCAGTTCGTCAGGCTGGTGGTTTGTTCAATGTGATAGACCAGACCGGGGATGGAATTGAATGAAATCCGCTTGGTGTTGTCGTCCAACAGTTCTATTGCGAGTCTGACACCGCCGCTGCTGAGCGCGGCATTTCCCCCTCCTTGAGTTGAATCTTCCATTAGAGCGGCGCCCACAGCAGCGTTCTCAGCAGAACGCTTGACTTCAGATTCTATGCGACGAACCTCATAATCAATTTCGCGATCGTCATAAGTGAATTGGCCGGCGGTAATCTGATACACGGGCAGTTCCGGGAACGGATTGAACGGAAGAGGGGGAAGACCGGGTTTCTGTGTTGAACGGAAACTCGCAGCCCTTTGAAGATTCGCTGGTCCGGGAGCTTCGGCGGTCTGCGCCATCGTCGTAAGTGTCAGAGAGAATGCCACGGCCGCAATTGCGGCCGTAGTTACGCGGCGATTTATTGTCTCTCTGGCTCTGACGAACTTGGACAAGGAGATTAAACTGTCCAAGCAAAGAGACGGTAAGAAACTGTGGGACGACCGGTTTTCAGTGTTCATTTGACCCTTTCTTTGCTCTTGCTTAACCTGGGATGGGCTTAATCGGCTTCAACAGTGGCGACGCACCGGATTACGCCATGCCGTATCGTTTCCGTCAAGCCACTATTCTTTTTCAAATTTGCGCGTGTCCAGAACGCCCGAAGAAAATGCTCAACTTAAAGAATTCGGTGCGAACGTGCGACGGGAGCGCGCGGCAATGGAAATGACACAGGAGCGGTTGGCCGAACTGGTGAATCTGAACATCCGAAATCTCCAAAAAATCGAGGCGGGCGAAACAAATGTTCTGATCACAACTGCCGTCAGAATTCGGAATGCATTACGCTGTTCGGCGGACAAGCTTCTCCCACATGAATGAGTGCGGATTGCCAATGGTTTCCAATAATCGGGTTGTCATCCGCGCCAATATCGCGAGAAATCTTCCCCGCGTCGTCTCCCGTGAGTTCTCGCGCTTGACAACGCCCGGGAATCCGGGGAATCGGCGTTGACACTCCCGGAGTCCCTTCCTAACGTCTCGCCGCAAAGACCGCCCGCAGGCCCCGAATTTGCACTTCGGGGATTTTTGTTGGCGGAATTCGTTCCCAAATAATTATGGCCAACACAATTCTCGTCGGCGCCCAGTGGGGCGACGAAGGCAAAGGCAAAATCATCGACGTGCTGACGACCGATGCGGACATCGTCGTGCGCTCCCAGGGCGGCAACAACGCCGGGCACACGGTGTTCATCAAAGGTCAGAAATACGTCCTGCACCTCATTCCCTCGGGCATCTTGCGCAAGGGCAAGATGTGCGTCATCGGCAACGGTGTCGTCATCGACCCCGTCAGCCTCGTCGCCGAACTCCAGGGTCTCGCCAAGCTGAACGTGAAGGTCAGCCCCAAGAACCTGGCGATCAGCGAGACGGCGCACGTCGTCTTCCCCTACCACCGCGAACTCGACGCGCAGCGGGAGACCCGCAAGGGCAAGAACAAGATCGGCACCACCAAGCGCGGCATCGGCCCGGCCTACGGCGACAAGGCTTCGCGCACTGGGCTGCGCATGCTGGATCTCATCAAGCCGGAGCATTTCGCGGCGCGCCTCAAGGACCGGATTCGCGATAACAACGAGGTGCTGAAAGCCTTCGGCGCGAAGCCGCTTTCCTACCACAAGGTGCTCGCGGAGTACCAGGCCGCCGCGGATGTCCTGCGACCGTTCGTGACCAACACGGTGGTCTTGCTCCAGGAAGCCATGCGCCACGGCAAGAGCATGTTGTTTGAAGGCGCACAGGGAACATTCCTCGATCTCGATCACGGCACCTATCCGTTCGTCACCTCCTCGAACACCACCGCCGGTGGCGCCTGCACCGGCTCGGGCATTCCGCCGCATCGCATGGACCGTGTCGTGGGGGTGATGAAAGCCTACACCACGCGTGTCGGCGAAGGTCCGCTGCCGTCGGAGAACCAGGTCATCTCCGACATGCTTCACGGCATGGGGCGCGAATTTGGCGCCACCACCGGACGGGCGCGCCGCTGCGGTTGGTTTGACGCCGTGGCGACGCGCTACGCCGCGATGGTCAATGGCATCGATGACCTGGCCATCACCAACGTGGATGGGCTTGATCAGCTTGAGGTGATTCGCGTCTGCGTCGCCTACCGGGTCGGCAAGCAGCAGTTGGCCTACATGCCCAATGATCTTGAGGTGCTCAAGCAATGCGAGCCCGTCTTCGTCGAGTTTCCCGGCTGGCAGACACCGCTCGACAAGTGCCGGTCGTGGAAGGAAATCCCCGCCAAGGCGCGCACCTATCTCAAGGCCATCTCCGAATTTACCGGAGCGCGGCTCAGCATCGTCTCCGTCGGACCGGGCCGCGAACAGACCATCTTCGTGTAAGCCGTCATCTTGACTCCGCTCGCTCCCACCAAGACTTCGTCGGGCAGCGCGTCGCCGCCGCTCAGCGCACGCGCCCGGAGCGTGCTGCCGGGGCATGTGGCGGTCATCATGGATGGCAACGGCCGGTGGGCGAAGGAGCGCGGTTTGCCACGAGTCGAAGGCCATCGCAACGGGGTCGAGTCGGTGCGCGCCATGGTCCGCGCCTGTGGCGAAATCGGAATCAATTACCTCACGCTCTACGCCTTCTCCGTCGAGAACTGGAACCGCCCGAAGGACGAGGTGGACACGCTGATGAAGTATCTCGCGCGCTTTCTCAAGAGCGAGATCGGCGAGCTTAACCGCAACAACGTCCGCCTCGAAGTCGTCGGCCAGATTTACCGGCTGCCGGAGTTCGTGCAGGAGCAAATCAAGAAGACGCAGGCCGCACTGGCCAGGAACAACGGGCTGACTCTCATCCTTGCGCTCAGCTACGGTGGACGCACGGAAATCGTCGAGGCGGTGCGCGCCATCGCGGAGAAGGCCAAGCGCGGCGAGATCGACCCGGGCGAGATCACCGAGCGCACCATCGCCGAACATCTCTACACCCGCCACTGGCCGGACCCGGATTTGGTCATCCGCACCAGCGGCGAAATGCGCGTGAGCAACTTCCTGCTCTGGCAGATTTCCTACGCGGAATTTGTGGTCACGCCCACGCTCTGGCCCGATTTTCGCAAGCCGCAGCTCTATGCCGCGATGGAGGAATACGCCCTGCGCCACCGGCGCTTTGGCGGAGTTTGACCAACCGCTGTCGGCATCATGTCCAGCGCTTCGACCAATCCTCCAACACCCGCCGCGGCGCCGTCGCCCTCGAAGGCGCAGGTCTTCGCGCGCCGCCTGTTTAGCACGGTGCTGCTGTGGACGGTCATTCTCTCGGCGATGTTCTCCGGCAACCGGATCATTTCGAGCTACGTCTTCTTGTTGCTGATGATCGTGCTGGCGGCCACCGGCTTGATGGAGTTTTACGTCATGGTCGAGAAGCGCGGCATGGTGTGCTTCCGCAACTGGGGTATCGCCGCCGGAGTGCTGCTGATGGTCGGCACCTTCCTGCATCTGCGCGGCAAGCTCGGCATTCACAACACCCCGGCGCGGGTGAACGATTTCGAGACGAGTTTCCTCATCCTCTTTGTGCTCGGGCTTTGTCTGATCCAATTCTTCAGCAAACACAGCACGAACGGGCTGACTGCCATTTCGACCACGTTGTTCGGCCTGATGTACGTGCCCTACCTGCTGAACTTCCTCCAGAAGATCAATTTCTACCCGGGCCTGCCTGAGGGCGATGGAATGTGGTACGTGCTCTACTTCATCCTCGTGACCAAGTTCAGCGACATGGGCGCCTACGCGATCGGCTCGCTCATCGGCAGGCACAAGATGATTCCGCGCATCAGTCCCGGCAAAACGTGGGAGGGTTTCGCGGGCGCCATCGTCATCTCGACCGGCGCCAGCCTGGTGTTTGCGCATCTTGCGGCGCGGCATCTCACCGGCATGACGTGGTATCACGCGGCGATTCTCGGCGTGGTGCTCAGCGTGTCGGCGGTGGTTGGCGACCTCATCGAGTCACTTTTCAAGCGGGAGGCTGGCGTCAAGGACTCCGGGAATTTCTTCCCGGGAATCGGCGGCATCCTCGATCTGCTGGACAGCTTGCTGTTTAACGCGCCCATCATGTATCTCTACCTGCGCCATGTGCTCACGCATCCGTAAGTCGATTGGAGTGATGGAGTGGTGGGATGCTGAGAACCATGGCTCCAGTATTGATCGTTGCGAAGGTTTCTGCACCGTTTCTGCACCACGATCACAACTGAGAGAGGGAGGGCGCGTCTGTCCCAACGCGCTGCTGGTGGGCCTGCCGAAGTCACGGCGCGCTGGGACAGACGCGCCCTACCTGCTGTCCTTTATCAACAATTGATAATCCATCTTTCCACCTCTCCCTCCCGATGAAAAACGTCGTCCTCCTCGGCAGCACCGGATCCATCGGCACCAGCACCGTCAAGGTCGCGGACGACCTGCCGGACCGCATCCGCCTCATCGGGTTGGCGGCGGGCAACAACGCCGAACTCCTGCTGGCGCAAACCCGCGCCCACCGGCCCGAAATCATCAGCATCTCGGATCCCGCCAAGGTGCCGCAGCTCCGCGAAGTCCTCGGTGGCTCGACAAGAATCGTCTCCGGCCCGGAGGGTTTGCTGGAACTGGCCACGCTGCCTTCGGCGGACATCGTGCTCATCGCCATCGTCGGAACCGCCGGACTGCAACCAGCGCTGGCGGCCATCCGCGCGGGCAAGGACATTGCCGTCGCCTCGAAAGAGATCCTCGTGATGGCCGGCGAGATCGTCATGCGCGAAGCGGAGAAACATGGCGTGCGCGTTCTCGCGGTGGACAGCGAGCACTCGGCGATCTTTCAATGCCTCGACGGCAAACCCACGAGTTCCGTGCGCCGCCTGTGGCTGACTGCCTCCGGCGGGCCGTTCCGCCAGACACCGAAGAGCGAGTTTGCCGACATCACGGTCGAGCGCGCCCTCAAGCATCCCTCGTGGGTGATGGGCCGCAAGATCACCATCGACTCCGCCACGCTCTTCAACAAAGGCCTCGAGATGATCGAGGCGCGCTGGCTGTTCGGCGTCGAGATGGACCGCGTGCAAGTCGTCGTGCATCCGCAAAGCATCGTGCATTCGATGGTCGAGTTCGTGGATGGATCGTTGATAGCCCAGCTCTCCACGCCCGACATGTGCCTGCCGATTCAATATGCGCTGACCTATCCCGACCGCGCACCGAGCGAGCGGGTGCAGACCAATTTCGCGAAACTGGGCACGCTGACTTTTGAGGATCCCGATCCCGAGCGCTTCCCGTCCATCGTGCTGGCGCGTCGCGCGGGCGATGTCGGCGGCACGCTGCCGGCGGTTCTCAATGCGGCCAATGAGGTTGCCGTGGAGGCGTTCTGCAGTCGAAAATGCGGCTTCGAGGACATCACCCGTCTCGTGGCGCGCACGATGGATCGGCATGACGTGGTTCCGCATCCCCACCTGGATCAAATCCTCGCGGCCGATGCTTGGGCGCGGCATGAAACCGCCGGCGCGGTTCGGCCAGCGTAGCACAGGCGTCGCGCCTGCATCGGCAGCTCTGGAGGTGTTTCAAAACAGTGCAGCCCGATGCAGGCGCGACGCCTGTGCTACTTTCAGAGCCTTGCGAAATCGCCTGGCCGCGCGCCGACATGATCACACCCCGCGCGCCTCGGGTGCCCAGATGACCTTGTGCATCTGCACCTGGAAACGCACCGGCAGTGCGTCGGCGATGATGCGCTCGGCCAGATCGCGCCGCGACAGTGACGTCTGGCCCGGCGGGACATTTTTGAGCGCCGGATTCCGCTGCTCGGGCGTAAGGGGTTGCACCCAGGAGAAGAGCAGCGGGCAGACATCGGCGAGTTGGGGTCGTGCGATCTGCTCCTTCGCCCACGCGTAATCCTCAACCGTGCCGATGACGAACTTGATTTCGTCGGTGCTCTTCAAATGCGGCAGGTTCTCCCAACGATTGCGCCCAGCCTCGCCGCTGCTCGGACATTTCAAATCCATGATGCGATGCACGCGCGGATCCACCGGCGCGATGTCGTGAGCGCCGCTGGTTTCGAGCAGCACGGTGAATCCCTCGTCGCAGAGCGTTCGCATCAGCGGCAGCGAGTTCTTCTGCAACAACGGTTCGCCGCCGGTGAGTTCGACTAGCGGAAGCTTCCGAGTGGTGGCGGGGCCGGCGAACGGACGCGCCAGTTCACGGACGCGCGCCACGATGGAATCGAGCGTCTGACGGCGGCCTTCCGTGAACGCGTAGGCCGTGTCGCAGTAAGAGCAGCGCAGATCACACGCGGTCAGTCGCACAAATACGCACGGCAGACCCGCCCAGGTGCTCTCGCCCTGGAGACTCAGGTAGATTTCGTTGATGACAAGCGACTCGGGCATCATTGCCTTTAGCATGTAATCCTCATCATCAGAGCCAATTTCAAAACCTCGTAGCGGGGTGGGGGGAGGGGGGGGCCCCCAGGGGGAGAGTTGGGGCAAGAGGAGGGGCGGGGGCGGGGAGCCG
>JBBRWD010000167.1:0-7321 GCA_038249465.1 Limisphaerales bacterium | reverse complement strand
CTTTCGTCAGGGATTGTCCGAAGGGGAGAAAGATTAAGAGAAAGAGGAAAGAGAAAGACTACGAGGCGAGTGAACGACTTTGACCCTGCCCTGGGTGCGCTCTGCGGACCGGAATTGAAGAGGGTGGGGAATGGATTTTCGCCGAAGCGCCAGATCTCGTTCCGGGGTTCTTCACTCCGTTTTGGAGGTGGTGACCGCGCCCCACTGCCAATTCCGGATCTCCGGCAGGTCCTGGCCGTTCTTTTCGATGTAGCGCTTGTGCTCCACCAGCTTGTCCGCGAGTTGCTGCTTCAGCCGCACGCCTTTGGCGCCGGTCTGCGGCAGGCGGTCGATGGTGTCCATCACGAGATGAAAGCGATCCAGCTCGTTCAGCACCGTCATGTCGAAGGGCGTCGTGATTGTGCCCTCCTCCTTGTAGCCGCGCACGTGGATGTTGTCGTGGTTGGTGCGGCGATACGTCAACCGGTGGATCAGCCAGGGGTAGGCGTGAAAGGCGAAGATGACATGCCTGTCCTTCGTGAACAAGGCGTCGAAATCCGCGTCGCTCAAACCGTGGGGGTGCTCGCTCTGCGGCTGCAGTTTCATGAGGTCGACCACGTTGACCACCCGGATTTTCAGTTCGGGCAGGTGTTCGCGCATGATCGAGACAGCGGCGAGCGTCTCCAGCGTGGGCACATCGCCGCAACACGCCATGACGACGTCGGGTTCCGCGGTGGCGTCGTGGCTGGCCCACGCCCAGATGCTGATGCCCGCCGTGCAGTGCTTGACGGCGGCCTCCATCGTCAGCCACTGCGGCGCCGGGTGTTTGCCCGCGATCACGACGTTGACGTAGTGCCGGCTGCGCAGGCAGTGGTCCATCACCGAGAGCAGGCAATTGGCATCCGGCGGCAGATACACCCGCACCACCGAAGCCTTCTTGTTGACGACATGATCGATGAATCCGGGATCCTGATGCGTGAAGCCGTTGTGATCCTGGCGCCAGACATGGGAGGCGAGCAGATAGTTCAAGGAGGCGATCTTCCGCCGCCACGGCAGGCCCGCTGTGACCTTCAGCCACTTGGCGTGCTGGTTGAACATCGAATCGATGATGTGGATGAAGGCCTCGTAACAGTTGAAGAGCCCGTGCCGCCCGGTGAGCAGGTAGCCCTCGAGCCAGCCCTCGCATTGGTGCTCGCTGAGCATCGAATCGAGCACGCGTCCGGCGGGCGCGAGGAATTCGTCGTTCGGCACCGTCGCGGCGTCCCACTGGCGATGGGTGGTTTCAAAGAGCGCACCCAAACCGTTGGAGAGCGTCTCGTCGGGACCGAAGACGCGAAAATTCCGCTGCGCCTCGTTGAGTTTCGCCACGTCGCGCAAGAAGGGTCCGAGCACCCGCGTGTCGCCGACGCCGCGCATGCCCGGCGCGGGCACGGTCTCCGCGTAGTTGCGAAAATCCGGCAACTGCAGGTCGCGGAGCAGCAGGCCGCCGTTGGCGTGGGGATTCGCCCCCATGCGCCGCGGACCCTTGGGCGCCAGTTCGGCTAATTCCGGCCGGAGGCGGCCGTGGTCATCGAAAAGTTCCTCCGGCCGGTAGCTCCGCAGCCAGGCTTCCAGCAATTTAAGGTGCCCGGGATGGGTGCGGGGGTCGGAGATGGGCACTTGGTGCGCGTGGAACGTGCCTTCGATCGGCACGCCATCGACCTCCTTCGGTCCGGTCCATCCCTTGGGCGATTTGAGGACAATCATCGGCCAGGCCGGCCGCGAAAAGCTGCCGTAGCCGCGGGATTCCTGCTGGATTCGTTTGATCGCCGTGACCGCCGTGTCGAGGGCCGCCGCCATCGCCTGGTGCATCGGCGCGGGTTCGTGGCCCGTGACGAAGATCGGGATCCAGCCGTAGCCGCGCAGCAATTGTTCGAGTTCCTCCTGGGGGATGCGGGCCAGGACGGTCGGGTTGGCAATCTTGTAGCCGTTGAGGTGCAGGATCGGCAGCACCGCGCCGTCGGTCGCCGGGTTGAGGAACTTGTTGGAGTGCCACGCGGTGGCCAGGGGCCCCGTCTCCGCCTCGCCGTCACCGACACAGCAGGCCACGATGAGCTCGGGATTGTCGAACACCGCGCCGAAGGAATGGCTGAGCGAATAGCCCAACTCGCCGCCCTCATGGATGGAGCCGGGCGTCTCGGGTGCGGCGTGGCTCGGAATGCCGCCCGGAAACGAGAACTGGAGGAAGAGCTTCTGCAGCCCGGCCTCGTCCTGGCTGATGTTCGGATAAATCTCGCTGTAGGTGCCCTCAAGATACGTGTGGGCGACAACCGCCGGGCCGCCGTGTCCGGGGCCGGAGACGTAGATCATGTCGAGGTCGTATTGCTTGATGACCCGGTTCAGGTGGGCGTAGATGAAATTCTGGCCCGGCGTCGTGCCCCAGTGGCCGAGCAGCATGTGCTTCACATCCGTGAGCGCCAGTGGCCGCTTGAGGAGCGGATTGTCGAAGAGATAAATCTGGCCGACCGAGAGATAGTTGGCGGCGCGCCAGTAGGCGTCGATCCGGTGCAGCAGTTCTGGCGCGAGGGGGGGATGCATGGATGTAAGTTCGATTTCGATGGCAATGGTTTCGCCCTGACTCTGCCGGAAACGCTAAACGCTGCGCGGGTCTCCGGCTATGGGGCGTTACCCTGCCGTGCCACGTGGCCGGACGGCTGCCTGCGCAATGGGTTTAATACCGCGGAGCTTGCTCCGGCTTGGATTGGTGTAGGAGCGGCGTTATGCCGCGAATCGTGGGATCTTCGCGGCATAAAGCCGCTCCTAGTGCGGTGAGAATACACGCATGGGGCCTAACCCTGCGGAGAGGGCTGGCGCAAAGCGGCGCGCGCAGTCGCTTCGCCGTCGGCCCACGACGGAATCACGCGACGGGCAGGGTAAACCAAAAGGTGCTGCCGGAGCCGCCCGTGCTCTCCACGCCGATGCCCCCGCCGTGGGCCTCGACGGCCAGCTTGCAAAAGGTCAGGCCCAGGCCCGTCCCCTGATGGGTGCGCGAATTGTTCATCTGGCCGAATTTATCGAAGACTTTTTTGTGAAACTCAGGTGCGATGCCCACGCCCGTGTCAGTCACACTTACGCGCACGAACGTGGCGTCCGTCACCATCGTCACCCGCACTTCGCCGCCCGTCGGGGTGAACTTGACCGCATTGCCGATCAGGTTCTCCAGGACGCGGCGCACGATGGTGCCATCACAGCAGGCGGTGGCTTCGCCCGCCGATTCGGCCACCGCGATCTGCCTCGCCGCCGCCAGACGGTGGACGGATTCCACGGCGGCGCGGAGGAACGGAGCCAGTCTGGTCGCGGTCTTTTGGAGCGGCATCTGGCCGGCTTCAAAGCGGCTGACGTCGAGGAGCGAGGAGATCATCTCGTTCATCTGCTGGGCGCTCGCAAAACTTTCCTCCGCGATTTTTGTTTCCCGGATCTGATTTGATTGGGCCGCACTCATCATCATCCCCTCCAGGCCCAACATGATTGAGGTGAGGGGCGAGCGCAGATCATGGACGATCATGTGCGTCAGGCTGTCGCGGAGACGCTCCAGTTCCCGGAGGCGCCGGAGGTTCGCCTCCACTTCGTCGGCCAGTCGTTTGGCCGAGACCGCGTTACGCACGCGCAACCCGAGGTCCTGCAGATCCACCGGCTTGGTGAGGTAATCGTTGGCGCCCGCCCCGATGCCCGCCAGTCGGACGAGCCGATCCGCATGCGCCGTGACCATGATGACCGGCAGCGGCGCGGTCTGCGGATTGGCCTTCAACCGGCGGCAGACTTCCAACCCGTCCAGGCCCGGCATCGAGACATCGAGCAGCACCACGTCCGGCGGCGCAGCGGCGATGCGCGCCAAAGCCTCGGCGCCGCTGCCGGCTTCCTCGACCGCGTAACCGCGCACCTCGAGCGTGTCGCGGAGCAGTTCGCGGTTCGTTGGCTCGTCGTCCACCACGAGAATGCGGGCGGCGGGGGCGAAGGGGAGCTCGGTGGCCGCGATCATGGGTTGGGCTGGGTTCGGCTGGCGGTCAGGAGCGTCGCGATGCGGGCGGCGAAGACCCGCGTGTCGATCGGCTTCGTCAGGTAGGCGAGGCAACCGGCTTCCCGGGCGATTTGCTCGTCGCCCTGCATGGCGTGGGCGGTCAGCGCGACGACCGGAATGGATTGGGTGGCGGCGTTGGCCTTGAGCGCGCGGGTGGCGGCCAGTCCGTCCATCCCGGGCAGACTGATGTCTATCAGAATCAAGTCCGGCTGCTCGCGGCCTGCGACCTCGATGCCGGCCTCGGCCGTGGTCGCGGCCCAAACCGTGTGGCCGGCAATTTCGAGCAGATCGGTCGCCAGTTCCAGGTTCATGGGCGTGTCTTCGACGACGAGAATTTTCAAGGCGAACCTTTCGGCCGTTGCCGCCCGGCGAGGTGCGCGAGATCGGCCAGCAATTGCTCGCGGGCAGGCTTGCGCGCGATGCCTTGCACCTGCCGTTGGAGCGTCGTCCGCTCCTCCGCCGAGAGGTCCTTGCCGGTGTAGATCAGAATCGGCAGTTCCGCCGTCAGCGGGTTGGCCCGCAGGCGGGCGACGACTTCGAAGCCGTCCATCTGGGGCATGAGCAGGTCGAGGATGAGCAGGTCGGGGCGAGCCGTGAGGGCCAGCTCGATGCCTTGGGCTCCGCTGGTCGCCTTCAACACCGCGTAGCCCTCCGCGCGAATCGCCTCCGCCACCGCTTCGGCGGCGTCCGGCTCGTCGTCCACGATGAGCACGATCCTGACCGCTTGCGCTCGCCGTGACCCCGCGCGCTCGATGACGGCGAGCAGTTCCTCGCGGCAGATCGGTTTGACCAGAAAATCCACCGCCCCAAGGCTGGAGCCCAACTGCAGGTCGTCCGTGATGGAAACAATGACCACCGGGATGTCGCGCGTCTGCGGACTCGCCTTCAACTCGTTCAACACCTCCCAGCCCGGGCGGTCCGGCAGCAGGATGTCCAGCGTGATGGCGAAGGGCTTCAAATCACGCGCCAACTGGAGCGCTTGGGCCGCGGTGCGCGCGTGCGCCACATCGTAACCGCCGCCGCCGAGATAGGTTTCCAGCAGCGCCCGCGCCTGCTCGTTGTCATCCACCACCAGCACGAGCGGTCGGCCCGGTTCGAAGCCGGTCGCAGGCGCTGCCGGCTCGGGAGCGGGCGGCGGAAGGAGCGGGGGCACCGAGCCGGCACGGGCCTGCGGCGCGAGCGGTAACTCGAAGACGAACGTGCTGCCCCGGCCCTCGATGCCGTCGCTCTCCAGCCAGATGCGACCGCCGTGCAACTCGACCAGTTTCTTCGTCAGCGACAGCCCGAGGCCCGTGCCTTGCTGCGTGCGGGCGTACGTCGAGTCCACCTGCTCAAACTCGCTCCAGATGCGGGCGTGATCCTCGGGCTTGATCCCGATGCCCGTGTCGGCCACGGCAACGCGCAGCACGGGACTCGAAAGTTCGGATGGCGGATGGCGGATGGCGGATGGAGCAATCGCCTCCGCCTTCCACCCTTCGCCCTCTGATTTCTGAGGTCCGATCTCTGACTTCTGCCCTCTGACTTCCGCCTTCACCGTGACGGTCCCTCCGTCGGGCGTAAATTTCACGGCGTTGCTCAGCAGATTATAGAGCACCTGCTTGAATTTACTTTGGTCGGCGCACAAAGCCGGGAGGTCCGGCGCCCACTCGGTGTGCAGCACGATGCGCTTCTTGTTGGAGAGCGCCTTGAGGATGCCCAGCACGTCCTCCACCGCGCGCGCGGGGTCGAAGTGCTCTGCGTTCAACTCCAGCTTGCCGGTCTCGACCTTCGCCAGATCGAGGATGTCGTTGATGAGCTGGAGCAGGTGCCGGCCGCTGGTGAGGATGTTGGTGACGTAGCGGCCCTGCTTCGCGTTCAACGCGCCGAAGGTGCGGTCCTCCAAAATCTCGGAAAACCCGATGATGGCGTTGAGTGGCGTGCGCAGCTCGTGGCTCATGTTGGCGAGGAACTGGCTCTTGGCGCGGTTGGCGGCCTCGGCGGCCTGCCGGCCTTCCAGCAATGCCGTTTCCGCCGCCTTGCGCACCGTGATGTCCGTGTTCGATTCCAGCACCTTCGCCTGGGTCGAATCGGGGGAGATCTCCAACACCCACCGGGTGCTCACGGTGACCAGACGGCCGTCCTTGCGGCGGTGCACCAACTCGCCCGTCCAACTCCCGGCGTCGCGCAGTCTGGCTTCAAGTTCCGCGAGGGGCCGGGGAAATTGGGTGCCGAGCAGTTCGAGGGACGTGCGGCCCAACGCCTCGGCCTTGCTGAAACCATACAGGATTTCCGCCCCGTGGTTCCACGAGGAGATGACGCCCTTCAAGTCCCGCACCATGATCGCATCGGAGGACAGATCCAACAGCCCGACCTGCCGGCGCAGCGAGGCCTCGGTTTCTTTGCGCTCGGTCACGTCGCGCGCCGCGGCGAACACCCCCAGCAGCTTTCGTTCCCGGTCGTAGAAGGTGGTCGCATTGTAGGACACCACCGTCTCCTTGCCGTCCCGGGCGCGCGCGGTGAGCTCGTAGTTTGTGACCTTCTTTTCGCGCAGCACCGCGTGGATGCTCGCCTCGGCCCGTTTCGGATCGGTGAAGTTGCTCTTGAACGGCGCGCCAATCAGCTCGTCGCGCGTGCAGCCCGTGAGCGCTTCCATCTGCTTGTTGACGTCAGTGATGATGCCATGCAGGTCGGTGGTCATGATCGCATCGATATTGGATTCGATGAGCGAGCGCGTGTAGAATTGGTGGTCGCGCAGGCGCTGATCCAGTTTCTCCTGTTCGGCCTCAACCTGCTTGCGCGCCGTGTTGTCGGTGCCGATCAAGAGATAGCCGATGATGGCGTTGTGGGCGTCGCGCAGGGCCGTGACCGACACGACCGCCGGGAACCGGCTGCCGTCCTTGCGGATGTAGGTCAGTTCGTAGATGTCCTCGATCCCGCGCGAGGCTTTGAAGACCAGGGCCTCGAACCCCGGCAAAATCGGAGTGTTCAGCTCGATACTCAAGGTCTTGGCGCGCGCGACCACCTCCTGCGGATCGGAGATCTCGGCCGGCGTGATCTTGTTCATCACCTCGGCGGCCGTGTAGCCGAGCATCCGCTCGGCTCCGACGTTGAAGATCTGGATGACGCCCTTGGCGTCGGTGGCGATGCTCGAGAAGTTGGCGCTGTTGAAGATCGCGTTCTGCAGGGCTCCCGCCTTGAGCAACGCCTCTTCCGCCTGTTTGCGCGCGGTGTTGTCGGTGCCGATCAGGAGATAGCCGATGATGGCGTTGTGGGCGTCGCGCAGGGCCGTGACCGACACGACCGCCG
>JBBRWD010000166.1:0-7506 GCA_038249465.1 Limisphaerales bacterium | reverse complement strand
GGATGTACGACATCCGGACTGGGTCGGGCGGGTCTGACCCCGCGCCCCGCGAACACCACCCGGCCACCCCGACGGCGCGCTGGGCACAGACGCGCCCGTGAGGGTGGGGACCAAGCGTCTTCTGGTAGCCCATCCCAAGGTCTTGTCAGTAGAGGAGCACTTCGTATTTCACGCCGAAAAGATCCTGCCAGCGCTCGCGCAGATGCTGGCAGAGTTTGCCGCGATGGGGCAGGAGCCGGTCGAGCACGGCGTGGAGTTGGTCCTTGTTGCCGAGATGGAAGTCCGGTCCGAGCAGATTGCCCAGCGCGGTGCCTTCATACCAGAGGCGCCAGCATCGCCATTCGCCGGGATGGGGACGTTCTCGACCACGGAGAAGTAGCGATGGGGCTTGCCGTCTTTGATTCGCTTCGTAGCACGCCGGAACATGATGCGCAGAGGATACCACGGCGGAGCCGCCGGCCGGCAAGGGGGTGGGTCGCCCACAGCCATTTTCCGCAAAGCGCGTCCTGTCACTGAATCACTTGCGCCAGAAATAATCAAAAACTGGCAAAACGTGCGAGGTTCGGCTAGCTGCCCGCGATGACCGCACACGCCAGAAAGATGACTCCCACTGCTGTCTTCGACTTCACGGGCGAAATGTTGATTCGATGCACCCCACGCTCAAGCTGTCTTCGCCATCCGTCTTTCCCGAAGTGATTGGCCGAAGTCTGCCCCGGTCAGGCAACGGTGAATTGATCCTTCAACTGGTGGATCTTGTCCACGATGGCGTCGAGGTCGGGAAGGATGAAGTCATGATGCGCCTGGCCGTTCCACGGCGAAGCCACCAGCATCGAAGTGCATCCCGCCGTGCGCGCCGCCTCGGAGTCCTGCCACTTGTCGCTGATGACGAAGGAGTGATCGAGATCGACGTGCCACTTGAAGGCCGCTTCCACCAGCAGTCCAGCGCGCGGTTTGCGGCACGGACAATGGTCGCTCTCGTCATGCGGGCAGATGAGAATGTCGTCCACCGGGAACATGCGGCGCACCATCGAGTGCATGAGATCAAGTTCGCGCCGTGACTGGTAGCCGCGGGAGAGTCCGGGTTGGTTGGTGGTGACCACCAGCACGAAGCCGGCGGCCTTGAGTTTTTTGAGCGGCTCGACGGCGCCGGGCCGGAGCTTGAACTCTTGGAGCGCCAGCGGTTGGATGGGGTTCTTGGGACCGACGCGGACCTCATTGAGGATCCCGTCCCGTTCGATAAACACGGCTCGCTTCATACGACGTTTCTTAGCATAAACCCGGCCCACTTCCGTTCCGCCCAAAAAGAAAGGTCGAGCACGCCGTCGGCGCCTCCTAGGACACAGGTGAACGACCGGAAACTCGCGGCGGCAGATGAAGGAAATCCGGCGAGGCGAGGCTTTTAATCTCCCGAAGGATGACCGGCTGGACAGCCTGCCGGAACACTTCTTTGGCGGATGCTGCCATAGGTTGTTTTCAGGGCTGATGGATTGGGGGGAAAGTAGGCCGTCAACCTGACCCGCACAACAAGAAATATGGCAACAATTTTACGCCTGGGCACTTGCCGCGCCCTGCCCCCGGAGGCAACCCGATTGGAGCGGGACCTCTACGTCGCTTCATCGTTCGAAAGCCCGTGCGCCAATCCTTCGTCCGTTACCACTGGGCGCCGAAGCGGCTTGAAGGCCCCGCGTCGGGAGCAGTGCGCGGCACGAAACGCTCACTGAAGCAGATCGGCGGCGCGCTGGATGCGCGGCTCCAGGCTCTTCACGATGGGAGTCGCGCGGGCGATGGCATTTTTTTCCGTCTGCCCGGAAAAAGATTTCAGCACCAGGCGAACCGCTGCGGCCGGTTCGCCGTTGCAGTCGCGCAGCGGCAGGGTGATGGCCACCGTTCCGTTGTCTTTGCCGTAGTAAACGCGCCGGTTGGCGATGACATCCGCGGTCGCGGTGGGCGCGATCCGGCCCACTTCATCCGCCTTCAGACTGGCGATAATCATCGGCGGCGAGCCTGAGTTGGTGGGGGCGGCAATCGTCATCTCCACAATGCGTGGATATTTGCGCAGCGTCTCCTCGACAAGTTTCTGTGCCAGGATGATCCGCGGCTTGAAGTTGAGGCGCGCTGCAAAGAAGTAGGTGAGCGAGTCAGACTTCGTCCAGAAGCCGACCTTGCCCAGGGGAAACACTGTTGTTTGCAGCGGCGGAACAACCTCCTTGCCGTTGAAGAGCACCCGCACCTGGCTGCCGATGTTCTCCACCGTTAATTCGTGCCAGGCGTTCGAGGAAACCTCCGCCTTGTTGCCCACCGGCGGACGACGCGCGCCATCGACGACCTCGTAAAAATTGATCGTGCCGCTCAACCCGCTGGCGCGCACGTAGCAATAATTGCGCGCATCCTGCCAGCGAAAGGCCACGCCAGCCATCTGCTCCTTTTCACCCGAAACCAGCTTGAATTTGGTGGTGAAGGTGAAGTCGCCCAAGACCTCGTCCTCGTACACCAGCATCGGGAATCGCTCATCGGTCTGGTCGTGCGAAACATGCGTCAGCACTGCCTGGCGGTTGTTGGAGGTGGCCAGCGGCGTGAGGGGGGCGAACAACGAGGGCACCTCGACCAATTGCACCTCCCACTTGCCCGCCTCGCCAGTGCCTCCCAGAAAACTGCGGAAGCCTTTGGGAACTCCGCCGGCCGGCGTCCCGGCGAAATCGAAGACCAATTCCGCCGCGCGCGCGCCGCTCGTCGCGAGGGTGAAAATCGTGAAAGCAAGAAATAGCCGCTTCATGTCGCGCGAAAACTAACAGAGCCGCCGTCCGCGACAAGCGGGGAAACCAGACGCACGATTCGCATCTGCCACAGCAGGCGCGGCAGCCTCTGACGCCAGCCTTTCACGCGCCTGAAAGACGGCACGGGCGGAACAAAATCATTGCGCGTCTTGCGCTGGTTGTGTCTTGATCTTGCCCGGTTGCTCGCCGGGGAAAACAGCCCGTGGGTTTTTCC
The DNA here is from genome assembly GCA_038249465.1 of Limisphaerales bacterium. GTDB lineage: Bacteria > Verrucomicrobiota > Verrucomicrobiia > Limisphaerales > JBBRWD01 > JBBRWD01. The sequence goes on along the minus strand of JBBRWD010000166.1, from coordinate 4,518 downwards.
GGAGCGGCCCGTATGACGATGAACCGGCAACGCCTGCAGGTGTTCTATTCCGGCCGGGTGCAGGGCGTGGGCTTCCGCTACGCGACCAAGCGCCTCGCCCTTGGTTTTGAAGCAACCGGTTTCGTGCGCAACTTGCCCGACGGGCGCGTCGAACTGGTCATCGAAGGCGACCGCGCCGAACTTGATGCTTTCCGGGCGGCGGTGCCCGATTCCGGCCTGGGCCACTTCATCAAGAATGAAGAGGTTCATTGGAGCGCGGCCCGAAATGAATTTCGCGGATTTGAGATAGTTGCTTAAATTGGTGAGCCGAACACATGAAATACGCGGTCATTGCCGACATTCACGCCAACCTCGAAGCCTTCGAGGTGGTGCTCGCCGATACGCGCGAGCAGAAATGCACCCATTATTGCTGCGTAGGCGACGTCGTCGGCTACAACGCCAACCCCAAGGAGTGCCTCGACATCGTCCGCGCCATGGGCATGCCGTGCGTCAAGGGCAACCACGATGAATACTGCTCCTCCGAGGACGACCTCGAAGGCTTCAATCCGCACGCCGCCCAGGCCGTCCAGTGGACCCGCAAGCAACTCAGTGACGACGACCGCAAATGGCTGCGCGATTTGAAATACGTCCGCCTCGTGGCCAGCTTCTCGATGGTCCACGCCACGCTCGACGGCCCGCAGCGCTGGGGCTACGTCTTCGACAAGCTGATGGCCGCCGCAAGCTTCACCTACCAGAACACCAGCGTCTGCTTCTTTGGCCACACCCACGTGCCCGTCGCCTTCGTGCGCGACGCCGTCGTGCGGGGCGGCACCTATTCCAAGTTCAAGGTCGAGCCGGGCAAGAAATACTTCGTCAACGTCGGCAGCGTTGGTCAGCCGCGCGACGGCAATCCCAAGGCGGCCTACGTCATCTACGATCTGGACGAAGGCACCATCGAACTGCGCCGTCTGGACTACGACATCCCCAAAACGCAGAAGAAAATCCTCGAAGCCGGACTCCCCACGCGGCTCGCTGAACGGCTGACGGTGGGAAAATAGCCGCGGCCCGGCTGCGGCAAGACTCGCTGCACGGCCAACCGGTGCGGAAAGACGCGCAGTTGAAGATCCTCATCCTGAAACCGAGTTCGCTGGGCGACGTCATCCACGCCCTGCCGGTTCTGCGCCTGCTCAAGCTCCATCTGCCCGCCAGCGAGATTCACTGGTGGCTGCAATCCGAACTCACCCCGTTGCTCCACGGCGATCCGGATCTAGCCGGCATCATTCCCTTCGAGCGCCGCAACTGGGGCGCCACCGGCTACTGGATCGGCGCCTGGCGCGGCCTGCGCGCCATGCGGCGGCATCACTTCGACTGGGTCATCGACCTCCAGGGCCTGGCCCGCAGCGGCCTCGTCGCCTGGCTGGCCAACGGCGATCTCACCGTCGGACTGGACGACCATCGCGAAGGCGCGCGCGCATTTTACGATCTCATCATCCGGCGCGGCTCGTGGGATACGCACGCCGCGGACTGGTATCTCAAGGTGCTGCCCGCGCTTGGAGTGCCGACCGACCGCCGCTTCGTCTGGATGCCCGAGCGGCCAAATATCGCCGAAACCGTCCGGGCCAAATGGCAGCCCGCCGCAAAACGCTGGATCGTCCTTCAACCCGGCGCACGCTGGCGCAACAAACGCTGGCCGGTGGAACACTTCGCCCGGCTCGTCGGAGAAGACTCCGGCTGGGCCGACGACGTGCGCTTCGCCATCCTCGGCAGCGCTGGCGAACGCGAACTCGGCCGGGCCATCGCGACGGCGAATCCCAAGCGATGCCTGGATCTGAGTGGCAACATCACGCTGCCGGAAATGGTGGAATGGATTCGCCTCGGGGAACTGACCATCACCAACGACACCGGCCCAATGCACGTCGCCGCGGCGCTCGGCAAACCGCTCATCACGATGTTTGGTCCCACTGAACCGCGCCGCACCGGCCCGTATAACCAGTTCGATTGCGTGCTGCGCCATCCCCTGCCCTGCGCGCCCTGCATGCGGGACACCTGCGACTTTGAGAAACCACTCGAATGCCTGCGCGCCCTGACGCCTGAACGCGTGCTGGACCGGGTGCCCGCCACATTGCGGAAACGCTGAAACCACCCACCACGGTCTTGCACGACGCGGCGGCGGTTCCTTCATACTCTTCATCTTCATCGCAATCTTGCTCCCCAAATCCAGGTGACGATCACGAGAATGACGGAGAGCAGGCTGCGGAACCTCCCGCACGCTGGAGCAACGCCGGATCCAATGCGAATTTCGTTCCGCTTAAATAGGCGTCCCTTTGCCAGCGTCTGATCGGCCTTCAGATCATGAAGCATCACCTTATTACCTCCCTGCTGCCGGCTTCCTTGCTCGTCGCCACAACCCTTGCCGCCGCGCCGACGCGGGACACCATGCCCGACACATGGGCAGCCACTGACGCGCTTGGGCGCACGCTGCCCGGCGCGCCGGCAGTCCGTCCTCCGCAACGCAACAAGACTGTCGGCATCTTCTACTTTCTCTGGTTGGAGCCGAAATCGAGGAACGGCCTTTATGACATCACGAAACTCGTGCAGGAAAATCCGACCAGCCCAAAATACGGGCCGCCGGGCGCTTTTCATTGGTGGGGCGAGCCGCACTTCGGCTATTACGTCAGCGACGACGAGTGGGTCATCCGCAAGCACGCCCAGATGCTCAATGACGCTGGCGTGGAGGTGGTCATCTTCGACGTGACCAATGCCCTCACCTACGACGACAGCTATCTCACCGTCTGCCGCGTCTTCGAGCGGATGCGGCAGGAAGGCGGGCGCACGCCGCAGATTTCCTTCATCGCCAACAGCCACAGCGCGCCCACCGTGCAAAAGCTCTACGACCGTTTTTACGCGAAGGGACTGCACCAGGATCTCTGGTTCCGCTGGCTCGGCAAGCCGCTGTTGTTGACGCCGCTCGATGGGCTGAATCCCGCCATCACCAATTTCTTCACGCTGCGCCATTCGTGGGCCTGGACCAAAGGGCACAAGTGGTTCGGCGACGGCCGCGACAAGTGGCCGTGGCTGGATAATCATCCGCAGAATCCCGGCTGGCACAGCGACCCGCAGAAGCCCGAGCAAATCAGCGTGACCGTCGCGCAGCATCCGGTGTCGAACATCGGGCGAAGCTTTCACAACGGCCGGCAACCGCCGCCCGAACAGCGCGCGACGGACCGGGGTCTTTGTTTTGCGGAGCAGTTCCAGCGCGCGCTCGAAGTGGATCCGGAGTTCGTCTTCATCACCGGCTGGAACGAATGGATTGCGCAACGCTTCATCAGCGAAAAGGGCGGGCAAACCTTCCTGGGCAAACCCACCCCGCCGGGCGGGACGTTCTTCGTGGATCAATACAACCGGGAATTCAGCCGCGACATCGAGCCGATGCGCGGCGGGCATGGCGACAATTACTACCACCAGATGGTGGATGGCATCCGCCGCTACAAAGGCGCACGACCGACGCCGAAGGCCACTGCGCCGAAGACCATCCACCTCGATGGCGACGCCGCACAATGGCGCGACGTTGGCCCGGAGTACCTCGACGACCTGGGCGACACCGCCGCGCGGAACCATCCGGGTTACGGGCCGCTCAGCAGTCAACCCTACATGAACCAATCGGGTCGGAACGATTTTGACACCATGAAGGTCGCGCGCGACCCGGCGAATCTCTATTTCCTTGCGACGACCCGCGCGCCGCTCTCACCGCGCGCCGACGCCACCAACTGGATGGTCCTGTTGCTCGACACGGACGGCAATCCGACGAACGGCTGGAACGGCTACGATTTCATCGTCAACCGGACCATCCGCGATGGCGCCCGAACGGTCGTTGCACGCAACACGGGCGGATGGGGCTGGGAACCTGCGGCCGATGCGAAATACAGCAACGTCGGACACGAACTCGTGCTCACCATCCCGCGCGCGGCGCTCGGACTCGAGGCCGCGAAAGAACCGCTGGCAATCGGTTTCAAGTGGGCCGACAACATCCCCGACACCGGAGACATTCTCGACTTCCTCGACCACGGCGACGTCGCGCCCAATGGGCGGTTTAATTATCAGTTTGCCGAGTGAGGCGGCGATCTATTGCTGACGGGACTGGCCGACATGGTGGAAGTCTTGGCAGTGGGAAGCCGTGGTGAAACACGCCCCGCTCCTCAAGGCCAGGCTCATCAATGGGGTGGCGCCGTCCGCCAGGGTGAACCGCGACGAGGCGGCGGCGCGGCGGCGCAGGATGCAGGAGATAGCCGCGCATCTCTCAACCCAGAGAGGCAGATGACACGAGAAGTCGGCGGGCGGCGCGAAAAGCGCTACCCCCACCAACTTCTCACGGCATCTGCCTGGGAAAGGTTTTGCTGCGAGTAATTGCGCGCCATTTACTGACAAGACCGTGGGAGGGGCTACCAGAAGACGCTTGGTCCCAACCCTCACGGGCGGGGCGCGTCTGTCCCCAGCGCGACGTCGGGTTGGCCGGGAGTGGTTCGCGGCGCGCTGGGACAG
>JBBRWD010000165.1:0-8196 GCA_038249465.1 Limisphaerales bacterium | reverse complement strand
GGCGTGGTCGGACGGGAGATCATGCCTCGCAGCGCCGCTTGCTGCTCGGGACTTGCTGCCAGGATGCGAATGGGACGGGCCATTCCCGAAAATAGCCCCGAAGAACTGTTCTGTATAGCCTTTTATCGGCCAGCACACTAGTCGAGAGGAGGCGTCAGCGTCTCCGCCGCACGTTGGGTGGCGACTGCGACGAGGTGGCGCCATTCGTCCGCATCGACCCGTCGGGGGATGGACCGGCAGATTTTTTCAAAGCCGGGAAAATTCCATAGATTCGGAAAGTCCCGGCATTGCTGCGGTTTCACGGTCTGCACGGCGCAGCGGGCGCCTTCGAGGAAGATGCACTCGCCGTTGGGTCTGACTGCGAGCGCCAATCCGCCGCGATCGGCACGCAGACACGCATGGCGTTGAATGAAATCGTGGGCGGTCAGGCCGAGAAGGACCGCCAGAGGGGCAACCTCCGCCTCAGTGACACTCACCTGGCCGGGCCACCGGCAACAGGCGGTGCAGCGCTGGCATTCGTGGAAAACGGGCACGACCGTAAACGTAGCCGCCGTCGGCCGGGGGCAGGGCGGAGGCTCAGTAACGCGGGTGGCTGGCGCCTTCAATGACCACGACCTCGCCTTCTTTCAACTTCACAACTTTACGGTCGCGCTTGGTGTAGGTGCCGTCACCAGAAACCCTGGTGCCGTCACTCATATTCATGGTGCGGCCCGGGGCGAGAGGGAGGAGCGACCCGTCCTTCTGCAGAACGACTTTGCCCTGGACAAGTGTGATGCTGTCGCGCGTTGCGATGGTGGTGCCGTCGAGTTTGATCCATTGGCCATCCAGCACCCGGGTGCGCCGGCCGCTGGTGGTGGTGATCCAGCCCTGGGGTGTGATGCTGGCGCCATTGGCGCAGCGGACCGCGCGGTTGATGGGTGTCACCAAGCCATCCTCCACGAGTTGCATCCGGCCTTTGATCATGGCGTAGTGATCCTCGACGGGGCCGACGGCGCCACCGGGTTTGGTGAGCAGGCCGTTGCTGTCCAGAATCTCGCCGGCCGACAACGCGCGGGGTTTGCCCTTGGCGACCGAAAAGGTGGCGTTGGTGAAGACCGTGATGGTGGGACTGAGATTGAACTGGTTGGTGACGACCTTGTCCGGGAGGCCGCTCTTCATCTGGAGCAACTGGCTGTCCCGAAAGGTCACGCTATCTGCCCGGGCGCCGATGGCGGTGCCGGCCATCGCGACCAGCAACGAGGCATGCGCAAGGAGACGGCGCATTGTGAGTGTCTTCATGATTGTCAGTTGGCGCGTTTTGATCTGTCGGCCGCAAGTCAACATGCCGCCAGTTTCATTTCGACGCACGCGGCGTGCCAAGGTAAATCCGTCGCGCATCCGGCGGCGGCTTCCACCAGTTTGTCGGACAACGCCACGCCGGGCTTGAATCTGCAATGCGCCTCGCCTCCATCCGGGCGCATCCGCGCACTGCCCCCGGCGCGCGGCCTTGAGGCCGCTTCAGCGTGCGATGGGTGTTGGCGAAACATTGCCGGACGGTCTCTCGAACGAGGAAGCGACGTCAACGTCGCGCTCCAACCCGGTTGCCTTCGGGGACAGGGTCGAGATGCGCCGCATCCATCCTGGCCGGGAAAACTTTCATTGCCCCAGCCCGTGCAAGGCCTCAGGGTGCTTCCTCATTTGTTTACAAAAATCATGGAAACACTGCCTACTGTCCTACTCCGTCCCGGTGAAGCCGACCGCATTCTCGCCGGACATCCCTGGATTTACCAGGGTTCGATTCTCCGTCTGGCCCAGTTCGCCGAGGATGGCGCGCTGGTGCAGGTGAAGGACCATCGCCAGCGCCTGATCGGCACCGGCTTCTTCAACTCAAAATCAAAAATCCACGTCCGCATGCTCTCCCCGGAGCGTATCGAGGTGAACCAGGCGTTCTTCGAGGAGCGCATCAGCGCCGCGCTGGCGCTGCGTCGGAAGCACCAGCCGGAAGCCGCCTCGTTTCGCGTGGTCAATGCTGAGAGCGATTTTCTCAGCGGCCTCATCGTGGACAAGTACGAGGACGTGCTGGTGGTGCAGACGTCGTCGCTGGGGATGGATCAGCGCAAGCCACAGATCGTCGCCGCGCTGCAAAAAGTGTTGCAGCCGCGCGCGATCATCGAGCGCAATGAACTCGCTTCGCGCAAATTCGAGGGGTTGCCCGACGCCAACGGCGTGCTGGCGGGCGCGTGTGAAGACGAGATGACGGTGACGCTCAACGGGATCAAGTTCGCGGTCAACCTGCGCACCGGGCACAAGACGGGCATGTATCTTGATCAGCAGGTGAATTACCGCCTCGTGGCGGAGATGGCGCGCGGCGGGCAGGTGTTGGATTGCTTCAGTTTTCTGGGCGGATTCGCGCTGCATGCGGCGCGGGCCGGCGCGGCCCGGGTGCATGGGCTCGACCAGAGCGAGGAGGCCGTGGCGGCGGCGGGGCGCAATGCCGCGACGAACGGGCTGGCCGAGCGTTGTTCGTTTGAAACAGTGAACGTCTTCGACTGGCTCAAGGCCCACGGATCGGCGGCGCCGCATGAGAGGGTCATCCCGCGGTTCGATCTCATCATCCTCGATCCGCCGTCGTTCACGCGCAATCGCGCGTCGGTGCCGGACGCGCTGCGCGGCTACAAGGAAATCCACCTGCGCGCGCTCAAACTGCTCAAGCCGGGCGGAACGCTGGCGACGTTCTGCTGCTCGCATCACGTCCCGGCGCAGTTGTTCCTCGATGTCAACCTCTCGGCGGCGTTCGATGCGCGGCGCGTGCTGCGGCGCGTTTCCATCTTTGCCCAAGCGCCGGACCATCCGGTGATCTCCTCGATTCCAGAGACGGAATACTTGAAGGGTTTCGCCTTTGAAGTGGCCCGCTGACCTGTGGTTTGATGTGCTGCTGGAGGGCCCGGTATTGCGAGAGGTTTTCGCCGTCCAGGCTGTCTGAAATTGGGACGGTCGCGCAGTGGGAATGGACGGCGGCAAATTTACGCCGCGTGAAGACCATTCCTGCCCGGCACTTTTCTCCTGTCTGTCCCACGAGATGGTCCCAGCCTTTCCCCGCTGACTGGAGTCCACTGGCGCATGTCCCCACCAACAAATCCTTCCCTTTCACGCGTTTCAGCCTTCAGGCGCTCGATTTCCGGCTGATTCGCCGACAGGTGATCATTTCGTCCGCACCCGATCCTTGGGAGGGCTGAAAGTGTCCCGGGTGAGACATTGCTTGGCACCTCAACTGCTAAGCACCACCCTCGGTATGGGTCTGCCATTTATCAAGATTAGCAACAAACGACGTGACCAGGTGGTGGTGATCGATCTCGGCGGCCGGATGACGAAGGCCGTGCATGTCCAGCGCCGCGGCGAAAAGCTGAACCTGATCAATTACGCGTTTGTCGAGACCCCGGTCCAGGACAAGGCCATGTCCACCGAAGCGCTGACGGAACATCTCAAGAGCGTAGGCCGCGCCCTCGCCGGCAGCCGCCCGAAGCAGGTGACCGTGGCGCTGGGAGTCAACGACACCGTGTTCCGCCAGATAGAGATGTCGCTGCTGCCGGTGGGCGATGTGCGGCAGATGCTGAAACTCAATTCCAAGAATTATCTCCAACAGGATCTGCCGGACCATGTGTTCGACTGCTCGTACGGGGTGTCCGGAACATTCCGGCCGCCCGCTGCGGGAGGAGCGGCCAAGCCGGCCACGCCCGCTTCGCAGAAGCAGAAGATGTTCGTGGGCGCCGCGCGGCGGCAGCTCATCGAGGATTTGCAGACCGCAATCAAGGACGCCGGCATGGTGCCCGACCAGGTGGTGCCGGGGTTGGTGGGGCCGCTGAATGCGTTTGAACTTGCGGAGCCGGAGGTGTTCGGGCGCGAAACCGTGGCGCTGGTCGAGGTGGGCTTCCGCTGCACTTCCATCACGATTCTCGACTGCGGCGAAATCCGGCTGCACCGCGTGGTGGCCATTGGCGGCGACCGCCTCACCGCCGGCCTCGCGGACACGATGAAGATCACCTACACCGAGGCCGAGAGCATCAAGGTGGGCATGCCGCTGGAGGTGCAGGCCAATCTCGAGGGCATGCTCAGCCCGCTCGGGCGGGAGCTGCGCGCCTCGATTGATTTTTACGAGCACCAGCATGACCGCACCGTGTCGCAAGTCTTTATCTCGGGCGGTTCGGCTCGTTGCGAGGTCATCGTGCAGGCGCTCCAGGCGGAGTTGATGGTACCATGCAAAACGTGGCTGCCCACGCGGGCGCTGAATCTGAGCCTGCCGCCGGCAAAACTGGCGGAGGTGGAACAAGTGGCGCCGCAACTCAGCGTCGCGGTGGGCGTGGCCCTCGCGTCCTTCTAGCATTTTTTTCGTATGCCTATTCGTCTCAACTTGCTCGCCGAGGCGCAAGCCCTCGAAGAAGAACGCCGGAACGATCCGGTCAAGCGCGCCGCGTTCGTCGGAGCATTGGTGGTTCTGCTGGTGGGATTCTGGTGCGGCTACCTTCAGATGCGGGTGTTTTTCTCGCGCAGCGACCTCAACTCGCTGGAAGCCCGGTGGAACGCCATTGACAAGAATTACCAGGTGGTGGTCGAGAGCCAGCGTCAGACGCTCGAAGCCGAAAACCGACTGGCTTCGCTGAATCAACTGGCCACCAACCGATTCCTCTGGGGCAATGTCCTCAATGCGTTCCAACAGGTCGCCGCCGACGCCGACGGAATTCAACTGGCACGCCTGCGGGTCGAACAAGTGTACTCCCCCATTGAGGGAATGCCGGCCCGGACCAACAAGGACATCATCATCCCGGGCAAACCAGCCGGGGCGGCCGAGCGGATCGTCATCACCCTCGAGGCGCTGGACACGGGCCATCCCGCCGACAATCAGGTGGCGCGGTTCAAGGACATCATCGCCACCAACAGTTACTTTCAGAGCCGTCTCCAAAAGACCAACGGCCTGTTGCTGACGGCGCTCTCCGCGCCGCAAATTGACCCGGTGCGCAAAAACCAGTTCGTAACTTTCACCCTGCAATGCAACTTCCCGGAGAAGGTGCGCTGAGCCGATGAAAAAACTGCCAAAGGAAAAACGCGACAGGATCCTCTTCGTCTGCCTGGGCACGACGGTAGTGGTGGCGGGGCTGTGGTACGCGGTTATCAGTTCACAGCAGAACACGCTCAAAACCATCGGTGCGCTGCGCGACAGCCAGCAGGCCAAGGTGCAAAATGCCGAGCGCCTCGCCGCTTCCCTGAACGAGATCGAGAAGCGCCGGCAGGAAACCAGCCATCGCCTCCTGGCGGTCGAGAAGAACATGGCCTCCGGCGACATGTATTCGTGGGTCATCGCCAACATCAACCGCTTCAAGGAAGGCTACAACATCGAGATTCCACAGTACAGCCGCGAGGTCATCGGCGACGTGGGACTGCTGCCGAAATTCCCCTACCGCGCCGCGGCCTTCCAATTGCGCGGCACCGCGCTCTATCGGGACTTCGGGCGTTTCATCGCCGACTTCGAGAACAAGTTTCCCCACATGCGGGTGCAGAACATCGAGATGGAACCGGCGGGCCAGACTCCTGGTGCCATGGATGATCCGGAACGGCTCTCTTTCCGCGTGGAAATAGTCGCGCTCGTCAACCCGAACCTGCCCCAACCATGAAGTCACCCCGCTCACTCTCATCGTGGTCTGGCCTCCGCTGGGCGAAGCTCGCGAGCATGGGACTTGGCCTGCTGCTGGCCGCCGGGACCGTCACCGCCAAGGACCAGCCCGCCGCGCACGCCAGGCCCACCAATGCGCCCGCGCCTGCGATGCCATTGGTCATTCCCCAGTCGGTCTTCGTTTCCAATCCGCAAAAAGGACGCAACCCGTTTTTTCCGAACTCCACCCGCGATCCCAAGAAGCCCGACTCGGTGGCATCCTCGCCCCGCTTCCCGGAGGGCATTCGCCTGGGCGGCGTCTCGGGCTTTCCAGCGCGGCCTCTGGCCATCATCAACGGAGTCACCTTCGCCCCGGGCGAAACCGGTGAAGTCAAAATCGATGGACGCCGCGTGACCGTGCGCGTCGATGCGGTCCAGGAGCATTCGGTCATCATGACCATCAACGGCATCACCGAGCAGAAAATCCTTCGCGATAAGCTTTAACCCATTGCGCATGGAAGCGTGATAAACCCAACAGTCCATCCCTCAAACCCAAACCGAACCATGAACGCAAAAAAGATCGCACTGTTTGTTGGTCTCGCGACCATCGCCCTGGCCACCATCGGCCAGGAAAACCCCACCAGTCCGCCGCCGGCCACCCCGCCGCCCGTAGAAACTCCCGCCCCGGCGCCTGCCCCGGCCCCGGAGGTGACGCCCGCCTCCTCGCCCGCACCGGCGATCCCGCCTGCGGTCGTGGATGTGACGCCGCCGCCCAGCCTCGCGCAACAGAGCGCGCCGGTCACCCTGGCGGCAACCGAGAAGAAGGCGGACGACGCCGCCGCCGCGCCCGTGCGCCCCGATGAAGTGGTGCCGCTGATCGTCATCGACGACGTGCCGCTCACCGACGCCATCCGCAACATGGCCCGTCAGGCGGGACTCAACCTGATGTTTGATCCGCGCGTCACCGCCGTCGGCGCCGACGGCCGTCAGACCAATCAGCAGAACGTCAGCATCCGTTTTGAAAACGTCACTGCGCAACAGGCGCTCGATGCCGTGCTCGACAACTACGGACTCAGACTGGAGAAGGATACCCACTCACCGATTTCCAAGGTCACCTTGAAGGGTCCGAAGGCGGAGGAACCGCTGGTTTCCGCGGTGGTGCAGTTGAAATACGCCGACCCGACAAACCTCGTCGCAGTGATCAAGCCGACCCTTTCGCCGCGCGCCTCCGTGCTGCCTGACGCACGCACCTCGCAGATCATCATCTCCGCCACGGCCAAGGAACTGGACGCCGCCACCAACCTGATCGTGAAGCTGGACCTGGCCACCCGCCAGGTGCTCATCGAAGCGCAGATGTACGAGACGGCGATCAATCCGAAGACGATGAAGGGCATCGACTGGACCGGCACTCTGGCGGCACAGAGAGTGACCGCGGGAAACAACGCCTCGGACGGCATTCTCAATGCGCCACCCCGCCTGCTGATGAATGCCAGCAAGGGTTCGTTCTTCAGTCCGGCGACGGCCTTCCTGAACGCCGACGGCGTCGCTGCGGTGGTCTCCTTCTTAAACGCTGACAACGATACCGATGTCGTGGCCACCCCGCGGGCGGTCACCCTCGACAACCAGACCGCCGTCCTGTCGGTCACCCGTGCCTTCCCGATCATGAACAGCACGGCGGGCACGCAAAACTCGCCGGGCGGCCAGCAGATCACTTACACCAACCTCGGCACCATCCTTAACGTCACCCCGCGCATCACCGCCGACGACCAGATCTCGATGAAAGTCGTTCCCGAGGTGTCCAACATCGATGGCAAAGACGTGCAAACCTTCGAGGGCCAGGAAAACAGTGCGAACATCTATGCCATCCGCAAGATTGAAACCTCGGTCATGATCCCGAGCGGCAACACCCTCGTCCTCGGCGGAATGATCCTCGACTCCAGTGACAAACGCTCCACCAAGGTGCCCCTTCTGGGCGACATTCCGATCTTGGGCGTGGCCTTCCGCTGGGAATCCAAGCAGCGCGAGAAGAAGAACCTGCTCATCTTTGTCACGCCGACCATCATTGAATCGCAGGATTTCCGCAAAACGAGCAGCGGTCGTGAATTCCTGGCCAACCGCGTCAAGCAGCCGGATGACACGAAATGGGGCTGGTTTGACAGCGCCAAGCCGGCGGTGGACTGGACGAAGCCGAAGCAAACCGATGCCTTCTCGCGCGAAGGTCTCGCGCGCTGATCCACACCGACGGCGGACGGGACGAAGCTGAAGCAGCAGTCCGCAGAGTCACGGGTTTTGGTATTCACAACAAGAGCCGCCTTCACGGGCGGCTCTTCTTCATTCGGGCCAGGCGATTCAGCCGGAATCCCGACTCATCTTCCCCCATCTGGGCGCGTGTTTTCCCGGGGCTCTGGTCTGGCGTAACTCATTGACTGGCTCGCCCTTGACGCGGGTTGCGCAGCCGTCTCTTGTTCGCTTTTCCTAGAGACAACACCGGGGCCGCCAGCTTCGGCAACACCCCCAGCACTTCCGTCTGCGCCGCCGGGTAGCCGTCGGCCAGCCGCCACAGCCCCAGGTCC
>JBBRWD010000164.1:0-8231 GCA_038249465.1 Limisphaerales bacterium | reverse complement strand
TTGTTTTTTTAGTTTCGTCGCTTGCTTTTTTTCTTTGTTTTTTTCTGCCTGGGTGGGGTTTCTCTCGGTGTCGACCCGCTTCAATAACACCCCGTTCCGTGGGTTTGCGCCGGCCCCCCCCCCGCTACGGTCTCACCAGCTTCCAAAGATGGCGGTCGCTGCGGAGGTAAATCGCGCCGCGGCTGATGGCGGGCGTGGCGAGGATGGTTTCGCCGAGATTCAATTCGCCGGTCACCGCGCCTTCGGGGGTGTTGGGATCGACCACAAAAAGGACGCCTTTCTCATTCACGAGAAAGAGCCGTTGCGCATTGCCGACCGGGCTGGAACTGAAGGGGCCTTTGAGCCGCAACTGCCAGCGACGCCCGCCTGCGGTGGTGTCGCCACACGTCAGCACGCCGGCGTCGTTCACCACGAAAAGGTTCGTGCCGCAGACGAGCGGACTGGCGGTGCCGGGGCGCAACACACCCGAGCGCCAAAGTTGTTGCGCCTTGCCATCGGCGCCCTGCTGCATCGCCGTGAGGCCGTGGGACGGCGCATAGATGATCCGCCCGTCGGTGGCGCTACTGGGAATGGTGGAAGCGCCTTCCGTGTAACTCCACTCCACGCGCCCGGTCGCCGGTTCGACGACATCTATGCCCGCGCTGGATTGGAGCGCGACGCTTTGGCGCCCGCTCGCGTGGCGCAGCACGACGGGCGAGGTCCAGTTGGCCTTCTTTGGGCGGTCAATTTTCCAGCGGTTTGTGCCCGTGGCCGCATCAAGTCCGGCGGCGAAGGATTCGCTGTCGTTCTCCACCGGCACCACCAGCACGCCGTCCGCCACCACCGGCGAGGACGACATGCCGATGCTGTTGCTCGCGTTGGGATAATCCCGCGTGAGTCCGCGCAACCAGAGCAGGTTGCCATCGAGGTCGAGGCAGAAGACATCGTTGCAGGAGAAGATGGCGAAGATGCGCCGTCCATCGCTGACCGGCGTGGGCGCGGCGACGCAGGTTTTCTCCTGGCACATGGTGCGGCCGGTGGCCCAAAAGCGTCGCTCCCAACGCAGCGAGCCATCGGCGGCGTTGAAGCAGAGGATGTGGAGAATCTCCTCCTTCGGTCCGCTCGAACTGGTGAGGAAGACGCGGTCACCCACGACCACCGGGCTGGAAAGGCCGCGTCCGGTGAGCGCACTCTTCCACGCGATGGATCGGCCTGCATCAAGGGTGGCGGGAAGATTGGTTTCCTCGGAAACACCGTTGCCCAACGGACCGCGAAATTGGAGCCAGTCGGCCGCGCGGGCATGGCCAAGGGCGAGGGCGACCAGAAGGAGAAGGAGGATTCGTTTCATGGTAATGCGCCGGTTGGTCAGTTGGCTTTCGCGGGAACCGTTGGTTTGGCGGCAGACGGAGTAGCTGGCGCCACGGGCGTGCCCTCGGCGTCGGTGATGCGCAACTGGAAATCCCACTGCTTGGTCCAATCCTCGACCATCTCGTTCTGGCACAGCTTGACGAGCAGCGTGTTGACGCCCGTCCGCAGCGTCACCGGCAGGCGGTATTGATCGATCTCCATTCCTCGATGGTATTCCTCACGGGCGAAGACCAGCTTTCCGTTCAACCAGATCTTCCAGGCATTCTGGCTGCCGAGCCGCAATTCCACCGGCTGCGCCTTGGTCGAGTTGAACTCCGTGAACGCGTAGCCGGCCACGCCTTTGAGCGAACCCAGCGGCTGGTTGAAATTCACCACTCCGTAGGGCGAGGCGCTGCTGTAATTGGTCCAACCAACCTTGCCCGTTTTACCATCGTAGATGCTGCTGAGATCGACGGCCGTCTCCGGCGGATAGACCGCATCGAAGCCCTTGCCGCCGGTGCTGTCGAACGGCCCGATGACCTGCCACTCCGTGAGAAAGCCGAACAGCTTCGCGAGGTCTACTGGATGTCCGAACGCTTTGAGTCGCTCCGAGAGCAGATTGATCTGATCGACCGCACGCGCGGCGGCGAGCGCCTGTTGCGAGAGCGGGAGGACGGACGCCTTGTCGCCGGCAGCCTCGCGGCGCGCGATTTCGTCGATGACTTTCTGCACCGCTTCACGGCGAAGTTCCGGGCCGGGATCGTTGAGGAAACCATCAAGCAAACGCTGGGCCGTCGCCGGGTCGGAGCGCGCGATGAGTTCGTAGGCGAGGAGCCGCGCCCGCGGATGATGCCGGGTGTCGCGCACGAAAGTCTGGAGCTCCGGCAGCGGAAGCGCGCCCGCCGAAGCACCGTCGCGGCTGGCAATCGTTTCGACGGCGGCGCGAAGCCAGTTCACGGCGAGATCATTGGCGCCATCCATCGCGCCGAGCACCGCCGGCACCGAAGAGGCATCTCCGGCGGCGAGGGTTTTCCATGCAGCGCTGGCGGCGGCGTTGCCTTGCCCCTCCGGCCCGACGGCGCGCACCGTGTCGAGGGCGTCGGGGAGCGCCGCCGCGAGGGCGGTGGCCGTCAGGAGAATCCAGGTGGCGGCGATTCGTTGCACAGGTTTCATATCAATGATGGCGAAAATATCCGCAAACCGGGCGCGCCTGTCCCCGCGCGCCGCGACGGGCGATGGCGCCAAACGGCGCGCTGGGACAGGCGCGACTTACCTCTCTTGTTGAGCTTTGGTCTTAATGACATGTCTCAAACAGTTGCGGAGCAGCAAGCCAACGGCTGCATAGGCAAACGGCAATACGAACACAAGGACTCCATTTGCGGAACCGTCGAGTTGCAAGTGTGCGACTGGCCAATTTAGGCTGCGAATGACTGTAGCACCCACCTGTGCAATGGCCATACGAAGATGAGAAGGTGACGGATCTGGAGGCTCGGGAAAAATGCCAGCGGAGAGAGCAGCGAACATAAACAGGCTGCAAAGCACCCAATAGCACGCGACGAACTTAAACACCCACCACATGTTCTCGGCGGCTTTCGACCTCTCTTTCAGGCCAACATTTTTCAAAATGGAGTATTGAGTTCGAGTTGTGCCGCTTGATGGAGCTTCCGAAAAGTGCTGGCTTCGAAACGCTTTGTCGAGGAGGGATGTTGCGGGATGTGGCCTGAAGCCGGGCACGTCTCCGGAGTTATCAGGCTCACTCCTTGTGCGCCGCCTTGCGCAGCTCGGTCTTCAAAATTTTGCCCGTGACGTTGCGGGGCAGGGCGGCCATCAGGAACACCCGGCGCGGCACCTTGTAGTCGGCCAGTTTCTGTTTCAGAAAATGCAGCAGAGCCGTCGTATCGAGGTGCATCCCTTCGTTGGCTGCCACGAAGGCCACCGGTTGCTCGCCTTTGCGCGCGTCGGGCATCCCGATGACCGCCGCTTCCTTGACGCCGGAGAACTGGTAGATGACTTCCTCGATTTCGCGCGGATAGACGTTGATGCCATTGACCAGGAGCATGTCCTTCTTGCGATCGGTGATGTAGTAATAGCCGTCGGTGTCGCAATGCCCCACGTCGCCGGTCAGCAGCCAGCCGTTGCGCAAGGCGCGGAGGGTTTCCTCGGGCTGGTTCCAGTAGCCGCTCATCACGTTGCCGCCGCGCACGCAAATTTCGCCCGTGGCGCCGGTCGGGAGATGGCGGCCTTCCTCGTCCTGCACGCTCATCTCGACGCCGGGAACGGGTACGCCTATGGAGCCGGCCTTCCACGGGCCTTTGAGCGGGTTCATGCTCACCACCGGGCTGGCCTCGCTCAGGCCGTAGCCTTCGATGAGGGGGATGGTCAGGCGGGCATTGAACTCGCGCAGGATCTCGACGGGCAGCGGAGCTGCGCCGCTGATGCACACGCGCAATGGCCAGTTGTCCGGAATGGACGCGTTGGCCAGCGCGCGGAAGAATTGAGGGAACGCCGGGAGGATGGTGCCGCCGCGCCGGGCCACTTCATCAAGGATGGCTTTGGGTGGATGCAGCGATTTGATGAGAATGAGCGAGCCGCCCACCAGCGTCGGCAGCAGCACGCCGACCGTCAGCATGAAGCTGTGAAACAACGGCAGCAGCACGACGAAACAATCGTGGTCAATGGCCGATAACATCTCGCGGCAGCTCTCCACGTTGTGCAGCAGGTTGCCGTGGGACAGCATCGCGCCCTTGGGCCGGCCGGTGGTGCCGGAGGTGTAGATGATGACGGCGAGGTCGTGCCCGCCGCGGTTGGACGCCGGCACGGGCGTGGGCGGTGCGGCGTCTGGAAAAGCGGCGAAGGATTCGACCTTCCACACCTTCAATTGAGGGCGCAATAACAGGAGCGGCTCCAGCCCTTCGCCCATCGTGTCGTCGGTGATCATCGCCTGGCAGCCGGCGTCGGCCAGGATGAAATTGACCTCGTCGGCTTTGAGGAAATTATTGATCGGCACCGCGACCGCGCCGTTTTGCAGAACTGCGTACAACGCCGGCACGAACTCCGGGCGGTTCTTCAACCAGAGCGCCACGCGGTCACCAGGCCGCACGCCCAGGCGGTCGCGTAATTCCACCGCGAGATGCTGCGCCCGCTGATGAATCCAGTGGTAGGAATACTCGGCATCGCCCCAGAAAATGGCGGGCTTGCCGGCGTGAAGCGCGGCCGATTGAGCAAACGCAGCGGCGAGATTCATGATGGCAGAAGATAGGAAATGCCGCGGCGTGATGCAAAAGGGTTTTGTCTGGATGCGATGGAGAGAATTTGAATGCCGCTCCCGATCTCATTCGGTTTGAAGCGCGGCGTTTATCCCGAACTCCGAAGTTGGCTGGGGAGCATACCCGCCCCGGGTGCAGTTTTGCGCGCCCTCGCGGAAAACCCGGTGCGAGTGAAATAGCTCAGGACGCCGCGGACCAGCGGGAGGCGCAGAGTGCTGGCCGCCAGGCGCCGCACGGGTAGGGCGCGTCTGTCCCCAGCGCGCCGTCGGGTTGGCAGGGAGAGGTTCGCGGCGCGCTGGGCCAGACGCGCCCTACCCAGCCCGGGTGTCGTCCATCCCTCTGCCTGGGTAGTATCGCCACGGTCGAGGCGCCCGGCGGTCCAGCTTCAGTTCATCCGCGCTATTTCCGCAGGCGGTAGAATCGCTGCGCCCCGTCCGGCGTGACGGCGAAAGGGCTTTGCGCGCCGCCCATCGGCAGCCACGGTCCGATGACGTTTTCGGCCGATTCGAGAACGGCCGCTGCATCGGTCCACGCCAGCACCCAGCCGTCGGTGAATTGCACCGGGGTGAGGATGGGGCGAGTCACCGCACCCGGCAAACCGGTTAGAGAGAAGTCGAAGCTCACGTCCGAACTGTCCGCGCGGTGCTGGTGAATTTCCACCGCCACCACATTCGTCCCGGCGACGAGCAGGGCGGGGGAGGTGTTGGTGCGGTCCACCGAGTTGTCCGAGGGCGCGGTGCTGACCGAAAGATTGGTCGCCAGGGTCTGGTAGGTGATTGCGGTCGGCGCCTGCGGCATGGTCGGGCTGCGGAAAACGTCGGTGCCGTTCAAATACACCACTCCACCGTCGTCCCGCAGCAGCCAGAGGTTGAGCGCTGAAAAGGCGGCAGGGTCCGCCACGGTGAAGTTCTTGCGGAAATACCAAGTCAGACTGGCCACGCCGGCGGCGTTGGTCTGCGAGATGCGCGTGATTTCGTCGCCGTCGTTGAAGCCCAGTTGAGCCAGCCCGTTGGACCAGCCCGAGTCATCGAAGCCGGGCGCGCGCCACGCGGTGTTGAGGTCCACGCCTTTGTCGAAGTATTTCCACTGCGCCCCGGCGGAAACCAGATTCGTGTTGATCGTGCCGGTCGGCGCCGCTGCGAACATCACCTGCGAGGGTCCGGTCAGATCCGCCGCGATGGGATTCCGCAGGATGACGCGCAACTGCGGGCGGCCCGAGGCGACGACGCTGGGCTGTGGCTTGATGTTTTTGAGGATCTCACCCGGCTGGAACACCAGCGTGCCGCTCTGGAGTGGCTGCGTTACTCCGGGAGCTTCGATGGCGTATTCCACGCTGACTGTCTGCGGCGTGAATGTGCTCAGGCCGACGGGCAGGTCGTTGGTGAGTTCGCCCGGCGAGAATGTCGTCTTCCAGGTGGCGAGGGCCACGCCGACGCGGCTGCCCGGCGGGATGGTGAGAAAATCGCCGAGCGCCGCGGCGTCGGTCGCTGGATTCCAGATGGCGTTGTTGAGATGATTCGTGTTGGGCGCGGTGAACCAGTTGCCCTGGACATCCATCACGCTGGTGCGGTAGGTCCAGTCCTGGAAATTCACGCCCCACACATCGCGGTAATTGTTGAGCAGGATCGAGTTGGTCACGCTCAGTCTGCCGTAGTAGGTCCAGTTGTAATTGTCGCCGAAGCGTGCCCCGGTGGTGTTGCCGATGAAGAGGCAGCGGTCCACCCGGCCGGTGGGTCCGCCGTAGCCGTCTTCGATGCCCTGGCCACAGTTCAAGAAAACGCCCTGCCGGTGATAGATGTCTTTGTCCGCGTGGACGGAGGCGTTCTGGGCGCCGGAAAGCGAGTTCCCCTCGTGGAAGGTGCCTTCGAACCAGCAACTCTGATAGCGAAAGTCGCCGGCGAGGTCGCCGCCCGAGTCGATGCCGTCGTCCTTGGTCCAGCCAAAGAGCGTGTTGGTGAAGCCGTGGTGCAGACCCGTCGGGGCATTGACGATGTAGAGGCCGTCGTTGTCGCCATCGACAAATTCCGCTGAGGCTCCGGTGCTCAGATCCTCGGCGCATTCCATAAAGGCGCTGTCGTTCACTTTGAACAGCGCGCCGGTGTATTCGCCGCCGGTCGTGCAGCGCTGCATGAGGAAACGATTCAACGTGATCGCATACGGGCCCGCGCCGCTGGCCGAATGTCCGAACTGGCCGGCCAGGTAGATCGCGGCGGAATCCGTCAGGGTGAGGTTGCAATTGACGCCCTTGAGCGAAATCAGCGCCTGCTCGGCGCGATGACTCCCGATGCCGGAGAGGCTCGAGGAACAACCGTGCCCCGTGAACCAGCATCCCTGATACGCGCCGCTGCCGGTGAAGAGCGCGCCGGTCGCGGTGAAGTTCGCGTTGTTGGCGTGCTGGATGAATCCGCCCCACGGCTGTCCGGGCGTCGCGGGTGCGAACACTACGGGTCGATCCGTGGTGCCGTTGATCACGATGTTGCCGTTGTTGCCGATGTCGGTGGCGGCATTCACCTTCACCACCGCGCCGGCTCCGATGGTCAGCGTGCTGCCGGCCGGGTTGGTGAGGTTGCCCGTGATATGGATGCGCGCGTTGTCCGGCCAGACGGTGTTGGGCGCGAGCGTGCCGCTGACGGTGGTCCAGGCGGTGTTGCTCTCAATCTCGACGACCTTGTTGGATTCAATCCCCGGCAGACTGGCGCGGTAGATGAATGGCCCGGCGGGATTGGTGGCGCTCAGCAGCACCGAGCCGACGCCGCGCCGGATGGTCAAGTCCGGCTGACCCGCCGCGTAGATGCGGCCATTGACGCGCACCGCGTGGCCTTGTGCGTTTTCCACCCACACGACGACTGGCAGGCTCAGTCCAGCCGGATAGTTCGACGGCGCGATGACCCGCAGGCGCGCCCCGGCAAATTCATTCGAGGCCGAGAGGATGAGCGGGTAGGGAATCCACGGCGGGAGGCCATCCTCCGAGCCGGCGCGGATGCTGGCGCGGACGAGGAAGCGCACGAGCCTCTGCGTCACGTCCAGGGCGTTGGTGTTGTTCACCCGCGTGACGAGCAGATCGTAGTAATCGGGCTGCTTGACGGCGACGGCCACGCCGACCGGAACCGTGTTTGTGTTAAGGAATGCCGTGTCGGTAAAGCCGGCGGGCGTGGCCCCAATGGTGAAGGTGGCGGTGTCGGCGTAATTGCCCTTGTCCGCCACGCCGGTGATGGTGATCTGGGCCGCAGCGGGAAATGTAAGAGCGAGGAACACCCAAGCCGTCCGGGCGATGATCTTCGGGAATGTCATGGCGGAAATTTACCACGGGTTCCTTGCAGCCAACAAAGGAAAACTCGGAGAGTTGGCCCGCAGCGGCGCATCCGACACTGCCGACCGGATGCTACCGGGTTGGAGCGCGCCGTTGACGTCGCTTCACCGAGCGCCCGCCCGCCGGCCAATGATTACATCTTGATCCCCGCAAAACAGAGAGGGGGGGGGGTGGGGAGGGGGGGCCGGGGGGTGGGGGGGGGGGGGTGGGGGGGGGGTGGGGGGCCGGGGGGCGGGCTCCCCCCCGCCCCTGCTTTTTTTTTCCCACCTTTTTATCTGGCCGGGGCCGCCCGCCCCCGCGCCCGGTGGCGGAACGCCGCGATTCTGAAG
>JBBRWD010000163.1:0-8261 GCA_038249465.1 Limisphaerales bacterium | reverse complement strand
GATCTCGGGCGATGATCCGATGGCGGCGATTGGCTCGCTGGTGGGCGAGTACTGGGCGCGCGTCGATCAGGCGTTGATCATTTCGAGCCTCAAGGGGCTGTTCGGCGCCGCCTCGATGGCGGGCAACCTGACCAACATCGCGGTCGAGGCGATCGCGAACTACAGCGACGCGACGAAACTGAACGGCCTGACGTTCATCGACGCCACGTCGAAGCTCGGTGATCGCGCGGACCGTCTGACGGCCGTGGCGATGCACAGCGCCACGGAAGCCGCGCTGCGCAAGCTGGACCTCATCGACTTCATCCCCGACAGCGAAGGCAAGGAGCAGATCCGCACCTTCCAGGGGCGGCGCGTGGTGGTGGACGACAGCCTGGCTCCGCGGGCGGGCACCACCGACGGCCTGGTCTATACGACCTACCTGTTCGGCCCGGGCGCATTCGCCAAGGGCGTGGCTCCGTTGTCCTCGGCCCCGTTGCAGGGCGGCATTGGCACCGAAGGTGTCGAGATTGCGCGCGCGGCACTGGAGAGCGACACGCTGCTCATCAACCGGCGCCGTTACATCCTGCATCCGCGGGGCGTGAAGTTCACCAGCGCGAGCGTGGCGGCCGACAGCCCGACGATTGCGGAGCTGGAAACGGCCGCGAACTGGGTCCGCGTGTACGAGGCCAAGAACGTGCGCATCGTGGCGATCACCCACAATAACTGATGCAAGGTCTTTATCCCATCATCCGGCGCAAGCGTGTCCCCCTGGCGGTGCGGCACGCGGCGCCGGTCACATTTCCCGTGATTCTGGAGCGGACGGCGACCACGCAGGCGGAGGACGCGCCTGGGGTTGGCCCGGTCGAGGTGTTGCCGGGTTCAGTGGCGCCGTCCGCTCCGTTGTCTCCCGCGCCGGTGGAGCCGGCTCCGGCGGCGGGAGTCAGTGTCAAGGACGCGCTCACGGGCGCGGGCGGCAGAAAGCGAACTCGATGCACCGGCCATCCTGCTTCTTCCGCGAATGGCAACTGATCCGCTGGCGGCCCATGATTGACCGCCGGCGGTAACCCGTGCCACCGACGCACGATTGTGAGAACCAGTCGTGCGCTATGGCCTCAAGCCCCTGGCCGTCTCCTCGTCCAGGCGGCGGATTTCCTCGGGGTCGGTGATTTGCTTTGCTGGATCGGGTTCGAGGTTTGTCGAGCCAGTTGGATTGAGAAAGCCGGTGAGATGGACGGAGTTTTCCGAGGCCCATCGCCAGGTGATCGCCGCGAAAACCCTGCCGCCGCGCGCGGAGAAATAGAATCGCTTGGTCAGCATTTCGTCGGCGCTTTTTGTCCGGTCGCGCCCGTGCGGCTCGTAGGTCCACTCCCAATCCGAAGCGTAGCCGTCCGTCGGCGCAAGGTATGGATACGGATTGGTATCCACGACGAAGCCGCCGTGGAATGCTTCAAAACGGAAGCGCCTCATCGGCTGGCCGGTGGAATCGGTCAACGTGGAGAACCAGAACCGGAAGTCCGCCACCTCGTTGGATTGAACACTTCCGCGAAAAAGATTTACCGCGTACCAGTTTGTGCCGAAGGGTTCGACCGCAACACGAAAGTCGGTTTGCACTAGCCGCTCCGTTATCACCTTTTCCCACAAATGAAAAATGGCTCCTTGCGAGCGGTTGGCATAAGGCGGAGACCGGTCATTGCGATCCATTCGGTAATCAAAGGACTGCAAACCAGGGTCGGCCCAAACGGACCAATAAAGGCCCTCCTTGGTCAATTGCTCGACCCGAAGAGTTGTTCCCGTCTTCCCCGACAGGGCGAAACGTCCGTCGCCGTCGGACACCAGTTCAATCTGTTCTTCCTGGACCGCGTCACGTTCGTAGTTTGCGAGGCGTTTTAGTGCATTGGGATTGTAGAACGAGAGTATCAAGGAAAGCTTGACCCCTGCAATTGCCTGACCGTGTTGATCAATCGCGCGGGCATAGAAGTCCACTGGCCCATTAAGTTTTACCAGCCTTGTTTGAGCATAAACAAGGTGTTCCCAGTCCCGGACTGCTATGTTCGGAGGCCGCTTCGGTTCGGGCGGCGGCGTATCTGCCGCAGGCAACGACGGCGGTCCAACGGCCTGGTTTGACGGGGCATCCAGCACGAACTCAGGCTGGTTTTTTTCGGGATGTGCCCCCAGCGATCGCCCCTTCCGGTTGATGGCCAACCACGCGGTCAAGGCGAAGAGTGCAAGAGCGACTGTCCACGCCATGATTCTAAGGTGTCTCATGGCAGGAGTTGGAATGTCGTCAGAAGCTGGTTCCAGTAAGTGAATCGCCTCATATTCGTCGAACGGAACTCGGCGCTATGCTCGTAATCATTTCCCGCATAGTTGAAGGGTGCGGAGAACAGGTTTACCTGATCAGCAATCTGCCCGCGGACGACAAACCCGTCTCGTTCAGCCGCTCCCAAGGCGCGTGATCGCGCCTCCGCAATATGAGCGTCTATTTCATATCGGTCTTGCGGAAAGAACAATGGCGTGTTCGGCCCCAAGTTTCTCCTCTCCCATCGCCCCGCTTTCTTCGAGTAGGCCCAGTAGGCGTCGGGTTTCAAATCCTGGTTGATGAGCCAGAACTCCAATGCATAGTCGTCACGATTGTGGAAATTGAAAATGCGCCTTCGCAGAGTTAATCCATCGAGTCGCACGGCATTCGTCATTCCAAAGAAGTACGGCAATTGGTTCGCCGGGTAATGCGCGTAAACTTCCGGCGTGTCCGTGCTGTCATCGGTTTCCAACGTTTGCGGCCCTTGCGCATCGTAGGCATGAGCCACCGTGGCCGCTTGGCTGGCCACATAGCTGTGCGCCACCGGCGTGACGCTGCGGCTGCTTTGGAGTTTGAGCGCCTCGCTCACCACCACGTTGCCCATGCTGTGGGCCATCACCCTTACGCGGTTTGGGTAGGTGCGGTTGAGATCGAGCAACAAACGCCGCAAGGCAAAAGCCGATATCCATGCTTTCCGCTCGCTGCGGTCGTAGTTCTCCGGCGGAATTCCCGGAACCGCGGTGTACTCCGTCGGCCAACTAAACAAACCAAACCGGCCACGATAGCTCTGCCAATATAGGCGCTTGAAAGCGGTCACCGCAAACGCGCGCCGCTCCCACGGCTGCATCCGCCAGCCGTGGACGAACAGGATGTAGTCGGTCGTTTCGGGCGAGGCGGCCGAATAGCTGCCGCTGTCGTAGGTCCGCGTGTACCCCAAGGGAACGCGGCTCCAATCCATCGCATTGGTATCCCCCGCGGTGAAGTGCTCGAAGAGATTGGTCACGCCGGCCAGCCGCAGATGCACCGGGGTCGATTCCGCGACGGCGCCAGTGCTGGTGAGCAGCACGGCCCAAAGCTGCCCCTGCCCCGCGCTCACGCCCTCGAAGAGGAACGGCCGGAATACATTGCTCCCGCTCGCCCCCGTCCAGACCGACGCGGGCAACACCAGGCTGCTGCCCGAGGCCACCGTGCCCACCGCGTTGCCAAAACCTCCGGCCAGTTGGCTCGCTGCGACGGTGGAATCAAACAGGTAACGGTTGGTGCCGCTGGTTTCGCTGGCCCGGAAGAGCCGCAGCGAGGGCGTGCCCGTCACGGCCCGCCATTCGAGGCGCAGGGTGAGGGTGCCCGCCTGCGACTGGCTCATGTTGACCGCATCCATCTTGAGATGCAGCCGGGTGAAATCTTCCAAGTCGCGCTGGTTGGCAATGGTGGTGTCGGCGTTGTCGATCTGGCCTCCATTTGGGTCCAAATCCTCCGCCTGGTCATCACTGCCGCTGTCCCGGTCGTTGTTCAGCCAAAAGGTGTAGGGCCGGCTGGCGCTGGTCTGATCGTTGGTGTTGGGCAGGAACGAAATCACGTTGTCGCGATTGGCATCCACGGCCAGTTCGAGGCGCGGAATGTGCAGCCAGGCGATCTTGGCCATGAGGTTCGAGGTGGCCACGCGCTGCGGACCGAGGATGCCATCCGGGTCTTCCAACAGAAATCCCGGCGGATTGGTCACGGCCAGAATCTCCGCGCCGTAAAGCTGGTGGTTGGTGGGGCTGAAAGGGTCGAACTCGGTGAAGACCTGCACCGGATAGGAGCGGCCCTTGGCCAGCCGCGCCACCTCCTCGGTGGTGTAGCGGCGGTACTCGGGCATGCTGATCAGCGAGTAGTCGCCGACTTGCAGCGCGGTGGCATGGCATTTGTAGCAACTGGTCACCCGGAGGCGCACCGGCGTGGAGTTGTCGAGGGAGGGCGTGGCCAGCGCCTGGTTGGTGGCGCTGCGCCAGTCGGCCAGGTATTCAAGGAAGTCGCCCGCGCTGTTGGCCCGGCTGCCGGCGGCCTGCTCTTCCAGATCATGGGTAACATCTTTCAAGGCTTCAAGCCCCTGGCCGTCTCCTCGTCCAGGCGGCGGATTTCCTCGGGGTCGGTGATTTGTTTGCTGGGGTCGGGTTCTAAATCTCGCGAACCATTCGGGTTTACGAAACCGCCGAATTTAAAAGCGAGGGGCGCACGAATGAACTCGACGGTTAAGCCTGCAAAAATTCGCCCGCTGCGACCCGCGAAATAGAAATTCCGGCGCCAGCCCTCGCTGACTGGGCCGCGCGAATGAGGCTTAAACTCGAAGGAGTAAATCATCGGGAAATTGCCGTCTGGAGCTTCGTAAGGATAGGCATCGGTGGTCGCTAGAATTCCTCCGTTGAGCGCCACAAGTTCGATGCGCCATTCATATTTGTGTGCCGGATCGTCCGGAGTCAGCGGCACCAATCGGATTTGAATGTCAGCAGCTTGTTTCTGCTCTTGCGGCACCTCTCCAGTCAGGAGGTTCAAATAGAATTCATCGAGAGGGCGCTCCATCGAAATGCGATGCGTCACCGCCACAGTTGGTTTAGTGACACCCTTCTTCCACAGGTGGAAAACAACTCCTTCGGAACGACTGGCGTAAGGAGGAAACCGACTTCTGCGATCCGTCTGGTAATCGAATGCCTGCAATTCTAAGTCGGCCCAGATTGACCAGAGGTAGCCTTCTTTGCCCAACTCCCCGACTCGAAGAAATGTTCCCGTCTTCCCCGAAAGGGCAAAACGGCCGTCGCCGTCTGACACAAGTTCAATCTGCTCTTCCTGAACCGCATCGCGTTCGTAGTTTGCGAGGTTTTTCAGGGCATTGGGATTGTAGGACGAGAGTTTCAAGGAGAGCTTGACCCCTGCAACTGCCTGAGCGTCTTGATCAATCGCGCGGGCATAAAATTCCACTGGCCCGTTGAGTTGCACCAACCGTTTTTGAACGTAAACAAGGTGTTCCCAGTCCCGGACTGATATGTTCGCAGGTCGCTTCTGTTCGGGCGGTCGCGTGTCTGCCGCAGGCAACGACGACGGTTCGACGGCCTGGTTTGATGGGGTGCCCAGTCCGAACTCAGACTGCGTTATTTGGGGATGTGGCCCCAGCGAACGCCCCTTCCGGTGGATGACCAACCATGCGGTCAAAGCGAAGAGAACAATAACGCCTATCCACGCTATGATTCTAAGGTGGCTCATGGCAGTAGCTGAGATGTCGTCAAAACTGGTTCCAGTAAGAGAATCGCCTCATATTCGTTGAACGGAACTCGGCGCGGCGCGGATGGGGGAGTTTGCCGGTGTCACGGCTTCAAGCCCCTGGCCGTCTCCTCATCAAGGCGGCGGATTTCCTCGGGGTCGGTGATTTGTTTGGCGGGATCGGGTTCGAGGCTGGGGGAGCCAGTTGGATTTACTGCGACGGAGTATTCGACCGCTGTCCCAAGATTGTCGAGGCGGAAATAGATCGCGCCAAAGATGTGGCCTCGTCGAAGCTTCAGGTAGGCTTTTTGCCAACCCGTGCCCCCATCCGCACGGATTCGTTCTGGCGTAATGTCGAAGTCCAGATGCTCGGCGTAACCTTCAACCGGTGCGGAACACAGATAGGTTTCACGGGAGAGCAACATTCCGCCGTCAGGCGATTCCAGCCGAAGAATCCAATCATGTGGACGGGCGGCATCCATCGAGCGTGCAGGCTGACGAGTAGCGACCAGATCCGGCGTTGCGGTCATTTCGCCCGTGAACAGGTTGGCCCCCTGTTCCGGAGGCGGACGGCCTACCGGCAGCCGCAAAGATTGCCGAATCAACGGAGCGCCGCCCTTCTTGCGCCATGCCGGAATTGGAAACGGGCGTTCGAGGCTTGTGACACCCGGTCCCTTCTGCTCCGCGTGCGCACCAAAACCAAATGTCCACTGCGGAAGAGAACGCATTGGATCATCGCGGTCGGGCAACAGGTAGTCGGAGTGAGTCAACTCAAGCAGAATCAGCCGGTGGCCGGTTCTGCCCGTCACGGCAACCCGACCGGCGTTGTCACTCAGCGCCTCAAACCTCTGAGTCAGGAAATTCGACAACTGCTGTCCGTCTTTGGCTTCCATCTGCTGTTGGAGCAGTTTCTGGTTGTAGCTCAACAACTCGAAGGTTGCTCTAACCCCGGAAACGCCTGCGCCGCTCTCGTCTTGCACCACCGCATGGAATGCCACCGGACCATCGCGCTTCAGGTTGAAGCCATGCCAGGCTTGCATTGCCGCATTGGCGGTCGATGCCGGGCCGCGTTCCTCGCGAGGCGGCGGTGCCGGCTTGGTTGGCTCGCCTTGAGATGCCGGTGCCGTCGCGTCCGCAAGATCAGGCGGCACCCCATCTTCGATTGGCTGAGGCCGCTCTTTGGTCAACACCCACCAGCATATTGCGAAGACAACGCCCGCGGCGACGACGCCCGACGCCAGAGATTTCGGTTTCATGGAAGGCTGAAAGAATTCAACAAGGCACTCCAATAGGATTGCCGACGCATGTTAGTGGATCGGAACTGGGCGCTGTGTCCGGCAGCTGTTCCGCCGTAGCTAAATGGCGGGGCATTCAGGTCGGTCAAAGATGAAATCTCGTCGCCGACGGTGAAGCCCCCTTGAACGGCGGCCCCAAGCGCCCTGGATTGAGCCTCAGCAATGTGAGCGTAGATTTCAAAGGTGTCTTTGGGAAATTCAAGACGGGTGCCAAGAGCCGCAGTGTTGCCACGATACCAGCGCTTGACGAGTGGCCTGTACGTCCAGCCGATGTCGGGTTTAAAGTCTTGCCCCGATTCCCACCCCTTGAGCGCACAATCGTCACGATTGTGATAGTCGAAGACGCGCGGAATCCCATTCGTGCCAGCTACCGCCAAACTTAACCCCCGATAGTAAATTGCTCCTGTCATCGGATATGAAGCGTACACTTCCGGCGTTTCAGTGATGATCTGAATGTCTTCAGGTCCGATGGCATCGTACGCGTGGGCTACGCTGGCCGCCTGCGATGCCACGTAGGCGTAAGCGATAGGGCTTCCACCGCGCGCACCATGCCAACGAAGCGCCTCGCTGGCCACAATGTTGCCCATGCTGTGGGCAATCACGCGGATTCTGCCCGGATAGGCGTGGTTTACCGCGACGAGCAGTCGGCGCAGGGCGAATCCCGAGAGCCAGGCCTTTCGCTCGCTGCGGGTGTAATTCTGTGGATCGACCGGGATTCCACCGCAAGTGAACGGGTCGTTGATTAGGGTGGTCCACTCCGTGGGCCAACTGAACAAGCCGAACCGTCCGCGATAGCCCTGCCAGTGAAGGCGTTTGAACGCCGTATGAGCAAACGCGCGGCGTTCCCAGGGCTGCATCCGCCAGCCATGCACAAAAAGGATGTAATCGGTTGTTTCGGGCGAAGCCGCCGAATAGCTGCCGCTGTCGTAGGTCCGCGTGTACCCCAAGGGAACGCGGTTCCAATCCATCGTATTCGTGTCCCCCGCGGTGAAGTGCTCGAACAGGTTGGTCACGCCGGCGAGCCGCAGATGCACCGGAGTCGATTCCGCGACGGCGCCGGTGGCATTGAGCAACACTGCAAATAATTGCCCCTGACCCGCGCTCACGCCCTCGAAAAGGAACGGGCGAAAGACGTTGCTCCCGCTCGCTCCGGTCCACACCGACGCGGGCAGCACCAGGCTGCTGCCGGAGGCGACCGTGCCCAGCGCGGTCCCATAGCCCCCGGCCAGTTGGCCGGCCGCAATCGTGGAATCAAACAGGTAACGATTGGTGCCACTGGTTTCGTAAGCGCGGTAGAGCCGCAAAGACGGAGTGCCCGTCACCGAACGCCATTCGAGGCGCAGCGAGAGCGTGCCCTGCTGCAATTGCGCCATGTTGACGGCCTCCAGCTTGAGGTGCAGCCGGGTGAAGTCTTCCAAGTCGCGCTGGTTGGAGATGACGGTATCGATGCTGTC
>JBBRWD010000162.1:0-8307 GCA_038249465.1 Limisphaerales bacterium | reverse complement strand
TCCATCGTTTGCCCTCGATGACTACCAGCCAGGTTCGAGAGCTTCTGCCTGCCAACTGGAAGCCTCGCCAGGGTTAAGCCGGTGAAGCGCTAAAAGCTACTTCGCCTTCTGCCCCGACCCCGCATCCCTGGTACCGCTTACGGTTAAGACATCCAGACACCGGCTCCGTCACGACACGCGTTACGGACAGGAGACTCTGGACGCAGCTTCCTCGGCCCCGGCCTGCGCGATTGACGGCAGACCCAGACCTGGAGCGAGGGCTTCGTTCCGCTGCAAACGGCCCGCGGTAATATCGGCATTTGCCGAACTACTTTAATGGGAAAAATTATAGCCCATTAGACCCGACTCCGAAGGAGGGCGCACACGCGTGCCGTGCGTGCCCCTGCCGGTGCGAAAGTTTGGCGTTTACGGCTTCGGCTCAAGCCACAGGTAGCCGTCCTGATTCGTGGTCCCGATGAACCAACCGCCGCCCACAGTCACTTGTTCCGAGGGCGGAACCCACGGCAGCCCTTGCACCAGAATGCCGCGCACCGTGACCGGTTTCCGCGTTACTGGGTGCATGAAATTGCCCCCGAACCGTCCGTTGCTGTTGGTGATCACCAGCGTCAGGTTGCTCACCGTCCCGCTTAGCCGCTTAATCAGGTTGTTCGTCACAAGTACGTCGGCTTCGAGCGGCATTGGGAAATTACCTCCGCCGATGAGCAAGCGCCCAAAACTCCACGAAGTCGCCGTCTGTTTCGGCGCCGGTGGCAGGTAACGCTTCAACGCCACCTCGCGTTGCTCACGGAATCCAGCCGGGTAATACCGCGCCACCGAATCCGGCAGTTTCACCCACAGCACTTCTTGCGATCCCGGATTCGTCGCGCACGACATCCATCCGATGATCAGCCCGCGTCCGCCATAGAGCGAAGCGTAGAATGGCCACACTCCATCGGTCGAATGCCCAGTCGTCACGCTGATGGCCGAACCATCCGCCATCGTCCCGGAAACGGTGACCGAACTGGGCGCAGTGACCGTGACCCCGAGCGGGCTGTCGCCCGGCGGAGCCTCCGTGGCCTGATGCTGCCCCATGACCAGCATGGAATACCGGCCGGCAAACGCATTGCTGGTGGATGTCGCTCGGCGCACGGCCAGCAAATCCGCCGTCCACCCGACGGTGCTGACCTGTCCGGTGATGGTTTGGGCATCGAAGCCAAGGGTCAACCACAGGGGCGGCTTGCCCGTGCGCGGCACCCGCACCGTGGCCTGACGCCCCACATCAAAGCCCCCGGTGAAGGCCAGACTGCCGCCAGCCAGACGAAGGCTCCCGCTGAACGTGCCCCGCTCCGTCAGGGTAAAGGTGTCCGCGCCAGCATTGGTCTCGGTGACCGCTTCCGCCGCATGCGGCTGGAACAAGCCTGCATAGGAACCCTTGAGCGCGGGATAGGGATTCGGCACAAAGTTCGCCTGCACCACCATGTTCGACTGCATGAGGAACTTCAGCGGATTGTTGGTGGCCGTGATGGTGCCGGTCCAGTTCGAGAATAGCTGGCCCGTCGCCGGTACCGCCGTGACGGAATAGTCCCGGCGCACTTCCAGGGTGGTGCCGGGGAAAGTGCGCGTGATCCGGCCCAGACCGTTGGTCACGAGCGTGAGTTGGCTGGTGGCTACATGGAAGAAGGTCACGGTGTTCGTCGTTGAAAAACGGCCCGCCGCATCCACCGCCACGGCCCGCACCCGGTTGGTGCCCACCGTCAGCGGCAGGCTGGACGTCCAGTTGGAAAGGCCGGTGGCCGCCACCCACGCGTTTGTGTTCACCTGACAGAGCACCTGTGCCAGTTGCCCGTTGTCGCTGGCCCGCCCGCGCACGATGGCGACGGCGTTGCTGATCCGCTGACCCGGTACAGGAGAAGTGATCGCGACCGAAGGTCGAGTCATATCCGTGAAAACCGCCTCCAACTTGAGACCGGGCTGCATGATGAAGGTCAGCTTGGGCGTCGTAATGGTCACGCCGTCGCTCCAATTGGTGGACACGATCCACATGGAAAAGGCATGCCCCTTGGTGCCAACTGCGGTCATGGTGGAGCTTCGTCCAATCTTCAGCATCGAGTTGCTGTAGTTTGGGGTGAGCGTGCCTTGCCCAGTGACACGCATCTGCAGGCGGTCACTCTCAGCGTAGATAAAAGTCACACCACTGGTCGGCGACGTGTTGCCGCTGGTGTCCACCGCATACACCTCAATCGTGTTTGTCCCTGGCAGCGCCGTTACCGATGCCGTCCAGTTCGATGTGCCCTCGGCCGCACTCCATGGACCTCCGTTGAGCCGATACCATACTGCCATCACTTGCGCGTTGTCGCCTCCGGTGCCTTGCACCGTCACCAGCGCATTGGTGAACCACTGATTCATCAAGGGAGAGGCAATCGTGACCGTCGGCGAATTGGTGTCAATCGGTGTAAACCTTACCAGAATGGTGTCTGTGCCAGAATTGCCTGCTGCATCCCGCACCGTCACGATGATTACGTTATAGCCAGTCTGCAAAATGATTCCGTTCGCTATCCAATTGGTGGTCCCGACGGCGACGCCACTGCCTCCGCGACTGTTCGCCCAAGTCACCTGCGCGACGCCGGCATCGTCGGTGGCGATGCCACCCAAATTCACGTTCCCGCCGTCTGAAAAGTACGTCGTGCTGCTTGTCGGCGAGTTGATTGTCACAGTGGGCGCGTTGGTGTCGGGCGGCGTATAGGTCACCGTCAGTGTGTCCGTGCCGGTATTTCCGGCCGCATCACGCGCCGTGACCGTGATGACGTTGATCCCGCTCTGCAGGGTGATGCCATTGACTGCCCAATTGGTCGTCCCGCTGGCCGTGCCGCTGAAACCCCAGCTGTTGGCCCAAACCACTTGCGTTACGCCCACGTTGTCACTGGCATTGCCGCCCAAGTTAATAATGTCATCACCTGTGGAAAACTCTGGGTTGCTTGCCGGCGAAGTGACCGCCACGGCGGGCGCGGTGGTGTCCGGCGGTGTATAGGTCACCGTCAGCGTGTCCGTGCCGGTATTTCCGGCCGCATCACGCGCCGTGACCGTGATGACATTGGTCCCGCTCTGCAATGTGATGCCATTGACGGTCCAATTGGTCGTCCCGCTGGCCGTGGCGCTGCCACCTCGGCTGTTGGCCCACGTCACTTGCGTAACGCCTACGGCGTCACTGGCGCCGCCGGCCAGACTGATCGTGCCATTGCTGGTGGGGTAGACCGGGTTGGCTGTCGGTGAAGTGATCGTTACGGTGGGTGCGATGGGGTCCGGCGGCACATGAACAGTGAGCAAAGCACCTGCACTTGTCACGCTATTGCCAAGGTTGGACACCACGACCGAATACGTGCCTGCGTCATTTGTCACCACCGCTGCAATCGTGTAGCGCGACGCTGTTGCGCCAGCGATGTTGAAGTTGTTCTTTCGCCACTGGTAACGCAACGGCGGCATTCCGGCAGCAATGACTTGGAAAACAACTGTTCCGCCCGCAACCACGGACTGGCGTATTGGCTGAATCGTGATGGTGGGAGTGCCATCGCTGCGGAGTGCCAGCCTGTGCCCACCTCCTCCTGCAATGGCCACCACGTTGCTCAAGTCGGTGGGGGGCTGGATCGTTTGGCCGTAGTACCTCCACCCCCACCCGACCACACGCCCATCAACTGTGAGCGCTAGACTGTGCTGTTCCCCCGCAGCGATGGCCACTGCGTTGCTCAGTGCGCGGGGGATTGATATTTGGCCATGGTCATTTGTCCCCCACCCAACAACTATGCCCGAGTCGACCATAGCAAGACTGTGGAAGCCTCCAGCTGCTACGGCGACCACGTTACTCAATCCGCTTGGAATGTTCGTCTGGCCCTGGTCGCTGTACCCCCAGGCAACGAGACGGCCATTTGCAGTTAATGCAAGACTGTGGGCATGCCCCGCCGCGATGGCCACTACATTGGTCAGCCCGCTGGGGATAGTCGATTGGCCGTAATCATTGTTCCCCCAGGCAACCACGCGGCCATCGGTTGTTACCGCTAAATTGTGCCACCCTCCCGCAGCGATGGTCACCAGCACCACGTTGGTCAGCCCACTGGGGACTCCACCTTGGCCATAGCTGTTGTACCCCCATGCAACCACCTTGCCATTGGTGGTCAGAGCGAGACTGTGGAACCCTCCCGCAGCGATTGCCACAACATTGCTTAGTCCAATTGGAATGTTCGTTTGGCCGGAGGTGTTTAACCCCCATCCGATTACCCGGCCGTCGGCTGTGAGCGCGAGACTGTGGTTGCCTCCCGCAGCGATGGCCACCGCGTTGGTCAACCCACTTGGGATATTCGTCTGGCCCGAAAAGTTATCGCCCCAGCCGACTACTTCGCCGACCGGCATACTGGTGCCCGAGGAAGTGCCAAAAGTGACCGCCAACACGAGGACGCATGACACCACGAAGTTCTGGCACAATGCGACTCTAACTTTGCGTGATCGCGATGGCCAAGGATTCTTTGGTTTCATATTGCTTTGCGGTTCGCCCAAGGCCGGGGCGGTATTGTTTAGTCTATGCCGGTCGTTGCCTGGCTGGTTGCCTTCGGCAACCGCCCAGATGCTTCACCGGAAGGCTGCGGAATATCCGCAAAACGTTGATTCAACCGGGCAATGGAATCGTTCAGTAGTGAACACACTTGAGATTGGTGCCAAAGCCAAGCAACCTGCAAATCCTGCGCCTCCTTGTCTTGCACGCACAATGCCTCAATGAATTTCGGATGCATCAAGCGGTCACGGACGGCAATCGTCCTATTGAATGCTTGGTGACCAGCGGTGCCGCATGATAGCCTGTAACTGCTGCCAGTCAGTTTAGCGAACACTGCAAAAGCAAATTTCAAATTCTCGGCGATGGACAAGCGGCTCTCCTTTAGTTGTCCGCTCTGATCAAGTCGCTGGTCTTTGAGCTTAGATGGTTCTTCATTTGACAGAGGGACCTGAAGTGGCTCGTGGAGGCGAAGCACACCTTGCTTTATCACATGCGACAATCCTTCGACGTAGGCGGCAAAAATGCGCACCTGATTTCGCCGGAGGAACTGGTCAGTGGGCTTTGCGGCAACTTCCCGGCTACCACGCTCGGCGTCTTGCCCAAGCTCGTGCGCCATCGCGTGAAGTTTTCGCAACTCAGTGAATATCTCCTGAACCTTCTCTTGCGTAAGGTGCTTAACGGGGTGGCTCATGCTCTGCCTGTGAGAAATCCGTCCGGATGCGAAAAGCTCAGACGAATTACTGCGTGGGATTTGGCGCCGGATATTTCTTCAAAGCAATGATCTCTGTATGACATCTTGGGCAGTCTTGGGCAGGTATAGTGGTTCAGTTTGTCGGTTCAGTTAAGCGGAAGCCGAAAGATGACACCGTTCTTTGTTGTGCCTCCCAAGAACGAAGCCCGGCGTCTGGTTAAACGCACCGCGAACGATGCCTTCCGCGTCCTTGCTAGCCAAGCTCCTGTTGAAGCAATGGACGAGCGTCCATCCCTGCTTGAGGTAGTTGTCCGCTTCGTCTGTGGACCCGACTTCTTTCAACTCGTTGATGTGTTCGTTGTTCATAAGCGTGTGATACTAGCGGCTAGCCGTTAAGAGGGAGCGGGGGATAGGTTCTCTGGGCGGTGAGCGAGTGCTGATTCGGCCGACGGGCATGCCCGGCACACCTGAATCCGAAGATTCGCCCGCTGCAAACCATCGTGCCGTTCGGAAATCCCCATATATCCCCACATACCAGTTCCTTTAATGTGGCTTGCTTTGGCTGAACTATGTGCAATTGAAAAGAAACGCTTCCTCGGGTCAAGGCTGGCGGCACGGTTGGCGCAGTTTACAGGTAGCGTAAACCGGATCATTAGCAGGGGCCGGTTCCAGCCTCTGTGGAAAGCGTCATCTACCGGCGGAAGGCGGCGTGCGGCACTGGTAGGGACCGGTTCCAGAGACTGTCTCAAAACTCCCGATTCGGATGTAGGAGGCGACGTGAGGAGACTCAAATCTCATGGAAATCATGGCAAATTCAGTGCCTCCTGACAGTTTGAATGACCTGAGTGTTGGGATGGTGTTCATATCGCAGTTCAGCGTGCTTGCAGGTTGATGATAGCGCTCCCCCCGGGGGAAGTGCAAAGGGCGAAGTGCGAGTGACGAAGTCGCGGAATCGACACCTCACCAGAAACCCTCACCCCCGGCCCACTGTCGTTTAGTTTAGAGCGAGCGGCCCGAAGAAAGTCTCCCGGGTTGGGCCTCGGGCAGCTCCGTAGGAGCATGATGCTTATAGCAAACGGCCGTTCGAAGATGCCTCCAAGCCCCAGCGGGGCGCCATAGATTTTGCCGTCAGGCGCCTCGTCGTTCGCCGCGCAGAAACATTCCGCCCCGCTGGGGCTTGAGGCTTCCTTTGCTTGGCCTTGCTATAAACATGGCGCTCCTACGGAGCTGGCGCCGGGCTGCGTCGCCTTAACTAGTCCTCAAACAAGCGAGTAGCGGGGCTTTTTCTGAAAGACGCGGTTGGAGTGGATGGGTGGGCTGTTTCAAAATCTGACGATCTGCAGGTTGTGGTGTCTTTGGGACAAAGTGACCCGCGGTTTGGATCGGAAACGCCATTTTGTTGGCCTTTGCACGATTTCCCATTTCCGCTGGAGACACTACGCCTGAGCGGGTCCGGAGCGTCGAGCTAGCAGGGCGCCTGTTATAGCTTAGCCCGCCTCCAGAGTCATGATCCGTTCGAACGTCGCGAACAGATCGGTCAGCCACCGGTTGTAACTGAGGATCCGCCAGACGATCCGCCGGGCCGTGCGCACGATCTGGCAGGGCAGCAGCACGATGGCCTGCAGGAAACTGCGGAACTCCATCTGCAGCAGTTCCAGTCCGCGCGCCCGGTCCGGCACCAGCAGCGCAAACCACGCCTTGAGGTTCCACGCCAGCGCCGCCATCACCAGGTAAGCCCCGTTGCTGACCAGATCGCCCACCGGCATGCGCATCGCGTGGACCCCGTGCTTGAGTTCGCCAATCACGTTCTCCTGGTCACACCGCCCGTTGGCCAGCCCGACCACCTCCGGCAAATCCAGTTCCCAGCGGTTGGTCAGATGGAAGAAGTAACGCACCTCGTCGAAGAGGGCCTGCTCGCCCCGCTGCACGCTCAGGTTCTTGCGCACGATGACCAGCCGATAGCTCTGCTGGCAAAGTCTGGGCTGGCAGGCGATCGCGGTGACGTCTTCGCCCACCAGGACGATGTTCTCATAGCCCTTCTCCCGCACGATCCGTTCCTTGACCCGTGCGGGTTTGGTCCGCGGCCCGGTCCGGATCTCATACTTGGGCAGGCGCTCCAGCGGCGTCCAGGCCTTTGCCGACAGGGCTTCGGCCAACTGCACCACCTTGGGGTGGGCGTCCAGCCCGAGGATGAATTTCACCCCGGACCCATCCCAGCGATCCAACTGCGCCGTGTGCGGGAAGTCGGTGTCGCCCCGCAGCGTGATCTGCCCGGCGTGCGGCTGGACCAGGGCGATGGCCCGGTCGATCCACGCCACGCTGTCCTGGTGGCTGGGCACGTTGCCGGGGCGGTTGACCAGGTAGTGCACCTCCTTGGTGTTGGCCAGGCTCACCACCAGCGGATGGTAGCCCCACACCCCTTTGCAGGAGAGACCCATGCCTTCCTTGCATTCACCACAGGTGCCGGCGATGGAGCCATCCACATCGATGAAGGCCTCCTCCAGGAACCCTTCCGGCTGCTGTTGCCAGACCCGCTGCCGCGTGCGGTTGAGGCACTCCTGCAGGGTCAGGATGTCCTCGGCGGTGAAGCGCCGGGTGAAATCCCCGGCGGTGGTCGGGTCCGGGATGCGCTGGGCTCCCAGGCCCTCGAGGAAGTTCTCATCCTGCCGCCGCAATTCGAGGTCCTCCAGACGCACGCCTCCGGCCAGAATGTTATAGGCCAGGTTCAAGACGTGATCACTCTCGTGCTAGGGCAGATGCACCTTGAGCAGGCGCAGGTTCTGGTCGATCTCCCTCACCAATCCCAGTCGCTGGGCCATCGAGTGGATAACGCCCAGTCCGCCACAGCCGACCGCACCGGCACGCTCGCCCATCTGGTAACACCGGTTGCGGCCCCGCAGCATGGGTTGGGCCTGCGCGCTCCAGTTCCTGGGGGCGAGCCGGCGCTCGATTCGGGCCTTGCGGTTGCGCAGGATCTTGCGGTAGCTTCGTTTCACTCGAAAGATTCGTTTCATGGGCTGGTTTGTTGTGTCACAAACTCATTTCAGCCAATATGGACGGGCCTTTCGAGCTTTTCCTTTCCACTGCCAAAAAAATC
>JBBRWD010000161.1:0-9095 GCA_038249465.1 Limisphaerales bacterium | reverse complement strand
TCCGCCGCGCGTGTATGCCCAAGACCTGCCGCCGAGCGGGCCGCAAGCCGCCTGACTTTGTGTGGCCGACCTGAGGGCCTGGCACCGCGCAAGCGCCTGCAAATCAAGCTCAGCGTTGTCTGCCGTGCGAAGGTCGGGCTAACGAGGGAAAACTCATGGCGAAAATATTGTTGGTCGAAGACAACGAGATGAACCGCGACATGCTCTCACGCCGCCTGGAGCGCAAGGGGTATGCGGTGACCATCGCCGTGGACGGACAACAAGCCGTGGATATGGCTGCGAGCGAAGTGCCCGCGCTCATTCTCATGGACATGAGCCTGCCAGTGATTGACGGCTGGGAGGCCACGCGACGCATCAAGGCGGACGACCGCACCAGGTCGATTCCCATCATTGCCCTCACCGCTCACGCCATGCAGGGCGACGAACAGAAGGCGAAGGAAGCCGGCTGCGATGATTACGATGTCAAGCCGGTGGAGTTGCTGCGGTTGCTTGGCAAGATCGAGACTTTGCTGCGCGTCCAGCCTCAGGCATGAGCGAGCCAACGTCAGATGCTTCTCCGTCCATGCAGTCTCCGGCCAGCCCGGCGATCAGCCTCAAGCACGAACTGCGCACGCCGCTCAATCATGTGATCGGCTATTGCGAGATGTTGATGGAGGAAGCGCAGGATCGGCATCTGGCAGCGTTCCTGCCCGATCTGGAACACATCCACACCGCGGGCCGCCATTTGCTGGCGGTCATCAACGATCTGTTTGATCCCAACAAGGCGCCCGCGTATCGGACGAGTCCCAGCCTGTTCGATCATGAAATCCGCACCCCGCTCAACCAGATCATCGGTTATGCGGAGATGCTGCAGGAACAGGCGCAGGACGGCGGGCAGGCCGGATGGACGGGCGATCTGGAAAGAATTCACGTCGCGGCGCGGCAGCTTTTGCAGCGGGTTGTAGAGCACTTCGGCTCGACCCACGAGGAGTTCAATGCGTTGGCCAGCGCGGTCCCGGGCATGGCGACCACCTTCGTTCGGCGGGTGCCTGAAGCCCCGTCGGGAATTGCCGTGGCCGCGGCCGATGCCGGGGCAGGGGACCGCACGGGATTCATCCTGGCGGTGGATGATGATGCCGGTAATCGCGACATGTTGAGCCGTCGATTGACGCGCCTCGGGCACACCGTTCAACTCGCTGAAAATGGACGCGAAGCTTTGGAGCTTCTCCGTCGGCATTCCTTTGACTTGGTGCTCCTCGACATCCAAATGCCGGAATTGAACGGCCACGAGGTGCTCAAAATCATCAAGGCTGACCCCACCCTGCGGCATTTCCCGGTGATCGTGCTGTCCGCCTCGGACGAAACCTCGCGGGTGGCGCACGCCGTCGAACTCGGTGCGGACGACTATCTGCCGAAACCGTTCGATCCGGTGCTGCTGCAAGCCCGCATCGGCGCCTGCCTGGAGAAGAAGCGCCTCCGTGATCGCGAGGTGTCCCATTGCGCCAGATACAATTGGAGCAACAGCGTTCCGATGAACTGCTCCACATCATTCTGCCGCGCGAGGTGGCGGCGGAATTGAAGGCCACGCAGATGGTCAAGCCGCGTCGATTCGAGAATGTGGCGGTGCTCTTCTGCGACATCGTGGGTTTCACCGCTTGGTGCGAGCGTCATCCTCCAGAGGAAGTGCTGCTCAACTTGCAAGGCGTGGTGCAGTCCTTTGAAAGGCTGACCACCGATCATTCCCTGGAGAAGATCAAGACCATTGGCGACGCCTACATGGCCACGGCCGGATTGCTGGTTCCGCTGGCCGATCCGCCTCTGGCGGCGGTGCGCTGCGGACTGGCGATGATCGCGGCGGCGCAGGAACTTCCTCCGCATTGGGAGGTGCGCGTGGGCATCCACGCGGGTCCGGTCATTGCCGGCGTGGTGGGCCGCGGCAAATATCAATACGACGTCTGGGGCGACACGGTGAACACGGCCATGCGGATGGTCCAGGCCGCCGCGCCGAATACCGTGTGCGTGACCCGTGGGACGTGGCAACGCCTCGAAACGCATTGTCAGGGCCGGTCGCAGGGGCGCCTTCCGATCAAAGGCAAAGGCGAACTGGAACTCTTCCGCATCGAAGCACTCCTTCCTCCAGCCTGATCGGCTGAGGGGCCTTTCCGACCCTACGCCGCCAGGGCCAGCGCCGGCACCGTGGCTTCGATCACCGCGCTCGGCGTGCCCTCGCCGCCCGCGTTGGCCGCCAACACGCGCACCTTCACGGCCGCGCCCGGCGTCAGGCCCGTGAGATCGGCGCTCGTGTCGAAAACCGTGTCCGCGCTGCGTTCGACGAAAACCTGACGTGCTGCAAGCCGAGATTCGACATCTCGCCCGCCTCACCCCCCGCCCCACTCTCCCCATCGGATGCGGAGAGGGTGGCTAAACGAGGCGGAGAGGGAGCGCCCTCCACGCCCGCGCCTTCAATGGAGAGCCTTGAGAAAGCATTCACCCACCAAGGCGACGGGAGCGCAGGTCTTCTGCGATGCGATCCCTCGGGCTCGTTTCCTCTTTGCCAATCGTTTTTGCGATGGGCTCGCGCAGCCGTCCTCCCCATGAAGGCCCGACCGGGATCGGGTTCTTTGCCCGAATGACAACCGTGGCCGGGAAGGAAAAGAAGGTGCGACCAACAAATGGTGGTATCCAACGGGCCTTTGGGCCTGCGAATTTGCCTGCGCCTTACGCCATCCGTTTGCGGCGGGAGCGCCAGGCGTGCAGGCCGCAGGCCCCAAGCAGTCCGACCGCCGAAAGTAGGCCCCACTCGGCGGGTTCGGGCACAGCCGTGATGTCGAGACTCCAACCGTTCACAGTGGCGGTGCCGCCGCCGCCGGACACGTCGGCAAAAAACAAGGTCCAGGTGCCATTGGGATCCAAGCCACCGAATGTCGTATTTAGGTTCCGTGTCCCATCCGCGTTGAAGCTGACGGCGCCGGATACTGGATCGATGGCGCGTCCATCGGCCAGGTAGGTGCCACCACTCAAAGTCCCGGAAGTCCAATGCACATCAGCTCCAGACGAGGCCAATGTCAC
This sequence comes from Limisphaerales bacterium, assembly GCA_038249465.1. Taxonomy (GTDB): domain Bacteria; phylum Verrucomicrobiota; class Verrucomicrobiia; order Limisphaerales; family JBBRWD01; genus JBBRWD01. The sequence goes on along the minus strand of JBBRWD010000161.1, from coordinate 6,047 downwards.
GGTGAAGCCCGAGCCGGTTGAGCCGAAGGTGGTCCCGCCGTTGATGGTCCCCACGCCCACGCGATTCAAGAGCGGCACGAGGCTGCCCCCATAACTCAAATACGCGTAAAGATCCCCGTTCATTCCGCCACTCACATCGAGCGTGACTTTGATGTCAGTCAGGGATTGGCCGGCCCCGCTGACGGCGATGGTGCTGAACGCACCGATGGGACTGCCGTCCGGAATGGCGTAAGCCGAGCCTCCATAGTTCCAGAGGGCTGCCGCAGTCTCGGACACCGCTCCCATCAAAAGGATTCCCAACAATATCGAGGTCTTCATAGTCGTTCGTCGTTCGAGTTCAAGGTTGGAGCAGTCGATAGAAGGCTGAGGCCGGTGGCACGCCGAAGCCTTGGAAGTCATCCATGAAACTGAAGAGGCCGGCCGGAGGTGCATTGGTCGTCCGCACGGTCTGCCAGGTTGCCAGGTTGTCGATGGAGCGCTGGATGGCGTAGGCGTATCCAGGGATGCCGGCAAAACTCACCGTGGCGGTGCCGCCGGAAACCGTGATGGACTGCGCAGTACCCGTCGTGGGGACCATGTTGATGGTGACGGTGCCGCTGGCGGTGCAGCCGCCCGTGTTGGCGGACACGGTGTAGCTGAAGCTGTCGTTGGCAGTCAAATTGCCGTTGTAGAAGATCCAATCGCCGGACCGGCTCAGGGAGACACCGTTGGCGGAAGTGGACGGCACGCTGGCCAGCGACACGCCACCGCTGCCCGAGGCGTGGGTCAACAAATCCGTTTCCGAGATTTTGAACGGCTGTCCCTTGGTTTCGGAGTAAGTCGCATCTCCCGCGATCGGCGGGGTGCAACCACCATCCGCGGTCGGAATTTTGGCCATTCCACCGCTGGTGTGCCAGACGAAGGTTCCAATCGGGGAGCCAACCAGCTCGAAACTGCTCCAGATCTGGTTCGTTCCGAAGGTGGCAGGGGACTTATAGAAGCCACAAGCCCAGATATCATTGGACACCAGAGCCAGACCCCGGAAGTTCACGTAGCCGGACTGGGGTTGTGCGAGACGCGCCCAAAGCGGGTTACCGTTGCGATCAAACTTTGCCAGGAAGCCGTCGCTGAAGTACCCATTGCCAATGGATCCCAGGTGGTATCCCGCAATAATGTTCTGGCCGAACTCGGAGTAAGTGTCGAAGTCGCCGCCGACATAGACATTGCCGGAGGCATCCGCCAGGGCGGCCCAGGGCATGGTGGTGGGACTGCCGAAGGTGGTCAGGAGCTGTGGCGTGCCGTTGGTGTCGCAGCGCGCGAAGTATTGCCGGCCGTTTCCAGGCCATGACGCCGAATAAGGTCCGAACGCGGCGTTGGATCCCACCGACGTGCCCACGATAAACACATTGGTGCCCGAAACTGACATGACGGGCTCATCGAGAACAAGCCCCAGCGGGTTCTCCTGGCCGAACGGTGCGCCGATGCCACGCAGCCAGATCGGCTGTCCGTCTGTGGCATTGAGGGCCACGAGCGTCTTGGCCCGGTCGGTCACCAGATTCATCGCGCCAAAGTTGAAATCGGTGGAAGGAGTTCCCATGCTGCCATAAATGCGCCCGGCATTGTAAGTCAGCCGGCTCATCCAACCAGGGGTAGCTTGGACCCAGCGGAATGCTCCGTTGGCGTCGTACTGTGCCAGCGCGCCTTGTTGCCCGGAGACAATAACATTGGTGGTGCCAAAGATGGCGTTGCCGTAAATGAGTCCGGAGAGGGTGACGTTCCCGGCAGGGTCGGCCACCAGGGAGAAATAGGTGGGAAAACAGAAGTTGGTGCCGGTGATGGTTGCCACCCAGAGGTTGTTGCCACTGGCATCAAAGCGCGCGAGGTAAATGGAGCCTCCGGCCGATTCAGCCAGGACGTTCGCGCCCAGCCAGTTGGTGCCGCTGAAGAAGCCCAGGACGTAAAGGCCATCGCCAGGAGCCGCCGCCACGCTCTGGGGAAAAGAACTGCCGTGGCCGTTGTTGGTCATCGCGCGCGCCCAGATGAGGCTGCCCGTGGCGGTTTGTTTTACGATGACGGTCTCAAAAGCGCCGCCGGTGGAGACAAATGTGTCTGCCCCATAGGTGTTGGTGCCGGTGAAGGACGCGACGGTGTAGAAGTTGCCGCTCGAATCCGGGAGGCAGGCGATGTAGTATTCCTCGGTGGCAGTGAGATTGTTGTTAGCCGGGGATTTGAACACGAGCGCCCAGTCGGGCGGGAGCGGCGCGCTGACGAAGGAGACGGTGGCGGTGTACGTGTTGGCCGAACCGGAGCAGTTGCTGGCGACGGCGTAATAGTCTCCGCCGCCGCCCGCGGTCCCGGAATTGGTGGGAATGTAGAGCGCGCTGGTCGCTCCAGAAATCGCTCCGGAACCCACTTTGTACCATTGCCAGGTGGGACCAGGAGTCCCCGAGGCACCGGCCTGCAGCGCAACGCTGTAACTGGGATGGTTGGTCTGGCTGAATGGTTGGGTGGTGATTTCAGGCGCGCCGCCTGGGGTGAAAGTGAATTGGTCAAGGAAACCAGCGTCCAGTCCGGCCGAGAAAGCCGCATCCTTGTAGTAGGTCCAGCGCAAGGTATGCGAGCCGCATTCAACCTGGTACGTGACCTGGGTCCAGTCCACCTCTCCCGAGATTTCGTTCACGTAGCTGCCGTCACTGTCGAATCGCAAGGCATCGAAGCTACTCACATTGTCGCTGGAAACCTTCCACCAGAACGAAACCTCGCCCGGCCCCGTGAGGGTGGTTTCAATCCACGATGACTGGTCGTTGCCGACCGCCCCGCTTTGCGCGGCATCGATCCCATCGTGCGTCACCGTAGATTCACCAAACCACGGCCAATCGCCGCCGGTCGTCCAAGGCAGCAGAGGCGCATCCACGGCGTCGCCAAGCGTCAGGTTGCCGACCAGGTTGGAGATCACCTGGCCGGGGTGGCTGTAAAGGTAGTTGACCTGATTCCCAGAGAGCACTCCGGCGTAGAATTGCAGATCATCCAGCAATCCCTCATAGCCCTGGCTGCCATTGGAGTCGGGGCTGGAGGGATTGGGATCCGAGGCATCCGACTTGGCTCCAATCGTCAGAAGTCTAGGCCCCGCCAACGACACGGTCGGGCCAACCTGTGAACTGTCGAGCAGCCCGTCCACGAAGATTTGTTTCTCTCCGGTGGACTGTTTGCGGGTGACCACCACATGGTGCCACGAGCCGTCGTTGACCGTCGCGGCGGAGTTGAGAGTCTGGTCGGTGCTGCCATCACCAGTGTTGAAAGCCACCTGCCCCGCAGTCAGCGCGATCGGCAGCACATCGGGCACGCCCCCCGTGAACAGGTCCGCGGAAACGACCGCCGCGCCCCAGTAGGCCATGTCGTCCGAAGATCCCATGCTCTGGCTGGTCTTGAGCCAGACCGAAACCGAGAAATCCCCGGCCAGCGTCGTCAGCAAGTTCGGGGAGGCCGTCAGATAACTGCCACCGTCAAAACTGACCGAGCCAGCCCCTGCCGCCGTATCGGAACTGATGGCAGGTCCGGCGCTCCCAAAATTGCCCGCGTAAACAACATTGTTGTTGTTGCCGGAAACGTCGGGGGCCAGCACCGCGCCCTCATCGAAATCGTAGTGGGCCTGCAATCCGCTGCCCGAAACATCGGGCGCGGTCGAGCCGGGCTGGCTGTGGAGAGCCGCCATTTCACTGGCGGACAACACCCCGGAATACACCTGCACGTCATCCAGCAAACCTTCGTAGTTCACGTACCAACCACCGGCCAGGTAAATGATGTTGGGTGTGAAAATCGGAACGGCCGGTCCGTTGGCGGTGCCCTCCAAGGCACCGTCCACGTACACCTCCATCAAGCCGGTGGCCAGGCTCCGGGTCACGGCAATATGATGGTATTGCCCGTCGTTCACCGCGGAAGTCGAGTGCAACGTGGTGCCCTGGCCGGTGTCGTCGTTCACGGTAAAGGCAACTTTGCCACCGGTGAGCGAAAGTGGCACGGTGCTGTTGGTATTCGAGTTGTAGGCAAAGAGGATGGGCGAGCCAAAATAGGCGTTGGCGAAATCCTGATTGACCGAGGCGGTGGTTTTCACCCAGGCGCTCACGCTGAAACTGCCATGCAGCGCATTGGAGAGGCTGTCGAACGCTCCAGAGGGAGGCGTGAAACAGAGGGAGGTGTCGCCGAAATAGTCCCGGGCGTAGGCCCCCGAGATGGCATCGGTGCTGGCCGTGTCCAAGTTGGTGCCGCCGTTGCCGCTGCCGCAGTTGGAGTTGTTGCCGTTGCCGGAACTGTCGGTTCCCGGTGAACCCGTTTGTTCAAAATCATAGCGGGCGACAAGGCGATGGCCGCCACCGCCCACAGCGGGCGCGACGGTCATGAAATTGACCGTGCCGCCCGATTGCAGCGTCGTGGCCGAGGTCCAGCCGGCGAGGGGCTGTGCGTTGTTGGTGTTCAGCGGGGTGGTGGCCACGAACAGCGGCGTGGCGTAATTCGTCGAGGTGTTCAAGTAGAACGTGGTATTGGTGCCGACGGGAATGGGTGCCGGAATGGTCCAACTAGACTGGTCCGCCGGGAGGACGTCGGATTGCCAGAACGTGGTGTTGTAACTGGCATCGAATTGGTATGCTTGGACAAAAATCGGGCCCGGCCAGTTGGTCGGCCCCTGCCACGTAAAGGTTGGCTGGTTGGTGACGCCGGTCGCGCCGTCCGCTGGGAAGGTGATGGTCGTGAGGGGCAACAGGTTGCTCGACATGTTGGGCGCGCTGACGGTGAATTCATAGGTGTTCGTCGAAGTCGCGTTCGTCACCACGATGCGCCACGCGCCGTTGGTGATCTGTTGCATCACGGAGGCGTAATCACCGTAGCCATACTCTCCCCCGCTGATGGTGTTCATGCCGTTGGTGGTGAGTTCGAGCTGACGCCAGGCGCCGTTCGTCGGTTGTTGGGGCGAGTAGATGAGGTACGTGCCCAGCGGGGCAGCGGGTGGGGTGGCATTCGTGGACAACGGCGTGTAGAAGACGTACGTTTGGTTGTCGGTGTAAAGATACACCTCAAACGTCAGTCCGGCGCGGGCGGCGGGCGGGTTAAAGAGAAGCGCGGGGGCGAGGAGGGCCAGAACTGCGGCCACACGGGCCGCGCGCCGGAGGCTGAGAGTATTCATATGATGACAAGAGTTGTGCCGATGCCAGGAGGCGCGACGCTGCGGATGGTAGGATTACAAACAGAGGAAGTCACCAACAACGTGAGGCGAACATTAGTGTCACAACGACGGCGGTCAAGCCGCGCCAGTTCCCTCTCCGAGGCAAAGAATGTGCCGCTGCTGGCAAAGGTGAGTTGGTTGGTCACGCCCGTGCTCACGGAATCGCCGTCGCCATCGAGCAGCAACGCGCGGTTGTTGGCCACGCCGCTCAACGGCACGCCCTGGCCGGCGGCGGTGACCGTGGCGTTGCCTTGGAAGATGTTCACGAAGCCATTGGAGAGGCTGGTGTCATTGACGGACTCGAACCGCCAGTAGGCCGCCGGACCGGCATCGAGGACGGTCTCGACGTAGGTGGCAGCCCGCAACCCGGGGACCGCCAGCAGAGCGAGGGTGGCGAAAAGCGAATTCAGCAGATGCTTTGTTTTCATTAGCTGGGAATACTGGGCATGGCCAGATGGTGAGAAGTGCAGGAGAAATCTCCGCGCGGGAACCGACGACGTCTGCTGGCCAAATCCAACGAACCTCCTGGCGAAGACCTCCGACATGTTGCCCGCTTTGCATTCCGCCCCAGGGACAAACCCGTCGATTGAGAACTCGTTGGCATCTCGTTTTCTTGCGCGAACTGGTCAATAACAAGCGTTGGTGTCCGAAACTGTTCGCGGAGCGAAGCTGCGCGTGTGACCTACCGGAGTCAAGCGGTCAATCTAATTAGTCTCTGGCCGAAAACGCCTGTTTTTGGCAACGGCATGGGATATCGGGCGTGGTGGAGGCCTTGTGAACGGCTGGTTTTTGCGCCGAGCACCGGCAAACTGTCAAAATACTCCGGCGCCGGCGACACCACTCCTGTCGG
>JBBRWD010000160.1:0-9140 GCA_038249465.1 Limisphaerales bacterium | reverse complement strand
CCTCGAGCGTGACTTCCACGAACTCCACCGTGCGGCCGTTGACCAGGTGTTGCCCGCGTTGCCGCTGGTGCTGGTGAAGCAGTGCGATGGCGTCCATGAGCGTGAGATATTTTTCGTGGTCGCGCCGGTTGCGCGTGCGCGCCGTGGCAAAGGTGAGCGCGGGCGCGAACGGATTGACGACGGCCAGCGACGACAACAGCCGCTGCGCGTTGCGGAGTTGCGTGAGCAAGTCCTTGCGCGGCTCGTGCGCGAGCAGGCCCGCGAGCGTGCGGCGCTCGCGTTGGACGCGATGAATGCGCTCAGTCTGCGCCGCGCTCTCGTCCACCGCCAGCGTCAGGCAGCGGTTCTGAAGCTCCTCGTCCAGGTCAATGGCCGTGGTCGTCAGGAAGATCATCACCGGCCCTTCGACGTGATATTCCTGCGTCACCATCTTGCCTGTCTGCGGGTCTTTGCCAGTCGAGGCGATGGTCAGTTCGCCTTCGCTCTGCAGCAGCTTCAAAGCGTAACTGGCTTTCTCCGCGCCCGCTTCCTCGACCACGGCGAGGATTTTGTGTTTCAGACTCGTCTCGCCCAGGTAGTAAAGGCTCTGCCCGGTCATCGCGGAGTATTTGACGCGCTCCTCCTCCGGGAAGAACGAGAGCACCGCGTCCATGAGCGTCGTCTTGCCCGCCGCGCTCGCGCTCTGAATGATGATGGCCAGCGGTCGTTCCAGCTTGCGGCTCACGCCCGCGAGATAGGCCACGAGCGTGTTGCTTTCCTCGCCGATGATGCCCGCCTGGTGGAACGCCTCGCGCAAACGGCCAATCAGGTTCGGCTCGCGCAACCAGGTCAACGCTGCTTCTCGTTCCTCCGGTGTGAGCGCAACCGCCGCCGCAGCGTTCTCCACTGGCTTCGCCAGTTCCGCCTGCGCCTGCTCGACCGCGAGCAGCAGGCGCGCAACGTCGCGCTTCAAGAGATCCGCCGTCAGTCCCGTTTCTTCGGCGGCGCGTTCGACGAAGCGGCGGCGCTCCGCGTCGCGCGTGAGATCCACCTGGTCGAGGTGAAAGCGTTCGCCGTAATGAAGTCGCAACGCGACTTTCAGCGCGTCCGTGCCGAGTGTTTTCTCCAAGCCCGCCACGCGATACTCGCGGCCTTCCAGTTCCAAGAACCACGCATCGCCCCGTTGCTCCAGCGTCGGCGTCGTGGGCGCTGGTGGCTGCGGCTTTTCTTCTTTAGCCGCCGCTTCGGGTAAGCTGCTAACAGAAGCAGCTACTAAAGAAGAAGCCTGCGCGACCACCTCCGCATACGGAGCGGGAACGAACGGCGACGGCGACCAGCCGACGCCGGTTTCCAGCGACTCCTTGTCCACAATGGGCAATGGCTCGCCCGTCAGTTCGTCCACCACCATTGCGACGTGCTTGAGTGGTTCGGGCGGCGAAGCCGCATTGGGTGAAGGCGCTGCCTTCCCAGCGCCAAGCCACTGCGCCGAGTTCAACAAGAGCGCCAGCGATTTGTCAGCGGGCTGCACCTTCTGCGCGTAGTCGTTGGCGTCCATGCCGTGCGGGAACTTGATGCGCCACACCTCGACGCCATGCGCCCTGAACCGCTCCGCGTCGCGCTGCGCCGCCCGTTCGCCCGCGTCGTCGGCATCGTAAGCCAGCTTCACGCGCCGCACCTGGCGCAACGCTTCCCACAGTTCCTCGGTGAAGCCCTCCGTTCCAAACAGGCAGGTCACGTTGCGAAAGCCGCCCGCCCAAAACGTCAGCGCGTCGAACACGGCTTCGCACAGAATGATTTCATCCGCCGATGGGAGCAGGCACTGCCTGTTCAGCAAGCCGCGATGCGGCCCGGGCGGATACAGGTGCTTGAACTCGCCCCGCGTCGCCGCCGGACGCGACACGCGCCGCCCGTAGAAGCTGACGACGTGGCCGCGTTCGTCATGCAGCGGCACGGTGATGCAGCCGTTGAAGTGCTCGTGCCCGCTCTCGCGCCACAGGCCCAGCGCCGCCAGGCGCGAGCGCAACGTGTCGCCCTCGTGGCGATTCTTCATCGGCAGGCGCAAGCCCAGCGTCCGGTCGGCGAAGCCGAGTTGGAAGCGGTCAATCAGTTCGTCGCTGTCCAGTCCGCGACTCGCCAGATACGCCCGCGCTGACGCGAACTGTTTCAACCGCTCGTGATAGTAGCCCGTCACCTGGCCGAACAACGCCGCGTCATCCGCTGCCGCATCGAGCGGACATGGCAGACGCGGCACGGTCGCCTGCTTCTGCAACGGCGCAGCCGTGAACGCGACGTTGCCGCCCTGGTTCAACAACTCAAACGCATGACGGAACGAAACGCCGTCGTGCCGCTCGACGAACTGGATGGGATTGCCCGCCACGCCGCACGCCATGCAGTGAAAGAGTCCCTTGTCCGGCGTGACGATGAAGTTGGGCGTCTCGTTGTCCGGGTGGAACGGGCAGCGCCCGATCCAGTCTTTGCTGCCGTGCTTTTTCAACTCGATGCCCCGGCTCTGGACCAGCGCCCGCAAGTCGGTCGCGCGCTTCACCCGCTCGATGTCGGTTTCAGGAATGCGCCAGGCCATTGAGTCAGTTGAGAGTTGAGGGTTGAGAGGCGTTGTGAAGCGTCGAGAGGACGCGCCGCGTGTCGAGGCGCAGATAACCCCACGTCCATTCCTTCGTCTGCGGATGCACGTCGCCGCGCAAGCCGTCGGTGTCCATCAGCCGCGAGAAGCACCAGCGCGCCCGCTTCGGTTCGCGCAACGCGAAGTCGAGCAACGCCTGGCCGTCGTCGCCCCAGCCGCAGAGCGATTGCAGCCACGCTTCCCAGCCGTGATTGTAAGCCTCGCGCACGAGCAAGCGCCCCAGCCCGGCAAGCTCCGCGTCCAGCCCGCGCGAAAGCGCGAAGCGTTCCCAGTCGTCCCACGGATAATGGCCGAACGTGGAAGCACACACGTCGAAGTGAAGATTGAGTTGGGGCGGCGGCGCAGCCGCGTTTGGGCGAGAGGGCGTCAAGCCCGAAGTGGAAGTTCTTGCTTTATCAAGAGGCATGTCCGAATGTTCTTAGTATTCTAAAGTCTATGCAAGCCCTTTCTTCTGACCAATCAGAGCTTTTCTCAACGGCCGGTTATGATGCGACCATGCGCAAGAAAGACCGTCCCGCCTTGGGGCAACACCTGGTTGAACTGCGGCAGGCTGCGGGCCTGACGCAGATGCAGTTGGCCGACAAGCTCGGCGTCCATAATTCCAACATCGCGTTTTGGGAACTCAGCGGCACGCCGCCACGCGGCGAAGTGCTGCCGAAGATGGCCGAAGCCCTGGCCGTCAGCGTGGACGAGTTGCTCGGCGTCACGCCGCCCAAGCCGAAAAAGCAGGCGGCCAAAGGCCGCTTGCAGTTGGTGTTTGAGTCCGCCTCGAAGCTGCCGCGCCGTCAGCAGCAGAAGATTGCCGAAGTTGTCGAGGCGCTGGTTGCGCAACGCGCCAACGGCGAGTCGTGAGCTTTTCCTTTTAGCCGCGTCAGCGGCTTCCGCCTTTCTTCCGCCACGCGCGCTCCGAAAACTTTCGCCCACCAAAACCTCGCGCGCGCGGGGCGGCGTGCCGTGGAGCGAAGCGACACGCACGTTTCCGACGCGCGCGCGTGCGTCACGAGGAACGTCGAACGTCCGCCAGGGAACACCATTCGATTACCTGCGACGCTGGATTGCTCTCCAGCATTGAACCGCGCGAAGCGTTCCGCTGCCTGGCGCGGCAGCCAGAGCGCCTACAAAGAGCCTGTCCCCAAAGTGGGGGTTTTTCGCGAAATAGCGATTCCGGACCGCCGGCGGACTTTGGTTTGGGAGCACTTCGGTTGAAAAGCGGGCCGGAATGCCCTGAATCTCTGTTTTAGCACGAAAGATCGAGACACTTTCTCCGTGGAAACATCATCAGTGGCCGGGCCCCGGCGGGTTAGGCCGCCCGCCGCAGCGGGACGACCTTCTTGGCGGTCTCCTTCATTCTCGCCAGCATCCACAGGTTGTGGGTCAACACGCCCCAGGCCAGCGCCAGTTTTCGGTGGGCAAATCCCTTGGCCCGCATCGGTCGGCCCAGGAAGCCCGCCTTGAGGATGCTGATCCGCCCCTCGGTTTGGGCCCGCCGGCGTTGCAGGCGCGAAAACTTCGTCCCCTTCATCTTCGCACTCAGTTCGGCGGGCTTGCGCGGGCAGGTCGCGTCATAGGTGCCCGATTCCGCCAGCACCCGGCTGTTGGCCGCACTGGCAAAGCCCCGGTCGGTCACCACCGCCCCCACCTCCCGGCCCGCCATCTCGGTCACGCGCCGCAAGCTCGCTGTGAGTGTCTGGCTGTCCGCCGGGGCGCTTTCGGCGAAGATTTCGTAGTCCAGGATGACTCCCTGCCGGTTCTCCCCCACCAGCACCGTGTTGCCGAATTCCACTTCCGCGCCCGCCTTCCCCCGCACTATCACCCGCACGTCGGTGTCGTACAGGCTCAGGATTTTTTCCGCGTTCTCCACCTGACGTCCGCCAATGATCCGCTCATGGGCCTGCTTCTGCGCCTTGGGCAAGAGTTCCAGCACCTTGTCAAGGCGACGGAGGATTTGGTCGGCCTGCCGGCGGGTCCACTCGGTTCGCTCCCATTGTTGATCGAGCAATTCGCGGTGTCGGGTGGCATGCGCCCGCACAATCCCCACCAGCTTCTTCATCTGCCGCAACACCCGCTTGCGCCCCTTCTTGCTGCCCGCCCGGCGCGCCTGCTGGCTCATCGCCATGCAGAGCCGGTTCATTCGCCCCAGAAAGACCTCCGGCGCTTCCATGCGCCCGCGCAGTCCTGCCTTCCGGATCAGCCGGGTCGCTTTCATCAAGGTCCGCACCCCATCCCGCAACAGCACCCAGTCGACCGGGAAATGGATGTCCGCCTTCAGGCAGGTGCTATCCAGGAAATACTCCTCCAGATCCAGCGCCTCCTCAAGCCCCAGGGTCCCCGGACGATGGATCGCCCCCTGGAGCAGTCCCTCCATGATCTCCCCCATCGCCTCGGCGGGGAGCCAGTGGGCAAACCGTTGCACCTCGCTCTTGGAAGGCACCCGGACCAGGTCCAGCCCGTCCACCTGACAGAACCATTGATAGAGCGGATTGCCGGCCAACTGACAACTGAACCCCCGATAATCCTCCTGCAGCAGCGTCCGCAGGATCGTGCACCGCAGGGCCCGGCGCGAACGTTGCTGGAACTTGAGCTGCTCCCGGGCCGTTGCCTCCCGCGAGCCCGCCACCTTCCAACCCGCCAGGGACCGCTCAACAAAGTCCCCTTCCACCCCGCCCACCAGCAAAAGCTCATCGATTTGTTCCAGGCGCCGGCGCAGGGTCAAGTAGTCAACGTTCCCGACAATGGTGGGCAGTGGCGGGCGAAACTCCTGCGGGAAGGGAATGATCGGGCGGGACATGCAAGCTAGTGTATAGACTATCTTGGAAGATGCCAGGACAATCATCCATTGGAACCAAGAAAATGAGCCTTTCCTATCCTTTGCGCGTACAGGCGATCCGTTCCCGCGGGCAGACCCCCCGGCTCTATGTGACCTTTCCCCTGGCCTTGGCGGTGGCCATCGGTTTGGAACCCGGCGAAGAGGTCCAATGGGAGCTGTTGGATCGGGGTCAACTGCACCTGCTCCGTCCCAACGCCCCGGCGCCCTCGACCAAAGCCAGAGCGAACAAGTAGGCACCGCCCACCATCATAAGGGCACGATTTTCGCCCCGGTCACCAAACTGCCCCCTTTTCCCGAAACCCCAACCGCCCTCGCCATCAATGACGCCAATCCCTTCGCCCCCAGGGGACAGGCTCTACAAAGCAGGCCAGCGATTCACGATTGCAACCATCGCGTCAGGATTTTCCCGGCGCGCTCGCCATTTCAAACCGTCCACTCTAAAAGCCGTCTTCTCCCCCGAACCACCCGCGACGTGGCACGCGGAAAGGGACGCATGAAAAATCCGCGACGCGCGCCGCGCTTTTCCTGCGCCCATCTTTTCAAACTGCGCAGTGGGGAAAGCCGGGGGCGGGACGGGCGCGAGGCGTGCAAAGGCGGATATTGGTCGCACAATATCTGATGGCTCTGAGTAGTGAGCACGGCGGCGCAGAGGGTGTGGCCGCTCGTGGAGGCACAGGCGCGCAAGGAGCACCCAACTAAATTTCAAATCGCTCCTGAGCACCGTAGCCGGAACGAACGGCCACACGCTCTGCAGAGCCGCGCGCAACGGTGGCGCTCACGCGCAGCGCTTTGCCGAGCATGAGCGCCAACTCAAGCTACATTGTGCGAATTGTTAAGGGGTGCGGGAATGAGAATTCTTGCAAGTCGGATGGGGTCTGTTACGGTTTCAAAAGTTGCATCGGAGCCTGAACAAGGCTGCAACGGGTCGGCGTTGTCTGCGCCTGATCGGCACTGCCAGAATCGGCAGGAAAATAAAATAGATATCCCCAAACGCAACGCGGGCAACGTATCTATTTTTATGGCGTTTACGCATGACGCTAAGTGTAATATACTGAAACTCTTACAAGCTACCTGGCAAGCTCTGGACGATCATTTAAAGCGGGCGGCGGAAGCTCAAGGGCTTTATGAGGCCAAAGATTTTTGGCGGTTCGTCTCCTGGTCAATTCTCCCCATGTTGGAAAGTCTCCCGAATGAGATTTTTACGTCCAGCAGTGCGGGCGTATACCCTCGGTCCCTGGCGGATTTAAAAGCCAAGCTTAAGGAATTGGAGCGGATGACTTCTGACCAATTCAACCAGCCTGATTTCAAGCCAAAGTGGGAGCGCCGCGAGATTGACGCATTGCATCACAAGCTTGACCTGCTGGCCGGGGCTGTGGCGGGTCAACGGGACACTCTCGCCGTGTTGCAATCCAGCCTGGGCCAAGCTGGGGGCCATGGCGTGGCTTTGGCGGTCGTGGCATAGACGCGGAATGGGGGCCATGCCCGACCACAGGTCGGGCGTGGCCCCTAACCTTGTTTAAATTAGAACCATTAAGATAGGAAACATGATTTCAAATTGAGTTGGAATTTTTGCAAAGCTCAGAATTGCTTGCGCGGGCATGTGTTTTGAAAAGCGGGCGGTCGTTAGGAGAAAATACAGTAAACGGGCGGTCGTTCGGCGCGAACTTAAAATAAAGTGTTGCGGAAGAGCTACTTGCGCTGCGGGAGTCGTCGAATTTGGGCGGGCGGTCGTTATGAGAAAATACAATAAACGGGCGGTCGTGGTTTGGACTGGGACTAGCACATGGCTTGAAACGTGGGACGATCAAGGGCGTGTGCGGTTGTGCGATTGTGGCTTTATTCTGCATGACCTGGCTGTGGGGTTCGCCTATGAGAAGGCTATCGACTTTCACGATAACGCGGGGTTGCATCCGTTTTCGGAAAGCAGCTACCGTGCCAAGTATTGCGTGGCATGACTTATGCTATACTGAATAAATGTGTGTAAGCAATCATCGTGCCATGCAAAAGTTGGCATGCAATGTGCTTGTTTCAGTATAAGCTGGGTATAGCTTCAGTGGCTCCGGCGGTTGGGGGTGTTGCGGCGGGTTACTGTAGTCCGTTTGGCGCGGCATCCCTGCCGCGTTCGTAGGTCCTTGTCCGGGCAGGACGTAAAAACCTCGCCAGCCTGGGGGCCTGTTACTGCTGTTATGATGGAGCGCAACTTCCCGGCTCCGGGGGAGTTCAACGGCTTCATTCTGTGCGGGGTTTTCATAGTGTAGGACGAAGTCACTCTAAATGCTTCCCCTTCAGTGCTTTACGCTGTTATTAACAGGTTACTAACATTGTGCGCCGTGTTTTTAAACTTGGCATATCACGATATTGTGCGACCAATACTCCGCCCCAGCAGGCCGAGTGACCGGCACGCCCCTGGCTGCCCCACGGAGCACGTCGTCATTTGCGCGCATTCGTTCCGGAGTTTTGAGCGGGAGCGAACTGATGTTTCCGGGCAGCGCCAGCGGTCGTTTGCTTTCTGCCGGTGACGACGGCCGGCACGGCGCGCGGGCGGGACACTCCAATTATCAAGCAATTCGTCCCGACTGCGTGACGGGACGGACGACGCCACGGGCAGACTCACTTTGCTTTTGGGGCGAAGCTGGGGCGTGACGGCTTGGCGGCTGGCCTTTGTTTCGCAGCCGCCATGACGACACGCCCCAGCGCAGGGGGAAAGTTGCTCACACCGTTTGTGCGGGACACCACAAATAGCCTTAAAGGCGAAGCGAAAGAGCATGGATAACGCTGGCAAATTCCACGCAGAACACGAATATCGTGTATGCTACCAACAGGAATGCGAGACACCACAGAGCGAGATTACTGTGTTTCTTAACACCCAAACGACACAACAAAGCAAAGGCAGCAAATACTAGAATCGCGATTTCCGTTGCTCCTCGCGACACAAAGAAAGCCGCCCAGTGTCCAAGTTGGATTTCTTCAGGATGACCGAGTGCTCTGATCTCTGATGAGAGTTTCACCAGTAGGAGATAACTCAACGCGAGCAGAACAACAAAGAATCCAATCGGCGAGATACGCCGTTTAAGAAAAGAAGAAAATGGATACGCAGCACGCATCATTTCTCTCCTATTGAGTAGCAGAAGGCGGAAGTTGCTTTTTGAGTTCCTCACACCTGCTTTGGACGACACCGAGTCTTTGATATAGCCACTTCTGGCGATTAGCCTCGTCGGCAGCAAGGGCGTTACCAAAGCAGCACCAGGGTGTGTCAGAGAAAGGGTTCAACCCTAAATTCACCGTGTTAAACATGCTCACTGCCGTCAGAACATTTTGACTCTCTATCCAATTGACCGCGTTTTTGATGCAGGCGGGCATTTTCTTCAATTCAGGGGATCGGTAACCGCCCTTTCCTGCGGTGGCCAACGTATTGTTCTTTACCAGGTTCGCGTAGTCTTTGATCGAGCGGCATTTTCCACTCGCAGCCCAATTTATTAAAACAATAATGTTCTGATTAGCCTGATTCCGACGGTCTTCCACAGCCTTAGCTGGACAATCACCACAGCCCAAATCCGACCATTCTTTCTCTGCGGGCGTTTGCACTGTGACGTCCAGTCCGAGTGGGTCAATGTGTTGCACAGGGTTATTCCTCATCGCTGCGTAGAGGTTGAGACCTCCCCTTTCGGCGATGGGGTCTCTGTTCAGCCATTT
>JBBRWD010000159.1:0-9186 GCA_038249465.1 Limisphaerales bacterium | reverse complement strand
GTCAGAGCCAGAGCCCCCCAGATCACCTCGCCGTTCTGCTTCAGGTATCGCTTCTCGGCCTGGTGTTGCTGGATTGTTCCTTCCCGCAATCCCTTGACCGCTTCCCAGCCCGTGGCGCGATGATCGGGATGGGTGACCTCCAAGAACGTCAGCCGCTGCAGCGCTTCTTCCGTGTAGCCCAGCATCGCGCAGAAGGCTGCATTGGCCCGGGCGAACCGGCCGTCGGCCAGGCTGGCGATCGCCATGCCCGTCGGTCCTTCCTCGAAGATCTTGCGGAAGCGTTCCTCGCTCTCGCGCAACGCCGCCTCGGCCCGGGTCTGGTCTTCCAACGTATCCAGCAGAGCGCGGCGGGCATTCGCGGACTCGTCGATCCGCCTGGTCAGCTCTGCGGTCCGTTCCTCGACGCGCTTTTCCAGTTCAGCTTGATGGGCTTGAGTGAGCTGGCGCTCCAGGCGCTTCTCCAGGAGGACCGCCAGCATGAAGCAGAAATTGTTGAGATAAGGTTCATACGGCAGGAACGCCGCGCGGTCGGCCAGCCGCAGGAGCAGTTCGCCCTTGTGGGAATTGCCGACCAGCAACGGGAAGCGCGCCGACGTCTCATCCACGGTCTGCCCGGGTTCGGCGCACCACTCCACCGCCCGCACCCCCGGCAGATCGGACAGACCCCGGCAGACAAAGCTGCGGATCGCCGGCTCGTCCGGCAGGCTGGCCAGCAGGCTCTGCATCAGCAGGAGCTGGCCGAGAACGGGTGCGCTTAGGTTGGTCATGGTCATGGCAATTCTCATTTTGGCGGAGCGCCGATTTGCAATCGGCTTTAACCACTCGTAACGAGGTTTGTTTTCGGTCGCTTCACGTCAAAAGCCGGCTGCAAGCCGGCGCTCCGCCGCCAAAATGAGAATTGCTGTCATGGTCATGGCGGGCGTTGCCTGAATTCAAGCTTCCGCGGGCTGGCGGGACAAGAATTCCTCCGGCGGAATAAAGAACGGATTCTCGACCACCGACCCGCGCACGACCATGTACGGGTGAACCTTCAAGATGTCCATGATCACCGCCCCGCTGAAACAGCGCGCATCGTACTGGCAGACGGCGGTCACCGGGTGTTCGCGCAGCAGCAGGCTGATTTTGGATTCGTATTCGAGCAGGCGGTTTCCACCCTCCATGTTCTGGATCTCGGGAGACATCTCGCCGATCACCCGCGCCGCCGGGAAGCCCCGCGCCATCGAGTCCTCGTGGTAGCGGGTCAACACGTTGAGCATGCGGTCGGGATCGAAGCGGTTGTTCGCGAAATAAACGTCGCGCGTTCCGGCCAGCGTGAACGCACCGGAACCGGTCACTTCATCGTAGGAAATCCCCTCGCGCTGGAAAAACTCCGCGACCCGGTCCTGGTTGGCGTTCTCGGAAAAGCAACTGGTGCGCTCGCCGGCGCGCAGCCCGCTCAACAGAAACTGGAGGAGAGCCTGCTCGCGCTCGCCATCCTCGTTGACGATCTGGCAGACGTGAACACCCGGAGGGAATTCCTGCGGGGTGAAACCCAGGGAGATGGTCTTTGGCTCATTTTTCATGGGATGGTTCCTTTCATCGTGGGTCGGGTCTGGTTGGTTCCTTTTCGTTCCCGACCGGCGCCTGGCTGGGGTAGCGGATCGGCTCGCCCAGCCGGCGGGCCAGTTCATTCACCTCGCGCTTGGGATCCTGGCTGCGGTCGGATTGATTCAGCATCACCGCCTGCCAGCGGCGAAGTTCGTGCAGTTGATCGAGAATTTGCGCCTCCGCCTGCTTTTGCTCGGTGATGTCATAGACGATCCCTGTCCAGGTGGCTTCGCCATTCTCCAAAAGGCGTGGGGTTGACTCAAGATGAACCCAGATCGTGCGTTTTGCGGAGACGATCATCCGCCCCTCCCAACTGAAGAGCGTCAGGGACACGACCGCCGCAGCATTGCTGCGGACAAAGCCGGGGCTGTCCTCCGGGTGGATCCGGTCAGGAACGATTTGGGGATTCGCCTCAAACTCCTGCCGGCTGATCCCGGTGATCTCGCAGAAGCGGTCGCTTGCCATTTCGACGGAATAGAGCAGTTCCATTTGGGATCGCCAGTTCGCCTCACTCCACTCGGCGGCGGGTCTGACTCTGAGACGATACACTCCGGCGGGCAGCGTGTTCACGAGATCCTTGAAAAAGCCCTGTTCCTGTCGCAGCGCCGCCTCTGACTGCTTGCGCCCGGTGATGTCCTGCACGACGGCGATGTGGCTGCCGGGCGCCTCCCCTGGCGCCCACAGGGGCGACACCGTCAGGGCCACCCATACCAGGCTGCCATCCTGGCGCCGGTAGCGCTTTTCCATGGCGAACTCGCGGATCGTCCCGGCTTTCAACAGCTCCATGTTGCCGATTTCGGCCGGCAGGTCGTCCGGGTGCGTGATGCTTTGAAAGTTCCGCTCCTGCATCCCGGCCACGCTGTAGCCCACGATGTCTGCGTAGCGCTGGTTGACCTGAAGGAAACGGCCCGTGCCGGTTTCAATCCGGGCCACGCCGACGGCCGCTTGCTCGAACAGCACGCGGAATCGGCGCTCACTTTCCTGCAACGACTCCAGAAAGCCCGCCCGGGCCGCCTGGTCGGAGAGAATCCTGCCGATCAGGACCGTCGCCAGCGGATAGGTCAGCATCACCGGCCAGCCGATGCGTTTGAGCACCGGCAGAATCATGTCGGGCGGCAGCGCGACCGTCATGGCCAGCATGGCCAGATGCACCACGACGCCAAACACCAGGAGCGTGGCGGCCGGCATCTCCGGCGGCCTGCGCTTCCGGCGGAGGTGAAAGCCCACCCCGATCGCCGCCGAGGCCAGAATCACCAGAACGCCCATGCCCACGCCGGAGCCGCCCTGGGCGAGGCGGAGCAGAATCGCCATCAGGCAGGCCACCGCTGCCGCCCACGGCCCGAAGAACAGTCCGCCCAGACTGATCATCACCGACCGGCCGTCGAAGATCAGTCCGGGGGCGAAGACGAATGGACGCAACATTCCGATGACGGCCGCGCCGCCAAACACCATGCCCTGGAGCAACGCCCCCAGCCGCGTGTGTCGCCGCCAACGCGTCTCCACGAAACCGCTGACGACGCTCAGCGCGACCAGCAGCGCGAGGTTATAAATCAAATCAATCCAGACCATGGTTCCTCCCAGGGAGTGGCGGCAGGCAGGCTGCCTGCCGGGGCCGGGTGATACGGCAGGCTGGGCAGCCTTCCGCTAAGACGCGCCCCGGTGCCAGCGGCCCCTCCGCGTTCCGCTTTGCGCATTGCACGTTCATACGCTCCACTCATTGTCCACCGGCAGATCCAGGTGCATCCGGGTGAAATGGCCCGGCTCGCTCTCCACGGTCAGTTCCCCGTGATGTTCCTTCACGATCCCGTGGCTGATCGCCAGGCCCAGCCCCGTCCCCTGGTCGCGCGGCTTGGTGGTGTAGAACGGATCGAACATCCGTTCGCGCACTGCGGGCGTGATGCCCGTGCCGTGGTCTTCCACCGTCACGCGAATCCAGCACCGGCCTTCCTTCGCAAACTCGCCCGCCGTGACGTGCAACACCTTGTCCGCATCATGGCCCGGGTAGCGCGCGTTCAAGGCGTCGCGCGCGTTGGTCATCAGGTTCATCAACACCTGCTGGAGCTGCTGGCTGCGGCATTTCAACTCCGGCAGATTCCCGGCCACATCCACGCGCAGCGTGATCTGGTCGTGCCGGATCACCGTGCGGATGAGCGACAGCGTGCCTTCCACGATGTCCGTCAGGCGCGCCGGGCTGTGGCTCTGCTTTTCATCGCGCGAGAAGGTCAGCAGGTTGCGCACGATGGTGACCACGCGCTGGGTCTCGTGGAGGATTTCGCCGGTGAACTCGGCCAGCGGGCTTTCGGCCGGGAGCCGGTCCTGGATGAGTTGGGCGTAGTTCATGATCCCGTTGATGGGGTTGTTAATCTCGTGCGCCACGCCCCCGGCCAGCGTGCCGATGGATTCGAGCTTCTGGTGCTGCCGCAGTTTCGCCTCCAACCCCGCCCGCTCTTGCTCCAGCCGCTTGCGGGCTGTGATGTCCTCCTTCACGGCGAGGAAATGGGTGACGTGCCCGGCATCGTTCTTGATGCCGGAGAGGATGGCGTTTTCCCAGTACAGGCTGCCGTCCTTGCGCCGGTTGTGGAACTCGCCGGTCCACTCGCCCCCGGCGGCGATTGTGCGCCACATCCCGGCATAGGCCTCGTCCGGCATTTCACCGGACTTGAGCAGGCGCGGATTTTTGCCGCGCACCTCCTCGAGCGTGTAGCCGGTGACTTGTTCAAACTTGGGGTTGACGTATTCGATGTTGCCTTGCACGTCGGTGATGACCACCGAGGCCGGGCTTTGCTCCACGGCGCGGGAAAGTTTGCGCAGCGTCTGGTCCGCATTTATGCGCTCGGTGATGTCCGCGACAAAGCCCTCCAGGCCGAGCAACTGCTGCCGGGCGTCAAAGACCCCCTGGCCTTGCTCCCAGACCCAGCGTTCCATGCCCGTCGCCGTGCGCAGCCGGTAATGCAGCACGAACGGCTCCCGCCGTGCCAGACCGGCCTGCACCTGGTTCCGCACGGCCTCGCGATCCTCGGGGTGAATCAGATCGGCATACGCCACCCCGCGGTTGCCCAGCAACTCGGAGGCCGGGTAGCCGGTCAAGGCCTGGGCTCCGTCGCTGACAAACTCCATGGTCCAGTGCCGGTCGTTGCGGCACCGATAGGCCATGCCGGGCAGGTTGCTCATCAGGGTGGCCAACTGCCGCTCGCGCTCGCGCAGCGCCGTCTCCGCCTGCCGCCCTTCGGTCACGTCCATGGCCATGCTCATGACCAGCCGGCGCCCATCGGGCAGGCGGCCCAACGGGGCGGAACTGAAATCCCAGATGCGGGTGTCGCCGGACTTGGTGCGGATGGCGTAATCGCCCTCGTATTTTCGGCGGTCGAGCCCGTAAAGCGCCTCAATGTCTGCCTGCACCAGCGTCTTTGTTTCGCCGTAGGCCCGCTCGGTCCAGTCGGCCATGGTGGCCAGTTCCTGGCAGGTGTAACCGGTGATTTCACACCACGAATTGCTGGCCTGGAGGATGGTGCCGTCCTCGGCATGGAGCAGGATGGGAAACGGCGAATCCAGCACGGCGCGGCGGAAGCGTTCCTCACTGTCCCGCAGCGCCTCCTCCGCGCGTTTGCGCTCGGCCAGCATGGCGGCGTTTTCCAGGGCGATGGCCGCGCTGGACGCCAGGCTTTCGAGCAGGAGCAGATCCGTGCCGCCGAACCCGCCTGGTTTGTTGTGCATTTCAAAGCAGCCGAGCAGCTCACCCCGGCGGTTGAAGATCGGCACGTCGGCCAGATTGCGGAAGCCAAGGGCTTGCTGGATTTCGGGGATGACGTGCGGGTCATGTTCGGCGTCGCCGGAAACGTAAGGCGCGCGGGTTTGCATCACCCAGCCGGGGACGCCGTGGCCGGCGGCGAAACGGTAGTCAATCGGGATCAACTGGCCGCCCAGATCGTATTCCGTGAAAACCATCTGGTCGTCGCGCATCAGGCCGGCGGTGCCCGACGCGGCCCCGGTGACTTCCCGGGCGGCGGCGATTAATTGGCGCAGCACCGCCGGCATCTCCAGCACGGTGTTGATCTGCTGGCCGGCACGGGAGAGCACCTCCAACTGGCGGACGTGCTGCCGCACCACCTCCTCGGCCCGCTTCTGATCCTCCAGGGCGCTGAGCATCGCCCGGCGGGAACGCTCCGCCCGTTCGAGGTTCTGGCGCAGTTCGTCTTCCACGCGCCCGCGTCTGGCGATCTCACTTTCCAGCGGCTCGTGGGCTGGGGGGAGCGCCGCCGTCGGTTGCGCCCCCGCGGCATCCGCCCGGCTCAGGGCCAACTGGGTTCCGACGCGCCTCAGGAGCTCGTCGGCCTGAAACGGCCTGGTGAGGCAGTCCGCCGCGCCGAGTTGCAAACTCTCCACCCACACCTTCACGCCGGCGGCAGCGCCAACCATGATGATGGGGATGCGCCGCGTCTCCCCGCGCGCCTTGAGCCGCCGGCACACTTCGAGGCCGTCCATGTCCTGCAGCCGAAACTCCAGCAGGATCAGGTCCGGCGCGCGGGCCTCCACCGCGGCCAGCGCCGCTTCGCCATTTCCGGCCGAATACATCTGGAAGCCGGCCGCGGTCAGGATCCCATCGAGCTGCGCCAGGGATTCGGCCGAATCGTCAACTGCCAGGATGGTGCCTTGGTCAATCATGGAGGTGTGGGCGGCTTCCCGCCGGGGTTTCGGGGTGCGGAGTCTGGGTCGTCGCATTCACCTGGCTGGTTTTTCCGTGCTGTCGTCTGACTCGTCCGGGAAGTATTGTTTGAGGCAATCCGGGCACATGCCGTGGGAGAACGTGGCCTCCGAGTGCGCCTGGACATAGCTCTCCACCTGGCTCCAATAACCGTTGTCGTCGCGGATTTTCTTGCAGCCGGCGCAGATCGGCAGCAGGCCGCTCAAGGACTTGACGCTGGCCAGGGCCTCCTCCAGGGACTTGATCAGAACTTCGCGCTGGGCTTCAGTCTGTTTCCGCTCGGTGATGTCTTCTTTGACGGCCAGGAAATGGGTGATGCGGGCCGAAGGATCCCGGATGGGCGAGATGGAGGCGCTTTCCCAGTAGAGTTCGCCGTTCTTCTTTTTGTTAAAGAATTCGCCGCGCCATTCCTTTCCCGCGGTGATGGTCTGCCACAATTCCCGACAGGCTTCCGGGCTTTTATCGTCGGATTTCAAAATGCGCGGGTTCCTGCCCAGAACCTCCTCCCGGGTGTAGCCGGTGACCCCGCAGAACTTGGAGTTCACGTATTCGATGTTCCCGGCGGGATCGGTGATCACGATCGAGCAGGGACTCTGCTCCACCGCCACGGACAACTGGCGGAGCTTGTCCTCCGCGTGCTTGCGCTCGGTGATGTCCTGCACCACGCCCACCATGCGCACCGCGCGGCCGGAGGCATCCCGGTCCACATCCGCCTGTTCGTGGACCCAGCGCACCGTTCCATCGGGCCTCACGATCCGGTGGTCCAGATCATACGGTTGCTCGCAGCGCCAGGCCGCCTCCGCAGCCGCGAGCACCTGGGCCCGATCTTCCGGATGGATGTGCTGGAAAAAGGTTTCGGACCGGCCATCGAACTCCTCGGGTGGCAGCCCGAAAATGCGGTGGGCTTCCGCGGACCAGTCCAGGACTCGTCCCTGATCCGCTGCATGGGCAATCCAACTGCCCACATGGGCGAGCGCCTGGGCCTTCTCCAGATCGGCCCGCGCCTGCCGGACAGTTTCCAGCGCCTGCTTGCGATCGGTGATGTCGCGGATCACCGCCTGGACCACCGGCCGGCCATTGAGTTCCATGGCGCTGAGCAGCACCTCGACCGGAAAGGTCTGGCCGTTGTCGGCTCGCTGGTGCAACCACTCGAAGCGGTGCCCGCTCTTCTGCTGCGCGGCGGCGAGGTGCTCGTTGGCCCGCGTCCGGGAATCCGCGCCGTCCGGTTGCGTTGGCGGGGAAACTTCGGCGGGATGTTTCGAGCAGAACTCCTCCCGGGTCGCGCAGCCGAACAGCGCCAGGGTCGCCGGGTTGCAGTCGAAAAAGCCGTTCGCGTCCAGCAGCATCACCGCGTCGCCGGTTGAATCGTAAAGCGCGCGAAACTTCGCTTCCGAACGGCGCAGCGCCTCCTCGGCCCGCAATTGCGCGTCGAGGCGGCGCCGCATCTGGCGTCCGCCCACGAAAATCCCCAGCGCGCCCAAAGCCCACAGACCGACATGGGCTGCGGCGATGTGCCACATCCGGGACTGCTCCAGCGCAAGATAGGGAGCCAGCGGCACGGCGATGCTGATGCCGCCGCGGATCTCGCCCACTTTATATCCCTGGCTGGCGTGGCATTTCAGGCAACCCTCCTCGGTGACCAGGGGTCTCATGAAACGCAAGTACGGCTGGCCGTCCAACGGCTCGCGCGAGAACACCTCGGCCCGGCCTTGTTCAAAAGCCCGCAAAGCCGCGGCTTCCCACGGGTCTGGCGCGTTCTCCGGGCGCAACGGTTTCAGGCTGGTGATGTGACCGCGCGTGCCCGATTCCAAAGTCTCCATTTCATGCACTTGACGCGTCATATAGGCGGGATTTATCAGGGTCAGCCGCTGGCCCGAGGGCGTGACGAGGTCGCGCTCGACGATGTTGGTCAGGTATGGATTCGGCGGCGTGGTGGCGGTGACGGGCGCATAAACGCCGCCGTGCGAGGTGGCCCACTTGCGGAAGAGCACGTCCTTGTTGAACCCGCTCCGGGCATCGGTCACGGCGGCCACAACCATGGCGTTGTTCAGCAGATGCGCATTCCAGAACCACGAGGCGGCCACCGCCACCGTCCAAAGCACGAGGATCAACCCGGCGGCGCGCCGCAGGTGGCGCGGACCGAAACCAGACGAACTGGGAGACCTCCTGCGAGTTCCTTCGGGCATGTCCGCCGGCACCGCCGTCGGCGGGGGCTGGGTTTCACCGGGGTATTTCGATGGCAAACGCAAAGTCATGGGCATTCACTCGCTGCAGTTTCCGGGGGCAGGATACCGACAATCATGCCGCGCAGGAAGCGCGCTTTGGCACCGCCCCGAGGCGGTTCCAGGCTGGTGATGACGGCCATTCGTTTCACGATGGTTTCCAGTTGGTTCATGGATTCGATCCCGCGGTCCCGCGATCTTCCGGGCCGGTTCCGTGGCTGGGATAGCGCAACGGCTCGCCCAGGCGGTGGCTGAGTCCGTTGACCATGCAGAGTCGCGGCCAAACGCCACCGGGCTCCCCCACCAAACCACCAGGAGGCCAGTCCGGTGATGGCCAAAGCGCCGGCCCCGGCCGCGCAAACCGTGGCGGCTGGAACGAGGAAACGACTGGCTGGAATTTTAGATTTCATGCCTGACAGCCATTGCGGGAACGGGACATGGCCAGATTCCACCACCTGCATTGCAAATCATCAATCATGACTTTGACCATGTGAACCAGCGTATCCCATCGGCATCCGGGGTCAAAGCCATGATCCTTAAAACCGCAGATGAACTCAGATGGACGCAGATAGGATTGAGAAACAGAACGAGATGTGCCGAGGCGGGGACTCACCTGGCGGGTGAAGGGCGTCGTTGTCGCAGACTCTTGGAATCTGCGTTCATCCGCGTTTATCT
>JBBRWD010000158.1:0-9271 GCA_038249465.1 Limisphaerales bacterium | reverse complement strand
GAAGGATCACGACTTCCTGCTCAAGGGCGACGTGTTCACCAAGGACTTCCTGGAGATGTGGGTCAGCCACAAGCGCAAGGAGCACGACGCCCTGCGCCTGCGCCCCCACCCCTACGAGTTCTTCCTCTACTACGACGTGTAGGATTTGCGGCAACCCTCTGCCAACCCGAACAACACGTCCCTCAGAAGTCCAACCGGCGCGAGTCACGAGCTCGCGCCGGTTTTTTTTCTGCCAAAATGTTCCCTCGGTCCTTTTGACTTCGCCAGCAGCCACCGCTACACTGCGCGCGAAAACCAACCGCACATCATGGAAAATCATCAATACATCGAACGCGTCGTTGACCTCCTCGATCCTGCCGCCAACCGGATTCTGAACATGACCGTGGATGAAGCGCGCCAGCGCGTCCTGCGCAATGATCCGCCAGCCGTCCGTGAAATTGACGGCTCGTTCGCGCTCGTCGCCCGCGACGGCAAGACGGTCCGGCTCGCGCGCTCGATGGACCGCCCGATGCGCTATTTCCTCGCCAAGCGCGAGGAGGGACCGGCTCTCGTCGTGGCCGAGCGCATCGACACCATTCGCGACTGGCTGAACGGTGAAGGCTATGGCAACCAGTTTCATCCGAGTTACACCCGCATGGTGCCGGCGCACTATATCGTTGAGCTTCACCTCATCGGCTGCCCGGATCCGGACCCGACCTATACGCGCTATTTCACGCCGCAGCGCAACAAGCTCTCCACCAATCTCGACGAAATCGGACGTGCCTACATCGGTGCATTGGCGAATGAAATCTCCAAGTGGCTGCGCGCGATAAATGGTAGCACAGGCTTCCAGCCTGTGACGGAAGGGCAGGCATCCTGCCTGCCGGATGCCCGTTTGGAGGCTCCACTTCATGCTCGCAGGCTGGAAGCCTGCGCTACTCACAGGCAGGATGCCTGTGCTACACCGCCACCCGTCGGCGTGTGCTTCTCCGGCGGCATCGACAGCGGCGCGGTTTTTCTGACGACCTACCATGTCATGCGGTCGCTCGGCATGAATCCGGCGCGGCTCAAGGCCTTCACACTCTCCTTCGGCGATGGGCCGGACCTTCAGCAGGCGCGCGATTTCCTCGGCCGTTTGGATCTTGGCCTCTTCCTCGAACCGATCGAAGCCAGCCTGGAGGACATCGATGTCGCCGAGACGATCCGCGTGGTTGAAGACTACAAGGCGCTCGACATTGAGGCTGCCTCGATGGGCCTCACGCTTTGCCGGGGCATTCGCCAGCGCTACCCCGACTGGCGCTTCCTCATCGACGGCGATGGCGGCGACGAGAATCTCAAGGACTATCCCATCGAGGAAAATCCCGAACTGACCATCCGCAGCGTGGTCAGCAATCTCATGCTCTACCAGGAAGGCTGGGGCGTGGGGCGCATCAAGCACTCGCTCACTTACAGCGGCGGATTGAGCCGCAGTTACACGCGCACCTACGCGCCGGCGAAGAGCCTCGGCTTCGAGGGCTTCAGCCCGTTCACGCGGCCCAATGTCATCGAGGTCGCCGAGGGCATTCCATTCACGGAACTCTCGCAGATGTCGGTCGAGCGGCTCTACGCGCTCAAGGGTGAGATCGTGGCACGCGGGATCAAGGCGATCACCGGTCTCGATATGCCGGCGTTCCCGAAACGGCGCTTCCAGCACGGCGCGCTGCCGAAGGAGCAATTGCGCCGCCGCGTGACGGACCACGAACTCGAACTCCGCAAACAGTTCCTGGCGATTTATTCGTAGGCCGACAAGCCCGTTTCCCGATGGAAGCGAAACTGTTCATCCTGGTGGGCATGGCGCTGACAGTGGTTTGCGCCTACCGGCTGTTGATTTGGTTTCGTCCCGACCCGTGGGATGAATCGGTTTCCGCCGGGATGGAGCAGGCCGACGCTGGAGCGTTGTGCTGCCGTTGTCTCGAACTGGTTCCGGAAGGGCGGCATTTCTGTGATCATTGCGGTTTGACCTCCGATCCATGCACCAATTATTCGCCTTACCTCCAACTGTTCTCGCTCGGTGACGCATTGCGGACTGGCTCGTTCGGCAGCTTCTCCACGAGACCGCTGGTGATCGCTGGATTTCTTTTTCTCGGTCTCTGCGAATATGCGGTGTTCGCGCCAATCTACTGGTTCTTCGTGCTGCGGAACGTGCGTCGGCTCGGCACGGAGAAGAGCGCCGAGCCGCCGGTCATCTCATGAGCTTGGCACCGGATGCGGAGAGCGCGGCTGAACTTGGTCGATGGATTCGGTCGCGGCGAGGAGAACGAAACCCCGTCGATCCTCGCCGACCGTATTCGTTCCACATCGAACAAGAGCGCGCCGCTTCGGGCGAGCTCGTGCCGGTGACGACGATCTTCCTCACCAATCGCGAGTGCCCGTGGCGCTGCGTGTATTGCGACTTGTGGAAGAACACGCTGGAGGAATCCGTCCCGCCCGGCGCCATCCCGGAGCAGATCGGCTTCGCGCTGGCGCGGTTGCGGGAGAGTAGCACAGCCGTCCCGGCTGCATCGGGTTCTCGGTCTTCGCAGATTCACGGGGAAGAACTCGGACATGCAGGCGCGACGCCTGTGCTACTTTCTGCGGCATCGCCACGGCCGCACCTCAAGCTCTACAACGCCGGCAGCTTCTTTGATCCGCGCGCCATTCCGCCGGACGATTACCCGGCCATCGCCGCACGCACGCGAGGCTTTGGTCACATCATTGTCGAATGCCACCCTTCGTTGGTGAACGATCGCGTCCTGCGTTTCCGCGACCTGCTTTCGCCGGGCGTGACTTTCGAAGTCGCGATGGGCCTGGAAACCGCGCATCCCGAGGTGCTCGCCAGGCTCAACAAGCGGATGACGCTCGCTGACTTCGTCCGCGCGGCGGAGTTACTGCACACTCATCAGATCGCGCTGCGCAGCTTCATTCTCGTCAAACCACCCTTCGAGACGGATGAAGCAGAGGCGCTGCACTGGTCGAAACGCTCGATCGAGTTCGCCTTCGACTGTCACTCCTCAGTGACCGTGCTGATCCCGGTTCGCGGCGGCAACGGCGCGCTGGAGGAACTCGCGCGCCTCGGCCAGTTTTCCCCTCCGAAGCTGGCCACTCTCGACGCCGCGCTCGACCACGGACTCGCTCTGCGCCGTGGCCGTGTCTTCGCCGATGTGTGGGATGTCGAGAAGTTCGCCACTTGTCCCGCGTGTGCTCCGGCCCGACGGCGGCGTCTTGTTGAAATGAACTCGCTGCAGGAAGCCCTACCATCAGTCGAGTGTTCAAGTTGTCGGTCGCCTTGAGTGACCTGCCACGAAGGTCTGTCCGCGTTCGCAATCGCCCTGGAATCAGATTCGGCTTGGCGCGGCAGGCAGGGATGCCTAGCGTCACGAAAATCACTCCAGCCTATGAGCATTCTTTTCGGTTGCCTTCTCGGATTCGTCGCGTGGTTCCTCGTGCGTTATCTCGTCGCCGGCGTTTTCACGGTGAACCAGGATGAGCGCGCGGTGAAAACCGCCTTTGGCCGGGCGGAGCGCGTCGGTGATGCCACCACGATTGACGATCCCATCGCCGCCTCGTTGCGGCCCGAGGAACGCGAGCGCTACTGTTTCCCGCAGGTGCGCGTGATTCCGCCGGGCGGACCCTATTTCAAATGGCCGTGGGAGCGGGTCTTCAAGGTGACGATTTCCACGCAGACGGTCGGCATGGCGTTTGATCCTGAGACGCCCAGCGCCAACCAGGGCGGCACCATTCTCGAAGCCGTGACGAAGGATCAACTCAACACCGGGCTGACCGGCCAGATTCGCCACCGCGTTTCAGAGCGTAATCTTTACGCCTACCTCTTCGGCGTGAAGCGCCGCTGAGGACGTGGGAAAGCAAGATCGCGCCGCTCGTGTCGGACCGCCTCGCCCACCAGCGGACGCCAGTGGTGCGCTTCGAACTGACGAAGGAAAAGATTCTCGCGCAGGTCAGCCTGGCGGATATGACGCTGCGTGTGCCGGTGGACCGGCATCAGGTCGCGCTGTGGAAGCCGCGTGAGCGCGAGGTGGCTCCGCGCGATTGTGCGCAGTGCGAGTTGGTCTCCACCTGCGAGAATCTTGGCACCGGCGCCGGCACCGCATCGCTCTGGCGGCGGCTTGGCTTGGTGGATCAAACCGGCGTGCCCACGCGCCGCGGACGCATTGTGAGTTTCTTCCAACAGGAAGATGGGCTGGCCATTGCAGCCGCGCTGGAGGACGAGCGCTATCCCCTGGACGAATTGATCTACGACGTGGCGAATCTCGACGCGGGCTTCCGCTTCGCGAACGAGGAGTACCGCTGGTCCGGGCGCCTGCCCATCGCGTGTCATCGGGCCTACGGAATGCACAGCGTGCCGGGCTATCTGGAAAACGGCGTGCCGCCACGCTACGGCTCCGGCGCGGAGCAAATCCTCATGTCCGTGCACAAGAATCCGCTCAGCAAGACTTCGTGGATCACCCCCTTTCTCGGCGCGGGCGACATCGATCGCATCATCATCGAATGGCGCAGCCTGCTGCGGCAGATCGGCAAGGCTCCCGCGCTCGAATGGCCGCGCTGGACGGCGTTGCAGGCCATGGCGCGGGCGATTCTCAATGAAACCGAATCCCCAACCCTGACGGATCTGCCCCCGCTCGACTTCCAGCAAACCCGGCGCATCGAGCACCGGCTGATCCTGCGGCGGCATTGAGATCAGTTACGGTGGGTACAGCCGGAATTTTCCAAACCAAGCCTCCGCCCAATCCGGGTCTGGATTTTCACCGAGCCCTTCCGCCTCCGGATTCCGTCTGCCATGGTGTAGATGCTTCATATACCTGACGTTCCCATCAACCCTCCGTTCAGAACTCGGCATCGCGATACTGTTAGCGAATCATCAGCGCCAGGTGATCGTACCGAACTCTCTGTGTCCCCGATCTGAGTCGATTGTGAATGCCAAAGCGAGATCGGGCACGACACCTTTGCCTTGGCTCCAAAAATGGCTCCACCAAAGAACATACGTTTTCCCAGGTGTGAAGTGTTCGCGTCTTGCTGTCCCCATGTAGCCCTTTTCAGTGAACGGAAAACGAGCCTGCGTTTCCGGAAGACCTTGGAAAAAGACTCGTTCGACATTCCCCATTCCATAGAACTCGCCTTGCTCTGCCGTAATGCCCCAGGAATATGCCGGGCGGCGAAGCAGTTCATTCTTGCTTCGATATTTGTGAACAAACACGAACTCCAAATCACCATCCATCCAGCTTGGCGCAGTAAATCGAACCCCGGAGTAGAATTGGCCATCGAACTCGCCGATGACGTGGTCGCTTACCTTGAAGTCCTGAAAAGAGGAATCACCGGCTGGAGTCGCAGGCCGAAACGTAACCGTGGGAAAATTCGTCCAATGCTCTTGGAGGAAGGTCGTGATTCGCGGTGTCGTGCCCACCAACCCTGACACGCCTCTCGTGCCGGAGATGAACGATTGAGAACCGAATTCCTTTCGGCCACGTTCGGAATCAATCGTAATCGCAAAAGCGATGTCCGGCGGATTCGGCGCGAAATGCGTAAAATGCAGGGCATAACTCAATCCCGCCTGAAGGTTCGTCCGAGGAATTACCTGGGAATAAACCCGGCGGGTGAAAGGATACCTTCGCCAAAACTCATTTTTGTCGTCCGGATCGATACGCCGGACAGATGGCTGCAGGACTTTGCCCTTTTCGGGGCAGATACCCCACATCAAACTCACCGGCTGGCGCTTTTGCGACTCGGGGTTGAGGTGAAAGAAACTCCAATGCAAATCGCCGTCCAACCAATCGGGAAGGGTGAAGCGCACACCGGTGTAAGCGACGCCCGACAGGTTTTCGATGACATCGTCGCGAACCTTGAAACTCTGGATGACCGCTTCTGAGTTGCTGGTGGGCGGGAGAAAGCTGACTTGCGGGAAATTGGCGAAGTTCTGCTGAAGGAATGTGAGTTCACTCGAAGTGCTGACTGCCTGCTCTTGATTCACGTTCTGTCCAAACAGCGTTTTTCCTGCGGCGAGGAAAACGAGAAGACTCAGCGTGGTGGGAAGTGGTCCCATACGATTGCCACTCTGTTTGGACCACGGGCAGTGTCAAGCGCGTTTTCTAATTTGTTAAGCCGCGTCAGCAACAGTCCTCATTGAAGCGGCCAAAATGGTCTTGAGACCGTTGCGAGCAGATTGGCTAGGCATGACGGCAGTATTCCATCCTGAAGTCAGGAGCCCCGCCGTTCAAAGCTCGGCATCGGGGTATTGCTGGCGGATCATCATCTCGACCCGCCCGGGCTCCTCGGGACGCATCAGTTGTCGCCCGGCGCGACGACGGACACCGTCGAGCAACTCGCGCCAGTCTTCCAGCGACGGTTGCGGGATGCGTGCCCATTGATCGTAGCGGCGCTGGCGGGCGAAGAACTGCCACTCGGGGCCCACTCTTCGCGCAAAGACGTCTGTCTTCTCGCCCAACTCATCCTGGCGCGTCCAGCCGATTTCAGTTTTGTGCATGCGGATGGAAGGAAGTCACCTCTCTGGCAGTTCGACGCTGGCCACGGCCATGGCGGCGATGCCCTCTTCGCGGCCGATGAAGCCAAGGAGTTCGTTGGTGGTGGCCTTGAGGCCGATTTTTCGCTCCAGAATATTGAGGGCCGTCGCGATGTGAGTCTTCATCGCCGGAATGAAGGGGGCGATCTTCGGGCGCTGGGCGATAAGCGAGGCGTCGATGTTGATGATCCGCCCGCCGCGCAGCGCGACCAGCTTGGCCGCTTCAATCAAAAATATCCGGCTGGGCACTCCCTTCCATCGCGGATCAGTGTTCGGAAAATAATGGCCGATGTCCGACTCCCCGAGCGCTCCCAGCACCGCGTCGCAGATCGCGTGCATCAGCACATCGGCATCCGAGTGGCCATCGAGCCCTTTGGGGTGCGGAATCTCCGCGCCGCCGAGGATGAGTTTGCGCCCTTCCACCAGTTGGTGGACGTCGTAGCCGATGCCGACATGATTCATGGCCGCAAGTATAGGCCCGGCAGCGGGCCGGGGAAGTTTGAAATCGAATTGGTCACGGCTCCACCTTGCCGCGGACCGTCGAGGCGAAGGGAAATGCGGCGGTCTGCCAAGGCGCCGCTGCGGGGCGCGGAATCAGCGGTGCAGCACCTGTGCGAGGTGCGGCGTGTAGAGGCGCGGTTCGAGCAGGAAAGAGTCGTGGCCTTTATCTGAGTGGACGGTGATCCACATTACCGGCACCTGCGCCTTCTTGAGATAGTTCACCAGCCTCGCCTGCTCTTCCGTGTGGAAGGAGAGGTCGGAATCGATGCTGAAGACGAGGTATTCCTGGCCGGCGCAGCGCGTGAACAGATCTTGGAAATCCGCCGCGTCGGCTTCCTTCACCAGGTTGAACCACTGCCAGGCATCGACGATGCGCAGGTAGGAGTTCGCGTCGAAGCGCTTCACGAACTTCTCGCCCTGATGGTGCATGTAGCTCTCGACCGGAGAGTTCATTTCATACCAGCCGTAGGGCGGCTTGTGGCTTACCACCACGCCCCGGGCCCGCTCGCGCAGCGCGTCGAGCGAGACGAAGGTCTTGTGCGCAATGCGCCGGGCCAGCGCCAGCCCGATGTTCGGGCGCTCGCCCTCGTAGTAATCGCCGCCCTTGAACTGCGGGTCGGCCTCGATGGCGGTGATTTGTTCGAAGTTCAGGATGCGCTGGTAAATCGTCGTCTCCAAGCCAGTGCCGATGGGCACCACGATGCGCACTCGATCCGGATAGCGCGTCGCCAGGCTGAGGCAGAGAAATCCCCCAATGGACGCGCCGATGACCGCGTGCAACTGCCGCACGCCGAGGTGATCGAGCAGCTTGATCTGCGAATCCACGATGTCGCTCATGCGCAGCACCGGGAACGCCGGGCCCCAGGTTTTGCCGGTGTCGGGATTGATCGAGGTGGGACCGGTGGAACCGTAGCAGCCGCCAAGGTAGTTGGCGCAAATGACACAAAACTTGCGCGTGTCGAGCGCACGCCCGGGGCCGATGAAGCCCTGCCACCAGCCGTCGTGCATTTCCTCGGTCCAACGCCCATCCACTCCCGGCACCTCCGCGTTGAGGCCGGCGGCGTGCTGGCTGCCCGTCATGGCGTGGAACAGGAGGATGACGTTCGATCGGTCGGCGTTCATCCGGCCATACATCTCGTAAGCGAGCGTGAAGCGCGACAGTTCCGAGCCGCACTTGAGCCGCAGCGGCTTCTTCGGATTGTAAAACTCGAAAAACTGCGTCCGGACCTTGCCGAGATTGCGTGTTTTATCTGCCATGCTGGAAATGAGCGAACCCGCGGTTGAGCGGATCCGAGGCGCCGTTTTAGTGATTTGGCGCCGGACGGGAAAGGTTTTTCATCCACGGAAGTGAGGTGAATCGCGACACCGCAGTCTCCGATACATGGGTCCAACAGGCGCCGATTCGCAGCACTTTTCGTCCCAGCGGGACGCTCATTTAATGCAGTTTCATTGGTGTATTGGCACTTTTACCTTTTCGTTCTGACTGGGTTCTGACAGACTTCGCCCATGTCGAAAATGAAGTTCCCCAAGGTCATCAAACGCGGGCATACCCTCGTCAAAATCTACCGCACGCCGGTCAAGGGCTACCCGCAATACACCGTCGTCCACTACCTGGGCCAGCAGCGCCAGCGGCGCATGTTCTCGGACCTGCAAATCGCCATCACCGAGGCGGAAACCATCGCCAGCAAGCTGTCCGCCGGCGAGTTGAACGTCCTGGAGTTGCGCAGCGAGGACCGCCTGGCCTACGCGCGCGCCGTGGCGGCGCTCCAGCCCACCGGCACTCCGCTCGAAATGGCCGCGATGCAGTTCGCCGAGGCGTGGCAGAAGCTCGGTGGGGTCTCGCTGCTGGAGGCGGCGAACTTCTACCGGAAGCATCATCCGCCGGGTCTGGCCCGCCAGACGGTGGCGGAAGTGCTCGAGGAAATGCTGGCCGCCAAGCAGGCCGATGGCGCCAGCGCGGTGTATCTGCAGGACCTGCGGTGGCGGCTGGAACGGTTTCGCGATGCGGTCGGCGGAACGCTCGCCGCGGCCACCGCGCCGGTGATCGCGGATTTCCTGCGCGGCTTGCCGCACGGCGGCTGTTCGCGCAACTGTTATCGCAAGAGGATCGGCACCCTGCTCCACTTCGCCGAGCAGCGGGGTTACCTGCCCAGGGGCGACCGGCGCATTGAGATGGTGGCCCGGGCGAAAGAGGCGGCGACCGAGATCGAGATCTTCACGCCGCGCGAGATGCGCAAGCTG
>JBBRWD010000157.1:0-9462 GCA_038249465.1 Limisphaerales bacterium | reverse complement strand
GTTCGTAACCGAGACCACGATTCGCGATAGCGAACAGCCCGATGCGGGGCGGCCATCTGGTGGCGGGCTTGGGAAGCCACACCTGCGCCAGCGTCTATTTTCGTGGCATGACCTGTGCATTGGTTGGCGTGTCGAGTTCTATTCTCGTCGTCAGGGCGGTCGCCACCCAAAATCCGGTCTAGTAGTGCAAGAATCTCCGCGTCTGTCATAGGAAACGCTTCAGTAGTGATGTGCCGTGCATGTTAAAGCTGAATCGGTCGATATTGACGCGCCTTCAGCAAAATCGCTTCTGGCGGAGTCGTGGTGTCGGCTTCCCTGAGCAGTTGCAAGACGTGCGGACACTTCGTTTCTAACTTAAGTTGCTCAACCCACTCGCCAACTTCTTCGTCACTACCTTCTCCACGAAGTAATCGACCAAGCATTTCTAGGATTTCATGATCTGTCATAACTTGTCTAGTAGCCATAATGATACGCAGGTTCAAGAACTTCCTTGTGATAGCGGGGTGTCACGACAACAATATTGTCAAAATCATAGATGTCGCCACCAGCGTTCACAGGTTTGGCGTGGTGTAACTCATAGGTAATCCGTCCACCAATCGCTTGGCTCGGCTCGACAGATGGTGCGCCGCCATTTTTCATACGCGCAATATCTATCGGCTTGAAACCTTTGACCAAGTTAGCATCTGCAGCAACTTCCTCCCAGAATGCTTTCCTGAAGGCGGCGAAGTTCTTGAACTCACGCCCAGCCAAACGCTCAGCGATTTGAGCGGGAACAAAGCCCGCATTGCCGTGAGAGCCCCTGAGCCAGCGGTCTCCTTGAATTGTCCTTCCGATGCCCTTCGCGACTCCTGGTAGCTTCTTCAATTGGGAAAGGCTGCCGATAACTTTGGTAAAAACCACACCCCCGGCATTGTCCAAAAAATTCAGGGCAATGATTTGACCGATGGATGCACCTGAGTAAACGCCGATGATGGCGTTCTTTAGCGAGTTTCCCACGGTCGTGACCCCAGCGTCGTAATTTCCTTTAAGCCCTTGGCTTAGTGTCCCTGCTAACGAGATTCCAATAAGCGCCTCATTCCCGCTGGGGTCGATGTTGTTTGCCGGATCCGTGTGCGCATAGCGGTATTTGTGCAGAGAGAGTGGATCGGAACTGCGTCCTTCAAACGAATCCATCGTCCAGAACCTGCCCGTATCGGTCTTGTAGTAGCGGGCGCGCAGATAGTAGCAGCCGAGATCCGCATCGAACTGCTCGCCCGCGTGGAGGTAGGCCGTCTGCGGCGACGAGTTCGAGGCAATCAGCGTGCCGTAGGCGTCGTACGCAAATGCATTCACCACACCACCTGCCGGGTTCAGCAACAAACGCGTCGAACCGAGGCCGTCGACGGCAAAAAAGTTGGTGCTGCTGCCGGGGACCCGCTGACTGATCAAGTCCTGGCCGTAGGTGTATGCCTTGCTCAGGTTCGTCGTGCCACCGCTCACCGTCAGTTCCTCCACCACTTGCGCGTAGCCGCTGGGGTTGCGCGTGTCCACGAGGTAGAGCGTGGTCACGCCGCCCGCAACCTTCTTCACGCGATGCCCGTCGCCATCATACACAATGTTCGTAACCGTCGGGCCGTTGGTCAGCCGGTTCGCCCAATCGTAAAGGAACACATTGGCGCCATTGGTGCGCGTGTTGCCGTTGCTGTCGTACACATCGCTAGTGAGCCAGTCGTTGGTGTCGTACGTGGACGTCTGATTCCCGATGCCCGACACGCTGGACGTGCGATTCGTCCGGTTGCCCACCGCATCATGACGGTAGCCCAGAGTGCCGTGGGTGCTGATCGTCTCGTTGGTCAGCCGGTAGAGCGGGTCGTAGCTCCAGCCGAACGTGCGGCTGGTGCCGTTGACGGTTTCACTCAGGTTGGTGCGGTTTCCAGCTTGGCCGAGCTTGTAAAAGAAGCTGCCCAGCGTCGTCGTGGTCAGCTTCCAAACCTCGTTGGTGAGCCGGTTGCGGCGGTCGTACTGCCACTGGTTGGTCACGCCGTTGGGGTATTGGAGCCACGCCAGATTCCCCACGGCGTCGAAGCCGTAGGTGGTGTTCTTGGTCGCAAACCCCAGCCGGTTGTCCACCACGTTGGTCAGCCGGTTCAGCGCGTCGTATTGGTACCCCGCCCACACCCCGCTGGCGGTCGAACTCTGGAGATTGGTGAGGCTCCCGGCAGAGTCGTAGCTGTAGTAAAGCGCCCCCACCGGCGTGGAGTTGGTGCGTACGCGATCGCGCAGATCGTACTGCCAAGTGTGCAGGCCCGCCTCGTCCCAGCGCTGCACCGGCAGGCCGCTGGCCGCGTAGCCATTGGTCAGCAACAGCATCCCCGCCAGCGTGGCTTTGCGCACCAGGCGGTTCATCATGTCGTAGGCGTTGGTGATGACCACACCGTTGAAGTTGGTGTGCCGAAGAAGATTACTGGCCGGATCGTAGGCAAACCTTTCGGCCTGTCCGCCCGGCAGGGTGCGCTGCACCCGCCGCCCGAGCGCGTCGTGCGCGAAAAGGGTGGTGCGCCCCAAGGCATCCATCTGCTGGGTCTGATTGCCCAACTCGTCATAATTGAAGGTGGCCCAGGTTCTGCGCGACAAGAGCAACAACGGTTTTGACGTTCATAGGCTATGCGGAAGAAGCCGTTCGAGAAGTGTCTGCTCAATCCAAGGCTCTGAGTTGCATGGTCAATTCGTCTTTGAGCAAAGCAGCCAAAAAAACCTCGATGCTGTCGGCCAGCGGAAGCATGGCTTGCTGAACATTTTCTGGCTTGTATTCTTTGAGGGATTTCCACTCTCCGCTGGCCCTATCCTTGTATGTAATCCATTCCCACGAAAAGCTTTCATGATCAGCCCAAAACACTTTGCCAGATTCATTGTGCAGGCAAATAGTGTTTGCCCCGATAGACCTGCAAACAATCAGATACCCAAACGGCCTGATGTAGGTTCCAGGAGAAGTGTCTTCCCCCATTGATTCCTGTATGTCATCCAAAGGAAGAACGGTCACTTTTGAAGCTATGTATTTTCCCGGAGCGAGACAAAAGCGCAGGTATTCTTGAACGTCGGGGTGCGTTGCAACATCCGCGAGGAGCGCTAAAGAGCTTTCTAAGTGCTCCCGTGGTTCAGCGCCTGATTTTTGTCGGACCAATTCTCTAATGCGACTCACATCCATAGCGTCAATAAAATGAAATGCCTTTGCTTTTAAAATACGCTTCGTAGATTGCTTCAGCCCATTCTGGATGTCCTATGTCATCGTAAACACTCCGATGAGCTTTCCAGATTTGTTCGACTGAAGCGTTTGTTGGCACTGTGACTCCGTATTCGCTCAATCGGCTCATTATTCTCTGATGAATGTTCACATTGCCGCCAAGTGCAACTCTCACGCTACCCTGATTATAGTGGCTTATTGGTGTGAGCGCCACAGCTATGATGTCTTCTTCGGCGGTGCCGATTTTTGATGCGAACATTTTTTCTACGAGATGGTGAGCGCCCAGACCATGTTGAGCCGTCTCTCTGAGGCCGGCTTCGCCTATCATTTTATACAGTTCTTTGTATGAATAGTAGGATTCTGGTTTGGACGCGAATACGCGAAGCTCCCCCAAAGTGTTTACGCTCGCATTGGCAAACTTGTAAGCGTTGTTCGCAAGGAAGTTCGCAATCTTGGCCGTTGCCATCGTTATACCAGCACCAGCCAAAACCAGTGAGACCTTATCTTGCACGATACTGGCAGCTTCCAGGCCCCAAATCAGATCACTGAACTCTGTTGAGCCCGAAATCGTTTGTGCTGCACCAAGCGCTTTCGATGAACTCATCAGATACATCGAGTTGACCTGGCCAATGATAGCCATTGTGAAACTGATGCTGACGTAGGTTCCTTCGTGCCCACTCGGGTCCACCATCGTTACGGGGCTGGCGTGTGCATAGAGGTATTTGTGCAGCGACAACGGGTCCGAGTTGTTCCCCTCAAACGAATCCATCGTCCAGAAGCGGCCGACATTCGGACTCCAGTAGCGCGCCCGGTTGTAGTAAAGCCCCAGATCGGCATCCCACTGCTCTCCCGCGAAGAGATAGCGGTTGGTGATCGTGCCGGTGCTGGCAATCAGATTGCCCCAGGCGTCGAACGCATTCGTGCCCGCAAGCCCTCCGGCCAGGTTCAGCAGGAACCGCACTGACCCGAGGCCGTCGAAGCCGTAGAAGTTGGTGGTGACGGTCGGCTGGCGCTGGCTGATGAGATCCAGTCCGTAAACGTAGGCACACGCCAGATTCGTGGTCGAACCGTTGACCGTCAGTTCCTCCATCACCTGCGCGAAGCCGGATGGATTGACGGTGCTGACGAGGTAGAGCGTCGTTGTCCCACCCGCGACTTTCTTCACCCGGTTCCCGTTTGCATCGTAAACGATGTTGGTGACGTTTGGGCCGTTGGTCAGCCGGTTGGCCCAGTCGTAGAGATAAGTCGCCGTGCCGTTGGTCCGGGTGTTCCCGTTGGCGTCGAACCACGCGCTGCCGTTGTTGGTCACGCTGTCGGCGTCCAGCCAGTCGTTGGATCGGAAGGCAGCGGAAGTGCTTGCATGGGATTGAAAAGTCCATACAAGCAACCACACCAGAATAGGCCAAATGATCTTCAAATTACTCTTTCACTCTTCCGCTTCGCAAGAGGCGCGCAAGGGCTGTGGCACAGGCGCGGGTGGCCGACTAACTCCGGCGCGGCCTGAGCGCCGCTAGACTCTACAGCACCTTCACCGGCGGGACACCGCAACATTTCAACTAACCACCGCCGCACTCGTTGCCAGATTCAGAACAAAGCTGGTGTGTTTTCCACCGCTTGCGAAGTATGCCTGCCAAAGCTGGTCTTGAGTCCCGTCGCGTAAGGCTCCAGTCAACAGCTTGTGCTGCTTCTCGAGAGCCAAACGGAGATTGTGTTCCGGGCAAGCCGCTGAACGCCGCTCGACGATGAAGGCGAGATTTTTGGCGTCCTTCACCTTCCAGAGTGAAAAGCCCTCAATAGTCATCTCGCTGACTGACGGTGAACCTGTCAACTGAGCGGCGGCTTTGTCGGCGACTTCCTGCGGAAGATGGTGTCTGAGTAACTCGAATGCGTTCGTGATGTTCATCGCACTCTCTCCGCGTTTGAGATTGTCCCGATCACGGTAACTTCCTCCTCTGTCGGAAAGCGACTCCACTGGGACACATCAAGCGCCGGGTTTTCCAACTCACTTACCTTAATCCGTAGCTGAATCGACCCAGCACCGTTCCACCGATTCCAGTTCGCATCTTGGTCTTTCGACCAAGATACGAAGATTGACTGCGTGTCTCCGTCTTGGACGTGCCTGGTCAAATCGTTGTGGCCACCTCTTGGCGCTATAGAACCCTTATCACCGATGTTTTTGAACTGCTGATAGTGTGGGTCGTGTGGACTGATTGTGCGGTAAATATACTGACCGAGTTCACCAGACGGTTTCGGCCTTCCAGGAAACTTGGCAGCCAGTTGCTTGAGGGAAGCCAAGACTTCTTGAGCGATTCGAGTGCTCCCAAACGTGTTTTTTATCCAGCCGGCGACCTTAATTCCTCCATAGACTCCCGCCGCACCGAGTGCAACCTGTCCGACCTTCTCATCGACAATGCCAATGACATCCAGCCCGTAAATGATGCTGTCGAGGCTGTCGTCGGAACCAAACAGCGCACGCGCACCTTTCAACGCGCCATTCGCGCCTCGAAGGTCGTGCATGACCATCTGCGAGATGATGGCCATCGAGAAGTTGACGCTAGCCAGCGACTCATGCCCCGAGGGGTCAATACGATTGACCGGGTTGTTGTGCGCATAGAGGTATTTGCACACACCCGATGCAAAATCGTAGTCGCAACCACGGTTTTCCCAGCGCAGGCCAGCGGTTTGGTCGAGGTCGGCAGAAGCGGATTTGGGAGTGGCAGGAAAAAATTCCTCGACGCGATTTTCTGGCCGCGCAACGGCGTGCGCTGGCAGGCTCATCGGCCCGGCCACGAGCAGGCACAGCAGCAGACTCAAAATGCGCAAGGGCATCGTCACGATGGCGGCGAGTGTAGCGAGTCGGCGGCTCAGAGGGAAGCAGCTAAAGAGAAGAAGGCGGCGGCGCGTCAGCGCCGGGCGGCGCTGGCAACTTCGCGGGGTGGGTCAACTGGTGGACTTCGATGAGCTTGCGGATGTTGACGTGGGTGTAAATCTCGGTGGTGTTCAGGCGCGCGTGTCCGAGCATCTGCTGGACGTAACGCAGGTCGGCGCCGTTCTCCAACATGAGCGTGGCCATCGCGTGACGGAACAAGTGACACGAGCCGACCTTGCCGACGCCGGATTGCTTCACGTATTGATGAACGAGATTGCCGAGCACGCCGGGCGTCAGCCCGCGTCCGGACACGCACAGGAACACTTCGCGCTCGTCCGGCTCAACGACGAGTTTGGGGCGCGCTTCCTCCAGGTATTTGTTGAGCCACGCGGCGGCGCGCGCGCCGAGCGGCAAGAGGCGGTCTTTCTTCCCTTTGCCTTCGCGGATCATCACGGTGCCCCGTTCCAGGTCGAAGTCGTAGAGCCGCAGGCCGGTCAGTTCCTTTCGTCTCATGCCGGTCGAGTAAAGGATTTCCAGGATGGCGCGGTCGCGCTGGCCGAGGGGCGTGGCGAGGTCGGGCTGGTTCAAAATCTGTTCGGCTTCGTGCGCGGTGAGGACTTGCCGGGGCAAACGCTTTTCGACTTTGGGCAACTCCAGGTCGGCGGCGGGATTGGCGGTGATGTAATACTTTCGGCACAGCCATTTGAAGAAGCCCTGGAGGGTGACAAGGCGGACGTGTTGCCCGGCAAAGCTCAGGGGCAGGCCGTCCTTTTTGCGATGATGAAAGAGGACGCGCTGATAACGCTCGATCATCGGGCGCGTGACGTCCTGGGCGCGCGTGACGCCGCGCTCGGCCAGCCAGTCAAGGAAGCGGCCAATGTAAAGCCGGTTGTTGTGCAGCGTGCCGGAGGCGTAGTTGCGCGTTTCCAGCCAGCGGCAGTGTTCTTCCAAAAGTTCCTTGATGCTCATGGTTACGATGCAAAAATTACGATGCGATGGCCCGTGCGGCTCGCACCTCCAGATGTGCGAACCCGTCAGGCCGTCAGGTGGGCAGCAAAGCCGCGTCAGCATTGGTGCAAACCGGTGGCGGGGGTGTTTCGTCACCCCCCGCCAGGTGGCCGTTTTGCCCCGCCACCCCGCCGCAAAACCCGTCAGGTTTCGTCGTAGTGGTGGCCGTCCGCAAGGACTCGACCTCAATCAAGCCGACGTGGGCGACGGCTTCGGGCGTGTTCACGTCAAACAGGATTTCATAGACGAACTGGCTGCCGATGCGTCCGTGCCGCACGGCGAGATATTCGAGTTCCACGAGCCGCTCCAGGTGAACGCGCACTTGCGTCAAGCTCCAGCCGCAAGCGTCGCGCAGTTCCTTGCGGCTAAACCAGGCGGAGCCTGGACCCACCTTGGCTTTCGCGCCGCCAGGCGCGCGGTGGCCGTGCGCAAGCACTTTCATCAGCTCGCGGATGTGCGCGAGCAAGCGCCGCGTCTGCGGCGGCAGTTCATCGAGCGAACGGCCCAACACTTCGGGCGCGAGCTCGTTGGCCAGCGCGATGTCATCGAGCGTCACCTCGATGAAGCGCGTCGCGCCGTCAGGCGCATTGGGTAGAGGCCGCGCCTCTCGTTGGTGCTGGTGAAGCAAGGCGATGGCGTCAATGAGCGTGAGATATTTTTCGTGGTCGCGCCGGTTGCGCGTGCGCGCCGTGGCGAACGTCAGCGCCGGGGCAAACGGATTGAGGATCGCCAGCGATTGCAAGAGGCGTTGCGCGTTGCGCAGTTTCTTGAGCACGTCCTTGCGCTGTTCGCGGGCAACCAGGCCCGCGAGTGTGCGGCGCTCGCGTTGCACGCGATGAATGCGCCCGGTCTGCTCGGCGCTCTCGTCCACCGCGAGAGTTAAGCAGCGGTTCTGCAACTCCTCGTCCAGGTCAATGGCCGTGGTCGTCAGGAAAATCATCACCGGCCCTTCAACGTGATATTCCTGCGTGACCATCTTGCCGGTCTGCGGGTCTTTGCCGGTGCTGGCAATGGTCAACTCGCCTTCACTCTGCAACAGCTTCAAAGCGTAGCTGGCTTTCTCGGCGCCGGCTTCCTCGACCACGGCGAGGATCTTGTGTTTGAGATTCGTCTCGCCCAAGTAGTAGAGCGATTGGCCGGTCATGGCCGAGTATTTGACGCGCTCCTCCTCCGGGAAGAACGACAACACCGCGTCCATGAGCGTGCTCTTGCCCGCCGCGCTGGCGCTCTGAATGATGATGGCCAGCGGCCGCTCCAGCTTGCGCGACACGCCCGCGAGATAAGCCACGAGCGTGTTGGCTTCCTCGCCGATGATGCCCGCCAGGTGGAACGCCTCGCGCAAACGCCCGATGAGGTCCGGCGCTTTCAGCCACTGCAAAGCCTCCTCGCGTTCCGCGCTCGTCATCGCGGGCACCGGCTCCGCCGGTTGCAGCTGGCCGAGCAAACGGCGGTCGCGCACGCCTTCCAGTTCGAGCAACACCTTGGCGAGGTCGCGTTGCACAAGTTCCGGTTCGAGGTTCGTTTCCTCCGCCGCCTGTTTGACGAACGCCTGGCGCTGCCGGGCCTGATACAAGTCGAGCGTGTCCAGGTGAAAGCGTTCGTTGTGAAGCAAGCGCAAGTTCACCTTGAGCAAATCGAAGCTGGTGTTGTTCTCCACGCCGCGAGCGCGCCACTCGCGGTCGCTGATGCGCAGCGTCACGCTGCCGGCGTCCTCGCTCACGACGACGCCCGGAACATTCTCCTTTTTAGCCGCTGGCTCCGTGGCCGGCGTCGCGGGTTGAGCAACTAACGGAGCAGCTAAAGAAGAAGGTGCTTGCGCACGGCCACCATTCTGCGCGACGACTTCCGCGTCAGGAGCGGGAACGAACGGGGCCGGTGCCCAGCCGACGCCGGTTTCCAAAGACTCCTGGTCCACGATGGGCAACGGCTCGCCCGTCAGTTCATCCACGACCATCGCCACATGCTTGAGTGGTTGGGGTGAAGCATCGGGCGGGTCGCCCGCTGCGGCAGGCGAGACGCCTGCGCTACCCTTCCCGATCCATTCCGCCGCGTTGACGAGCAAGCGCAACGACTTCTCGGCCGGTGTGACCTTCCGCGCATACTCGTTGGCATCCATGCCGTGCGGGAACTTCACCCGGAAGCATTCGAGGCCGAAGCGTTGCAACTTCTCCGCGTCGCGCGCCGTGGCGCGCTCGCCCGCGTCATCGCGGTCGTAAGCCAGATA
Source organism: Limisphaerales bacterium (assembly GCA_038249465.1). Lineage (GTDB taxonomy): Bacteria > Verrucomicrobiota > Verrucomicrobiia > Limisphaerales > JBBRWD01 > JBBRWD01. The sequence continues at coordinate 141 of JBBRWD010000157.1, read as the reverse complement.
CACGCGCTGCGTCTTGTGCGCCCGCAACGCTTCGAGCAGTTCCTCGCTAAAACCTTCCGTGCCGTAAATGCACGTCACGTTCTGAAAGCCGTTCACCCAAAACGTGAGCGCATCAATCACCGCTTCGCACAGGATGATTTC
>JBBRWD010000156.1:0-9781 GCA_038249465.1 Limisphaerales bacterium | reverse complement strand
GATCTCGGGCGATGATCCGATGGCGGCGATTGGCTCGCTGGTGGGCGAGTACTGGGCGCGCGTCGATCAGGCGTTGATCATTTCGAGCCTCAAGGGGCTGTTCGGCGCCGCCTCGATGGCGGGCAACCTGACCAACATCGCCGTGGAGGCGATTGCCAACTACACCGACGCGACGAAGCTGAACGGACTGACGTTCATCGATGCGACGTCGAAGCTCGGTGATCGCGCGGACCGATTGACGGCCGTGGCGATGCACAGCGCCACGGAAGCCGCGCTGCGCAAGCTCGATCTCATCGACTTCATCCCCGACAGCGAAGGCAAGGAGCAGATCCGCACCTTCCAGGGGCGGCGCGTGGTGGTGGACGACAGCCTGGCTCCGCGGGCGGGCACCACCGACGGCCTGGTCTATACGACCTATTTGTTTGGTCCGGGCGCGTTCGCCAAGGGCGTGGCTCCGCTGTCGGCGGCGCCGCTGCAGGGCGGTCAGGGCACCGAGGGTGTGGAGATTGCGCGCGCCGCGCTGGAGAGCGACACGCTGCTGATCAACCGCCGTCGTTACATCCTGCATCCGCGCGGGGTGAAGTTCACCAGCGCGAGCGTGGCGCGTCTCACGATGTTACATGCCGCCTTGTAACTGTTCAGCATGCACACCGTTCTCAAATCTGTATTGCGCAGTGCGAAATACATGCCAGTGGTCGTCACGCCCACGACACATGAATAGAAAGAAGCCTTGCACCTGGACCCGAACCGCCATGGGAAAGCCGTTTGTTGGAAATACCACGATGCCCCTTATTTCGTATTTAACCCCTGGAGTTCGGCCCAAGGCTGAACAGATGCTTCTTATATCGTCCGACGAAAGCAGGGAGACCGAAAGCTCCGGCCTTAAAGTCACCGACTCCTCGCGCTCTTTAGGAAGGACGTCATAAATCTGAAGGGTTGGCGTCTTCATTCGCTGGTCGCATCCGTTCCAAGCAGCGCACGTCAGCAAGACAACGGAAACGAGACCAACGGAATGCACCAGTCTCATCACTTGCACTCCTTATCAAATTGACCTTTGAGTTTTTGTAATTCCGCATCACGAACCCGCCAGTTGGCGAGGGCTGCTTGATACTCTCCAAGTGGACCCGCCTTAAGGGATGGATCATAGTCATTGTAGTCAACCTCAGCCTGCTTCGTATCCGACCACGCAGCCCAAACATCAACCCCCTTATTAATTAGGTCGTCACGAAGCAAGCGACAGGAAGTTTTGCAGAAGCATCGCTTCCCGTACGTGTTAACCACATTCTCGGTACCCACCCATTTCTGCTTGTAGATATCGACATGTCCATTCTCATGTTGCTCAACGGTTTTACCGGAATACATCTTCCTTCTCTTGGCTGCAGGATTTCGGTAATATACGCCGATGTGGACTTGAATGTCCAAAGTATCGTATTTGCTCCCAAGCCACAGGACTCCGCACGACATTGTTGGCGGCATGGAAAGAGCAGTAAAGTCCGCTGTTGTGCCACCGGTATACATTCCTTCCTCGTCCGTCGTCTGCAGCCCGCTATCGAAAACCTGCACATCATACTTTATTTGCCCATGAGGGTCAGTGAAGCTGACGGGATCGTTATCAACGATTGCGTACAGGTTCTTGCCCCCATTTTCCCCAATCGGATCGCGAGACGCCCACCGGCCGATGTGCGGGTCGAAAAAAGCTTGGGCAGAAGTGGCGGCGAACAATGTCGCCGTCGCGACGATCAGGTTCAGTCGAGTTGTCGTTTTCATGGCTTTCCGGCTCCTGGTGTGCGTGTTAAGCGATTCGTTCCAATGGCTGTGTAAATCTGGAAGGACGTTACGACATTGGACGTGAGCACGAAAGCTACGCCCTTGTCCGGGTACCAGAGTTCTTCAATGGCAGCGCCTCGTTGATGGGTGAATCTCTCGCCCTTCTTGCGAAAATCGAGAGCCGCGGCTGCCGTCGTGACAACTTGGCTGCCGCTGCCAAAAACACTCTCGACATCCATTTTGCTTACCGAGTGATCCTTGAAAGACAGGCTGCTTCCCAGTTTCCCTCGAAATGGCTCTCGAACGTCCAAACCCGGAATCATCGGCGCACGGTACGGCCGGACGTAAAACTCAATGAAGGCTGTTGGCTGGTTCTCCCCAATCACCGCGATGGCACCGAGCGATGGAACGAGCACGAATCGCCCGCGCCCCCAGCTTTCCAATCGTCTCCACGAAAACGTGTCGTCGTAAATTCCGTGGGTAGTTGCCCCGCCGGTGGCGCTTTTTATCTGTGAAAAAGTCATGCCTACTTCGCACAGGTTTGATATTCCCCGACCGGGCTGGACGACAAGAGCGGAATTATCCAAAACCTTGGGCGGCTTCTGACACCCCAGCACAAGTCCGCAGCCAACAAGCACGGCGATGAGTGTTAGTGGAAAAGCCATAAGGACATGGAGAGTCCGATTGGGGCGTGATAGATTGTCATCATGGAGGGGCCGTGCAGCCTTTGCTTTCCGCTTTGCAGTCGTCCAAAAGCCTGTTTGCGAAGTCGCGGCAATCGCCACCCCAAGTGCCGTTCAGTTCGGCGGCTTTTCTCGTCAAGCAGGCATTGAGTTTCTTGAAATCATACTCGCATGGAGACAATTTGAGGGGCGTCGCTGTGCTTGGACTTGGAGTTGAACCAGCCGGCGACGCCACCTTCTGGCTTCCAGGCGGCATTGTCAGCGAATCCCAATTTGAGTCCGCGCTGCCTCCGTCCCACGTCAACCAAACATGCACCATGCCCGGGCCTACAGGATTCTCGCTCCATTTGTGTTTCACCACACCAGTGTCGATTGGCGTCTTCGCCACAGTCTTTCCTTTGCAGCAGCAATGCGTGGCGTAGAGGTACGTTTTGCCATTGCAGCAGCCTTCAAGTGGCGACCGGCACGTCCAGACTCCATTGGCATCGTAGTAGCAAAGAATTTCCAAGCCCAACCTGTCCACCTTCCCGATGGGGTCGTTCCCTACGAAGCTATATAGATTCCTGCCGCCGCTTTCCGCGATTGGATCGCGGCTGGCCCACCGTCCGATGTGCGGGTCCAAAAAGGCCTGGGCAGAAGTGGCGGCGAGCAGTGTCGCCGTCGCGGCGATCAGGTTCAGTCGAGTTGTCGTTTTCATGGCTCTCCGGCTTTTGGTGGAATGATTTCAATTTGAACGGGCGGTGCAGTCAGCGGTAGCTTTGCCTGTGCGTTCGCCGTCATTTCTTCTGCTGAACGCAGGGCTTCCTGTGCCGTCAGGTACTGGCGAACGGTCCATTGAACTTGTTCCCGGCTGCTCACATGGGCGAGGCGGCTTCGCAGTTCCGCAGGCAGGGACTCATGGTATTCGGCCGGCAACCAATCCCGCTGGACATTTCTTGGGAGCGGCTGCGCCGACTTCGGAGCCATTGCGGCCATGGCAGCCTGACTGCTGCGATTCAACTGTTCAGCATGGAACCGCCAAATTTCCGTCACAATCTCCTGTTCTCTGGTGAGGCCGTTGAGTTGTCGTTGGAGTTCCGGCGGAATGGCCTGCCAATACTCGTGCGGCACGCGCTCGGCTGGAATGCGGACGCGCACCGGCTGCGGGACGGCGGCCAGCAGGGCAGCCATCTGAAGCGGCTCGGAACCACCCGCCACCGCCTCCGTGGGCGGAACTGGCGGTGACAACATGGAACCGTTTGAATCTGACATCAGCATGGCCTGCCGTCGGTCTGCCTCGATGCCCTGTTTTAGGTCGGCCACTGCCCGTTCAATCTCTACCAAGTTCGTACTCTGATTCATGAACAGTTGCAGTTGCATTTGTCGGTCGCGGAACTGCGCGAAGCCGGAGCCGAATGGCAATTGCAGGTGCGCGATCTCTTCCCACAGTTCGTCCCACCGGTCGGCAGCACGCTCGACCTTTGCTCGCTGGCGTGCGCGCTCCACGATGCTCTTCAAGTCGGGCGTCACGGGCAGATAAATCGCCGCGGACGCCCAGCTTTCTGCCGCATCGTCGAACCGTTTCATGCTGGTGAGGCAGGCGGCTCGAATTGCCAGGAACGCCCCCAGCATCTCTGGCTTGCTCATGGAGCGAAGCCAGCCGAACGTCCGCGCCTCTTCGTCCGTAATCGGGCGGGGCCAGCGTCGATAATGCTCGTCCGGATAGGTGTTGAATCCAATCGAGGTGGCTTCGACGTTCAGGTGATCCGCCCCCTCTTGGTAGCGCACAAACAAATGCCCCTTCGCCGCCACGAGTTCGACCGGGTAACCGAGACGTTGCGCCGCCGCCACGTAAAGCACTGGCAACGAAGAGCAGGTGCCCCGGTGTTTGTCGCCGAGTAAACCGTGAATGAAGACGTCGCGGGAGTCGCCAAAAAACGCGTCGTTCGGTTCCCATTTGCCGCGTAGTTGCGGCACGGCGCGTTCCGGGTTGTAGTGCGTGCCGAAATCCTGCTGAAGCACTGTCGCCAGCATCATCATCCGGTAGTAGCCAAGCGATTGATGGTATTCGCGTGGATTGGCGAGAAACCTGTGGTAATTGCGCTGGGTTTCCGAGGCGACATGCCTGGCCCACGCGTCGAGACTGTCGAGCGAGGACTCGACGTCGAGGCTGTCGGCACCGCGAAGACCCGCGGCACAGAGAAGATTCAGCGTGGCTGTATCGACGCTCGCCAACGCTTCCGACGGTAGGGCGAGCAAATCCTTGAGGGTCGCGGGGTGGGTCGTGCGGGGCTTGAGGAAGGCAGGCGCAACTTCCATTTCGATACTGGTCGCATGGGGCGAAGCGTCCGTTGGCGGCGGCGGTTGCTGCCAGTGAGCAGACGCAACGACAATCGCGGCTACGACCAGCACAAAGATCCCGGCGAAAACAACGCGACGCGAACGGAACGGTGGACGTTCTCCTAGATTACGCCGGTCGGATTTCTCCGGCCGCGTTAGGCTATGCCCATTCTCGCGGCTTTGTTTCATCTTTGGCAGCGGGACATTGAACCTCGTCTTTCCGCGCTGCAAGCAGGATTTTGCACAGATTTCACCCGGCCCGTAAGCGGCGATTCTCTCGAATGCTTCGACTGTCTACTCCTCCATTGGGACGGCGCGATACAGATTCAATCATCGCCGTCGTCGGCGGGTTCGCGCAAATCAACGTCGAGCTGGTGCGCGGCGAAATCGAACGCGCGCTCGATCGCGGCGACACCGCCCTCCGGATGAACTGAACATGGGAGCCATTGCCAATCACAGTGGGGTCACTGGACTGCAAGAGGACGGCGAGCGTTCGCCGCGCTGGTCGTTCTCGAACGGCATCGAGTGCAAGCGCGTCTTCCACGGCGCAATGGAAGAGTGCCTCGCCGCGCGACTCTTCCGTGGGCAGACCCCCGTTCCGCCCGCAGCGATCGTCTGCCAGGTGCCGGGCTCCGCTCCGGCCCTGTTTGTGCAGGTGTGGGAGTGCGACATCATCCCGCTGCCCGGCGGGAAGGCGCGGATTGAATTTCTGTTCTCCGGTGGTTTCGCCGGCGGCCTGGGCGGGCAGCTCCCGCCGTCGGATGAATGGATTCAGCCCAAGCAATTCGACATCGCACTGCAATTTCATCCGCGCTACGCCTCGGTCGTTGGGGGCACCTCGGATCTCCACGAGAAGCGCCTGGCCGCGATTGACACGCTGCTGGGGTTGAAGGTGACGGACTCGGCGCGGAGCCGGGACGAGTTGCGCTTCATCTTTGACAGTGCGAAGGCGGACTACAGCGCGCTGGTGCATGAGCTTTACCTGAAGATGCGCCGGGGGATGACCACGTACTGGGAGGAATATCCGGTGCTTTTCCAGCGCGTGTTTTCCTGGACGGAGCCGGTGGGATTGGTGGGGCGCGGCGGCATCTAGTCGCCTGCGCTGCTGCGGTTGAGCGCGCTGCCCTCGGGCCTGGTGTGGAAGCGCCTGGCGGATTGGCCGTCTTTTGACGGCCGGCGCGGCTACTGGGTGGTCGAGCGCAAATGGGCCGGAGCGCTCGAATGGGATGATCTCTACGCTTGAATCATGAACAGTTCTTTTCGCAATCCCCCGCGGGCGGGCGACGGATTGAGCCGGGCGCGGGAATGGCTCGACGACCTCGGGCGCGACGGAGCCCGGGCCGTGGACACCGCGCGGCACGCCAGCGGCCTCGCGGATGTGCGGGGCCGGCGGAGGCCGATGTTTGCGGACGAGAGCAGTGGCAGCGGCCTCTCGCGTTATCGCATCGAGGACGTGAAGAACGATTACCTGCTCGCCTGGCCCGCTTTGCCCGACGGCACTGCTGACACTTCCGCCAGCCAGGTGAAGATCGCCAAGCCGAAGAACCTGCGTTACTCGACCTGGCACAACCTGACCATCGCGGGCTGGCGCTACAGCGTTGCCACCGGCGGCAACACGCGCAGCGTGACGGCTGACGGCGCGAGCGGCTTCGCGGCCGGCGCGGGTTACTCCGAAGAGGTCCGCCCGGCCTACGCGGTGGGCGATCTGATCTACGTCGCGGAGGGCGACACCGGTCTGACGGTGCTGACCGAAGTCGTCACGCGCTTCGATGTGAATGTCGCTGCGCGCAACTGGTTCACCACGCGCCAGCAGCTCGTCGGCTGCGAGTGGAACGGCACGGTCTGGGTCGAGAAGCGCATGGTGGTGGACGGCGGAGGAACCTACTGACATGGGCGACTTCTACCCGAAACTCTTCAACTGCTGCCACGAGGGCTTTGTCCGCCGGGTCAAGTACGCCTTCGTCCAGAAGGTGCAGTACGGCTATCAGGGGTTCCTCGGGGGCAACACCGCGTTCGCCACGTTCCGGCGTGTGCGCCAGACGATCTGCTCCTGCGCCACGCCGCCGTGGACGGTCACCGGAACCGGCACTTTCGCGATGGACCCGGCCACGGGTGATTGGACGCAGAGCTGGTCCTACGATGGCTCGCCGGGCAGCACCTGCCTCTGTGGCCCCGGCATGCTCTGGTGGCACCGCGTCGCCCTCGAAGACGATTACTTCCTGTTCGAGTGCCGGGACGGGAACGGCGTGACGTGGTATGCGGAGGAAGGATTTCTCGAGGATGAGATTCCCGACGAGGGAGCCAACTGGGGGCTCGCCGTTCTCGCCGAGTGGGACTTCTCCACGCAACCGTGGTGGACCACTTACAACCTTTCCACCGGCACGGGCATCAACTCGCCGTGGCGCGATCTACTCCTGGGTTGGGGCTCCTACGGCGGCGGCACCTGTCCGATGGCCTCGGGCGGCGACGGGATCGGCCAGTTCAAGAACGTGGGGTGGTACACTTCTGGCGGCTGGCCGATCCTGCTGCCCCTCGACGGGCAATACGCGGGGGATTTTGTCACGAGCGCCGGGTTTCAGGATGTGATGATTGTGCGCGGTTGGTTGCGCGTGCGGACCGGGATCGACACCAAGGCGCCGAGCATCTGCGTGAGCGAGGTGGATCACACTCCCTTGCCGGAAGATTGGGCGAGCGGCAGTTGCACGCTGGGCGGGATGGAGATTTCGCTCCCCGTCTCTTCGCTGGCGGGGGCTGGTATTCTGATGGTGCGGGCGCGGGACTCGAAGGCGAACCGCACCGGTCCGCCGATGCCGGCTTGCTGCAATCAACCGCAATGACACTCGATTGGAACCAACTCAAGACCGGGGCGCGAACGCGACCCACGGGGTTTCTGGCCGCACTGCTGCGCCATGGGCGGCGTGCTGGCGAGGTGCTGGAAATCGACGCCGCGAGCCGCGCCCGTGTGGACGCGGAGTTTCCAGTCATCGCGGTGCCCGCGCCCGGCCCGAAGAGCGAACATCGTCACGAGCTGCGCGGCCTCGGCGATCTGGTCGAGCGCGTCACGGTCGCCACCGGCCTCAAGGCCGCGGTGAAGGCCGTCGAGCATCTGACCGGCGTGCCGTGTGGCTGTGACGGCCGACGCGATTGGTTGAATGAGATGGTGCCGTTCGGCGCGGCAAAACCGGGGAACGAACGACATGAATGAACACGAAATCGCGGAGAGACTTGTGAAAGCGGAAACCAATATCGAAACGATGGCGCGGCGCTGCGAGCAGTGCTGGAACGGATTCCTGCCCGCGCTCGAAGCGCGCCTGCGCTCGGTTGAAATCAAACTGGCAATGTTTTGCGGCGGCCTGGCGCTGCTGCAGGTGGTGGTCGGCGTGGTGCTGGCCCATGTGTTGAAAAAGTGAAAGGAACAAAAACAATGAAGAGCTGGATCGAAACGTTGGACGGTCTGAAGACCTATTTAACCTGCACTGTCATTCTCGCGCTCCTGGTGGCGCACTGGGCCGGCTGGCTGGCGCTGCCGCCGGAGGCGTATGCCGCGCTGTTCGCGATCGCCATCGTGTTCCTGCGCGCCGGCGTGACGAAGAGCGGGCCGGTGGCTGTGCTGGCGCTGGGCGCGTTGTCGCTGTCACTCGTCGGTTGCGGCTCGGTCGCGCCGGGCAGCGATCCGTTGGTGGTGCGCGCGGAACAACTCGTGCCTGGCGCTGCTGACACGATCGATGCGTTCCTCAAGTTCGAGCGGATCAACGAGGCGACGCTCGGGAAGGACGTCCATCGCGTGGCGGATGAACTGCGGGTCAATGCGCCGCGCGTCATCCTGGCGGCCAGGGCGGCGACGCGGACCTACAAGGAGAACCGCAACGCCGAGAACAAGGCCACACTCGAAACGGTGCTGGCCGTGGTGGAACAGCTCGCGGCCGACGTCGGGAAGGTGTGGACGAAGCCGACCGCCTCGGGCGTGCCAGTGGAGCCGTTGCAGGGCGCCACGGCAGGGGCCGCGCTGTTGGTGGCCCTTTCGGGCATCCAGATCCTGCTCGATTGGGTGCGCAAGGAACGCGAGCGCCTCGCGAAGTTGAACGAAATGACCCCGGAGGAAGCCGCCGCCGTGGATGAGAAGCTCAACGCGATGATGGCGGCCGATTGGTGGAAGGTGAGGTGAGGAGCAACCGGGCGGCGAGTCTCGCCGCCCGGTAAATCCTCGAGCGTGTGCAGAGGGCGCAGTCCCGGCCAGCCGGCGAAGACGGCGTGGGCTGTCGCACGCGCTGCATTTCGGCCGCGAGCCGGGAAATCACCCCGGCTCCATCCGATGGCTACCGCTGCGCCGACAGTCTTTTTTCACCCGCAGCCTCCCGGCCCTCGTCGCCTGGCTTCTCCTTCATCGCCGGATCGAGCAGGATGGTTTTTTCATCTTGGCCCGGCGCCAGCGAGAACCAGACCTTCGCCTCCGCCTGCCGGACGAGTTCCCGGTAGTGCCGGAAAATAATCTGCGGGCTGTTCCCTGCCTCCAACGACACCTGGGCCACGTTCTGCGTTTCCGCCACCCGGTAGCTGATGAACGAGTGTCGCAGCGCGTTGTGCTTCCATTTCAATCCGGCCGCCTTCGCCAGTGTCACCAGCCCGTTGGCTGTCCCCACGCGGCAGACCAGCCCATCCGGTCGCCAGTGAGGGTGCAGCCAGGCGGCCAGGTTCCGGGCGATCGGCACCAGCCGGCGGCTGGCGGTCTTGGCCTTGCGCGCCTTCACCTCGATGAACCCGTCGTCGAGCGACACTTCGCGCCAGTCCAACCGGGTGATCTCCGCGTGCCGCAAGCCGGCAAACGCGCCGATGGCCAGAAAGGGCAGCAGCTCCGGACGGCAAACACCCAGCAGCTTGCGCATCTCGCGCGGCGTGAAGATCTCGATCTCGGTCGCCGCCTCTTTCGCCCGGGCCACCATCTCAATGCGCCGGTCGCCCCTGGGCAGGTAACCCCGCTGCTCGGCGAAGTGGAGCAGGGTGCCGATCCTCTT
>JBBRWD010000155.1:0-10819 GCA_038249465.1 Limisphaerales bacterium | reverse complement strand
CCTCCCACCCCCCCCCCCCCCCCCCCTCCTCTGGGGGGGGTGGTGGGTGCTTTGGCTCCATTTATCTCCTTTTGTGTGGGGGTTGTTTTTTTGGTCTAACCACGTCGGGGGGGCGCGCCCCCCCCCCCCCCCCCCCCCCCGCTACGGGATTTTGAAATTGGAACGGATGCGCGGGAATTCATGACGCCTTCGTTCTCACTCTTTTTGCGGTTCGCCGAGCGCGACGACATCTTTGCGGATGCGCTGAAGGTCATCGGCCTCGATGTTCAACGAAGCGGCCTTGGCGTTGTCCTGCACCTGCGCGAGGGTTCGTCCGCCGGCCAGCACATGGGTGACGCCGGTCTGCGCTGCGGTCCAAGCGAGGACGAGTTGCGAGAGCGAGCAGGCGTATTTGTCCGTGAGCGCCTTCCAGCCGGCCAGCAGAGCGAGCACGCGCTGGCGGTTGGCCGGGATGAACCAGGTGTTCCAGTAGGTGTTGCTGCGAAACTCGGTCGGCTTGAACACGCGGTCCATGCCGATCTTGCCGGTGAGCAACCCCTGTTCGAGCGACATGTAGGTCAGCGTGGCGACGTTGTGCTGCGCGCAATACGGGAGGATGTCCTTCTCGGCGTCGCGATTGAGCATCGAATACCGGAACTGATCGCTGACCACGTCTCCGCAACGGATGTTCTCCTGCAACTCGTCGGGCGTGACGTTGCACACGCCGATGGCGCGAATCTTTCCCTGATCCTTGAGCTTGAGCAGCACCGCCATGGAATCGGCAATGGGCGTGAAATCGGGCGGCATGCTGGGCCAGTGCGTCTGGTAGAGATCGATGTAATCGGTGCGGAGCCGGCGCAGGCTGTGGTCGATCTCGATCTGCAGCGTGTCGGGCCGCAGGCTGCGGTGCATCCTCTTGCCATCGAGTTCGGCGAAGAACGACCCGCGGGTGTCGTCCCACCAGAGACCGCATTTGGTGGCGACCACGAACTGGTCCCGCCGGCCGCGGAGCGCCTCGCCGACGACCTGTTCGCTGCGGCCCCAACCGTAGGCGGGGGCGGTGTCGATGAGGTTGATGCCAGCGTCCAGCGCGGATTGGATGGTGCGGATGGATTCGCGATCATCGGGGTTTTCACCCCAGACTTCGCCGCCGCCAATGACCCAGGCGCCGAGACCGATGACGGAGGCGGAGATGCCGGATTTGCCGAGAGGTTTTTGTTTCATGTGATGCCGGGTGATTCTGAAACGAACGCTTCTTTACGTCTGACAAAGCCCATCGATCCGAGGTGGGCGCGCCTGTCCCAGCAGGCCGCAGAACGCTCCTGGCAACTCGACGGCGCGCTGGGACAGACGCGCCCCACCCTGTTGGCCCTTGCTGTGGAAACCATCTCTGTCGTTCATTCCACAGTCGCCTGAGCAAAACTGAAATGGTTCAGCCCTTCGTGGCGGGCGTCAGCGGAATCATGGCGTCGAGTTCCAGTTCAAAGAGCAATTCGTCGCGGCAGACGGCGGATTGCAGGCAGAGCAAGGGTAGATTCACGCCGCGTGAGGCACACCACTCCAGCACCGCCGCTCCGTGTTCGAGCTTCTTGAGATAAGCCGTGGCGCGAGAGACCGAGGTGTAATTCATTTCGCGCGAGCGCAGGATCGCCTCGACCACGTCCATGGTGCGTTCGATCTGGCTCTTGATGTCGCCGTCGTGGGTCGAGTTGCCATCGTAGTCGATGCTCGCCGTGCCGGAGATGAGCAGGCGGCGGTGATTGGGAGTCTCGATGTCCACCGCGCGGCTGAAGCAACTGCCGTAATTCGGTGCCGGACATTGCAGCGGCGACGATGCCTCGCGCGCCGTGGTGCGGTCATCGACCGGCTTCATGGCCCAGGCACCGGCCACCATGGCTGCGCCCGCCGGATTCTTTGCGCCAACACCGGTGCTGGCGGGCACCAGGTGATCAAACAGGTTGCGCTTGGCGAAGAACTCCTTCCGCACCACGTTGAACGGCCCGTACCACGAAAGGATGTCATCCATGTGCAGCCACGTCCGGACCAGATCGGTCATGCGCATCCCGGCGCGGTCGAGCGCGGCCTCGATGTTTTCAAAGACCTGCCCGGATTGCGCCGGCTGGCTGGCGGTTAAATCAGCCGGGCGGATGTCGCCCAGCAGGCAATGCTTCGCGAGGCCGTCGTTGAAGATGCGACCGACGATGCGCCCTTCCAGATGGAGCGTTTCCACCTTGGCGCCGGAGACGGCGAAAACGTGCATGCCCGCCATCGGGCTGCCGGAACACGCGAGTCCCTCGGTCCAGGTCACCGGCCAGAAGAGATCGCCGGAGAGCTTTTCAAGTCGGTTGATGGTTTCCTCGTAAACGTCGAGCGAGCCAAAAATCTCGTGCCGGACCACCACCGCCTCGTGCTCGCGCAGGAGGGCGTCGAGCCGCCAGAGCAGGTTGGCCGGGCGTTCGCCGGGAAGCGGGCGCATGGTGAGGTGCAGCTCGCGCAGACCGAGACGGTTGACGAGGGTCAGATCGACGCCCGGCTTGCGCTCATGGCGGATGTTCGAGGTGGACTCGGATGATTTGGATGTCACGGGAGACATGATGTCAGGATATTTCAAAGCGACAAGACGTAGGCCGCCAGATCGTCGATTTGTTCTGGGGTCAGCTGCGACGTTTTGCCGTGCCGGTTTTCTTTGTTTCCAGACGTCAGCACGTCACGAACGGTTACTGCGGAGCCATCGTGCAGATACGGCGCGGTCCGCCACACCTCGACCAAAGTCGGCGTGTCAAACTTGTCCATCGGCTTGTCATACTGGCCGCGCGTGCCGACATCATGGGATTTCAGGTCGGTGAACAGCCCCGCCGGATGGCAGTCAGCACAGCCCAGTGCATCGCTTTGGAAGAGCTTCTTGCCGCGCGCGGCGGCGGGCGACAGCTTGCCCTTGACCAGCAGCGGGCTCGGAATCGGTTGGAGTGACTTGAGATACTCATCCATGGCCGCAGGCACGTCTTCCGGCTGGACGGTGAAGAGGATATGCCGGATGCCGGCACGCACCGCGGCCTCGGCGGTGTCGCGCACGCCGGTGCCCATCGCCGGAGGCGTCCGATGCGAGAACAGCAGCGTCTTGTTGTTTTTTGGATTGCCGATGCCGTCGTTGAGCAAATCCCAGTTCAGGGCATCGACCCGCGCATCCGACGAGTGGCAACTGGCGCAGCTCTGCCAGCCTTGAAAGCAGATCGTCGCGTCGTTGAAAAGCATCTCGCCTTTGCGCACCACCGACATCGGCTTGGTTGCGCCGAGGGCGATTTCCTGCGGCTTCGGATATTCGGCCGCGAAGTCCACCGCCGTCACCGAGTCGCTGAAGTAATTCACCATCCACGCGCGGCCACCGATCAACGCCAGGGCGCGCTGCCCGCGTCCCGGCAGTTTCAGGCGCTGGCGGATGTTGACCAGGAAGGCGAGGTCATTGGGCACATCGGCGGCGATGCGCGAGGCGGACGCATAATCATATTTCTGCCCGGGCTGTTCCTTCTCCGGCATCTTGGCCAGCTTCGCGAACAACGCGGGCGCATCGATCACGCTCAGCTCATAGGTGCCCGAGTGCGAAACGCAGAGGTATTTCCCATCCGCGCTCCAGGCCACGCCCCAGGGATTGGCGCCACCGCTGTCCACATTGTCCACCAAGACGGTGTTGATGGGTTTCATTGCGGCAAGGTCGATCAGCGTCAGCGCGCTGGTGTTCATCCAGCCGCGTTCGAGCTGTGTCGTGGGCAGATGAAACCGGGCCAGCGTGTGCGCCACGGCCGCATATTTGCCGTCGGGCGAGACGCGGATGTCGCGCAGCAATCCGCTGCCGTTGGGCAGGGCAAGCTGCTTCGCCACCTTGCCCGCGGCGAGATCGATCACGCTCACCACCGCGCTGACCGATTCTCCGTCGGCACGGCCGTTGTGCAGATGATTGGCCACCAGCAGGAACTTGCCGTCCTTGGTCAGCGCGGCGGAAACCGGTTCGCGCGACACCGGAATCTGGCGGACCATTTTCTTCGCCGCGAGATCGATGATGGCGGCTTCATGGTTGAACCGATTGCACACGTAAAGCGTGCGTCCATCCGCGCTGAGCACGGGCGCCACAGGCGTGTGGCCCGCGGCGATGGAGTCGGTCACTTTGCGCTTCGCCAGATCGACGACCTCCACCGAGCCTTGCGGCGCGGCGCAAGTCACGTAAAGCCGGGCGCCATCCGGCGCGAGCGCGAGTCCCGAGGGCGACGCCTTCACCGGAATGGTGGCGACGACCTTCTGGGAAGGCACATCGAACACCGCCACCTGGTTGGCCGTGGCGCAGGCGATGTAGAGCGTCTTGCCGTCCGCCGAGGCCACGATGTCGGCCGGCGAAAGATAATCGGCGGCGGGCGCGGCGGAGAGCGGAGTGGGAGCGACGACGAGGAGCACCAGCGAGAGCACGCTCGTCAACAGGTCAAAGGCACGGATTGATTTCATACGTTTGCGTAAAACCCGTCGCGCTCAATCGAGCGAGGCGGGCGATGGTCTGCGGAATCAGGCGGCACCAGAGACGCGTCCTGCATCCGGCGAGACTGATGCCTCGCAGGATGCTTTTCAGCCAAGGCGGCGGCTTTGACCAGAGTCAATCCGCCGATGTAGGTGAAGGGCTTTTGCATCGGGCGCCACGGGTTCACTCCAAAACCTGACGCAGCCAATTGCTTCTGGATTCAGGGGAAAATTGAAGAGGGAGTGGTCAGGGGTGTAATTAAAAGCGGGTGAGGCCGGCACGCCAGGCGAGGTGGGCCGCGTCACTCCGTGCGCGCCGTTGGGAATGCTGGCACCGCTCCGGCGGCGCGCGCGAAGCGACGCGGCCCACCTCCCGGGGTTTTCCGCCGGTTCGTGGTTAACCTCGTCCACTTTTTATCACACCCCCGGCCATTTCCCGAGTTGACGCGCCTTCTCCGGGCGCAAACCATGCCCCGCATGAACACCTCCCTGTCATCGCCCACCTCGCGTCGTGATTTCCTGAAAACCACCGGCCAGTTCGCCGCCGTCTCCGCTCTGGCTGGAACAACTCTTCCGCTCGTCCACGCGGCGGGCAGCGATCTGATTCAAGTCGCCCTCGTCGGCTGTGGTGGACGCGGCACCGGCGCGGCGGCCAACGCCCTCGCCACGCGCAGCGGTCCCATCAAGCTCGTCGCCATGGCCGATGTCTTCGCAGAGCGCCTTAAGCTCAGCCACGGCACGCTCCAGAGCGCCGCCGTGCGCCGGAGCGGCACCGCCGATGCGTGGGTCGGTGGGCACGAGGCAGCGCAGGTCGATGTCCCGCCGGAGCGCCGCTTCCTCGGCTTCGACGCGTATCAAAAGGCGATGGATTGCCTCAAGCCCGGCGATGTCGTGATCCTCACCACGCCGGTGGCGTTTCGCTGGGTCCACTTCGCCTACGCCATCGCCAAGGGGCTGAACGTCTTCATGGAGAAACCCATCTCGGTCGATGGCCCAACCACGCGCCGCATGATCGCGCTCGGCGCAGACGCGGCGAAGAAAAATCTCAAGGTCGGCGTCGGCTTGATGTGCCGGCACTGCAAGGCGCGCGAGGAACTCGACACGCGCATCAAGGACGGCCAGATCGGCGACATCACCATGATGCGCAGCTACCGGCTCGTGTCGCCCGCGGGCTTCACCGGGCCCAAGCCGCCGACGCAGAGCGAACTCCTCTTCCAGGTGCAGCGCTACCTCGGCTTCTTCTGGGCCAGCGGCGGCGTCTTCCACGACTACGTCGCGCACAACGTGGATGAGTGCTGCTGGATGAAAGGCGCCTGGCCCGTGCGCGCCCAGGGCATGGGCGGTCGGCTCTATCGCGGCGAAGCGGTGGACCAGAACTTCGACCACTACTCCATCGAATACACCTTCGGCGATGGCACCAAGCTCTTCCTCCAATCCCGCTACGAGCCAGGCTGCCACGAGGAATTCGCCAGCTACGCCCACGGCACCAAAGGCTCGGCCGTCATCTCCACCTACGTTCACACCCCGGCCAAATGCCGCCTCTACCGCGGGCACGAGATGACGCCGGCCAACCTCGCCTGGGCCTTCCCGCAGCCCGAGCCCAACCCGTATCAACTCGAATGGGACCACCTCATCGACGCGGTGCGGCAGGACAAACCCTACAACGAAGTGAAGCGCGGCGCGGAAGCCAGCCTCGTGGTGCTGATGGGGCGGCGCGCCGTCCACACCGGCCAGGTCATCACCTTCGACGACATGCTCCAGTGCGACGAGGAATTCGCGCCCGGCTTGGACAAGCTGACCCTGGACTCCCCTGCTCCGCTCCTGCTCGGCGCCGCCGGGCACTATCCCATGCCCCAACCCGGCCTTAAGAAGACGCGGGAGTATTAGGCGGAAAGGAAAGCGCGCGCCTTGAACCGGTGAAACGTAGCGGCGTGTCGCGCAGACCGCCGAAGGCCGGAACCGTGGTGCGGCTTTGGCCCGGGCCGTGGTTCGCCCGGAAGGCAGAGCCTCGACGCGGCGGCGGCGCGGAGAAACCTACCTTGAACCCATCCACCCGTCCCGACCGCGCCGACTCCGGTCAAAGCTATGCTTCCGGGTTAGGCGTTTTCATCCTCTGAGGCGCCTTTTGACCTCTTTCAAGAAGTCGTCCATCACAATCACCGTGCCGCCTGCCTCACTGTGCTTCACGACTGTCTCAAAAGTCACTTCGAGAGCACGATGGCACATCGACGCTACGGCTTTTTCTTCCTCAGTGGGTGCGACGGCCGATGGGCGAACGTCGGCCCATTCCTTCTTCGTCAAATCGATTATGACTTCCAATTTGATCATGCTGATTTCTCGCGTGCGAAGCTTTTTTGCCTACGACCAAGAACTGAGCCACCGGCGACGCGTGACGTGAACCGCGCAGCGGAACTGACCGCGCCAACGCCGGCTGGCTCCAGTGATGTGTTCGGCTCCGTCTTTTTCATTTTATAAACATTGATGCGACTGCGCCGAGAATGGCTCCGATAACGCCACCGACAAAATAGTCTTTCATCTTACTCTTGATCGAATTCGCTTCTACCAATTGCCTTTGAAGATCGGCGATCTTCACAGCGCTTTCTTCAAGCCGCGACGCGAGTGCATCGACTGAGTCCTGGGCTGCCGAAAGCTGCGCAGGAACTTCGAGAAGGTCTTCTGCCTTCTGCATTTGCTTCTGCGTGTAATCGTCGTAAGCGCGTGACATATTTTGCCTAACATTCAGGTGAGCGATGATTTTTTGGTGTGATTCATCGTCATGTTGGTGTCGCCGGGATTTTGCTACGCGGGAAGGGTATGTCCAGCATCGTTTTCCGGGCAAAACCCTCGCCGCACCCGCAGCAAAAGCGACAAGGTCGGCCGATCCCGGTTGTTCCCCTCTCATTCCAGCGCCGGAATGGTCGTTGTCGCGCCGTGCAGGGGTCATTCCAGCGCTCGATTAGGCCGGGCCGGCGTCTCCAGCCCCGTCAGGGGCGGCATATTTGTAGAAACCCACGCCCCCATTCTTCTCCAGCTCCGGAGGAGCGGCCTCTTCCGGGAGATGTCGCCCCGCACGGGGCTCAATTACGTAATCGATTCTCTCTCTACAAATATATCGCCCCTGCCGGGGCTGGTGGCCGGGCTCGCGTCCCGACGGCCGCGGGGGCGCGGCGCGCAAGGTAGCACAGGCGTCTCGCCTGCATGAGTCAGTCCGCCTTTGTTTCGCCAGAGAATCTCCGAACCATGCAGCCGGGACGGCTGTGCTACGCTGGGTGTGGTTGACAACGGGCGGCGCGGTTCCCACAGTTCCATTCGTCACCCAACCAACATCATGAACGCCACGAAGCCATCGTCTTCCCGGAAGCGTACGCCGCCAGCCGGCATGTCGCGGCGTGAGTTTCTTGCCACCTCAACCGCGGTCGCGGCACTGACGGTTGTTCCCCGACATGTGCTCGGCGGCGCGGGCCAGATTGCGCCGAGCGAGAAGATCACGCTGGCCGGCATTGGCATGGGTTCGCAGGGCACGCAGAACATGGCGGCGTTTCTCCCGTTCCCGCAGATCCAATTCGTGGCCGTGTGCGACGTCAATCGCGAGAGCGGCGGCTATCTCTCGTGGTATTGGGGTGAGGGCAAGGATCGCCGCCACGGTGGTCGCGAGCCGGCGCAACGTTCGGTGGACGAGCATTACGCGGAGCAGCGCCGCTCCGGGCAGTATCGCGGCTGCAAGGCTTACACCGATTACCGTGAACTCCTCGCCAAGGAGGACGTGGACGCGGTGATGATCGCCACGCCGGACCACACCCACGCCGTCATCACGATGGCCGCGCTGAAACGCCGCAAGCATGTCTATTGCGAAAAGCCGCTCACCTATTCCATCGCCGAAGCGCGGCGCGTGACCGAAGCTGCGCGCGAGGCGGGGGTCGCCACGCAGATGGGCAACATGGGCCAGGCCGAGGAAGCCGCCCGGCGCACCTGCGAAATCATCGCGGATGGCGCCATCGGTCCCGTGCGCGAAGTGCAGGTGTGGAGCTCCGCGCGCTTCTGGAAGTGGTCGCATTTCGAGGAGCGCCCCAAGGATACCCCGCCGGTGCCCGAGGGACTGGATTGGGATCTGTGGCTCGGGCCGGCGCCCGCGCGTCCATATCATCCGGAGTATCATCCGTGGACGTGGCGCAACTGGTGGGATTTCGGCACGGGCCTGTTTGGCGACTTGGGCGCGCACAAACTCTCCACGGTTTTCAAGGCGCTCAAGCTGGGGCACCCGATCAGCGTCGAGGCCAGTTCCACCAAGCTGAACCCGGAGACCTATCCGCTCGGCGTGATGGCGCGCTTCGAGTTCCCCGCCCGCGGCGAGATGCCTCCCGTGACGCTCAACTGGTACGACGGGGGATTGAAGCCGCCCCGTCCGCCTGAACTCGAACCGGACGAGCCCATGCGGGACATCATCTACGTGGGCGACAAGGGAAAGCTGATGGGTGACCGACTACTCCCCGAGTCGCGCATGGAGAAATACCAGCGCCCGCCAAAGACGCTGCCGCGCTCGCCCGGGCACTACCACGAGTTTGTCGCGGCGTGTCGGGGCGGCGCCCGCGCCGGCTCAGACTTCGTGGACCACGCCGGCTTGCTGTCCGAGGTCTGCCTGCTGGGCAACGTGGCCGTGCGCGCCCAGAAAAAACTGGAGTGGAACGGCGCGAATCTCCGCATCACCAACGACACGAAAGCCAACCAGCTTCTCCAGCGCGACTACCGGCCCGGCTGGACTCTCTGAGACCATCGGCGCGAAACCGAATCCAAGACCGATCGGTGGGATCAGGGCTGTTGACGGCGCAAGGACGACGACCTCCGCTTGATGCTCCTGTCGGTGCAGAACTGCCCTGATTCCGAGCCTGCATACCTGCCAGGCCATGCTCAGCGCAGCCAGACTTTCCAAATGAGAAAACGCAAACGGCGGCCTCCGTCGCCGGAGGCCGCCGCGCGAAGAGGATTCCCGTCCGTTTAGACCACGGTCTTCGCCATGCGCTGCATGGTGTCATCGATCTCGGAGGTCTTGAGCATGCCAACGGTGATGGCATCGACCAGCTTGTTGCTGAAGACATATTTGAGCGAGGCGTCCTTCTGCTCAGGCTGCGTGAGCTTGCCGGCGCCGAAGATTTTCATCCCCACCACGGCTTTGCCGTTGGCGCGCGCGGTCTTGAGTACCGAGGAAACCTCCTCGACCGAGCCGTCCATGATGAACTCCTTGCCGCCCCGGTTGTTGATGCGGGCAAAGATGACGTCAACCCACGGATTTTCGGCGGCCAGCTTGAGCGCGCCGAAATCATGGCAGGAAACACCCACTGCGCGCACGGCGCCCTTCTGTTTCATCTCGGAAAGCCCGTCGCGAATGCGCTCATACTCGCTGAGCCACTTGTCATTCGTCGCGCAATGGATGAGACAGATGTCGATCACCTCGGAGCCGAGTTCCTTGCGGAAACGATCGATCTCTTCCTTCGCCCCGCCCGACGGCGTGTTCCAACTCTCCTTGCGTGGCCAGATCTTTGAGAGCAGGACGAATTTGTCGCGCGGCATGGCTTTGATCGTGTCACGCACGTAGGCATGCGTCCCGTAAAGGTCGGCCATGTCGATGAAGCGCACGCCGCTGTCCACGCTGTGGCGCAGCAGGCGGTCGAACGACTCGCGGCCCATGCGCGTGTGGTCCGAAGAACGGGCCGAGCCATTGAAGCCCGTGCCCTGCGCCAGGCGCGACACTTTGATGCCGGTGCGTCCGAGCGTGACGAGGTCGCTGCCCTTGCAGGCGGTCGGGGCCGCCTCAGCGCTGAACAACGCCGGCGACGCGGCCATGAGGCCGGCTCCGGCGAGCGTGGTGGTGAGGAATTCGCGGCGGGTAATCTGGCGCATGTTGTTTGCCTTTCGTTCGAGTGTTAAGCCGGTTGAAACGTGCGATTAGGTATTTGCGTTGCGCCGGAATCTAGTCGCCACCCGCGCAGCCGGCAAACGGAATTTCGCTGGCGGAAGCCGCACCGGCGCAGCTCAGTTTCTGGCAGCGAGGCATCGACGGGGATAGGGGTAGGGACAAGGGATTGAACCTTGCCCCTCCCTCCGAACCGGACGGGCGGATTTCCCGCATCCGGCTCTCCAGTCAGTGGGTTCGTAGTCCTACGATTGTCCGCGTCCATGCGTGTTCCGCTGCCAAGGACAGCAGCCCACGGCGGGCAAACCATTCATTCGACCAGCGTTGATGGGTGGCTCCGATCCCTTTGCCCACGCCATCCAACCGCCATGGCAGCACGCTCCTCCACCGTCGCCTCACGTAGCCGTCCACCGCCGTAAACGTGTTCGCCTT
>JBBRWD010000154.1:0-11130 GCA_038249465.1 Limisphaerales bacterium | reverse complement strand
CCGAGCGTCTCCAATTTCGCGCGCACGGCATCGTTCAGAACATACTGACAAGACCTTGGGATGGGCTACCAGAAGACGCTTGGTCCCAACCCGCACGGGTAGGGCGCGTCTGTCCCCAGCGCGCCGTCGGGTTGGCCGGGCGTGGTCCGCGGCGCGCGGGGACAGCCGCGCCCCACCCAGCCCGGGTGTCGTCCATCCCACTGCCTGGGCAGTAAGCTCCCAGAAGGTAATCGGGCGGGATTCTCTGAGGAATCAACGCCTCGGCACACTTGGCACTGCTGTGCCGCCATTCTTCAATCTGGTTGTCTGGGTGTTTCCAGTTCGCTGCGAAGACGTAGTCCAGATCCATGAACTTCAAACGGTCGGGAGCCGAGAACTTCACATACTTGCTCACCGCATTCTGATCTGTGATGACCGCGCCGGAAATCTTGAGAATCTCAGTTGAGACGCGCAGCACGCAAAGGGAGGGAGCCTCATCCCGACTCCGGGACATCATGGGATTCCGGGCGTGAAAATACACGTTGGCGTATTCGTGCAATGCCAAACCTCCCGGAATCTGTTTCTGGTCCCGTTTGTCCTGAACTTCCTGTAGCGCAACCGAGTGATGCGGCAGCTTTGAAGCTTGCGCGTGCGAGAGAATCCCAATCCGTAAAATGGAAGGGATGTTCACAAGAGGAGTGATGTTCTGGAACTCCGCGAGTTTCATGCAGTTTGCCTGTTCGGATTATGCACGACTTCTTCGGCATCCGCCACGCTCAACTCCCCGTTCAGCAGCTTCGGCAGCAGCGTGTCGCGCAGGGTGGCGAGAGTGCGGGATTGGTGGCGTTTTGGATTCATGGTTTTGTCGGCATCACGCTTGGATACTACCCGCGGAAATGTTCGCCGTTGAAGTGAATCATGGGGTCGGGGTCTTCGGCGCTCCATCTCTCGGACGTGGCCGGTTCGGAGTGGGCGCAATTTCTTGTCCCAGCTTTTACCGCCCATCTTCCACCAGCCATCGCGTTCACTTTGTCAGTTTCAGTTGTTTGAGTTCCGCCATCGCCTCGGCAAGGCCTTTGCCGATGCCGCCGAGGATTTTGGCCGAGCCGAGGTAGTGAAACTCGGCATTGGAAATGCCTTTCTCCAGCACCTGCCGCTCCCGCTCCGTGAGGCCCTCGATGCGCAGTTTCTCCAGCGCGGCCTTTTCCTCCGCGGGTTTCATCTTGCCTTCGGTCGCAAGCTTCTTCGCCCGTTGTTTGATTTCATTGTCCTTCGCCTTGGCGGCGGTCAGCTCTTGGTCCCAATACTTCTCGGTCCGCACGGCCGCGACGTTGGCTTTGAACTCCGGCAACTTCGCCGGAGCCGCCATCGCATCCCGGAAGTTTTGGTGGGTCACCTTGTAGCGGTGCTGGTCGGCACCATACTCCGCCGTCGGCCCGCCGACGCCGAGCACGCCGATGACGCAGGGCAGCTTCGGCGCGTTCAGATCCTTGCGCACATCGCGAATGAAGTGCGCCATCGCCGTGCTGTAGGCGTCGTAGCCGCCGGGCTTGTCGCGGTTCGGATAGGTGCTGGAATCCACCAGGTCGTTCCAGCCTTGGAACCAGGCAAAGCCCGCCAGTTCGTAGCCCTGCGCGGCATCGTAATCCGGCACCACGCGCTTGATGTCGGCCAGCACCTTCTTGACATGCTCGATCATGAGCCGGTAGTTAACGCCCGTTTCCTTTTCTTTCGCGGCTTTGATGGCCGCGAAGTCCTTGCCCTGTTTTTGGAAAGCGGCGAGTTGCGTTTCATTGAACACATACGGCCCGGCGCCCGGCGGACGGAAGTCGGTGTTCAAGCTCTTGCCGCCCCACGAGGTTTTGATGAGCAGAATGGGCGCGTCCGTGAGCTTCTGCATGGTGAGGCCAAAGGTGAACTCCGGCCCGATCTTCTCGGTCGTCGCGCCAAAGCCCGCCGTCAGCTTCCCCGTCTGCTCCGCCTCCGCGCAGCCTATCGACGAAATCCATACGCGCTCGCAGACCTTCGGCTTCCCGTCCGCGTCCAGCATCTCGACCAGCATCGGCTTCGTCGCCGGGTCCATGCCGATGTGCTCAAAGGTGCTGACCTTGGCATGTCCCTGCATGTTGGATTGCCCGGCGAGGAGGAAGACTTTCAGCGGCTTCTTGGCCGCAGTGGCACCGGGGACTGCCAGCAAGGTGGCCAGAAGGAATACGGGAATGAGTTGAAGTGGGCGTTTCATAGTTCAGGTGGGGCTCGGCTGGTTTATTCTTTCGCCGCTTGTCGGGTGACGATGGGGACATAGCCCGCCTCCAGGCCCGGCGGCGGGGTGACGAGCAGCGCGGGATCGAGCGCTACCAATTTCCCCCGCGTGGGTGGGGCCATGTAGTCGCGGTCCATCGGCCAGTGTGCGTGCAGTTTCTCCACGAAAGTCTGCAGCTTCGCCTTCTGCTCCGCGCTCCAGTGGTATTGCTGGAAAGACGGTTGGTCCACGAAACGATACCAGGAATAGGTCACCACCGAACCATCCACGAGCCGGGCAGTGAACGGTCCAAGTTTCGCGCCGGGCTTTGTCCAGGCGCCGCCGCTGGGCGAGGTGTAGGGCACTCCCGTCTCGGCGCGCTTGAATTCCTGATTCAGCAGCTTGGTTTCCACCGGCACCGCCGCCGCCGGCACGGCCACGCGCTCCTCGCCGACATGCTTGTAGTATTGCGGGAACAGGCCTTTCGCGACAATGTCGTTGGTGGACCACTGCAAACCCCACACGTTGCCGTCGAAGATGCGGGTGTCGAAGGCGCGCTCCACACCGGTGATCTTCTTGCCCGCCTGGTCGTAGCGGGTCGTGCGCGTATCGAGCTTGGGCTTCCACGCGCCCTTACCGTCCATCCGCCCGGAGCAAGCCGGGCCGCCATCGCGCCAGGCCTTGAACGCGTCGTAGAGCGCCAGCTTCGAGTAGTAGGTGACATCCTGAACCAGGAAAGCGCGGCCTTCCGCGTCCACCGGGAATTGCAGCTTCGGCAGCTTCGAGTAGGTCGTCCCCTGCGCGTCCTGGGCGTCGAAGCGCGGCACGGTGTTAATCTCCATCGCGCCACCGCCCATGCTGCCCGGGCGCGCATCGAGGCCGCGACCGTGAAGGAAAGGATAGTTGAACAACTTGCCGATTTTGCTCCACGTCTCCGGGATGTAGTAGGCGATCGGGCCTTTGAAGTTGGCGGCGCTGAGGAAGCAGGTCCAGCTCTGGTCGCCCGTCGGCGGATCGCCAGTCGTGGGATCCGTGAAGGGCAGCGCCATCCAGGTGTAGCCGAGGAACTCGCCGTTGGGATTGCCCTGGAACGGCAGCGCATCGGGAGGAATCAGCAGGCGGTTGCTCAACTGCGCAATCCCGAGGCGATCATCGGGCAGCGCCTCGTTGCTGTAGAAGAAGGACCAGCCGGGCGAGCCGACTTCGTAGTCGTAGCACTGCGGCGTGGCGTTCATGCTGAACTTCGGCGGGCCGTAGCGGAAGTGGTTGCCCGCCCAGTAGCCCAGTCCACCCTCGACGGTTTGGAAGACGCTGCTCCACGTCGGGCCGCGCTCCTTCCACTGGCGTGCCAGCGTGCCCTCCGGCGCCAGCGGTTTGTCCTTGTTGTCAGAGTTGTCCGGCTGAATCCATGAACTGGGCAGGCCAATCTGGAAATCCGCCAGCGGCTGATCCACCAGCGGCCAGACTGCGGCATAGAAGCCCATGCCGGCGTTGTAGGTGGACTGCGGCGGATGCGGCTCGTGGCTGAAGCCGATGTAACCGTGCAGACCCTGCGAATGCGACGTGACGTTGCCGACGTTGGCTTTCGGCGGGTTGTCTTGGGCGAGGCCCGTCGAGGAAAGCAGCCCGGAGCTGAGGAAGATTCGAAGGAGGGTTTTCATGGTGGTCGGTGTCGGTTTGGTTTTGGGCTTACACGATCTCTTCCCGGGCGGCATCCCAACGCACCATGCGTTGTTCCTGCTGGGCTTTCAACGACATGAGGAACGTGGCGGTTTCAATGAATGCCTCATCGGTCGAGCATTTCGGCGTGCCGCGGCTGCGTATGCAATTCACCCAATCCACCACGTGATTCGGCTGATAGGGCGTCTGGCCCCGCTCGAATCCTTTCGGCAAATCAGCTTTCAGGTTGTGGCCGGCGGGGATGATTTCAAACGTGCTGACGTTATGGGCGATGGCGTCGAATCGCAGGGTGGCGTCGCGCCCGCAGATCGTCACCGGCTGGCTGTCGGTGGCGTTCATGCTGCCTGCAAAGGTGACCGTGCGCCCGAGCTTCGCGAACTGGTAGGTGGCGACCCAGGTGTCCGGCACCTCGCGGTCATCGTGCAGCAGCGCGTTGAGGCCGGAGCAGACGCAGTTGTCCGGGATGCCGTGGCCCAGGAGGTATTGAACGAAATCCAGCTCGTGCGACAGCAGGTCGCCGGCGTAGCCGGTGCCATAGGCGTAGTAACAGCGCCAGTGCCAGAAGTGGCGTTCGTTCCAGGGAATCTTTGGGGCCGAGCCCAGCCAGAGGTCCCAGTTCAAGTCCTGCAGAACTTGCGCCGGGTCGGGCCGGTTATATTGATCGTAGTAGCCGTACCAGCGCCAGTTGGGGTGCTCCGGCGGAAGCGACTTGAAGCGACCGGTGCGCACCAGCGTTATGGGTCCGAGGATGCCGCGCGCAATGAGTTCCCTGGCTTGCAAAGCGGAGGTGTCCTGACGCGCCTGGTGCCCGAGTTGGAAAACCACCTTGCTCCGCTTGAGCGCATCGCGCATGAGCTTGGCCTCCGCCAGCGTGCGGGAAAATCCCTTCTCGCAGTAGATGTCCTTCCCGGCGCGCACTGCGTCGAGCACCATCTGGCAGTGCCAGTGATCCGGCGTGGCGATGACCACGGCGTCCACTTTCCGGTCGGCCAGCAGTTCGCGATGATCCACGTAAGCCTTCACGTCCGGATTTCCGCTCCGCTCAATGCCTTTTTGGCGGTGCGGGCCGTAAGCGTCGCACACCGCAGCCACTTTCACCCCGGGCACGGCCACCACGGAGTTGAGCAGGTCGCCACCGCGGGTGCCCAGGCCAATGCAGCCCACACCAATCGGCTTGACCGGAGGCTCGGCGGATAGAACAAACGGGGCCGTAGCGGACGCCGCCGCGACCCAGGTGGCGGTCGTGGCGGTGGATTGAAGGAATGTTCGACGGTTTAGTTGGGTTTCTGTTTTCATAAAACGATGAGCGCGTTCCTATTTAGGTTCTCCGGCCAGTTTCAGCATCGCCCAACCCATGCCTTCGCCGCCGCCTGCGCGGAGGCGATTGCGAACAGCGCGATGAGAAAGCATGCGGTGATTTGCTTCAGGTTGGAGTCAGTCTTTGGCTGCTTGCCGGGTGACAATGGGAACATAACCGGCTTCCAGTCCCGGCGGCGGAGCGACGATTAGAGCCGGGTCGAGTTCCGCCAGTTTGCCAAACGCGGGTGGCGGCAGGTATTCACGGTCTTGCTTCCAGAGCCGGTGAAGTTTCTCCACGCGCGCCTGAATGGCTTCCCGCTCTTGAGCCGTCATGTCGGCGTTGAGCAGGGACGGTTGGTCGGCGAAGCGATACCAGTAGTAAGTGACCACACTGCCGTCCCCCGGGTGCGCCTGAAACGGTCCGGCTTTTGGGCCGGGCTTCTTCCAGCAACTGGCCGCCTCGTCGGGCGTGACATACGCTTTCGGGCGTCGCTCGGGCCGCTCGAAGCGTGACTTGGTCAATCCCGTTTCCGCCGGGACCTCTTCCGCCCGTACTGGAACCCATTGCGGTTTCGCACTGCTCTTCACCAGGTGGAAATACTCGGGGAGCTTCACCAGCGAACCGTTCTTGGAATCGGTCTGCTTCACGACTTTGAGATCCCAACGATAACCGAAGGTATTGGGATCCGCCGCCATCGGTGTTGCGAAGGAATTCCACGCCAGGGGCGACTTCTCTTCCTTGGCGGTGCCGTCCGGATAGATTCTCCAGGTGGCCCCGCCTTTGCCGGTGAACTGATGCAGGATGGCCCCTTCAGGAAGAATCGCGCCGCTGGCCTCGGCCCCGCCGTCGAACCAGGTCTTCACCGCATCCCAGAGTGCCTGCTTGTTGTAGGAAGTGATGTGATGCACGAGGCGCGATTCGCCGTTTGTCTCACAGGGAAAGAAGGTCGGTGCGATGCGGGCGTAAGTCTCACCCTTGGCGTCCACGGCTTGAATGCTGGGGACGTGCTGGGTTTCCATCTGCAAGGCCCGGTTGGGATCGGAGGGACGGGTATCCAATAGCATCCCACTGAAGCGCGGCTCCGCAACCGCACCGGCGGACCAGAAATAGGGAGTGAAGAACGCCACCGGGCCTTTGAAATTTCCCGTGTTCAGGAACAGCGTCCAGGATTGGTCTCCGGTCGGGATGTCCTTGCCGGCGGTAGTGGTCTTGGCCGGGGTGAGCGGAAGCGGCAGGTAGCCGTAGCCGAATAATTCGCCGCAGGTGCCCTGCTTGAGATTCAAGCCATCGGGTGGCCACAGCAGCCAGGGGCTGAGTTGCGCGACGGCGTATTTGCCTTTGGGTTGCGCCCAGTCTCTGCCCTTGCCGGCCCCGGGTCCGTTGGCCCACTCGCTGAAATTCGGCGCCACGCCGCCCATGATGAACTTCGGTGTCTCGGTGGCATACTCCGTGTCCCGCCACCAGCCCAGGCCGCCTTCGATGTCGGAATAAAGTTTGATCGGAGGTGATGGTTCTTTCCGGGCGAACATCCACGTGCCGAACAAGCCGGTCTGAAAACGTTGCCCCGGATACTGGTCCAACAAAGGCCAGGCGGCGACATACATGGAGAATCCGGCGTTGTAGATTTCGGAAACTCGCTCGTTGGGAACGAGGAGGTAGCCGGCCATCTCTCCTTTCTGAACTTGGTTGGACGCGCCCACCGCAGGTGAAACGGAAGCAACGAGCACGAGGGCCAGACTGGAAGCGAACAGGGTGGTGAACATCTGTTTTAGCATGGCGGGAGTTAGTAAATGATTCCGGACCAAAAGGCCCAGCGCGAATACTGTCGTTTTCATTATTCTCGGATGACTGGACTAAATTTGAGCGCGAACGCGTGCCGGCACAGCGGCGATTTCGCGAGCGACGCGGGAATGAGGAAGATGGTTCGGCCCGCGGCGTCGGTTTGCCAGGACAGGCTCTTCCGGGAGCCGAGCAGTTGCACCTTCGAACCGGGCGCCGGTGCCAGCCCGGCAAAGGAGATTTGTTGGGGCAGCGCTTCGCCTTCCTTGGACGCGAGGTGGATCGCGTAGGCCGTCTTGCCTTTTCGGGTGAAGACCACGTTGCCGTCCTTGTAAGGAGCGATGGGGCGGGTGCCGTAGATGGCCTCACCGTTCACCTCCAGCCAATCTCCGATCTCCTTCATGCGCCCCACGGCGACGGCGGGCAACTGGCCGTCGGGCTGCGGGCCGACGTTGAGCAGGAAGTTGCCGCCCTTGCCCACGACGTCCACCAGCAGATGGATGAGCCGATGCGTTGACTTGTATTGGTCATCCGGCTTGAACGACCACTGCTCGCCCATCGTCATGCACGTTTCCCAGGCATAGGGCAGCGGCTTGTCCGGTACTTCCTGTTCTGGCGTCCGGTAGTTCTCGAACCGCCCGCCCACCGTGCGGTCCACCATGATGAGCCGGGGCTGATGCTGGCGCGCCATCGCCGCCAGGCGCTCCATCTGCAAATCCTGCTGCGGCGGGCGCACCTGGCCACCATCGAGCCAAAGGATGTCGATCGGGCCGTAGCCGGTCATCAACTCGCGGACCTGCCCGTGCGCGAAGTCCACGAACCTGCGCCACTTGTCCGGCTGCGCGACGGTGTCGTAGTTCGGATTGCGGTTGGTTGCGGGCGCTGCCGGATCCCAGTAATCCGGGCAATGCCAGTCGGACTTCGAGAAATACGCGCCGATGGCGAAGCCGTCTTTGCGGAAGGCGTTGAACACCTCGCGCACCACGTTGGCGCGCTTGTTGGCGTGGAAAGGCACATCGGGCGACGTGATGCGGTAGTCGCTGAGTTTGGTGTCGAACATGGCGAACCCGTCGTGGTGCTTGGTGGTGAACACGACGTATTTCATGCCGGCCCCTTTGGCGGCATTGGCCCACTTGCGCGGATCGAACTTCACCGGGTTGAACGTCTTCGGCAGCGCCCAGTAATCGCGGGTGAACCGCGCCATGTCCCTGCCACGCTCGGTCCACGCCTTGAGGTCGTCGGGACGCCCGAACTTGTCCTCCTCGACCAGCGGCCAGGACTCGATGCAGCCCCACTGGCTGTAAGGCGCCCAGTGCATCATGAACCCGAACTTGAGGTCCTGGAACCACTCCAGGCGCTCGCCCAGCCAAGCGGACTCGGGATAGTCCGGCGCCGTCCAGAACGCCATCATGATCTTCGCCAGGATTTGCTCACCGAACTCGTTCGCATGAACCACGTCGCGGTAGAACGTGTGCGGATGCACCTTGGCCGAGCGGATGTATTCCGCCCACGGCCCGGTCATGTCGAGGTAGGCACAGCGTTGCTCGGCCGCCAGCGACTTAAGCGCCTCGCCATACACGCCGGTTCCCGAATGGGGCGCTTTGGCCAGCGCCACGGGATCGCGCGGGTCCGCCGTGCCGAAGGTGCCGCTGGCCAGCAGGATTTCCACCTCGGGCAGACCGGCCCGCAACTGGCGGATCACTTCGCCGATGCTCGCGACATCCTTCTGACTGATGCCGCCGATGTAAACCAAGTCCGGCTTCCACGGGAGGATGTATTTCGCCACGCGTCCTTCCTCGCGGTAATGCTGGCAGCCGCCGCCGCCGCGCACAAACACACGCGCCTCGATGCGCGCCTTGGGATAGGCCTCCTGCAACTGCGCCACCCAACCGGAGCGCATGGTGTCGTTGACAATGCTGTCACCCAGCGCGAGCAGGCGCAGGTCACCGCCTTCGGTGAGGATGCGGCGCGTGCGCCGGAGATGCGTCCAGTCCGCCGGTGGCTTCGTGAACTCGCCGGGCGGCATGTCCTTTTGAATCGCTGAGATCTGAGCCAGCGAGCGGCAGGGCGTGCTGAAGATGTAATAGTCCTTCTCCGACGCCTGGGCGTGGTCCTTCACGTCCGGGGGATACTTCGCGGGCAGCGCGCCCTGCTTGGGGAACGTGACCGGCGAATCGCCCATCATGCCGCCGGGGCGCGCGGCGGTGTTGACGGCGTTGCGGTCGGCCGGCGCGGCATCCTGGGCGAGCGCCGACGTGGCGCACAGCGATGCAGCGAGAAGAATCGGGAGGGTGAGGTCGAGTTTGTTCATAATTAGTTTCGAGATGGGAGTTTCGCGGTGAAGAAGAAAGCCCGCCACAGGGGTGAATGATCTGATCGACAGGGAACTCGCTTTTGCGGGTTGGCCGCGACTGGACCGCCGGAGGGCGGCTCCGGGATCGGGTGTGTGGGGGTTCGCTGTCGCGACCCACGATGCGACAGCAATGGTCTTGCAGAATAGTGATTGCACCAATCGGCGTTCAGGATTTGGATTCGGCTCGTTTGTGTTCTCATGGTCGATGGTTATAAGCGGCCGCGTTGGACGCGGTTATTTGAGTGTTGGACTTCATCGCTGCATACCCTTCTCACCGCTTGGTTCTCGTGACGACCTGGATGTCCCGGTCATCCACGCGGTACCAAATGATGCGGTTCACCCAACTGTCTTCGCCGAAGACATCGAGCACGCCATCGCGCGGGTCGCGCGCCACGGCCAGCGCGGCGGGGTTGTCCATCCAACCGGTTTCGTTGCCCGCAGCGTCGCCGAGTTTGGCCACACCGAGCAACAGGCCGTTGGGTTCGTAGTGATAGACATGGCCCTTCTGGTAAACGCCGACCATGACCCCGCGACCGCCGGGGATGTCGCACAGGCCGGGGCAGACCTCCGGCAACCTGGCCATCCAGAGCCGATCATGGTTGCGGCCATAACGCGCCAACACCCAGCCGCCCAGCCAGACGTAGCCCGCTTCCTTGCCGCCCGGCCGCTTCCAGACCCCGCTGCGGCCCAAGGCATACAGGGGGGAGCCATCCTCGCTGCGCACATTCGTGTAGGTGGAACCGTTCCTGACGACGCGCAGCGCATACTCGCCCGCCGGCGCGGCGTTGGTGAACTCGTCGAGACCGTCCCATGCCGCGCTCTGACGTCCGGCGGGGCGCGGCTGCATCGTCCCGAGCGTGCGGACCAACCGGCCTGCGCCGTCGCAAACGCCCGCGCTGGTGAGGGCGGCGTCCCTCGTCAGGGTGAAGTCAAAGGTTGTCGCCGAGGCTGCTGCGAGTGCGGGGGCAGTCACCCCGGCGAGCAATAGAAGGGTGACCCAGCGTAGCACACAGGCTTTCTTGGAGTAGTAGTTCATGGCGTTGCTGAAGAGGCTTTCTGCGGTTGTGTTTGGTGCGATTTGATTTCCGGTATCCCGCTCGTGCCCCGGAGCGCGGCTGTGTCGTCCCCGGCCAGCCGCAGCAAGCCTCGAAATTTCGGGGTCTGGGAGCGTTTTCGCCGTGCTGCGGCTGGTCTGCCACACAGCCGCGCTCCATTTTCAGACAGGCTCTCAGGGAAAAGCGCATAAAACAGCAAAGCGCGAAGGGGGAGGTGTTTTGTTCTCATAGTTCACAGCCGCAATCTTTTGTTCGGCGCCACCATCAAGGCTTTGGAGCGGAGTCCTTGTTTCTTTCTCCCAGTGATTTCCGGCTAACCTCAATGTCCTTCTCCACCGCTGGCGTCAGCGACGTCCAGGAAAAAGGCTCTTTCGAGTTCGATGGAATCGGCAGCCGGTTGAATTTCCCGCCCAGTTCGGCCAGGCGTTTCCAATGAGCCAATGCTCTCTCCAAAGCGCTGATGGCGACTGCCTGTTGCTTGGCATCGTTCTTCACCCGTGCGGTGGCAAGGGCGACTCCGCCACGCAGCTTCTCGGCGAAGTAGCTTCCGTAGGCGACCCAGGCTTCGATGTCCGTCAGTTCGCACTCCAGGGTGGGCGAAGGTCTCGCCCTGGCGCGAATGACGGCCACCCGTTGCGTCGCTTCCGCGCCATCGCGGTCGAGCTGCGCCGCGAGCGCGAGCGGCGAGAGTTTGCCCGGCTCGGCCACGCCGCCGGCTTTCACGAAATCGGCGATGTTGTTG
>JBBRWD010000153.1:0-11151 GCA_038249465.1 Limisphaerales bacterium | reverse complement strand
GGACTGGGTAGGGCGCGTCTGTCCCAGCGCGCCGCGAACCACTCCCGGCCAACCCGACGGCGCGCTGGGGACAGACGCGCCCTACCCGTGCGGGTTGGGACCAAGCGTCTTCGGGTAGCCCATCCCAAGGTCTTGTCAGTAGGGTGAAGAGTATGACGTTCCGGCCGCTTCTTGAGGCAACGGGCTTGTGATGTGGAAGGGCCGGGACTATCGCAAGCAAAGGAGCGCAAACCAGTTTCCAGCAATCGCCGGTCGGGCTGGAGGCGACACGGTGGCCGTCCCAAGCGGACGGCATGTCACGCGGCGAAGGCGGCCTTGTTCTCCACCTTGCAGACTTCCCGCCATTCATCCACCCGGCCGGCGAGGTTGAGGCGGGTGAGGTAAGCCTTGTCCCAGTTCCGCAACGTCCCGGTCCGGCCTTCGAGTTCCTCATGCTCCAGCACATTGGCCCCGTGGAGGGCGGTGAGAGGGCCGAACAGATGGTCGTAGCTTTCCGACGGCAGGTGATGGAGCGCGGTCGCTTCGACGACGGGCGCCGGAAGACCCCACAGTCCGAGCAGATAGCCGCCGACGTCCGCGTGATTACACCCAAAAACCTGCTGCTCAACCTCTGGCAGGAGGTGCGTTCCCTCGTCCGCCAGCCGGCGGGCGGCGGCGTATTCCTTCGGGTAATTGCAGGCCAGCACGATTTGTCCGATGTCGTGCAGCAGTCCGGCGGCGAACGCCTCGTTTGATTCCATGAGTCGCAGGCGCTCGGCCTGGCCGATCAGGCGCGCTTTTCCGGCCACGGCGACGCTGTGCCTCCAAAGTTCATCAATGGAGACTCCGCCGATGCGGGCATCGGCGTATTGATCGAAAATGTGCAGCGACAACACCAGCGATTTGATGGTTTCGACGCCAAGAAAGCCGATGGCATCGAACGGGCTGGCGATCTTGCGGCCCAGTCCAAAGAAGGCCGAATTGACCAGTCTCAGGATCTGGGCGGTCATCCCGGGATCTCGCTCCACGACATCGGCGATCTCATCGAGCGTGGTCTGGGGTGCATCGAGCCTCTTCACCAATTCCCGGTAAAGTGACGGCATGGTCGGCAGGCGACCCATGCGTGCCACGAGTTCCCGGACGGTCTCATTTCTCCGCGAAGTCCCCATGTTGGCGGCGTGCCCGATCGTCCGGACGAGACTCTCCGGATTGACCGGCTTGGCGAGGCACTGGTGTGCGACGCCGGCGCAGCGCAAGACCTGCTCCGGATTGGTTTCACTGGAGAGAATCAACCGGATCATCTGGGGATGCTTCTTCGCCACTTCCTGGAGCAGCTCGGCCCCGGTCATCCGCGACATGCGCAGGTCCGACACGATCACGTCGTGGGGTTCGCTGGCCAGAATTTCCAGCGCTTTCGCGCCGTTATCGACGAACCGGCACGTCCACCCGTGGCTCTGCGAAGCCAGCATGCGCTCCAGTCCCTTGAGAACCAGCGGGTCATCGTCAACAAAGAGAATTCGAGTCATGGCGCGACGGGATTTGGGTTTGGTGGAAGATGGGCCAACGATCCGGCCATGCGGTTGTCCAAGTTGTTGTTCAACCCCACTTGGTCCTTGGCAGGGCAGCCGGTCCGACCCGCATTTCGGAGGTCCGCCTCTGGAAAGCCAGCAACGCAAGCAGGCTCCAGTTTCTTTGCATCGTGCGCGTTCCGGGCGGAACGCGCACATGAACGTGAGGTCTTGTTGGTGAACTCAAAACAGATGGAGCCGCGTCCGCTCGCCATCTCGACTCTCTGGCAATCGAGGCGACGCAGTGATCTCGTCATGCAGTTTTGCATCACGGTATCATCGTCGATGGTTTCTTTTGTTGTCATCCAAAACGGCCGGTTTGCCGGGATTGAGCCGCTGTCCAAGCAACGGAGCTTGCGAAGCCCTGATGGGCAATGGTGCTTCTACTTCGGCGGTTCCTCCAATGGACTTTAACCCGAACTCCGAAGTTGGCTGGGGAGCGCACCCGCTCCGGGTGCAGTTTTCCGCGCCCTCGCGGAAAACCCGGTGCGCGTGAAATAGTACAGGACGCCTCAGAACAGCGGGAGGCGCAAAGTGCCGGACGCGAGGCGCGTCCCGCCAAACCCGAGGGCGGGTGTGCTCCCCCACTGCGGAGTTCAGGGTGAATTCACGGAGAAGAAAGCATCGGCGAAGGTGCCCAACGGCAGGAACTTTACGGCCTTCCCGCGCTCTTCGATAAAGTCCACGCGGCGGGTGTTCGTCCCAGGCCATGACTGGACGCCGCGATGATCTCGCAGGCGCCGAACCTCATCCACAACCGCGTGCGCAATCAGTTGACCGAAGTGGTGACGTTCCGCCAGGGGGACGCGCGGGCGGTGGAGTGGCTCACGGATGCGGGCTTCGGAGAGGAGCTGGTGCGGGAACTGCGGCCGGGCAAGTTCATCGCGCGCAATCTCACCACGGGCGGGCAGACGGCCGGCGCGGTGTTCTAAAGGCCCGCCAGGCCAAGGGAGCGGATCACCCGCTCAGCGATGGCGCGGCGGCGCGCTGGCGAGACGGTGCCACGGCGCTGGGACAAGTCGCCCGCATCCGCCGCGTAAAGGAGGTCACACTTGCAGAGGGTTTCCCAATCCAGGCCATCTGCGCCGTTCAACAGCACCTCATGTGATTCGGCCGCGCGGCCGGCGCGCTGGGATGAACACAGCAACACGTTGACTTTCGGCTTGTGGCGGGCGCGCTCTTCCGTGCTGAGAATGACCGCCGGGAGCGGGCCGATCTTCGGAAAGTTCCAGGTGTAGATTTCCCAGGGCTTCATCAATCCTCCATGCTCGGGGCTGACTGGGCACGGAGCGCGGCGTTCTCCATTGCCTCATCCTCCCTGCCGATCCGGGCGTAGGCTTTGGCCAGCACGCCCTTGGGCCACGGCTTGACGTTGGTCAACGGCTTCTGGGCGGGCGAGGCTTCCTCTTCAGCCTCAATCACGGCGCGCAAATGGCGGCGCAACGTGAGGCGCACCAGCGCGGCGCGCTTGTGATGGGTGCGGCGGGCGCCCTCTTTGAGCAGGGACACCAGATCCGCGTCAAACCGGATGGGCACAGGCATCGTTTTCACGGGGGCAGTGTAGCCGGTTGCGCTACATTTTCAATCCCCAAAGGCGTTTTTGGGATTTAACCAGTTGCGCACTTTTGCGCTACCGCCCCCCGTTTAACCTGTGCCACGTCGCGCCCAGTCGGAACGCGGACCCGGAAGCGCCGTTGGAACGGAGAGCGCCGGAGAAGCGGGCCGGCCATCACACCAAAAGAAAGTTCCCCTCCCCATGAAAGGTTACCTCGTCATTGCCATCGTCGCCATCGCCATCGCCATCGTCAACAAGGTCTCTGCCTTGCGGAACATCGTCTTCCCGGCGGCGTAAGTCCGGCCCAACCCGCGTCCCACACCCCCAAAGAACCCACCATGCTCTTCCGCAAACGTGTTGACTATCTCCCCGCCCAGCCTGTCGCTTTGGGTGGCACGCTCCGCTGGGAAATCCCGCGCGATTTCCACATCGACGCGATCTACATCCGCCTGCAGTTGACCACCACGGCCGGCACTCCGACCACCAAGCTGGTTGACGGCGTGCTCGGCATCCTGAAGAAGGTCCAGATCCAGGTGAGCGATGGCGCCCGCACGCGCAACGTTGTCGATATGTCCTCGATGGCGCTCCTGGAATACAGCCGCATGATCCTGGGCTGCCTGCGGCTCTCGGTGGCAGAGTCGAACGCCACCCCGTTCAACGGCCTCCTCTACGACTTCCAGATCCCGATCTTCTTCGCGCATCCGCAGATCGCCGACCCGCTCAGCTCCATGTTCCTGTTGCCCGCCCCGCGCTACAACAGCAACCCAGTGCTGACCTGCCAGGTGGCCAGCGCGGCGGATATCTCCACGGGCGGCGTCGCCCCGACCGTCACCGGCACCGCCAAGCTTGAAAATCTAGTGTGGGCTGATAAAGGTCTGGACAGGCGAAAACGGAGAACGTGTAGAGATGAGGAAACGACATAAAACACTAGCGAAACACTACCTTTCGGAGATGGTGCCCGGGACAGGACTTGAACCTGCACGATGTTACTCACTAGAACCTGAATCTACACAATATCAACGACTTACACGGAACCAATTGGACCTCAACAGACTCTCCTCCCCTGCCTCTCCTACCTCTGGGACTCATTTTGACAGATTCAACCTCATCTCCAAGCCTGAGGGATACAATACGGGATACAACGGGGTTTTTGCCTCGCCCCTAAATGTTTGCAGTGTCAAAACTGCCCCCATTGAATTTCTCACCCGCAGATGTGCATTGTCTGAACGCTGCTGAAGGCTGGCTGGATTTGGGGAATCATCTGGAGGCGGACGAGGAACTGGACAACATCACTCCCGACTTCCGTGCCCACCCCCTCGTCCTGCAGATGCGCTGGAGGATTTATTCTCAGGCCAGGCAGTGGGACAAGTGCGTGGAGATTGCCGCGACCTTGACCAAATTGATGCCGGATGATGAGCAGGCGGTGGTTCATTTGGGCAACTCGCTTTATTTCAGTGGCCGGACTCAAGAGGCGTTTGATTGTGTGAGCGCCGTGATGCCAAGATTTCCGAGAACCGCCATTCTCCGCTACAATCTGGCCTGCTACGCGTGTCAACTCGGCAGGTTGGAGGAGGCGAAGATTTGGTTGGGCGAGGCGTTTGGATTGGACAAGAAAAAGGAACTGAAGTTGATGGCTTTGGAGGATCCTGACCTGAAGCCGCTGTGGGATGTCCTTCAAGCGGAATGAAGACGCTGATCGCCACCCTTCGCCGAGAAGAAAGCATATTGCCTTCTGAATTCCCGAGTGCGAGGCTTCAGGCAGGTAGGCGAAAGGCGAGTGTGTGAAGAAAATGCGTCTTCTGGGCCTTGAACCGCGGAGCGTCAAAAGAATATTCCTGTCAGCAAAGCCAAACCACAAACCATGAATACAATCGTTCCTCTCATTAGCTCGGGTGTCGCCGGTCCGCTCGGGGTCATTCATCTGCCCCGTCTCTGGCTCAAACTTTCCCTCGAAGCGTGCGGCAAACTGGCCGCTGGTTACCCCGGCGCTGGTCAGGGCTATGACCAGATGGTCATTGATGGCCTCGGGCTCAACCGCGACGGGGTGATCAAATTCATCAAAGAAACGCGCCCCACCTATCCGCAGTTTGAAGCCTGGGTGAAACAAAACGCCACCAAGCTGGACAAGGGGTCGGTGGAAAAACTGAACGCGGCCATTCGCGGCTACAACCACGATGACGCCACGCGCAAATCCATCCTTGGCGCGAACGGCATTCCCGACGACGCCAGTGCCCCGAAGGACGCTGTGAATCTCAATAATCTGGACGACTGGAAGGAATTCCACGAAGCGGTGCTGAAGAAATAGTCCTTCGAATCCATCAATGCCGGCGCAGGTTTTTGCCTGTGCCGGTTTTTTGCTGAACTTCGGAGCGTCAAAAGCAAAATCCCTTCGCTTCAATTTCTCCGCGTTGTGTGAAGGATTTTAGGGCGAACTTCTGTCCCTGATCTCGGTGAGCCTTGCCAATCCCTGCGCTGCTTTTCACACTGCCGTCGCTTTGCCGCCACAACCACCAGCACCATTTCCAGACAGCCTCTCGGGTCTGATTGAACGGGTGACCTTTCACAACGAGGACACCGGCTTCTGTGTGCTCAAGGTCAAGGTCAAGTCAAGGGGCACCGAGATTTGGTCACGGTGGTTGGTTCCCTCGCTTCGGTCAGCCCTGGAGAATGGGTGACGGCTCAAGGGCGTTGGGTGCAAGACCGTGAATTCGGCCAGCAACTCAAAGCTGAGATGTTGACCAGCACGGCCCCCACGACCTCTGAAGGAATCGAGAAATATTTGGGCAGCGGGATGGTCAAGGGCATCGGTCCAGTTTACGCCAGGAAGATGGTGGCGCCTCACCGGCAAGTTAAACCTCGATTTCCTGGAGTTCCCAGCCCTTGCGAAATTTCGGCTTCACGTATTCATTGGCTTTCTCATTATTGGTGAAGCGGAGATTTTTGCCATCCCACAAGAGTTCTTCATTGGGGAAACGCCAGCTTATAGCTCCCAGTAATAACCATTCCGTAAAAGGCCCGGCGATGCTGAAATCGGAGCAGGCTGCAGGCCCGCCTTTGACGGCCCGAATCCAGTCCTGAATATGACCGGGTGATCGCGGGATTACCACCTCGGGTTTCTGGAAGTCGTTCATTTTTGAGTCGGGAAGCAGGCTGGTGTGCTCGCCTCGACCGCTGGTGCCCATGAATCCTTTGGTGCCGTAGAATATTTCATTCCACGGTTTGACATCTGCTTCGGTGAGGCCCTGGGGCGGTTTGTAATTCCGCGTCATCTTGCCCTCATACCAGGTAAGGGACAGGGGCGGCATCTTCCCGGATGGAACATTCTTGTTTGGCCGTTCGGGGAACTTGAATTGGCACGCGTAATGAGGATAGGTCACCGGATTGACTTCCTCGACGGCGATGCACTTGACGCTGGTGGGGCTGCCAAGTTGCAGGCCCCAGTTGGCCGGGCCCAGAATATGGATTCCCCAGTCCCCCACCATCTGAGTGCCATACTCCTGGAATCCGCGCCAATTGATCGGGTGGATCTTGGAGCTGTAAGGGTGCTCCGCGGCGCGACCGGTCCACAGATCCCAGTTCAGCGTTGGCGGGACCGGCTCTTCCGCCGGCCATTGTGTGATACCACGTGCGAAGCCGCCCCCGCTCATGGCATGGACCTCGGTAATATCGCCGATATCCCCGCGCCACATCATTTCACAAGCCAGGCGCGTCGCCTGTGAAGAATAGCCCTGGTTGCCCATCTGGGTGTGAACCTTGTATTTCTTTGCCGCCTTGGCCATCAGCCGTGCTTCCCAGACAGTCTGCGTGAGCGGTTTTTGGCAATGCACTCCCAAGCCGCGTTCCATGGCCCACAAAGACACCGTGGCATGCATATGGTCGGGGATGGTCACGGTGATGCCCTGGAGGTTCTTGTGCTCCTTGTCCAGCATCTCGCGAAAATCTCTGTAGAGCTTGGCTTTGGGATATTTTGCAGCGGCGGCATCCAGATGTTTCTGGTCCACATCGCAGAGCGCATAAATGTTCTGGCTGCTAACGCTTCCCACATCACCGCCACCTTGCATGCCGCCAACTCCGACACAGCCGATGTTCAGTTTTTCGCTGGGAGTCTGCTGGCCGGAAGCGGGCAAGACATATCGCGGGGCGATGGAGAAAGCGGCCAGGGCGGCGGTTGTGCGGAGGAATTGACGTCGGGTAACGCGTGTTTGCTTTATCAGTGGTTTGTTCATGAAGTCAATCTGGTTGTCCAAGGTTGGTCTGTCGTGTTCGTTCACTCAATTGCTCGTCGCCGGAAACCTCCAGCGCAAACCGTGGCATCACCTCAGGCTTTCGACCGATGCCGTCCGCATCATGTCCGCAAGCCAGCTGGGTTGGAGTTGAATCGATTCCATGGCTCCCAGCAAGTTTTAATGCAGGAGATTCGTCTGCGTGTCTGCATCCTCCGCATGAAAGGGTTTCTAGAGCTGCCGATCTCATCACCGTCCACAAATCGCAGGGCTCTGAGTTTCCAGCCATTGTGATTCCACTAGCCACACAACACTACCTCCTCCTGCAACGGAACATCGTCTACACCGGAATCACGCGAGGAAAGAAACTGGTGGTGATTGGTCAGAGAAAAACGTTGGCGATGGCGGTGAGAATTGACCGGACGGAGCGCAGGTTTTCTGGATTGTTGGAGAGGTTGAAGGCGGGGGATTCAGTATCATGAAGAGGCTCTGCGGTCTGACGGGCAAAATCCCTTCAGTCAGTCTCACGCGGGTCTGGC
Source organism: Limisphaerales bacterium (assembly GCA_038249465.1). GTDB lineage: Bacteria > Verrucomicrobiota > Verrucomicrobiia > Limisphaerales > JBBRWD01 > JBBRWD01. The sequence goes on along the minus strand of JBBRWD010000153.1, from coordinate 3,287 downwards.
AATCACTTCGGCGTGAACCTGAAGGCCCTGACAATCACTTCGACCTCCTGGCCGTTTTTCGGTGGCCGGCCTTTGAACAACCAGAGATTGAGATGAACCGGCGTGGGTTTCTGTGTGATGAAGCGAGTTGGGGTCTGAGGGCGGTAAAGCCACTGCTGCAGTTCCTCCTGATCATCCTCGCGGAGCCCTTTCAGAGACTGGAACACGATCTCGCTCGGACTCCAGGTGAATCGGTGTGTTGACTCGATTCCCGCAAAATTGAACACGAATGATTTCGTGACCTGCCTGAGTTGCTTCTCGACCGGCCAAACGGTGAAGTTGCCAAGTGGGTTTTTGGCTTCGCCCCATCTAGCAAACTCAATGTCGATTTCGTGGGTGCCGTCAGGTCCGACATCACCAGTGGGATAATTGAAAAGCCCCAGCACCACGTTGTCATCGAAATCGTCCAACCGGCTGGCGATTTGAAATTCGTAACGGCCAAAACCCAGCCGTTGTCGTGTTGTGATCTCGGCGCAGGCCCAGTTCCCGTCACGCTGGCTGATCTTCAAATGCAGGTTCGTGGCAGAATCCAGCCCCACGTTGTTCTCGTCCCAAAGATTCGGGCCGGGTCCTCCTCGACCTGACCGTACAGACCAGGTGAAACCACCGAACTGAATCTCCTTCGACGAGACAGGAATCGCCAGGAGCAGCAGCAGACTGATTTTGAGAACGATCATTCTTCCTATCATCGCGGTTCCCTCTCTCGGATTGAAACGTGTGTCGCCACGGCTGCTCTATTTCGGTGGTCCATTCACATCAGGAATATCGGATTGCCCGGCCCAAACAACCCCATTCACCAAAACTCTCTTCAGCGCTGTTCACGAAATCGATCCCTCCTTGCCGATCCCAAAACAAAAAACCGGGCTCTGCAATCAGGGGGTGATCGTCAGAGCCCGGGGAATTTCGAATTACAGTGGGATTATGTGGATGCTCGACACCAGCCTGTATTGGGAGCCGGTGCCGAAATTTGTCGGGCTATCAAAGAACATTTCCGTCTGCCCTAAATCGGTGAAAGCTGAGGTCAAGAAAGCACGCGATTTGGGAGGCGTCAAGGGGTGCAACAAATCCTCCGATGCTCAAAATCTACCATCCGCTGCTCATTCCCCATCCACCGCTCGCCACAAATATCTCGCGGCTGAAGTGCGATATGGTTTCCACGTCTGCCCAAACCTCTCCAGTTGCTCAGGCTCGGGCATCTTCCTCCGGTATGCGATTTGGAATCCTCTTCTGACGCCAAGATCGTGAACCGGCAAAACATCCGGTCTGGCGAGGTGGAAGATCAAAATCATCTCCACGGTCCATCTCCCGACGCCGTTCAGTTCCGTCAGCTTGGCAATGATCTCGGAGTCGGTCAGGTCGTCACAATCAGCCAGTGAAGGCAGACCTCCAGATTCAGCTTTTTCTGCCACTCCTCGAACGTATTTGGTTTTGGGATTCGACAGACCAGCAGCACGAAGACTCTCTGGCTGAATATCCAAGACCTGTGCGGGTGATGGAAAAGGCCCACCGAACAGCGCCACGAAACGATTGAAGATTGTTTCTGCCGCCTTCCCGCTCAACTGCTGATAGATGATGGCCTGCACCAACGACTGAAAAACAGGAACACGTCTGGCTCTCAAATGAATCGGGCCAATCCGTTCAATCAATTTGGCCATTACAGGGTCCAGGCTCAAATGCTCTGTGGTTCGTGCGTTCAGATGGGTAGATTTTGCCGGATTTTGGATTAAAGGGAAGATTTGCTGCGGTTGGCCGCCGCAACTATTCGAGGATGATGGTGTTGGCTTTCTCGCACCGGTTCGCATACAGGCCGACGCCAAAAAACCTCGTTGCCCCTCCGTATTTCGAAATTCATCGGGCACTGCTGTCACCCCCTGATTGCAGTGCCCGCTCTCTTGTCCGAAGCTCTGACTCCTGTGTTCCCGTCTCCAAAACTGACCCGAATTTGGAATAGGGGTTGGACCGTTTTTGACCCACCCTCTGAGGCAATCTTGCGGGGTGAAATCAACGGAATCGACCCTGGTCTTGTTTGCCGCTGAATGAAATCAGCTGCCCAACAGTCGGATTTCCAGCCGATTACGAAAAAGTTGTTTGATTCCTCTGTACATTAAGTGTTTAGATGCGCCGTCGCCCATGAAAGGAATTGCCACGAAACCGTCTCGTGTTTGCGAGGTTCCTCGAAGTGAAGCCGGCTCTGACGGAGGGCCGACCGGTGCTTGACCAAGAAGCATAGCAAACCAATCGAGAAATTATGCCAGGCCATTTCGCACACGTAATGTTGGTGGACTCGATTTGCAGCAACCGATTGGAGGAAATCCCAAATCTGAGTCCAAGCATTCGTTCAGCGCTTCAGAACTACACACCATACTGCAAACTCGGTGCGGTCAGTCCTGATTGTCCGAGCTGCGTTGGGCAGGATGATGCAAGTGGCTGGGGGAAGCTGATGCATTTCACACGGCCGGCGGATTTTGTCCGGTACGCGATTCCGTATGTTTTTGAGCTCTCCTTCAACCGTTCAGAGACGCGAGCCTGTATCGCCTGGATGTTCGGCTATACCGCCCATCTCGTCGCAGATTACACCGTCCATCCCGTTGTGAAATGTCTGGTCGGTGACTATGCCAAGAACGCTTCAGCCCACCGTCTCTGTGAATTCAATCAGGATGTCTACGTGGTTCTCCAGCAGACTGGCAAAGAACTCGTCGGGAGTGATTGCCTGGAGTTGTGTGGCATGAAGGAATGTGCCGATAGATCCGCCAAGAACACTTCGCTAAAGGCCGTCATCGAGCTGTGGAGCCATTGTTTGAAAGAGTATCCCCGTCCTGACACCAAGCCGTTCGTCAGCCTGCCAAAGAGGTCGCTGGATCCGAGCGTTTGGATTGCCACGTACCTGGCGATGATGAAGCTGGCAACAAGAGGAAGAGCACTCGTTCGGCTGCTCGGGCTGGCTTACATGAAGAGCGAGGCCATTCTGAAACGCAATATCGAGAATCTGCCAACTCCGGACCCAACGAAACGCATCCATTACGATAAGCTTTTTGAGAAAACCCAACAGAACATCATCGCAGTCTGGACCCAGTTGGCTGCCGCTCTTGACGCCGGTGATGTTGCCCAGAAAAGTGGACCCCATTGTTCGGACCACGAAACGCAGAAATTAAGTTAGGTTTTCAGGCTGCACCGGGACTTGTTTGTTTGTTTCGTTGCTCTGCGTTTCACCCTCGCACTCCCGAGGTTCCGGCGTCCAGCCCGGAGTG
>JBBRWD010000152.1:0-11439 GCA_038249465.1 Limisphaerales bacterium | reverse complement strand
GAGCCCTACGTCGTCGCGGCGGATGTCTATGCGGTCGCACCGCACACGGGTCGCGGCGGCTGGACCTGGTATACAGGTTCAGCCGGCTGGATGTATAGGCTGCTCATCGAAACATTGCTGGGCGTGAATCTGGAAGGGGATCAACTGCGACTGTCGCCGCGTCTGCCGAAAGCGTGGACCACCTATAAAATTCATTACCGCTATCGGCAAACGGTTTACCATATCACCATCACCCGACTCGCCGCTGACTCGGCAGATACGAACTTGCTTACCCTCGATGACCAGGCGATTTCCGGAAAGACAATCCCCCTCCGGGACGATCGCCAGGAGCACACCGTCGAAATGAAAGTCCGCAGGCCGAATATTCAACTCGGCGAGCCGAACGCCGTGCCGCAAACAGATGTTGAGCGTCTGACCGAAGTGCTCATCCACGCGGACCAATAACCGGGTCCGCTCTTGGGGGATTTTTGCCCCCGTCCTCCGCAGTAGGAATACACCCCATGGCAAAGGGTCTGCACATCGCGTAGCGTGCTTCCAAAAGTGGAGGCGAACACGTTGCCATCACAAACGAAAGAAAAACCATGTTGCTTTCATTCACACCGATATTCGCCAGCGGCCTTTATATTGGCGGCGGCCTCGGTCTCGTTGTTCTCATCGTCGTTTTGATTCTGATATTCCGTTAACCGGTGAGCCGACCCACCGAGAACCTTAATGAAACCACACGATTGACCAAAGCAATACCTTTATGAAAACCTGGTTCACAGCGAAAACAACTTCCAAGGGTGGACGTTCGGAAACAAATCAAACATCGAATGGGCCGCAGAACGCCAAATGGGGAAACCTTACATTTGGCAGCCCATCCTCAATGGGGTACAGCCGACCGTCTCAGTCTGGTCGGAGTCCCGTGCGCGGAAACGATGAGTCCGCTTTCATGACTTCACAACTGGGCTGAAGCTGCCATAGCGCCCCAGGAGCACTTGCGGGAGAAGTGTGGTTGCCGTCGTTGTTGTAGTCCTGCTGGCCGTCGTGATTGGCAAGTCCCGGAAACAATCGGGCCGTCGATACCCACCTGTGAAGTGAACTGGTTGCCATAAAAGCAAACCTATGCTGTTTAAATTACCGACCGACAAAACCGTTACAGAGACTGCGGCTGCCTTGCAGGTCGCCGTTCAGGCCAATCACTTTGGCGTGATGCAGATTCACAACCTCAAAGAAACTATGATCGAGAAGGGCGTGGAGTTCGCCCGTGAATGTCTGATCTTCGAGGTCTGCCAGCCGCAACAGGCGAAAAAGGTGCTCGAACAAAACATGAGTGTCTCCACCGCGCTGCCCTGCCGGATCTCCATTTACGAGGAGGGCGGCAAAACCATTCTGGCGACCTTAAAGCCCACCACCCTGCTGGCGCTTTTCAACACGCCGCAACTGAAAGGCGTGGCGCAGGAAGTGGAGGACACGATTGTTAAAATCATGACCGAGGCGTCGCAAGCTGATTCCATCAAGCCATGAAAACTCCCGATCGTTCTAAAAACACCTTTCGCCAGACCGTCGCAAAACTGATGAGACCGGTCGCGGGAGTGCTCGGCAGTCTGGCGTTGTTTGTGCCGGGGGCGATGCTGTCGGCGGCGACGGTGGAATATGACCTTGCCATTGCCCACCAGGAAGTGAACTTCACCGGCCATCCTGTCCAGGCGATGGCGATCAATGGCCAATTGCCGGGGCCGACCCTGCGATTCACCGAGGGCGACCGCGCCGTGATTCGGGTCCACAATCAGATGGATGTGGAAACCTCGATTCATTGGCACGGGCTTCTGCTGCCCAATGCCATGGACGGCGTGCCCTTCCTGACGTATCCGCCCATCGCGCCGGGCAAAACGTTTACTTACGAGTTCGATCTCCGGCAATCCGGCACCTATTGGTATCACAGCCACACCATGCTCCAGGAACAGCGAGGACTGTTTGGTGCGCTGGTCATCGCGCCGAAGGCCACGGGCGAGTTTGACCGACTGCGCGATCACGTCGTGGTGTTGTCCGACTGGACGGATGAGGACGCGAGTTCAGTGCTGCACACGCTCAAACGCGGCAGCGAATGGTATTCCGTCCGTAAAGGCAGCGGTCAAAGTATTCTCGGCGCTGCACGGTTGGGGATGTTGGGCGCGTATTTTTCCAGGGAACTCCAGCGGATGCCGCCCATGGATCTTGCCGATATTTACTATGATCGTTTTCTGCTCAACGGCGCGGCCCAACAAACTCTCGCCGCCCAGCCGGGCGAAACGATCCGGCTCCGGGTCATTGATGGTTCGGCCAGCACGTTTTTCTTCATGCAGTTTGCCGGTGGCCCGTTGCGGGTCATCGCGGCGGATGGTCAGCCGGTGCAACCCTTCGACGAACCGCGCCTGCTGATGGGCGTGGCCGAAACGTATGACGTGGTCGTCACCGTGCCGGCAGAGGGCAGCTACGAGTTTCGCGCCACGGCCCATGATGGCTCTGGGCAGACCTCGTTGTGGATTGGTTCCGGCCCACGGCACGCCGCGCCAGACATCCCATTCCCCAATCTTTACGTCAACATGGGCGGTCTCACGCTCAAACGCGTGTTGGCCTTAACTCCGGGCGGCTCGATGGGCATGCCGGGCCACGCCGTCCGCGCGGGCAAGTTTGATCAACCGGGCATGAACGGCATGGGCGGGTTGAAGGATATGGACGGAATGAAGGGGATGGATCATGGCGAAATGAAGCCGGAGACGGATAGCGCAAAGCATGCCGGGATGGCCTTCGCGCCCGCAGGGGAACATGAGGGTCACGACATGAGCAGTATGGCGCATGAGAAGATGCCGATGGGTTCGGGAATGGTTTCCCCCGCGAAACCCGCCGCCGCGAAAAGCACCTGGCTCGGGCTGCTGGCCGCGGACGTGAGTTCAAAATCCCCATTGGCCACCGACGGCATGAGCCCCGAACGTCCCGGGCCGCCTTACGACAAGCTGCGCGCTTTGCAGTCCACCGCCTTCGATTCCTCAAAACCGGTCCGCGAAATCCGACTCACCCTCGACGGCGACATGGAGCGTTACGTCTGGTTTCTGAACAACCAACCGCTGGCTGCGTCCGATGACATTGAAATCAAACGCGGCGAGGTCGTGCGGTTCATCATGATCAACCGCTCTATGATGCATCACCCGATGCATCTGCACGGGCATTTCTTCCGGGTGCTCAACACCCACGGTGAATTCTCGCCGCTCAAGCACACCGTGGATGTCGCCCCCATGACGACCACCGTAATTGAGTTTACGGCGGACGAGTTCGGCGACTGGTTTTTTCACTGCCACCTGCTCTATCACATGATGAGCGGCATGGCGCGCGTGGTGCATTATCAGCACTTCGTGCCCGACCCGTCCACCGCCGCCGTCCGCCCGCATCTCTACCACGACCCGTTCTATCTGTATGGTCGGGTCGATGCGCTCTCGCAGATGGCGCAGGGAACGTTGGTTTACGCCAACACGCGACACATCTTCTCCGCCGAATGGCAGGCCGGATGGCAGCGCGTGGACGACGTGGAGTGGGAGGTCACGCCCGCCTACGATTACTACCTGAATCGTTTTGCCAGTGTCTTTGCCGGGGTTGACCTCGAAGGCGCGGGCGATCACTTCGAAAAGCACGAGGGCGTTTTCGGCCTGCGCTATCTGCTGCCGCTCAATATCACCTCCCGGGTGTGGGTGGACACCGCCGGTGAATTCCAATTCGCCGTCGGCAAGCACCTGGAACTTACGCCGCGACTGGCGGTGTTTTCGGAGGCCGAATATGACACCAAGGAACATTGGGAAATCCGGGCGGGCACAAGCTACCTACTGACCAAGCACTTTTCCCTGATCGGCCAATGGCATTCCCAGTTCGGTTGGGGCGGCGGGCTGCGCTGGCAGTTCTGACTTTTCAGAACCAGACAACTGGATTGAATTAATATGACCAAAGACCCCATCTGCGGAATGACGGTGGAAGAAGAGACGGCGCTCCATGCTGAACGGGATGGGGAGGCGTTTTACTTTTGCAGCGAACATTGCCGCCGACAACAGCTCCATAGCCGGCGGCTATGGGCGCAATGCAAACAAGGTATTGGCCGGTCTCATCCTCACGGGAACTGTTTATACAAATGTATCCGCCCGCAATTACGGGGATCGTTTCTCCGCTCGCAGTTCGGGTAACACCTGATAGCGAGGGGACGATCCATCGCGTAGCGTGCCACCCGTCTCAAAAGCACAATCACGACCAAAGAAACAAAGGGGAGAAATGAAATCAACCTGCTCAATCGCACTTATGATACTGCTGCTGGCCAGCCTCGCGCTGTCCGGATGCGGTTCAAAGGATTCGCACGAACACGGGTCGGGTGACCAGAAGACGCCCGAACACCGGCACTCGAACTAAACCACGGGCCGAGCCCATGAAACACCTTTCCTTTGCTGGCGCTCGCATGGGGTGAACACCCCATAGCGCCCCGTATCGGTTCCCTGCCACTGTAAGGCGAATAGGCCAACAAGAATGACGGCATCGCGACATTCGAAAATCAACACCACGCTCCGTGTGATTGCAGGGATGTGTGCGGTAGTCTGGCTCGTGGGTCCGTTTTACTGCTCGTTGCTGTGCGGCGCGAAATGCATCTGCGATGGTCCCGGCCACAAGCAGGTTTGTGCCGGTCAAGCCAGTCCCGATCATCATGACGACAACGTGGTAACGCACAACGTGGTAACGCATGAGCATGAACAGTCTCACGGCGCGACCCAAGCTCACCAGCACGACGATGGCGAAGCGCAGCCCGAGCGCGGCTCCAGCGGCAAGCAGGGCTGCGACGACAAGCTTTGCTGCTCAACGATGCAGGCGCTTCTCCCCACGGCCCAGCCCATCTTCATTGCGAATTCGATTTCACAGCAGGTATTTGCTGTGTGCCCGCTGAACGCGGCGGCTGAAAATGCCTTCGCCGCTTCAAACTGCGAAACCGTCCGCCAAGCGAAACCACGAGATTGGGTCTTCACGCCTGTGGTGTGCCTTGATGCGGCGCACCGTTCCCTTGCTCCTCCTTCTCCTGCGGTAGGTTGAGTCCCACAGCGCACGCGTGCGCTTCGGATTCAGCCCCTTCCGTGTCTCCGTGTCCGTGCCATGCACCGAACAACGTGACCGCAAAAATCCAAGTTCAATAACAACAACCAAGAAAGAAACAAAACCATGAAAGAATCGAAATCAATGACCCAAGACCCCATCTGCGGGATGACGGTGGACGAAGCCACCGCGATCCACGCCGAACGCGATGGAAAGACGTTCTACTTTTGCGGCGAGCACTGCCGGCAAAAGTTTCTGTCCACGCCCGCCGGTGCCAAGCCGGAGGGCAAGTCTGGATGCTGCTGTGGATAATGTCCACGCGCACGCCCCCAGCAGCCGTAACGAGCAATGAATTTGCGAACGCGTCGTTCGCTAAAGCAACAAAAACAAACAATAGAAAGACACAGTTATGAAAACGAAAAACAACCTCCTCAGAATCAGCCTCAGTTCGGGATTTGCGTTCGCCTTGGCGTGCGCAGCCTGGCTTCCAACAACCGCCCACGCCCAGGATACAAAGAAACCGATGAAGCCAATGAAAGGCGGCGAGCATCAGATGATGGCGGGCAAGATGACGGACAGTTGCAAGGACATGATGCAACAGAAGAAAAAGATGATGGAGGAAATGAAGGCCCAAGACACTGCCCTCACCGAGCAGGTCGCCCAGATGAATCGCGCGCCGGAAAACCAAAAGTCAGCCCTGATGGCAGCCATCGTCACCAAAATGGTTGAGCAGCGGACTGCTGGTAACGCCAAAATGGAAAAGATGCACGCGCAGATGATGGGGCACATGATGGAACACATGCAGATGGGCAAGGAATCCATGGCGCAGTGCCCGATGATGAAAGGCATGAAGGGCATGGACGAAAAATCGGGGGACGCTCACAAAGAACATCAACAAGAACAGAAATGATTGTTGAGCGCTACAACGCCCCGCAGCGCTATCTCTACGCCAACCAGGCTGGAAACCGCCGGAGACTGCACATCCGGCGCACATTCCAGCCTGCCTTGGCGGCGGGTGGATCCCTGTGGCGGCTGGGTCGCAGCTCAACGAAAGGCGCTTAATTTATGAACCATACAAATGGATGGATGGGCGGAGGGATGTGGCTTTGGACGGTGATCGCCGTAGCCGTGGTGGTCCTGCTGGTCGTCGTGATCAGCAAGCTGTCCAAGAAATAATCGTGCGTTCACGACCCGCCGGTGAAGTGAACTGTTAACCACAAAGACCGGCACGGTGGATGTGATGATGAAAATGGAACGTGAATAACCAGAAATGCTGCAAAGCGAGAAAGGATAATTATTATGTTACGACAAGCCAAAGAATTCAAAAGTTTCAAACTCCGCGCGCGCGATGGCGACCTCGGCAAAGCCAACGAGTTCTACTTCGATGACCACCATTGGACGGTGCGCTACCTGGTCGCCGACACCGGGGGCTGGTTAAGCGGCCGGCAAGTTCTCATTTCGCCTTACGCCCTGGACCCCGTCAATGAGGCGGAGCAAGTCCTTCCGGTGGACCTGACGAAAAAGCAGATTGAGGAAAGCCCCTCGCTGAATAGCGACCAACCGGTCGCCCGCCAGTACGAGATGCAGTACTACAGTTATTACGGTTGGCCGATGTATTGGGCAGGCCCATACATGTGGGGGCCTTTCGCTTACCCAACTCGCCAGCGCGAAGGATGGTCCAAACCGGGTCGCGATCCCGCTGACCGTGAGGAAAAGGGCGATCCGCATTTGCGCAGTACTCAGGCCGTGAGCGGCTATCACATCCAGGCGCTGGATGGAGAGATCGGTCACGTCGCGGATTTCATCATCGACGACGAAACGTGGGCGATTCGGTATCTGGTCATTGATACGAAAAACTGGTGGGCCGGCAAACACGCCTTGGTTTCACCGCAATGGATTGAACGAGTCAGTTGGGACGAGTCGAAGGTCGTCGTCAACCTGTCGCGCGACATCATCAAGCGTTCGCCGGAATACACGCCAGAATCCCTCAGCCGCGAGTACGAAACCGAACTGCACCGGCATTACAGCCGGCAAGGTTATTGGGCAGATGAACCGGCAGTCAAACAGCACTGAAACTGGAAAAACAACAAAAGTTGAAAGGAACATTTTATGAACCCATCACTGATCGTCCTCATCGTGCTGGCCGCGCTGGCATTGGTGGCCGTGCTGTTCGTGGTCGGCCTCTATAACAAACTCGTCGGGTTGCGCAACCGTTTCAAAAACGCCTATGCGCAAATTGACGTGCAGCTCAAGCGGCGCTACGACCTGATCCCGAATCTGGTCGAGACCGCGAAGGGTTACCTCAAACACGAACGCGGCACGCTCGAAGCCGTCATCGCCGCGCGCAATGCCGCCGCGTCCGCCAACACCGGCGCCGCCGCCAATCCCGGTGACCCCGCCGCGATGCAGCAACTCGCCAGCGCCGAAGGCACGCTCACCGGCACGCTCGGCCGCCTGTTCGCCCTCTCCGAGGCGTATCCCGACCTCAAAGCCAACACGACCATGCTGAGCCTGATGGAGGAACTGACTTCGACGGAAAACAAAGTCTCCTTCTCCCGGCAATCGTATAACGATTCGGTCATGGCGTACAACACGCAGCGGGAAGTGTTTCCCAGCAGTCTCATCGCCGGCACGTTCCACTTCACCGCCGCCGAATTGTTCGCCATCGAGAAGCCGGAGCAACGGGAGGCGACGAAGGTCTCGTTTTCTTAAAGAGAGTTGACGCATGGATTTTTTCGAACATCAGGACAAAGCCAGGAAGAACACGAAGGTGCTGGTGGTTTACTTCGTGATCGCCGTCGCGTGCATCATCGCGTCGGTTTATCTCGCCAGTCTACTGATTTTCTACGGCGTCGGGTCCAAATCACAAGAGGGTCGCCCGCCGCCCGAACTCGTGCTGTGGGATCCCAAGCTTTTCCTCTACGTCGCGCTCGGCACGCTCGGCGTCGTCATCATTGGCAGCCTCTACAAAACGGCCGCCCTGGCCAAGGGCGGCAGTGCCGTCGCCGAATCGCTGGGCGGACGGCTTGTTAATCCCAACACAACCCATCCCGATGAGCGCAAACTGCGGAATGTGATCGAGGAAATGGCCATCGCCGCCGGCGTGCCCGTCCCGAAGATTTATGTGCTCGACGACGAAAAGGGCATTAACGCCTTTGCGGCCGGCCACGCGCCGGGCGACGCCGCCATCGGTGTCACGCGCGGTTGCATGACTTTGCTCAACCGGGATGAACTGCAGGGCGTCATCGGCCACGAGTTCAGCCACATCCTCAATGGCGACATGCGTCTGAATCTGCGCCTCATGGGAGTCATCTTCGGCATCGTGTGTCTCGCGGTCATTGGGCGGGTCCTGATCTACTCGCGCGGGGGTCGAGACCGCAATCCGCTGATGCTGCTGGGGCTGGCTCTGATCGTCATCGGCGCGATCGGTGTTTTCTTTGGCCGGCTCATCCAGGCCGCGCTCAGCCGGCAACGGGAATTCCTGGCCGATGCCTCCTCGGTTCAGTTCACCCGCAATCCCGCGGGGCTGTCCGGCGCGCTGCAAAAAATCGGCGGGGTCGGCTCGCAGGTCGAATCTGCCCACGCCGGAGAAGCCAGTCACATGTTTTTCGGCAACGGCCTGGGCAAACCGTTCCTCGGGATGATGGCCACCCACCCGCCGCTTGACGAGCGCATCCGCGCCATTGATCCGGGCTGGGACGGGAAATTCAAGACCGCCAATGCATCCTCGGTTGCAGCAGAATCGGCGCGCGAGGCGGCGAAACCCACGTCATCACGATCTCCGTTTCCATCGATTCCCGGGATGCCCGGAGCGCGGGCTGGCGACGCCGGATTCGCCACCAACGCCGTCCTGATGGGAGCCGTGCTCCCCAATCTGGGCAAGCCAACGCCGCTGCACTTGCGCTACGCCGAGGAATTGCGGAATTCATTCTCGGAAAAGGTCCAGTCCGCCGCTCGCGAACCGCTCGACGCCACCGCGCTCATTTACGCGATGCTCCTCAGCCCGGAAGAAAACTTGCGCGCGAAGCAACTGACGGAACTGGCGAGGCGCGCCGCGCCGGGAGTGGGCGACGAAACCGCCGCCCTCTGGCCGGAAGTCGCGCCCATCGCCGCGCGCGCCCGGCTGCCGCTCGTGAACCTCGCCTTGCCCGCCCTGCGTCACCTTCGGCCCGACGAGTTAGAGCAATTCAGCCAGGCGTTGCAATGGCTCATGGAGAGCGACGGGCAGATTAAACTCTTTGAATTCGTTCTGCAGAAAATCGTCCGCCGCCACCTCGCGTCGCAGTCGGGTGAAATCCGCCCGCCCTCCATTCAATACCCCACGCTCAAACCGCTCGTGCCGGATTGCAGCGTCGTGCTCTCGGCGCTGGCCAACGTCAGCAGCAGCAACTCCGGCGAAATCGAAAAGGCATTCCGGGTGGGCGCACCCTATCTGAGGGCGAAGGCCGACGAGCTGCAACTCCTGCCGCGCGAAAAATCCGGGCTGCAACAACTGGATACCGCACTCGATCGCCTCGCATTGGCCGCGCCGCAAATCAAAAAGAATCTGATCGAAGCCTGCGTGCAGGTCGTCGGTGCGGACGGCTTGATCCAGGAACGCGAAGCCGAATTGCTCCGCGCCATCGCTGACACGCTGGATTGTCCGATCCCGCCGTTTGTGGAGATTCCCGAAAACTAAACAAAATAGATACGACCATGAGAAAATCGAACACCGTAGGTATGAAAACAGAAAGCGGCACCGTCCTTGTGACAGGATCGAACGGAACCATTGGCGCCGCCCTCATGCGGCGCTTGGCCGGGCGCTTCGAAAACCTCGTCGGCTTCGACCGCGAAGCCCCCACACCGCCGCCGCCCGGCTGCACTTACATCCCTGTCGATGTCACCTCGGACGAGAGCATGCGCGAAGGACTTCGCGTCCTGCGCGAACATCACGGGGCGCACGTGGACTCGGTGATTCATCTCGCCGCCTACTACGACTTCCTCGGCGAGCCGAGCGAGAAGTATGAGGAAATAACCGTGCGCGGAACGGGACGCCTGCTGCGCGGCTTGCGCGACGCGGACTTTCAGGTGGACCAGTTTGTCTTCTCCAGCACGATGCTCGTCCATCGCCCGGCTGAACCGGGACAGTTTATCAACGAAGACTGGCCGATTGAGGCGACGTGGGCCTACCCGGAATCGAAAGTTCGCACCGAACAATTGATCCACGATGAGCGCGGCACGATTCCGGCCGTGTTGCTCCGCATCTCCGGGGTCTATGACGACGGCTGTCACTCGATCCCGCTGGCGCACCAGATGCAGCGCATCTACGAGCGGCAGATGACGAAAAGCATCTACTCGGGCAGCACGGCGCATGGACAATCGTTTATGCATCTGGACGATTTGCTGGATGCGATTGCGCTGGTGATCGAACGGCGCGCAAAGTTACCGGCCGAAGTGCCGATCCTGCTGGGGGAGTCGGAGCCGCTCACCTACGACGAACTGCAACATACCTTCGCCCGCTTGCTTCTCGGAAAAGAGATGGAAACGCTCGAAGTGCCGGGCGCGCTCGCGCCGCTGGCCAAGGCGGGCGCGTTGGTGATGGGCAAGATGCCCGGCGCCGACCCGTTCATCAAGCCCTGGATGATCGACCGCGCCAGTGACCATTACGCGCTCGATATCACCCGCGCCCGCACATTGCTCGGCTGGGAGCCGAAGCGTTAGCTGCGCGAGACGCTTCCGAAAATGGTCGCGGCGCTCAAGGCCGATCCCGCGAAATTCTACAAAGAAAACGAATTGGGCCAACCGCCTGAGCCCGTTGAAGAGCAAAAAGACGCCGCGCCGACCAAGGAGTCCGCATGAAATCGAGCCACGCAGGAGTGGAGGGCCGCATTTACACCTGCCCGATGCACCCCGAAGTCCAGGAGCGGAAACCGGGTAAATGCCCAAAGTGCGGCATGGAACTCGTGCCGAAAGATGACACCGCGATGGATCACACCGCGATGAATCACACCGGGCACAAAGATCATAGCGGAATGGTGCGCCAGATGCGCGAGAAGTGGCTCTGGACGAATTTCGCCGTCATCTCGCTTGGCGTGTGGCTCATCAGCAGCCCGTTCACCTTCGGCTACACGAGCCGGACGATGATTTGGAGCGACGTGCTGAGCGGCGCGTTGCTCATTGGTTTCTCCACGCTCGCGCTCTGGCCGCGCTTCGATTTCGTCGGGCGCTGGAGCGTTTCGTTCGTCGGCGCGTGGCTCCAATTCGCGCCGCTCGTTTTTTGGGCGCCCACGGCGGTGGCTTATCTTAACGATACCCTCGTCGGCGTCATCGCGATCGTCCTATCCATCCTCGTTCCGATGATGCCCGGCATGGCGCACCACATGG
>JBBRWD010000151.1:0-11496 GCA_038249465.1 Limisphaerales bacterium | reverse complement strand
ATACTTCTCTGCCCAGGGCACGGCCACCGTCTGGGTCCCATGCGCCGCACACTCCACCCGCGGCACCTCGGCCACCAGAATCGTCTGGAACTGGCAACTGTCCAGATGCCGCCAGCACCGCCGGTCCCAGTCATGCACGTGCAGGCGCTGCTGGCAGAGCGGACACGCCCACACGCTCTCCAGGCACTCCACCTCGACTTCCACCGCGCCAGCCGGGCGGTTCAGCGTCACCCGCTTGACCCGCCACGGTTCCTCGATCCCCAGAATCTGCTGATAAAGTTGATAGTCTTGCATGACCCACTTTGCCACCGGGCGCCGGGCTGCGGAAACCTCCACCTGCCCACACGTCCACTTCGCAAGTTAAACGAGCCGGGCAGCGTGCCTTGAGCCCCAGCTCGCGCTGCCCGGCGGTCAAAGGGCCCAAGACTCCCTCTCCCCACTCAATGAAAAATCCCAAGGAAATTCCGCAAGAACCTCTTCCTTGAGCAGGCCGATTCCTTTGGCGAATTTCCCAAACGCTCGCATCGGCTTGATGTCCCACTCCACCGGGATTACGCCGACCTCGGTATGCTTATAGCCGGGCTTCACTTCCACACCGCCCCCATCTTTTTGAGGTGTTCATCCACGCGGCTGGCGAGAGTGGCCACTTCGTCGGTGAGTTGCGGCAGCGGGGTGGCGTTGCGTTCGGCCAGTTGGAGGATGCTGTTCACGGCTGGTCCTTCGTTTCGGAATCCCACATCTTTCGGTACGCCTGGACGCAGGAGGCCGTTGCCGACGGGTCAAGGTCGTAGTAATAGCGGCAGAGTTGCCGGTAAAGCCGGAGCGCCTCGGAATCGAAACAGAAACCGAGGAGTCCATCGAGCGTCTGTTCGATATGCCGGGCGTCCTGGCAGCGGGAATGCACGATGGCCTCGACGACGGGCGCATAGAGTTCCACGGCCTGACGGGAAAGGATTTGCGACTTGCCGACCAGCTTACCGATGGATTGCGCGAGGGAAGCGAAGTTCATCTGCCATCCTCCGTTGGGCGGCCAATCTGCCGCACCGCCGAATGCGCGGTGAGGGTCTGCATCTGGCGAATGGCGATTTGATTCAGCCGCTTGAGCCGGTCTCCCTGAAGCAGGGCCATGTGGATAAATTCGGCGTTCATTCCTTCCAGATTGGCGAGCACAAGCAACTGCTCGACCGTGGCGTGGTCGCGCATGTTGCCGTCGAGCCTGGGATTGGCGGCGCGCCACTGTTTCGCCGTGTGGCCGAAGAGCGCCACGTTCAGGACATCGGCCTCGGTGGCGTAGGTGATGGAGGCCTGGGCCAGCGTGACCTCCCGCGGGATGAGGTGGGCCTTGATGGCGTCGGTGTGAATGCGGTAGTTCAGCTTGGAGAGCATGCGGTTGAGATTCCACGCGAGGGAGAGGCGGCGGTTTTCGTCCTCCTTGAGGCGGCGGAATTCTTTGACCAGGTAGATCTTGAACTCGGGGCTGATCCACATGCCGAACTCGAAGGCGATGTCAGGGTGGGAGAAAGTGCCGCCATACCGCCCAGGGGTGGCTTTGAGGCCGATGGCATTGGTTTTCTCGACCCAATCCTTCACGCTGATTTTGTAGCTGTTGAGGCCGGCCTGACTTTTAATTGTGGCGAATTCGCCATAATTAAAACCGGGGTTGAAAACGGATTCCCAGATGCCGAGAAACTCCACCGTATTTCGGTTTCGGAGCCAATCCGAGATGAAGAACTCTCCATCCTTCGCCCGGAGCATGTCGGTGTGAGAGATGTAGTCGCCGTCCTTGCCGGAGAGGATGGCGATGGCCGTGCCTTGGACTTCAATCGTGGTGCTTTTCGTTTTCTTCATGGCTTGAATCCCATTCGTTGGAGGTGTCCATCCACGCGGGCGGCCAGCGTCGCCACTTCGCCGGTTAGCTGCGGCAGCGGCGTGGCGTAGCGTTCGGCCAGTTGTCGGATGCGGCCGGTGAGGGTTTGGGAGACGCGGTCCAGCTCGCCCTGCACGGCGGCGGCGATGGTGGCCAGCCATTTATCGTCCACCACCAGCGTCTTGATTTCGTCCTCGGTGAGCTGCCCGTATTTGGCGGCAACCTTGTCCATGAGGGCATCCTGCGCGGTCTTGAGCTGCCCGCCGGTGTCGGCTTCCTGCTCGGTGAGGGCAAGGAAATCTTGCAGTGCCTGGCGTTCATCGGCGGCATCCGGGGTCGCTCTTGATGTCCTTCAGCCGGGCGGCGACCGACGCTTTGGTCAACTTGTCCTTGTCGTTCTGCGCGTCTTCCAGCAGGCCGCCTTCGCCGCCATGTTCCTCGGCCATTTCCTCCATCTGCTGCGCCAGGGCGGCAAGCTGTGCCTCCAGCGCCTCGATGGCAGTCTGTTCCTTGGGATAGTAGCGGGCGATGACGAGCGCGGGCGGAATCAACTCGGTCTGGTATTTCTTCTTGCCCACGGTGAAGTCGGGCCTGGCCTTGGTCTTCTTGTTCTTGTCCTCGATGATGAGCCGGGGCTGGGGCGCCTCGCGCCAGCCATCGGCGGTGATGAGGTAACCATCGTCCTGCATCGTCTCCGCCCAGTAATCCATGAGGTGCTGGTAAATATCGTAGGCATCGAGCAGCGGAGCCTTTTCAAAGGTGGCCAGCAGATCCTCGGCAATGGCTTCGATGAGCGCCTTGGGATGACCGTCCTGGGCGAAGCCTTTCAGGCGCGGGAAATTGGCCTTCCTCCATTTCCCGAACAGCTTGGTGCCGGATTCGTTGAAGGCGGTGAACTCGGCATGGCTGAAGATGGTTTCCTTCAGTGCGGAATGCGGAACGCGGAGTGCGGAATAGCCGGAAACAGACCCCTCACCCTGGCCCTCTCCCCGCACGCGGGACGAGGGAAGCGGCTTGAACACCGCGGCGCGGACGGCGGGGATGACCTGCCAGTAGCGTTCGAGCGCGTCGAGGTCGCGGTTGGGGATGCCGCCACGCAGGTGGGCGGTGATGTCCTGGAGGTCCTCGGCCTCGGTGCTGTCGATGTAGCGCGGGAGGTTGAGATTGTAGTCGTTCTTGGCGTCGCTGATTTCCGCCACCGGCACCATGCGGGCGTAGCCGGGAATTTCCACCGGGCGCGTGACTCATCCACTGCTGACGATGTGGCTGACGACCTTGTTCCAAGGAGTTCATCGGCGTGCGGAATCTCATACGGGAAGCCGCCGCCAAATGCATCAAAATTTGGCGCGCGGCGCGAAATTCATCGAGTTCACCAAATAGTTGTGGTGGCGCGAACCAGTCCTCGGCAGCGCAAGACACGTCGCTGCCATCGCCGAAAATTCCATCCGCGTCACGGTACAGACGTTTGGACGTACGCGCGCCTGACGCCATCAGGGAGGAGAAACGGATGAAGCCTGGCTTCGCCTGAAGCCGGCCAACTAGAATGCGTCGAAATACCCGGATTCGTGGCGGCGTCAAACATGAGTCATGGCCGACAAATATATCACCAAGTTCTCCTCCCTCGACGACCTGCGCCCGCACAGGAGAAAATGGACCGGGAACGACGCAAACCGGCGAAACCATCACGGAGCCGTGCCGCTCGACGAGCATCCATTCGACCTCATTCTCCGCTGGAAACGCGCCAAGAACGACACCCCTCGATTGGTGGGCTGTTTTCGCCTCGACCTACACGCCCTACTCGCGGATGGCTACATCCGGGAGGACAAAAAGCCCAAGCATGTCCGCCTGTGCTTCGTCCACAGCGCGGACGGCGGCATTTATGTTCAGGCATCACGGGAGAAACCGAATTTGCGCATCGGTCGCGTCAGCTGATGCGGGGATTCTCCGCTTCAGGTCTGTCCACGACGATTTTCAACAAGCCGGCTTTGCGTTTCGAGAACAGCATGAAGTTCTCTACAAGGTGGGCAGGCAGGCTTGGTCGCACGCCCCACGAATCATCGCCCCCTGCGACACCCAGGTGGTTGTCAGTTGAACTGTGCGGCCGGCTCAGCTACGGTTGCAGGAGTAAAGGCCCACCGTGGGCGTGACAAGGGCGCAGGACAAACCAACGACCAGCAAACGCATGAAAACTCTGAGACGCATTCCAATTTGTTGTTCACTTCTCTGGCTGGCCATTTCGATGGCTTGGGCCGCCCCGTGGATGGGACACCTCGAAATCCGAGACAGCCAGGTGTGGAGTGGCGGACGCTCCGGCAATTACGGCACGGCGAAGTATTACCTCGACGAGGTCGCTGGGGAGAAGGTGCCCATCCAGGTATTCGTGCAGGTCTTTGGCGATGGCCACCCGGCCGCTGACTTAGAGGTCCAGGTGTTCAGCAATGTGAACCGCCGCGACCAGGCGAAGGTCTGGGAGGACCCGATCCAGGCGGGCGGCCCGAACAGCTACTTCCTGACCTACCCGATGAGCCCGGCCGGACAGAGCGGCAACAATCTCATCTACCGCGCCGACTTGACGCTGGCGAAAACCGGGGCTTACCGGGTGACCGCTCGGTGCCGGATCAACGGCGGGGCGTGGCAGTGGCACAACGACTTCGATTTCGCCGGCGTGAAGCAACGGGATTGCGCGGTGGTGGTGACGCCACGCAAGGCGCTCGCGCTGACGATGTATGAGGTCAATCCGCTGGTGGTCGAGGCCAGGCCGGGCGGCGGGTTCGACCAGCGCAGCACCTTCGAGGATTTCACGGATCATGACCCGGACGGCTTCGATCCATTCAGCCTGCGCTTTGTCCGCGAGCGGCTCGGCTTCAACACGCTCTGGGTGATGCCGATCTTCCCGATCACCCGCGAGAGATGGGACCCGAACTCGCGCCAGATCGTGCCAAATTACTCCCCCGGCAGCCCCTACGCGGCGCGGAATTACTACGCGGTGAACGAGGCACTGTCGCGCTCGAACACCTCCGCCGCCGCCTTGAGCGAGTTCAAATATCTGGTCAACAAGGCCGACGCCCTCGGGCTGAACGTGTTCCTGGACGTGGCGTTCAACCACGCGGGCCGGGACATCGTTTTTGGCCAGGGCGCGGTGGACCTCGGGCTGGTTCCCGCTGCGGACGTGAACAAGCTGATTCGCACCACGCGCCCGGCGTGGGCTTCCAAAGCCTCGGATTACCGCCAGCACGCCAGCAATCCGGATGACATCGGACTCTATGCGCCCGAGGATCGCCGCGGGGAACACAGTTGGTATGACGCCGGACTGGAATGGTTCTTCGGCAGCTATTCCTCGCTCGGGCCGAAACCCGGCTACGGCGAAACGTGGGCAGGTGGCGCGCTTGACGAACGTGACCTTTTCTCCACGGACCTCAATCCCGATGGTGGCCACGACTTCGAGGTGGAGAACATCTTCAATTACTTTGCCCGCATCCTGCCCTTCTGGTTGGACCAGACCGGCAACAAGCTGGCGGGCATTCGCGCGGACTTCGCGCAGGGTCTGCCCCCGCAAGCCTGGGAATACATCATCAACAAGACCCGCCAGAAGAAATGGGACTTTGTGTTCCTGGCCGAGGCGCTGGACCCCGAGGTGATCCGCTACCGCGCGAACCGGCACTTCGACATGCTGACCACGGTCGATCATGGGTTGTATCGGAACAGCGGCGTCACTATGAGTCAGCTGGCGGGCAGTCTCGAAAGCGAGGCGCAGCTCTACGGATACAACGCCACCATCATGCACAATGGCACCAGCCACGACGAGGACGGCAACGGCAACGCCTGGCTCATGATGGCCCGTTACGCCGTCGCCGCCGCCAGCCACGGCGTGCCGATGGTCTATATGAGCCAGCCGCTCGGCGTGCCCTACAAAGTGGACTTCCAGAACTCCTGGCAGGATCTCAAAGGATTTTGGGACCGGGCCAATCCTCAGGTGTTTGGCCTCTATGGCCGCGTCAACGAAGCCCGCCGCGCACACCCCGCCTTGCGCTCGACGAATCGGCATTTTCTCACGCGCCAATACGGCAGCACCTTCAACGAGAACATCTTCAGCGCCGCCCGCTGGGATGGCGACGACGTGATGCTCGTATTCGTCAACCTGCGTGACAAGGTGGTCGAACCCGAAACCTACGCGATTCCAAGTGCTGTGCCGCTCCAATCTGGCGCGAAGTACCAGGTCGTGAATTTGGTGGCGGATGATCCGAACCAGACCCTCTGGCCCAACCCACGGTCCGGGGTGGACATCAATCGCGAAGGCATCTATGTCAGGTTCAACTTTCCCAACGAAGTGCAATACCTGCTCTTGAAGCGGCAATGAGGCACACAATGATTGCCGTTTGTCCGGCCCGAGAATGGGCGGGCATCGCGGTCGGCAGCGAGCTGACGCGGCTATCCATGCTGTTCGAGGCGATGAGCAGCGCGTTGAACCAAATCCGGCCGTCAGTTGTAGAGCGCGCCGGTGACGCTGAACCGGCTGACCAAGAGGAAATCACTGTTCGCCGGCTGCCCGCCGCTTCTGACTCCCTCTCCGCCTCGACCGGGGAGAGGGCCGGGGTGGGGTGTCGAATCTGTTTCGGGCACGACCACCTTGATGCCTTGCTTGAGCAGCAGATACACCTCGCGATTCGCCGCCTCCAGGCTCATGGCCGAACGGCCGCTGGTCAATTCATCCACTGCGGCGACGACCTTGGGTGCGGTGATGGGTCAGTCAGCCGCTAAGAGAGCCGCCAAGGGAGGGAGTTCCACAAGCGGCAAAGCGGTTGGAATGATTCGCGCCTTGAGCCAATTCCGAAAACGATCAGCAAAACTCAGTTCACCCAACATGCTTTCAACTCCTGCTGGTGGAAGATGCACCGCAAATCGTCCCAAACCTTCATCTGCTAGCAATTGCAATCCTTTCTGGCTGATGAAGCGCATCAGCCTTGACGAATCCAGAGTGGAATAAAGGCTGACATCAATTCCCGGTCCCACGCGAATGGCGATTCCGGCTATGGCCGGTGCATTCAGAAATCGCGGGAACAACTGCCGCAGCAGTCCTTCGTAGTTCTCGCCGCCGAAGTGGAACCACAACAGTTGCCCGTCGACGCGCACGAGCGGGGCTTCCTCTTCGCCGAAGCCGCAGCCACGCCGGACATGGGCGGCAAAACTCTCCGAGACACGGCGCCGGCGGCCGCCGTATTGCGGTGTGTCCTCGCGCTCGTCCGCGTCCGCGTCGGAGACGGGCGTGACGACGATGCACTCATCCTGTCGCAGAATTTTGTGCTGGCGCCCCGCGATTGTGAGCGTGCCGGTCTCCGGGGCCATCCCGCCGACGTGGCCAATAACTTCGCGGGTTAGGTCGTTGCGGACTTCACGGCCCGCTGACGTTGAACAGATGTTGGAGTGGATGACGATGTCCCCTTCCGCCTGCGCCGAGAAATCCTCCCACGCGCCCGCAAGTTGGAACTTGCCGCGCTGCTCGGAGAGCAATCCGTCGTTACTCCATGAACGAATGAGGCTCGCCGCGACTTCCGCCGTGTCCGCCGCCGGCCATGCGAAGGCCGCGAGATTCTTGAGCGACTCCATGCCGCGGCCCTGTCCACGATTCTGGCGGATGAAGCTGATGACCTGTTGAGGAAAAACATCCCAACGGCGGAAGCGGTGCCGCGCCTCCAGTTTGCCCGCGACCGCGCTGATGAGCTGGCTCGCCAGTGCGGCGGCGTCCACGGCGTTGCGGGCGATGGGCAGCAGGCGCGTGAGTCCACTCCGGCGTCCGCCGCGTCCGATGCGTTGCAGCAGGCTCGATGTGTCCGGCGGAGCGCCAACGAGCGCGACCACATCCACGTCGCCAATATCCACGCCCACTTCGAGGGTGCTCGTCGCCGCGAGCACGGCGTCGCGTTGCTCGTGAAAGCCCTCCTCGGCCCGTTGGCGGTGCTCGCGGCTCAGACTGCCGTGATGCGTTTCCACCCAAATGTGGCGGCGCTTTTGGAGAAAGCGGCGCAAGTGCAGGCCGAGTTGGTCGCACTGTTTGCGTGAAGGAACGAAGACCAGTGCCTTGCGGCACTCTCCGCTTTGCAGCGCGGCCCAAAGCAATGTGCCGATGCGTTCGTGCGATGTCTCCATCGGCAACGTGTCAGCCAAATTCGCGGCCAGCGCGCTTTCATCCAGCCGCCGCCATTGGCCCAGATTCGTGAGCACGTCCATCGGGCGGCTGCCGGGACAAAGTATTGCGTCAGCGTCCACGTCCAGGAGCTTGCAGGCGAGCGCGCGCGGCGCATGCACCGTGGCGCTGGCAGCGCAGACCTGAACTTCGGTGCTGGCCGTCCAGCCTTTGCTCAGCGCGGATTCCCGCAGCTTGCGAAGACGCGCGAGCAGAAAGACGAGTTGGTCGCCGCGCGCCGTGCTGTCGAAACAATGCGCCTCGTCCACGAAGACGGCGGCCACATTCGCCAGCAGGTGCCCGACGGGTTCGCCACTCTCGACGTGCAGGCGGCGAACGAGCATGGAGTCGAATGACTCTGGGGTTGTGACCAGCACATCCGGCTCCGACACCGCTCCTGCAAAATCACTCGTCTGCGCGGCACAACGCCAGCCGAGTTTAGCCAGCGGTGTCTCAAGTCGCGCGGTGAGGTCGGCCACGAGCGCGCGGGTGGGCGCAATCGCCAGCAACCGCGGGCCGCGTCCACTCCCGGCTGCCTTGCGGCGAAGTCGCCAGACAAGCGGCGCGAGCACGGCTTCGGTCTTGCCGGCGGCGGTGGCGGCGCAGACGAGCAGGTTACGCCCCTCGGCAATCGGCTGGATGGCCGCCCGCTGCACTTCGGAAAGCGCGGGGAAGTTAAAGAACGCCTGCCCAACGTCGCCGAGGCCATCACGCAGGCGGCGGTCGAGGCGGCTGCGCTCTGCGGCATCGTCAGGCATGGGCGGTGTCGAGTTTTTCGAGGAGGAGGCGGATGAACTTGCGCGGATTGCGCTGTTCGGCGCCGCGCTGCTGCACGGCCAGAGCTTCAGCGATCAGGTTCTCCGTGCCTGCCGCTCCCGCTTCACCAAGTTCGTAAGCCGTCCGGTAGAGCGCGGCGACCTTGCCGCCCAGTTCACGCATCTCGCGGTCGCTCAATTCCCGCAGCGTGACAGCGCGCAGATGCGGGCCGAGGCTATTCTGCAACTCATTAATCGGGTCATCCTCGTCCAATCCGGGCGTCATCGCGAGAGCGACAGCGAGCTTGGCGTAGCTGCCGCCGCGCGGGCCAGCGTCCGCCATCTGCCGCCACGCTTGAAGCAATGCGGCCCGCTGTTCGCGTTCCGTTTCGCTGCGCCAACGGTTGCCATAGTCCACATCCGCCTCGTCGAGTAGAACGGCGAGGCCGTCCCGCGCATTGGTCATGGAACACGCCTGCGCCCATTCCTTCAAAAGTCCGGTGGCGCGTCCGGGGCGGTTTGCAAGCTGGTTGGCGTTTAGCGGCGTCAGTCGCACGCCAAGGAAGCGGCTAGCCTGCGGGGCGCTGACTTCGAGGCTTAGGTAATCCTCAATCATTTCCCATTTGTCCGCGTCGTCCACATGCTCGCCGTTCAGGTTCGCCAGGCTGCGGTGCAGCATTTCGGCACCTGCCACGCGCAACCTGTCCACAGCTCCCGCCCGCACCAAACCCGCGAGACGCTGCGGGAGTCCATCGCTGGCCATCGCCTCGGGATACTCAACGGAATGAGACAACGCGCTGATCAGGCCGAGTGGGCGGCAAAGCGTGGTTCCCACGCCATCGAGGACGACCGTGCCAGTCGCCATGCTGCGGCCCCGCGCAAGCTCGCGCAGATGCGCCAGCGCATGGCTCTTGCCCATGCCGTAGGGGCTGACGAAGAGCAGGAACGAAAGCTGGCCGCTCCCCGCGCGGTCGAGCGCCCACCGGCACGCCTCGTCCACCTCCGAAAGGCCCACGCTGAGTTCTAGCACGGTTTCCGCCGTGGATTGGCCGAGGCGAAGGGCGAGCAGTGATTGCCGGGCGCGCTGCCATGAAGGAGCTTGCAGAGCAGCATTTGACGCTGAGGAACCCACAGACCAATCCAGTTCAATCCGCTCTACCAATCCCGTAGTCTGGTTCCTTGTAATGTTGAGCGTTGGTGGCGGTTCCATGCACTGCTCGACAGAAATTGGCGCCTTGGTTTTCGGGTCGAGAAGTTCGTCGAGGTATTCGAGCCGATGTTTCAAATCCAAATCCGGGTAATCTACCAGCACCTTGGGACGCCCGTGCTTGTCTATCACCGAGCGGATGACGCAGTCGCCCTTCCTCGGATGTCGCGCGGAGATTTCCATCAGCCGATGTCGTTGCCGGTTGGTGCCTGCTCGCCCTTTCGCAACTCCGCGTCCACACCTCGGATGCGGTTCGTGAGGAATTCCTCGGTGTAATCCTGCTCGCCGTTGCGGCCCTGCTCGCCGAGCAGGCTGCACCAGGCTTTTACGAACAAGCGCCGTGCGTTCACTTCGAGAAGCTGCTCCGCCGTGACCCGGGCCAGTCTTTCGAGATTCCAGCCCTGCATTTCGAGGTCGAGCTTCCAGCCATGCAAACGGATGCCCAGCTCCAGCAGTTTCTCCCGGATGGCCCGGAGGATGTCACGCTGCCTGCCAAGTTCCGCGAGGTCAATTTGCGCCGCGTCGTCGTTGCCACGATGGAACGGGTCGAAGACCTGGAAGCGTTGTTTGAGCGCCTCGTAGCGTTTGGCGATGACTTCGGACCACACATCCGGCACTGCCGCGAAGACGCCGAAGAGCGGAATGCGCTCCATGCGGTTGTCGGGCGCGTCCAGCATCGTCCGCATGGACACGAGGATTCTTTCCAGCGCCTTGCCGCGGGCGTTGAAGGTCACCTCCATCTCGTCGAGCAGCAGGACGAGGCCGTGGACTCCGGCTTTGGGCAGGAACTTCGCCACCGAGTAGAACAACTCCTGACCGTGGCGTTGGCGGCCTGCGGCGTTCAACGGTTGAAGGTGCAGCCGCCGCAGCACGTTCAGGGTCTCCCTGGCAATGTTGCCTTGCAGCCCGTCTAGCGCCGCCTCGCCCTCCCCTGGATTCGCGTTCGGGTCCCGCAGGTGATTAAGCACAGCGGCCATCACCCGTCCGAAGGAACTGTGTGGCCAGTTGTCCTCCCGCACGGCGGCAATCATCTCGTCCAAAGCCGCGTCGGGAAAAGCACCCGCCGCTTTCTCCGCGCGCTCGCGCATCCGGTCGAGCGCCGCCTGAACTACCGAGCGGATGCCGGTGCGTTCGCCAGCCGGAAGCTGAATCGCCTTTGCAATCTGCTCGTAGAGGCCGAACCAGTCGCCGACCGTGACAGGCGCCTTGCGCTGGAGGTAACAGACGGCCCAATTCTCCGCCGCTGCCCGCGCGCCAAGCGTCAGCAGGAAGTGGGTCTTGCCGCCTCCGTAGTGATCGGCGTTCAACGGGCATTACCCGCGCTGGCAATGAGTCTGACGGGGGCTGGCCCGTGCGAATGTTGGCACTTTGTTTGAACGTTTTGGCCGCTTTGGCGATCGGATCTGGAAACATTCGCGATGCGCCATCACTTCCCAGCCCAGCCCGACCTGCACCTCACGCCCATTGAGAAGATTCGTCTGCCGCT
>JBBRWD010000150.1:0-11548 GCA_038249465.1 Limisphaerales bacterium | reverse complement strand
TTCAGGCCGCTTCGAGAGGCCCGGCGACAAGGTGTAATCAATGGCCGGCGGGCTGGAGCCCGGTAAAGCGACGTCAACCTCGCGCTCCAACCCGGTTGCATCCGGGGGCAGTGTCAAGATGCGCCCACAATCTTCGGGTGTGATTTAAAGCGGGTGAGGCCGGCACGCCAGGCGAGGTGGGGCGCGTCACTCCGTGCGCGCCGTTGGGAATGCTGGCACCGCTCCGGCGGCGCGCGCGGAGCGACGCGCCCTACCACCCAGGTTTTTCCGCCGGTTCGTGGTTAACCTCACCCGCTTTTTATCACACCCCAATCTTCCAAGTCCCAGTCCGTCGCTTGACACAGGGGGGTTCATTGTTATGCTGCGCGCTCCCGTGGAGAGGCCGCCAGTGGGTTGGATTCGCGCGGGTGGGTCAATTATTGAAGTCAAACTGAAGCAAGACGCATGAAACGCCAGTATCAACCGTCGAAAATGCGCCGGAAGCGGCAGCACGGATTCCTGAGTCGCAGTTCCACCAAGAGCGGCCGCGCCATCCTGCGCAACCGCCGCCGGGTCGGCCGCAAGCGGTTGACCCCGGTGTGAGCCTTTTCCCATGACCGCCGCGCCTTCAGACCGGCTGCGTTTGCCGCGCTCGCGCCGCCTCAAGCTGGGGCGGGATTTTCAGCGCGCCCGCACGCAAGGCCGGCGGCTGGTGCAAGGCTGCCTGATTCTCAACTGGCTCCTGCTTCCCGCCGGGGAAACCACCCGGCTGGGCGTCATCACCAGCCGAAAAATCGGCGCCGCAACCGTCCGCAACCGCGCCCGTCGTCTCCTCCGCGAGGCGTTCCGGAGGCATCAGTTCGAGCTGCGCCAGCCGATGGATATGGTTCTCGTCGCGCGGCACAGCATCGGAACCAAAAAATTTGCGGAGACCGAACGAGATTATTTGACCGCGCTGCAACGTGCGGGAGCGTTGAAAACGCAAGCCAACCAGGCTGGGTAGTTGTTGGGCGGCACTGGCTCGCAATGCCGCCGGCCTTTGCAGTGAATCTCCCGCAAATCATCCTGGTGTTCGGACTGCGGGGCTACCGCACGCTGGTTTCACCGCTCCTGACCGCCGTCTTCGGACCGATGGGCGGCGGGTGTCGCTTCACCCCGACGTGTTCGTGCTACGCCATCGAGGCGGTGAAGACGCACGGGGCGCTGCGGGGAAGCTGGCTCGCGGCGTGCCGCGTCGGCCGGTGTCATCCGTGGGGCGGGCAGGGCGAAGACCCGGTGCCGCCCGGAAAGTGGGAGAGTCTGGAGTCAAGAGTGGCGAATCGACCCAGCGCCAGCGAGGCGGATCATGACGATTCAGATGGGCACTCTTGTTCGTTGTCATTGGCGTGCAGCCCGGGAAAATCCGGGGCGACGCCGTATTTGATTTCACGTTTGCATGGATCGTAAAAGCATCATTGTTCTGGTGGCCTGCCTGCTCCTGCTGCTGGCTTGGCCAAGTCTGATCAACAAGATTTATCCGCCGAAGCCGCTGCCGAAAGGCACGAATGCGGTGCCGGGCACGAACCCAGTCGTCGCCGCCACCCAGGCGGAGGCGGTGGTGACGCAGGCCGTCGTGCAGCCCGTGGTCGCGGCGGTCGTGCCGGCGGGCGCTCCCGAGCAGGTGATCGTCGTCGCGAATCAAAACGCGCGCTACACCTTCACGTCCCACGGCGGTGGGTTGAAGAGCGTGGCCTTGACCAAGTATCCCGAAACGGTTGTCGGCTTCGGTCGGAAGAAAACGCTGGGCGACACCAATCTGGCAACGCTCAACACCGAGGCCCCGGCGCCGGTCTTCGCGCTGGTCGGCGACAGCGCGTTGCAGGGCGACGGACTCTACAAGCTCTCGACCACTGCCAACGGCGTCCGCGCGGAGAAGCAACTCACCAATGGCCTTTACGTGGTGAAGGATTTCCGGCTGGCGTCCAATTACCTTCTCAACGCCACCGTGCGCATCGAGAACCGCTCCGGCGGAGCCTTTGCGCTGCCGGCGCCCCAGCTCATCGCGGGCACGGCCACGCCGCTCAATTCGCACGATGACGAGACGCTGGTGGGATTTTATTGGTATGACGGGAGCAAGGATCATCACGCCGATCAGGCCTGGTTTGCCAACAGCACGCTGGGCTGCATTCCAGGCACTCCACGGGAGGAGTATCGCGAGGGGATGAACAACGTGGTGTGGTCCGCCGTGGTCAACCAGTTCTTTGGCCTCGTGGTCATACCGCGCGAGCCGGCGATGCAATTTGTGGCCCACAAGATCCTGCTGCCGCCGCCGACCCGCGAGGAAATCGCCGCCGACCCGAAGACCATGACCAAGCCGTTCGCGTTTCAAACGATGCTGCTTTACGCGCCGACGAACCTCGCGGCCGGCGCGGCCTTCGAGCATCATTACGCGATGTTCGCCGGGCCGAAGGAATACCGGACGCTCGACCACATCGGCGCGGAGTTCAAAAACAAGGTCGATCTCATCATGGGCTACAGCGGGTTCTTCGGCTTCTTCTCGAAGGGGTTGCTGCTCTCGATGAACGGCATCCACGCCCTCTTCGGCGGCCACCTCGGCTACGGCTGGGTCATCATCATCATCACCGTGCTGCTCAAACTGCTCTTCTGGCCGCTCACCCAGGCGAGCACGCGCTCGATGAAAAAGATGCAGGAGTTGCAGCCGCAGGTGAAGGCCATCCAGGAAAAGTACAAGGATGAACCGCAGAAGGTTCAGCAAAAGATGATGGCACTCTGGAAGGAGAACAAGGTCAGCCCGGTGAGCGGCTGTCTCCCGATGCTGGTGCAGATCCCGGTGTTCATCGGCTTCTTCATGATGGTGCGCAGCGCCATCGAGTTGCGCGGCGCGCAGTTCCTCTGGGCCATGGACCTGGCGAGCCCCGACACGATCTTCTACCTCCCCGGCTTCAACATTCCCGTCAATCCGCTGTCCATTCTCATGGGCATCACCATGTTCTTCCAGGCGCGCATGACGCCCATGTCGCCGGGCATGGATCCCGCGCAGGCCAAGATGATGAAGTACATGCCGCTGATGTTCCTGGTGCTGCTCTACAATTACTCGGCGGGTTTGACGCTTTACTGGACCACCCAGAACCTGCTTACCATCGCGCAGATGAAGCTCACCCGGTCGGCGGACAAGAAACCGGTGCCCGCGCCGGTTCCGGTCAATCCGGCTCCGAAGAAGAAGAAATGATCCGGTCAAATCCGGCTGCTGCCAATCTTGCACGAATCACCGATTAACGTCCTATGGCTGCCACCCCCAAAGAAATCCTCGAAGAACTCCTCGGCCGGCTCGGCTTCACCGCCACCGTCGTGGAACAACAACTCGAAGACGGCGACCTGCTGCTCGACGTGCAGACCGAAGATTCCGGACGACTCATCGGCCGACAGGGGCAGACGCTTACCGACCTGCAATACATCGTCAACCGCCTGCTCTTTCAGCAGGATCCCAATGCGCCCAAGGTGACGCTCGACGTGGGTGGCTACCGATCGCAAGTGCGCGACGCGCTCATCAAAAAGGCGAAGGAGGCCGCCGAGAAAGTCCGCCGCCTGGGCGGCGTTGTGGAGCTCGAACCCCTGAGTTCCTACGATCGACGCATCGTCCATCATGCCCTGCGCGACGACACCACTGTCGAGACGCACAGCGTGGAAGTTGATGGCACCACCAAGAAGGTCATCCTCATCCGCCCGAAGCGCTGACCCGCGGGGCAGATTCTTCCGGTCGTGACCGGATCGCGCCGGTACGTGGCCGGGCGCGAGACATCGTTGCGACCTGGGTGCGCGAATTCTGGGCAACACAGCCCTCCGCGTGCCACCCCGCATCCGGGCGAGCGATGGTCGCGTCTCGTCGCAGTTTCGTTCCCGACAGAACCCATGGATCTGGCTTCCTGGCGCCTGCCTGCTAACTTCGGCGCGTGGCGGACCTCGATTTTCAATTCCTCCGCGGCGGTGTGCTGCTGCCGCAACTGGGTTTGTGGCTCGACCCGCAAGCGCGGCAGATTGGACCGGAGCGAGTCTTCATCAGCCACGCCCACTCCGATCACACCGGACGCCACCGTGAAGTCATTCTGACAGAACCAACCTCCCGGCTCATGCAGGCGCGCCTCGGTGGTCGCCGCATCGAACACCTGCTGCGCTTCGGCGAGCGGCGCGAGTTCACGCACGGTGGCGCCCGTTTTCATCTCACGCTGTTGCCCGCCGGACACATTCTCGGCAGCGCCATGGCCCTCGTCGAAGCTGGTGGGGAATCACTCCTCTACACCAGCGATTTCAAGCTGCGGCCCGGCCTCACTGCCGAAACCTGCGCGCCGTGTCGTGCCGACATTCTGATCATGGAAACCACCTTTGGCCGGCCGAAATATGTCTTTCCGCCGGCCGGGGACGTTTTGCATGAAGTCATCCGTTTCTGCCGCGAGGCGATCAATGAGGGGGTGACGCCGGTGCTGCTCGCCTACTCGCTCGGCAAAAGCCAGGAACTGCTGCGCGGTCTGGACGGTGCGGGGCTGCCGCTCCGCCTCCACGACAAGGCACATGAACTGACGGCCATCTATGAACAGTTCGGCCACCAGTTTCCAGCCTGGGCGCGTTTCGAAGAAGACCCGCCCGGCGGCCAGGTGGTGATCGGGCCGCCGCAACTCGCGCGCTCCGCGTGGTTGACGAAACTCGGCCGCGTGCGCACCGCCATTCTGACTGGCTGGGCGCTCGACTCCGGCTGCCGCTTCCGCGCGGGCACGGACGCGGCGTTTGCCTTGAGCGACCACGCGGATTTCCACGAGCTGATTGAGTTTGTCCGGCAGGTTGCACCGCGCCGCGTGTTCACGCTGCACGGGTTTGCGGCGGACTTTGCGCGGACGTTGCGGCGGCTCGGCTTTGAGGCGCAGGCGCTCAGCGAATCCGAGCAACTGGAGCTGGCGCTGGAGTAGGGCCAGTGCCGCAGTCGTTCGGGAGAGTCTTCGTCACGCTCTCCCCGCGCAGGCAACGAGGTTTGGCGAGGAGGATTTAGATCAGGATGGGACGACGCGGAAGCCGAGGCTGTAAAATCGCGGGCGTGACAGACGCATCATCCCTCGGACTTGGCCGCCCTGGTCGCCGCCTTCTTCTGGTAGGGCGAGTGCAGGTTGAAGTAGATGCTGCACAGCGGCCGTTCCCCCTCCGTCTGGCTGAGAATGATGGTGACAAAGCGATCGAGCGCGATGCCGTGACGCATGTCCGGCCCGCGAGTTTCATAGGCCTTGATGGCCTTGGCCATGAGCGAATGCAGCGCGGCGGCACAGTCGTCCGGAGCCTTTTCGAGGCAGACGATGTATTTGTCGTAGGCCTTGAGGGCGGACGCCAACTCTTGCTGGAACGATTCGACAGTCACGTGCAGAAGCTAGGCCGTGGGCAGGGCGAGTTCAAAATCAAAATTGCTCCGCCGGACTTCGCGGCCTGCTCAACCCAGCAAATCCGCCACCGACACATCCTTCATCGCCGGGCGCACCAGGTGGGCGGCGGATAATTTATCTGCGGGGAAGGTCTGCGCCACCGCGACGCAGCGCATGCCGGCCGCGAGAGCGGCTTCGACGCCATTGACGGCGTCCTCGATGACGACGCACTCCGCCGGCGCACAGCCCAGCGCGCTCGCCGCCGCCAGGAAAATATCGGGCGCCGGCTTCTTGTGAATCACCTGCTCCGCGCAGACGACGGCGTCCCACGTGGCCGGCGGAAGCGCGATCTTGTGAAGGTTGGCCTCGATTTTGATGAGGTCGGCGCTGGACGCCACCGCGGTGCGCAGACTCGCGGCGCGACAGCCAAGCACGAGTTCGCGCGCTCCGGGAAAGGCGCGAAGCTGCTCCGGCACAAACTTGAGATAAATTTCGTAGGTGCGTTTCTTGGCTGCGGTAAGGTCGAGGACGAAGCCGTATTTCTCCGCCACCCCGCCGAGATAACGATTCTCGCCAGTGCCGACGAACGGAAGGAAATCCTCCGCCTGCGCGGACAGGCCCAACTCGCGGAACATCTCCAGCGCCGCCGCGCAGATGAGCGGCTCGGAGTCGGTCAGCACACCGTCCATGTCGAAGATGACGGCGCGGGTGGCGGCGCGTTTCATGGCGCGGAGCTTGGGGAGCGGTGGATGATCTGCAAGGCCGAAAAGCAGAACGGCGACCCGTTGCCGGATCGCCGTTCGTGAATTCGTTCAGCCGGGATTACAGGCCCTTGCCGATGATGAACTTCAGGAGTTCGCCCACGCGGCAGCTGTAGCCCCACTCGTTGTCGTACCAGCTGATCAGCTTGAAGAAGCGCTTGTTCAGTTCGATGCCCGAGCCCTTGTCGTAGATCGACGAGGACTTGCTGTGGATGAAGTCGGTGCTGACCACTTCGTCCTCAGTGTATTCAAGGATGCCCTTGAGGTAGGTCTCGCTGGCCTTCTTCATTGCGGCGGAAATCTCGGCGTAGCTGGTTTCCTTGACCGTCTTCACGGTCAGGTCCACGCAGGAGACGGTCGGCGTCGGCACACGGAAGGCCATGCCGGTGAGCTTGCCTTTGACTTCAGGGCAGACCAGCGCGACGGCCTTGGCGGCGCCGGTGGTCGAGGGGATGATGTTCAGCGCGGCGCTGCGGCCACCCTTCCAGTCCTTCTTGCTCGGGCCGTCCACGGTTTTCTGCGTGGCGGTGTAGCTGTGAATGGTGGTCATCAGACCTTCCTCGATGCCGAAGCCCTCCTTGAGCAGCACATGAACCAGCGGCGCCAGGCAGTTGGTGGTGCAGGAGGCGTTGGAAATGATGTGATGCTTGGTCGCATCGTATTTTTCGTGGTTCACGCCAATGACGACGGTGATGTCTTCGTTCTTCGCCGGAGCGGAGATGATGACCTTCCTGGCGCCGGCGGTGATGTGACCGTAAGCGCCCTTCGGATTGTCCTTGGCGGCGTCGGTGAAGAGGCCGGTGGACTCGATGACCACGTCCACGCCCATCGCCTTCCACGGCAACTCGGCCGGGGTGCGGGCGCTGACGACTTTGATCTCGGCACCGTTGACCACGAGCACGTCGTCCTCGGCCTTGTCGGCGGCCGACTTCTTCGAGCTCACCGTGCCGGTGAAGCGGCCCTGGGTGGAGTCATATTTCAGCAAATAGGCGAGGTTGTCGGCCGGGACGATATCCCCGACGGCGACGACTTCGACTTCCTTGCCCACGAGGCCCTGTTCCACCATGGCGCGGAACACGAGGCGACCGATGCGACCGAATCCGTTGATTGCGACTTTGACTGGCATAGTTCGATTTCAGTTTAGAGGTTAAAAACCAAGGCGCGGATGTTAGCGGCGAACGGGGGTGCGTCAATTGTGATTTCTGAAATATTGCGTTGCCGCAATGCAAGAAGGTGATGCAGCCCGGCCAGGGCGGGAAAGTTCAACAACCTGCTAAAAAGGCCCGTGCAAACCCGTCTCACCACTGTTTCCCGAATGCCAGAGTGGTCGGATCCGACGCTTCACCCATTGTTGCTGCCATACATTTCCGGCTTGAGCACCCCCACAAACGGGAGGTTGCGGTAGCGCTCCGCGAAATCCAGCCCATAGCCGACAACGAACAGATCTGGAATGGCAAAGCCCACGTAATCGGCCTCAACCTTCTCGACGCGGCGCGCCTTCTTATCGAGCAACACACAAATCTTGATGCGGCGCGGCTTGAGCGCACGGAGTTTGGCCAGCACATGTTTGAGCGTCTTGCCGGTGTCGAGGATGTCGTCCACCACCAGCACGTCTCGCCCGCGGATTTCCAGCCGGAGTTCCTTGGTGAAGACCAGTTCGCGCGAAGCGGTGCCCTGGCCGTAGCTCGAGACGCCCATGAAATCGAGGCGCAGCGGGAGGTTGAGATGGCGGATGAGGTCGGCGAGGAACATCACCGTGCCGTTGAGCAGGGAAACAATCGCCAGATCTCGTCCGCGAAAGTCGCGCTCGATCTGCCGCGCCAGCGCGCGCACCCGCCGTCCGAGCTGTTCCTCGGTGATGAGCACCTGCGCGACGTCACGCCGCCACGCCACTGGCGGACGGCCCGCAGCGCTGCCTGCCCGGGCCGCCTTCGGGTTTCGCGCTGGTTTCTTCATTGGAAATGTCTGCTGATTCACTTCAACGCCTTCGTGATTCCATCCTCTGCGGCTCAAATGTGCTTCGAGTCATTCTCGTCCTTCTGCGCGTAGCCCGTCTCCTGGCGCTTGATGTTCACCTCGTTCTTCTTCACGTAGGCGGCGAAGATGTCGTCCGCGCTCATCCCGAGCGTCTGCGCGAGGCTGATGAGAAAATGGAACAGGTCCACCACCTCGACGCGCGCGTTCTGCTCGTCAAACTTCTGGTATTTTGCCCACCACTTCCACGGCACGCTGTCAGTCAGTTCCGCGATCTCCTGCGTCATGGCGCGACAATAGTTCAGCACCCACTTCGTCTTTTCCTCGTCGCTCATGCCGTCGGTGCGCACGCCGATGCGTTCATTGAGCGCCCTTTGCATGCGGAACAGTTCGCGCAACTGGTCTGGATTTTCCATGCCCGGAAGTGTTCCGGCGCCCCGCCGCCGAGGCAAGTGGAAATCGGGTCGGAGGCGACGCGTTGCGCGTCGCAGCGCCGGTATCCATGCCGCCCCGCGCGCCACTTTTTCCTTCAACGCCGTCCGGGCATCCCGCAGATTCCCACCGTGCAAACGCTGACAGCGGATGAAATTCGCGAGGCTGTGCGCCGCGCCCTGGCTGAGGATATAGGCAGCGGCGACGTCACCACGCTGGCCACCGTGCCGGCTGATGCTACGGCGCGCGCCGTGATGGTGGCGCGCGAACCGCTCACCCTCGCCGGCATCGCGCTGGCCGAGGAGGCGTTCCGCCAACTCTCGTCCACCCTCGAACTCCAGCGTGCGCTCGACGACGGCCAGACGGTCGCGAAGGGCACCGTCATTCTTCACGTGAGCGGCCACGCGCGCGCCATTCTGACGGCAGAACGGGTCGCGCTGAATTTCGTCCAGCGCCTCTCCGGCGTGGCCACGCTCACCGCCCAATTCGTCGCCGCCATTCGCGGCACTGGCGCGGCGATTCTCGACACGCGCAAAACCACCCCCGGACTGCGCCGCCTGGAGAAATACGCCGTCACCTGTGGCGGCGGAAGGAATCATCGCCTCGGGTTGTTCGACATGGTGCTCATCAAAGACAATCACCTCGCCGCGCTCCGCGACGCGCAGCCCAACGCCATCGCTGCAGCGGTCGCACGCGCGCGGCAGCATTACCCTGCGCTCAAGGTGGAAGTGGAAGCGGACACCCTCGAACAGGTGCGCCAGGCCGCCGACGCGGGCGCGGATTTCATCCTGCTCGACAACATGACTCCGGCGCAATTGCGCGAGGCCGTCACGCTCGTGGCCACACGCGCCCAAACCGAAGCCAGCGGCGGCGTCAATCTGCACACGGTGCGCGCCATTGCCGAGGCGGGCGTGGATTTCATCTCTATCGGCGCCATCACCCATTCGGCCCGGGCAGTGGACATCGCGCTGGATTTCGCATCGTGACCATCGACGCCCAGATTCTTCGCGCGCTCCGCCAAGCTGGTGCCGGCGCCGTCTCCGGCGCGGACATCGCGCAGCGCCTCGGCCTCAGCCGGGCAGCCATCTGGGCGCGCATCGAGGAATTGCGGCAGCTCGGCTACGACATCGCCGCCAGCCCGCATCAGGGCTACCGACTTCTCAGCGTGCCGGACGTGCTGCATGCCGACGATCTGCTCGCGCGCCTGCCGGAAGATCAAATCATCGGGCGCGACATCCGGGTCTTTCAATCCACTGCTTCGACCAACGACCTGGTCGAGCGACTCGCACGCGATGGCCTTGACGAAGGCGTGGTCGTTTTTGCTGAATCGCAGACGAAAGGCCGCGGACGGCTGGGGCGGACATGGCATTCGCCGGCGGGCAAGGGGCTGTGGTTTTCGCTGTTGTTGCGGCCGAATCTCCGTCCGCAGGCCGCGACGCAACTCACCATCGTCGCCGCCACCGCGCTGGCGCGGGCCATCCGGGAGCAGACCGGTTTAAAGCCCGAGATCAAGTGGCCGAATGACATCCTCCTCCGTGGCCGCAAGGTGGTGGGCATCCTCACCGAACTCAGCGCCGAACTCGATCATGTAAAACACATCACGCTTGGGATCGGGGTGGATGTGAATCAGCGTGCGGACGAATTTCCGGCCGAGATGCGCAAGCTGGCCACGTCGCTCTCGATTGAAGCCGGGCGCGGGGTGAACCGCCCCGATCTTGCGGCCGCGATTCTCATCGAGCTGGACCGGGATTACCGGAGGCTTCGCGAGGGACAATTCGCGCGGCTGGCCGAGGAGTGGGAGGCGCAATGCGTCACGCTCGGCCGTCGCGTGTCCATTATTGTCGGCGGGCGCGCCGTTTCCGGCCGGGCAGAGTCGCTCGATGACGATGGCGCGCTGCTTCTGCGCACCGAACACGGGCGGTTGGAGCGCATCATCGGCGGCGATGTGAGGCTGGAGAAATAGACCTGGAAACGCGATGATTCTCCTCATTGACATCGGCAACACGCACACCCACCTCGGGCTGGCCAGCCACCAGCGCGTGGTCAAGCACACCGACACGCGCACGGCCGATTGGCTCGAAGGCGCCGCCGATGACGATCTCGACCGTTTCGTCGGCCGCGCGGCCGTCACCGGTGTGGCGGTGTGCAGCGTGGTGCCTTACGCCACGCCCAACGTGAAACAGGCGGTGCGCGCGCGCTGGAACAAGCTTCCGGTGCTGCGCCTCACCGAACGCACGGTCAAGGGCATCGGCATTGATTACCCGCGCCCGGAATCCATCGGCCCCGACCGGCTGGCCAACGCCATCGCTGCGCGGCACCACTTCGGCGCGCCCGTGCTCGTGCTCGACTTCGGCACGGCGGTGACGTTCGACGTGGTGAACAAGCGCGGTGATTACATCGGCGGCATCATCGCGCCCGGCATCAGCGCGATGACCGATTACTTGCATGAAAAGACAGCGCTGCTGCCGCGCATCCATCTGCGCGAAGTGGAGTCCGTCATCGGCCGGAACACGGAGGAGGCGATGGTGGTGGGCGCCGTGCATGGCTACCGCGGGTTGATCCACGGGCTGCTCGCGGAAGTGAAACACGAACTCGGCTACCGGAAGCTGCCGGTGGTGGCGACCGGCGGCTACGCGGAACTAATGGCGGCGAAACTTCCGGAGATCACCGCGGTCAACCAGTTGCTCACCCTGGAAGGTTTGCGGTTGCTGTGGAAAGCGAGCCAGTAGAGCGAGAGGGGATTTCCAATCCACGATTCGTCGTTGCGAAAGTTCCCGCAGCTATAGTCGTAATTCAGCGAGGTGGGGCGCGTCACTCCGTGCGCGCCGTCGTCGGCATACGGTTCAACGGCGCGCACGCAATGACGCGCCCTGCTATGAGTAGTGTCAAGGCTGGGGTGAGGCGTCGGGCTGGTTTTTGTTTCCTGTTTTTTTCTCAACAGATCTTTTTCGGGTTTTCCTTTCCGGCTTGGACTCGCACGTTCAGCGAAACGTCTTCCCGGCG
>JBBRWD010000149.1:0-11599 GCA_038249465.1 Limisphaerales bacterium | reverse complement strand
GTTCGGGGGTCCGCTCCCGCCGCTCGCCCGCCCGCGCAAATAGACGGCGCGATAACGTCTTGGGTGCGTCGGAAGAGGCGTCGCTCTTTCAGAGCTCCGAAAACCACGGTGAAAACTTGACTCATATCGGACACTTATTTATGTCCAAACCCAGAGCGTCGCTTCGCTCCGTCAACTGTCCGATATCAATTGGAATGCGTGTCCGCTTTGAATTGGAACAGGTGTCCGCTTTCGCTGGAATACGCAGCCAGAGGGGGAAGCAGACGCGGTGCCGATTTGAGACTACTGGCGCGTACTCGCCCATTACTCGCTACTACTGATGCAGAACTTGGAGGCGGAGGTCGGAATCGAACCGAAACAGTAGCTTTATCAAAAGCTAAACTTTTATTCCAATCTCCCCGCCAGAACGCAAGATACAAAAACTACGCTGCTAACATTGAGAAATTCGCAGGTTTTTCTGTTTTCGTCAAGCCTTGGAAATAACTATCTGAAACTCCAAAACTACTCTGGCACTACTCGTTTATTACTCCGTTGCTGGCAGTTTTGCTGGCTGCGACATGAGGTCGCTCGAACAGTTGTTTATTATGGACACATCGTAAATAAACCTGCGGTTCCGTCCGCAGAGTCTATCGGCACCGGCGCGACTGGCAACGGTCGGGTCGGAAGCTGCCGAGACAATGTACCTCCACCATCCATGGTACGGGAAGAGCCGCGAGGTTGTTTCCGGGACTGCCAGTGTCAAGGCGGTCGGAGGGCTAGACTGGATGACACGCCCAACCCAGGTGAACTGCCGCAAGCATCGTCAAGTGTAACGAGCCAAAGACACTGACAGGCTCCAACCAAAACGGTACGCAGTCAGGTTGCTTGTCTTCAGCATGCAAGCACACGGATGCCACGACTGCCGGTGTAGTAGGCAGGGGCTAAATCGTCCATCGCTGTTTGAGTGGAACATGGTAAACCCGACATTCCGCCTCTTGGAGGCAGACGATTCCGCAAGGAACGTTGTGGGAATGACGGGCAGAGGAACGCTGGAGAAAGCCAACGCCGTCCTGTAATCGGACGGATAGGGGTTGCGGTTTCAACCCTGCCGCGCAAGCGGGCCGACTTCCAGCATGGTCAATCGTTACGAGACAACCTGTGGAACCTTCAAAAGAGGAAAAGCAAATGAACGTGGACTCATCCATGTGTGCGTCCTCTGACAAGGCGGCATACTGGGAACAGATCGACTGGCCCCAGTGTGAGCGTCAGGTCAGGAGGCTACAAGCCCGTATCGTAAAGGCAACACGGGAAGACCGCTGGGGCAAGGTGCAAACCTTGCAACGGCTGCTGACCCACTCGTTTTCCGGCAAAGCCTTGGCCGTGAAACGGGTGACGGAAAATCAAGGCAGGCGAACGCCGGGAGTGGACAGCGTAAGCTGGACAACTCCGGCGTCCAAACTCAAGGCCATCGGATCGTTGCAAAGTCGAGGATACCAACCGCTGCCATTGCGCCGCGTTTATATCCCGAAAGCCAATGGGAAACAAAGACCGCTGGGCATCCCCACAATGAAAGACCGTGCCATGCAAGCGTTATACTTGCTGGCGCTGGAACCCGTTGCGGAGACTGCCGCCGATCCCAATTCCTACGGCTTCCGACCAAAACGATCCACTGCCGACGCCCTCCAACAGTGTTTCAATACATTGTGCCGAGGGTGCTCGCCACAGTGGGTGCTGGAAGGCGACATCAAAGGCTGCTTCGACCACATCAGCCATCAATGGATGCTCACACATGTCCCCACGGACAAGGTGGTGCTCCAAAAATGGTTGAAGTCCGGTTACGTCGAAAACCGAACCCTGTTCCCCACGGAGGCGGGCACGCCGCAAGGCGGCATCATCTCGCCGACGCTGGCGAACTTGACTCTGGACGGACTGGAAACACTGCTGTCAGAACACTTCCCCAGGGAGAAGTGGAAGGATGGCAAAATCTGGCGACCCAAGGTTAATCTGGTGCGATATGCGGACGACTTCATCATTACCGGCGACTCGAAAGAGTTGCTGGAAACTGAAGTTCGTCCTCTGGTGAAGCAGTTCTTGCAAGAACGAGGGCTTACGCTCTCCGCCGACAAGACACGCGTCACCCATATTGACGAGGGGTTTGACTTCCTCGGACAAAGCCTCCGCAAATACGACGGCAAGCCATTGGTGAAACCGTCGAAGAAGAACACGCACGCGTTCTTGGAGAAAGTCCGGGGAATTATTGATGGGAACAAATCCGTCAGCCAGACCGTGCTGATTGGTCTCTTGAACCCGGTCATTCGTGGCTGGGCCAACTACCATCAACATTGCGCGGCCAAGGAGACGTTCAACCGGGTGGACCATGAGATATGGCGGGCCCTCTGGCAGTGGGCCAGACGCAGACACCCCAAGAAATCGCGTGACTGGGTCAAGAAGCACTGCTTCCCAACCTTGGGCAATCGAGCTTGGACGTTTGCGGCCAAAACGGAGAAGCAAACCCCGGACGACAAACCCGTTTGGCTGCGCCTGGTGTATGCAGGCGAAACCAAAATCCGGCGTCATGTCAAAATCCGGCGGGATGCAAATCCGTTTGACCCACAATGGAGGCCATACTTCAAGGAACGTGCGTTCCGCAAGAAGTTTGGAATCACCCGTCAGCAAGCCGGGATAAAACCGTCGTGAAACCGGCTCCGCTCACGCGGGGCTTGGCATCGGCTTGAGCCGGATGAGGGGAAACTCTCACGTCCGGTTCTGAGGGGAGGAGGTGACCGCAAGGTCATCTCCTTACCCGACCAGTCAAATACACAAAAGACTTTGCCGTTGTCCGAAAAAATCATCACAGATTATCGCCGTGACCAACGCGCGGTTTGCTTCGCTGCACGGGCTTTTGGTCGCCCCTTCCCCCTCTCGACCACGCCCGTTCCACTCCGCAAACCGCGCGCTCGTCACGAGCTGCATCCTGACCACACCGAATAATCGGCGCGCTTCCGTCTGCGGCACGGCAGCGGGCGTTGCGCTCCGACTGCGATTCGCTAGACGCTCCTCTCCGTTCTCCGCTCCACTTGCCCCGCCCGCCGACCGCAGACCGAAGCAAAATCGAAGCAAGGCCACTCACAATTTTGTGCAGTCAATTTGTTGACTTTTCATTCGCCGGGCCAATCGGTATTTGTATTGGCCTATGGCGTTGATTACATGCAAGGAATGCGGCAAGTCCGTCAGCACGGAGGCAGTTGCCTGCCCTCATTGCGGAGCGCCACTGCAACGTCCTGTGCCACCTCTGCTACCAGCCCAATCGCCTCCAGCGCAGCCGAAGGAGGAAACTATTTATACTGACAATGTGGTTACGGTGACTGGCACTCGCATAATCATTTGGGGAACGACCTATGTGTTGCGAAACGTCACATCCGTGAAAATGGCGTCCACGCCGCCACGGATCGGCGGAGCGATCCTGCTTCTTATCTTTGGAGTTTTGATCCTGCTGGCCGCATTCATGCCGCTCAATGACAACAAAGCCCCTGTTGGTGTCTATGTTATTTCGGGCGTTATGATTGGAGGAGCAATTCTGTGGATGCTCATGTCCAAAGCACATTTCCACGTTGGCCTTTCGACTGCGTCCGGTGAACTCCATGTGCTGACTTCAAAAGACAAAGCTTACATCCAGCGTGTTGTGCAAAATATCAACGAAGCAATTGTGAAATATCAATAGGCATCAGCCAATGCGTAATAAGCATTATGCGATTTTATGATTTCAAATGAACGCCCATCACCTTTTAGTCGTCGGCCTTTTATGCAACCCAGGCAAACTGTTAACGAACACACGCTCAAGTCTGAAAGGGTGCAAATCGAACGCAAAATGTTTGTCCTGACCCTCAAGGAGAATCCGCGCGGACGTTTTCTGCGCATCAGTGAAGATGTCGGTGGACGACGCAACTCCATTATCGTTCCCGCCACCGGGCTGGAAGATTTCAAAAGACTTCTTAGTGAAATGGTGAAGGCGTCGGATGAACTTCCACCAATGAGCGGTTCAGCGGGAGTAGCGTGAGAGAATAAACTACCAACACCTTCAATTAAAAGCTGTCTGCGCCTGCGATTCAGCAGGCTTGTTTTCCACCACGACAATTTCCCGAATTTTGGGCTGACCCTCGGCAAGTAACGGGTGATATTTTACTGGCAACGGCATAATGAATGACAATTCCAATTTGTGCATGGCGGTTTCAATCCGTCGGAGCGTGTTGCCGTGAATCATAATTTCATGCGTTGCGAACGACAGGTGAAGCAGTTGTTCCTTGTCGTCAACGGTCAATTCGGCGAACGCGAACTGATCGAGCGGCAGCAGAAGCAAACGCCCCGGCGAAATTTCAACC
This sequence comes from Limisphaerales bacterium, assembly GCA_038249465.1. Lineage (GTDB taxonomy): Bacteria > Verrucomicrobiota > Verrucomicrobiia > Limisphaerales > JBBRWD01 > JBBRWD01. The sequence goes on along the minus strand of JBBRWD010000149.1, from coordinate 7,241 downwards.
CGAAGGCAACGCGCCTGCGGTTCAGTGGTGTAACATTCGGGAGACTTGGTGTTCATGTTTTTGTTGGTGTTGATGGTGACGGGATTTTTTCAGGCGGCAAAATGTGTCGGCAGCGCGCTGGCCGAATCGGAGGAGATAACCATGCAGCCGATCCCAAAGCCGGTTTGCATGGCGGGGACGAAAACCGTGTGCCAGTTCCAATGCCAGCGGCCTATGGCCGGAACGAACCAAGTTTTCCCGCAGTTGGATTTTATCCGGCGTGAAAATGCGGATGCCACGGCGACCACGCGAAATGGTGACATACCATTGTTGGGCATTGGTTGCCGCCTTAATGGTGGAGTCGGAAAAAAGGACGTGATCCACGGTCTTGCCTTGCGAGCCGTAGGACGTAATGGCATAGCCAGGAAGGAACTCGCGGAAACCTTTTTCCAAAATCCGACCGTCGGCCAATTCAATTCCGCCGTCGGCGCGGACCGCCTTGACCGTGACCAGTTCACCATTTGTCGTGCGCGCACTGGTAGACAGTTTGCGATTGGCCTTGAGGTGCAGCCGCTCGCCTTCCGCAACCTGAATCTCACGCGGGAGACAGACGGTGATTTTATCGAGCAGCTTGTTTGAGACTGTGACGCATTTGCCATCCACTTCGACCAGCACGCCGGTCTTTACAATGCCTAGCAGTTTTCCTTTTGCACCCGGCACCGCTTGCCGCACTTTTTGGTTGAACACAATCACGCCATCTTTCGGGAAAAATCGTGCATCGCGCTTCTGTGCATTCGTTAGATCATGTTTTTCCAAGGCTTGAACGGTGACATCATTTGCGCCGAGCAATCCTTTGGACTTCAGCGCATCACGCACCCGCGAGTTGACGCGGTGAACTTCCGCCCAAGTCTGCGACACGACCACGGCAGAAGTCTTTTGCTCCGCCAGCCGGAGATATTCGTCGGCCAGTTTGTCGGCCTGTTCGCCCAAACCGCAGGAAACAATCGCGCCCATCTGGTCGAGCCGTTTGAATGACTCCACCAACTTGCCAGCCGCCGCCGCTTCGACGGCCTTGCGATATTGCTTGATGCGTGTCCGTTCATTCTGATTACGAGCCAGCGCCGGCTCTTGCCGTCGGATGGTGTGCAATTCAACTGGCTTGATGCCGGAATACCGTTCTATCGCCAGCAGCGCATCCGAAGCCTCAACCGCGCCGTGTTGTCGTGTATCGCCGGAAAGAATGACCCGCGCACTGTGTTCGCGCGCCAGTTGCAACAACTGGTGCATCTGACGGCCACCGATTTGACCGGCCTCATCCACGACCACGACCGCGCCAGCAGCCAGTTCGCCCTTGAGCAGAAAATTGGCAATCGTCGTCGGCGACGGGAATCCCGCTCCTTCCATGTCCACGACTTGCTGACGCTGCGGCGCGAGGACAATGACGCGCCGGTCTGATTGCTCGACTTGCTCAACCAGTTCGCGCAGGACAAAACTTTTGCCTGTGCCAGCACCGCCCCGAAAGAGTGACACGGTGTTGGTTGAGCGCAGCAAGGCGTCCAGAGCCTTGCGTTGTTCGTCATCCAATTTTGAATTCACCGGCTGCGGATCATCTACGAGGGGACGGCAAGCGCCCGCGCCGCCCTTGACGCTCTGGACAATTTCCATCTCGCGCAACAACACTTCGCGCAACGTCACTTCATTGGGGTGTTCAGGATTGTGGATGTAATTGCGCTGGCGTGTGAACTCCTTGAGTTCAGCCAGTGTGAATTTTTCGCCGCGCGCCCGTTCCAATGCCTGTTGCCACAACTGACATTCCAGCACAACCGAGTTGCGGTCGAACAAATGATCTTCGGCCCATTGCACCGCCTCACCAATGCCAACGCGACTTTCCGCAACGGCGACCTTTGCCGAACGATTCGGAAGCTGGCGCAACGAGTCGCGTTCGGCTTCGCTCAACTGCGAATTCCATAAAGTCCGCAGTTCATCCCGGCTCAAATCCTTTTGTTTCCGTGTCCGATGTTCCACGGCAAGTTTTGCGCGCAGTTCCTTGAGGTTTGCACTAGCCAGCTCTGGCTTGTCGGCGAGCAACTTTGCCAGTGCCTTATCAATCTCCGCGTCCCGTTTGGAAAAGCGGTCGCAAATGTCTTCCGAGATGCCTTCGATTTTGAAATCACCGCGCGCCTGGTTGTGGATTTGATAACCGAAACCCCGCAACTGACGGGCAAGCTCGTGGTAATAGACGTTCTCGGCAAATTTTCGCGCCCGCAACAGTTCGTAATTTTGCAATGCCTTCCAGCGTTGCTCCACCGGATCAAAGGTTGCGTTGAAGACGACGCAGTGCGTGTGCAAATGCGGGTCGAGAGCGCGCGATGTGTCATGGGTGAACAACGCCGCCGCAAAATTGCCGGTGAAACGGTCGCCATGCCCACCGCCAACCCGGACACGAGTTGCGGCAAAGATTTCGAGTTCTCGCAACGCCGACCGGACAGCGTGCGTGTGCGCTTCGATGATACGTTCATCAGCCCCGGCCAGGGCTGCGACGGAAACCGATTTTGGCGGCGAGAACGTGAAATCATAAAACACCCGCCGGTTGACCTCCTCTTTTCCATTCCCGATCCGCACCGTATTCAACCGCTGCGTTAATGTCTCACCTGTGGCCGGATGTTGGTTTTCACAGAGTCGCAGGAAATCATCCGCGCGAACCTTGTCAGTCAAACCGAGTTGTTCCGCACCCACTCCCATCCATTGGCCGGCCACACGTTGTCCTTCATCGTAGTAATCCCCAACGCAAAGGTGTTCTTCAAAGTATTTCTTGGCGTTGGTCAAATTGTATTGCGTCTTGGCCGTCAGCACGGAAAACAGTCTCCCAAAATGCGACCTTCATTTTGTGTAAAGATTACACAAAACGACCGGGCGGTATTGATTCACTGGTTGGCATGAAAAGAAACCAGTCCGCGTCTTCGGGAGTCAGCCGGATGATCTGCCGGTGTGTCCGCGCGGCTTTCCTCTCTGACTTATGCTAACACCCACCACCGCTGAATTGCGTAACGCCATCGAAGTCCTCACAAAGCTCGGTGAACGTCTCAACATCCACGCCGAACATTCCGTGATGCAACTGTCGGAATCGCCACTCGGTGCTCACTACGCTGGACGCATCGAAGTCGGCGCGATTGAACAAATCACCCGCATTGAAACCGTCGCCATGCAACTGAAGAACTGGCGCGACGAGTTGGTGGAACAAAAGAGGCAATGTGCTTCTCATCATGTTTAAGACAGGACAAGCCGAACCCCTTCGCGAGCGAAGGATTTTGCCGCCGCCGATTATCCGGCGGCTTGTCGGCGGAATTGTCGCCGGATTGCCAACGGCCAGCCGCCGTGATGCCCGCCGGATTACCGGCGTTATTTCCACCGCGTATCTGCCGGGGCGTCCGGCGAAACTGCCGGGTAATCTCCGGGCAATTGCCGGGAGATTGCTCAATCGTTGCCGGACATTCTTCCGGCAAACGTCCGGGAAGTTTCCGCCGCATTGTCACCGGACATCCACTGGTGTCACCGGCGCAGTTGCCGGTCAGTCTCCCGTCTCATTCCCGTCTTATGCTCGTCACTGACCCAAATCTTATCCGGCAGGCTGCGGCGCAGTTTCAGCCACGCCGTCGTCCACGCTTTCAAAATCTCCAGGCTTGCCAGGATGTGATTATCGAATTGCGGGAGAAAGGTGCGTCGTGCGAGGCCATCGCCGAGTTGCTGACCCGGTATGGGGTCAAGACGAGCCGAACGATGGTAAATGAATTCGTGCGAACTCTCTGCCAGTCAAAAGGAGGCCGTCGCCGGAAGCTACAATTGAACCCGGTCACACCTCTGGTTGCCCCACAGCCAAGAGCGCCATCGGCTGTCTGTAGGCAGGCTGGGACTGTCTTCCCTGAACCAAGTGGCAGTGCGCCGATGAAAACACGCGGCCCGCACATTGCCAAAGTTGAACTTTTGAAACCCGGTGAACAATATGATTAAACGTCTCGATCTCATTCTTAACGGCAAGGGCGGTGTGGGCAAAAGTTTCTTCGCCGTCAATTTTGTCCAGTATCTCAAGGATAAAAACATCCTTCACACCGCCTGCGACTGTGACAACGAAAATTCCACGCTAAAACGGTTTCACGAAGAAGCCGAATTTTTGGATCTGGCCGAGCCGCGCGCTTTGGACGCCATGTTCCGCGCGTTTGAGAAAACCGATCTGGTTGTCGTGGATTGTCGCGCGGCTTCAACCGAAGTTTTCTTTGATTATTTCGATGAAATAGATTTGCAGGCGACGCTACAAACCCTGTCCGTCGCGCTCACGCTCATCATGCCCGTCAATCAGGAAGCCGACAGCATTGACCAGCTTCAACGCATCGCCACCAAACTGGAAAATGCCTGTTCCTATGTCGTGCTTCGTAATGAGGTTCACAACAACAGTTTTCCGCTCTACGACCAATCCGCCGTCCGAAAACGATTGCGAAAAGACCTCAGTGCGAAGGAAATCACCATGACAAAATTACAGCCGTGGCTGGTCGAGGAACTGAGCCTTAAAAACCTCCCAATCACCACTGCCCTCAAGGACGGCACATTTCATTTGTTGGACCGCCAGCGCCTGCAAACGTGGCAGCGAAAACTTTACACCGAAATTGAATCGGCGGCGGAACTATTGCTGCCCGCAAAATCATGAGTGCGACCCCAAAGGAGACAAAGCCGGACTTTGACGAGGAATTTTTGCAAACGCTCTCGCAATGGCGTGAAAAACACAAAATCCGCGACGATGACGCTGTTTATCTCCTCGTGGAAATGTTTCGGATTCATCAGAAACATTGGGATGAACTTCGCCAGCGTCAGATGCCTTCGCTCGACCAGTTCCGCAGCGCCATCACCGCCGTCACCGAATCAGCCACAGCCTTCAAAGAAAAGTCGGCGGAACTGGTTGAATTGTTTGAAACCAGCCCGGCGGCGTCACCCGTTAAAACCATCCCATTGTCGGCGGCAATTTCCGCCACTTCTGCGGCGCTGCTTGGCGGCCTGCTCATCGGTTTGGTTCTCGGAAAGTTTCTTGGAAAATTCCTGTTATGACCATTGATTTTATCCCGCTCCATTTGCACAAACTTCCGGCCTTATCCAAGGTGGTCTGGCCAATCGTGATCGGATATGCCGTTTTATTGTTAATCATGGCTGTCCGGCATTTGTTGACTCCTCGTGAACGTAAAAACCATGTGGCCCGACTCGGCAGTCTGACTTGGAAACGCAATCAGTTTTGTCGCGGCTGGCTCATTACCGGGGACACCGGCTCTGGCAAGACCAGTTCCGGCATCAATCAACTCGCCCATCAGGTCTTCCAGAACGAACCGAAATGGGGCGGGCTGTGCGTTGACGAAAAAGGTGTCTATTGGGAAACGCTTTCGGCGATGGCGCGGCATTACAGCCGGGCGCAGGATTTGATACACCTGCAAATCCGAACGGATGAATCTGACCTTCAATGGAAACCGTCGCATCACTTCAATCTCACTGGCGACCGCAGCATTCCATTTTCCACCTATGCCAAGTTTGTCGTGGATACGGCCACCAGCCTGGGACAGGGCGGGGACAAAGGCTTTTTCAAGAGCCAGGCGCAGACGCATATCGCCCATGCGCTGGAATTGCTTTCTGAATTGCACCAACCAGTCACGTTGTCCGGCGCGTTCGCGTTGTTGTCCAATCAAGTGTTGCTGAAAGAAGAATTAGGAAATTTGAACGACCTGTTTGACGCTCCACGTCGCCGGGTGTTGCACGACCATTTCACCAACCGCTTTCTCAATCAGCCTGAAGAACAGCTTGGCGGCGTGCGTGAAACCATCGGAAACTATCTGCAATACTTTTTGACGCCAGAAGTGGCCGAGGTGTTTTGCACCAAGGAAAACACGTTTAATTACTCGGCGATTGATGACGGCAAAATCATACTCGTGACCATGCCTCAGAAGTTTCAGACCGAGCGGCGTTATGTGAACACGTTCTTGAAACTGCTTTTCTACAATCACGCGTTACGCCGGTTTGATAAATCCAAGGCCGAACGCGCCGGGGACAATCTGCTCATCTTGTGGGCGGACGAAGCGCAGCGGTTTATGACCGCCAGCGAGGACGGCATGAGTGATTACAATTGCGTGGACGTGATCCGTGAAGCGGGGGCAACAATTGTCGCAGCCGCCCAATCCACCACATCACTTGTGCCGCCGCTAGGACACGACAAGTCAAAAGTGCTGACATTGAATCTGCGCAACCGAATGATTTTTCGTTCCGCTGACGAAGCAGACGCCGTTCAAGCCGCCGACTTTCTCGGCAAGAAAAAAGTCGTGAAGCGTTCATGGGGTTCAAGCGCTGGAAAGCGCAGCGTGAATTACTCGGAAACCGAGGAACACAAAATCAAACCGCACAAGCTCCGCAATCTCCGTGACCATGAGTGTGTGCTGGTTCACTGCGAAAAAGGTTTTCAGCGCCTGACGTTGCCACCCTTGGAAGCAACCGGCGAAATCACCGAATGGTTTCCGTTATGGCGGCAGTTAATCTGAAAGTTGCGCCCGCGATTTCGATTCTGACTGCGACGCTGATAAAATAAATTCAATTATTTTGCGTCCTATGAACATTGAATGGAAATGGGGTCGAAGTCGAAAACTAGCCAAGTTGCCCCCGTAAAATCAGCGCGCTTTTGTGTCAAGCATGGGCGGCGACAGCAGTTTCGTTCAATGTTTGTAAGGCTTCGGTTGCCAAATACTCGATTCAGAAAAAGTGCGCCTGATAAAATGGTGGTGTCGTTGAATGAATCAGCGATGCAACCAAGAAAGCCAATTATGGAAACAACTGAAACGACGGACACGCTTAAAAGCATCAATACAACTCCGCACCTTTGCCGGAGCAAGGTGAAACGAACCGCGCTAGAAATTGCTTCCGCGATCCGTCCGGCCAATAAATTCAAACGGGTTGGAATGAGCTTCATTGAACGCATCGAAGCGAAGGTCCGCGCCGCGATCCGCGAGGAAGTTAGGATTCATCCGAGCAGAGGCAAGACCCTTTTGTGAAGTGTCCACTATACCGATGCAAACAACATTGACGCCCGGCGCACCACTAGCTAGAGCCTGTCCCATAAACTGAAACACCCCGGAAAACCTAGTGTTTTTGCAGCAGTGGGATCGAGCAAGAGCAGAGAGTCTGGGCAGCGCAGGGCAAAAGCGGGGTTTATAACACGTGTGGAACTCAGATTTGACTGGCGC
>JBBRWD010000148.1:0-11921 GCA_038249465.1 Limisphaerales bacterium | reverse complement strand
GAAATCATCCTGTGCGAAGCGGTGATTGATGCGCTCACGTTTTGGGTGAACGGCTTTCAGAACGTGACGTGCATTTACGGCACGGAAGGTTTTAGCGAGGAACTGCTCGAAGCGTTGCGGGCGCACAAGACGCAGCGCGTGAAGCTGGCTTACGACGCCGACGATGCGGGCGAGCGGGCGGCGCAACGGGACGCGGAGCGGTTCAGGGCGCACGGCATCGAAGTCTTTCGCGTGAAGTTCCCGCACGGCATGGACGCCAACGACTACGCTTGCAAAGTGAAGCCGGCGGACAAATCGCTGGCGCTCTTGTTGAACTCGGCGCAATGGCTCGGTGCTGGCACACGGCCACCAGTGCAGGCACAGCCTGCGGCTGCGCCGCCGCCCGAACCATTGAAGCACGTCGCAATGGTGGTGGACGAACTGACGGGCGAGCCGTTGCCCATCGTGGATCACGAGTCGCTGACGACGGGCGTCGGCTGGTCGCCGTCGCCGTTCGTTCCCGCTCCGTATGCGGAGGTGGTCGCGCAGGCTTCTTCTTCTTTAGCTGCTTCTGTTAGCAGCTTAGAACCGGACGCGGCTAAAGAAGAAAGTCCTTGCGGACGGCCACCGGCTTCGCCCGCGCCGCCAGGCGCAGTGGGTGCAGGCACTGCCTGCTTGGAGCAGCGGGGCGATGCGTGGTTCATGGACATCGAAGGCCGCGAGTATCGCGTGGCCGGTTTGGAAAAGACACTCGGCACGGACGCGCTCAAAGTCGCGTTGCGACTTCGCCACGGCGAACGCTTTCACCTGGATTCGATTGACCTTTGCCGCGACGCGGAACGCCGCCGCTTCATTGAACGCGCCGCCGAAGAAACGGGACTGACGACGGACTTGTTGAAGCGCGACGTTGCGCGCCTGCTGCTCGCGGTTGAGCAGGCGCAAGCGGAACTGGCGAAGCCAGCGGAGAACGTCGCGGCGCAAGTGACGCTCACGCCGGAGGAACGCGAGACGGCGCTGGCGTGGTTGCGCGAGCCGAATCTCATCGGGCGTTTGCGCGAGGCGTTCCACCAGGCGGGCATCATCGGCGAGGAAAGCAACACGCTCGTCGCCTATCTCGCGGGCGTGTCGCGCAAACTGGAAAGGCCGCTGGCCATCATCATTCAAAGCGCGAGCGCGGCGGGCAAGACGACGCTCATGGACGCGGTGCTGTCGTTCTTCCCGGAGGAGGAGCGCGTCAAATACTCGGCGATGACCGGCCAGAGCCTTTACTACCTGGGCGAGACGAGTCTCAAACACAAAATCCTCGCCGTGGTCGAGGAAGCCGGAGCGGAGAAAGCCAGCTACGCTTTGAAGCTGCTGCAGAGCGAAGGCGAACTCACCATCGCCAGCACCGGCAAAGACCCCACGACCGGCAAGATGGTCACGCAGGAATATCACGTCGAAGGTCCGGTGATGATTTTCCTGACGACCACGGCCATTGACCTGGACGAGGAGTTGCAGAACCGCTGCCTGACGCTGGCGGTGGACGAGACGCCCGAGCAGACGCAGCGCATTCATCGCGTGCAACGCGAACGCCGCACGCTGGCGGGCCTGCTCGCGCACGAGACGCGGAAGGACTTGCTCAAGAACTTGCGCAACGCGCAGCGACTGTTGTCGTCGCTGGCCGTCGTCAATCCGTTCGCGCCCGCGCTCACCTTTGCCACGGCGCGCACGCGCAACCGCCGCGACCACGAAAAATATCTCACGCTCATGGACGCGATTGCTTTGCTGCACCAGCACCAGCGGCAACACGGTCAACACCTGGTCAACGGCCGCACGGTGGAGTTCGTGGAAGTCACGCTCGATGACATCGCGCTGGCGAACGAGCTCGCGCCCGAAGTGCTCGGACGTTCGCTCGATGAGTTGCCGCCGCAGACGCGGCGCTTGCTCGGCTTCATCCGCGAGCTGATGAAGGGCAAGCGCAAAGAGCGAGGCGCGAAAGCCGCCTCCACTTTTAGCCGCAAGGAACTGCGCGACCTGTGCGGCTGGAGTCTCACGCAAGTCAGCGTGCATCTCGAAAGACTCGTCGCGCTCGAATATCTCGCACTGCGTCACGGACGTTTGGGCAGCGCGTTCGTTTATGAAATCCTCTTTGACCTGGACGCGCCCGAAGCTGTCGCCCACGTCGGCCTCATCGAAGTCGCGCAACTTCGCTGCGACTACAAAACCAACCTCACGGCTTTTGCGCCGGGGGTGTCGGGGAAAAACGGGCAGGTGTCGGGGGGTGTTGAAACCGCCCCGACACCCTTTGCGCCGCTGGCCGCCAACGTCTTGGCCGCAAGGTAACGGGGTGACGGAATCACGCATCAGGAACGCGCCCGAAAACACCGCATCGTAACTATGGCCGCACCCAAAGGAATCAAAGCCGTCGAGTGGTTGAGTCGCCGCACCAAGGAACAGCGCGGCGGCAACGAGAAGCAGCGCGACGCTTACGACCGCAGCGCGCCCGACGCGCTGGGCTTGTGGCACGACGCCTATCTCGAATCGCTCGCCGCCCGCAACTACTCCGCGAGCACCGTCGAGCATCGCCGCCACACCTTGAAACTCTTTTTCACCTGGGCGGCGGAGCGCGACCTCACGCGCGCCGCGCAAATCACGCGTCCGATTTTGGAAACCTTTCAACGCTGGCTCTGGCGCTATCAGAAACCCAACGGCCAGCGCATGGGCTGGAGCACGCAACGCGAACGGCTCGGCACGCTCAAAGACTTTTGCCGCTGGCTTACGCGGCAGAACGTCATCCTCCACAATCCGGCCAGCGAACTCGAACTGCCGCGACCGGAAAAGCGGTTGCCGCAGGAAGTGCTTTCGCCAGGTGAAGTCGAAAGGCTGCTCGCCATCCCGGACGTGGGCGATCCGCTCGGCGTGCGCGATCGCGCGATGCTCGAACTCTTTTACTCGACCGGCCTGCGGCGCACCGAGCTTTCCCGCCTCGAACTCTCCGACCTCAACGCCGAACGGCGCACGCTGCATGTGCGCCTCGGCAAGGGCAAGAAAGACCGCGTCGTGCCCGTCGGCGCGCGCGCCCTCGCCTGGCTCGAACGCTACTTGAAGGAAGTGCGTCCGCGTCTGTGTCTCGACACGCGCACGCCGGCGTTGTTCCTCACCGGCTACGGCGACGCGTTCAATCCCGACGTGCTCTCGCGCATGGTCAGCGCGTGGCTCAAGCAGGCGGGCTTGAAGCGCAAAGGCTGCTGCCATGTGCTGCGGCACAGTTGCGCGACGCACATGCTGGAGAACGGCGCGGACATCCGCTTCATCCAGCAGTTGCTTGGACACGAGAAACTCGACACCACGGCGATTTACACCGAAGTCAGCATCAAGCAACTCCAGGAAGTTCACGCCCGCTGCCATCCGTCCTCCAAACTCGCCGAGCAAAATCCGCTTCCCCAATCCACGCCCAAAGAGTAATCTTTGCGACGTGGTTCAAAGCTGCTTTCCATCCTTAGCTGCTTCGCCGCTGTCAGCGGCTTCACGCGGCGCGTTCGCGCCGACGTGGCCGACCTCCTCCCAGCAAACTCGCGTCGGGGTCTCTCGTCCTCGCGCATCGGGTCGCTTGTCACGGCGAGTGCAAGTTCGCCCAACAATCACGCCCGGTTCGCGGCCTTGCGCCTACAGAACCGCATCGGGTCGGCGCAATTGTTGCGACAGCGATCCAATACAACTCTCGAACTCTGGAGGGAGTCGCGGTAGCCGCGTTCAAAGCGCGAGCCTTGCAGACGCTTACCTTCAAGGTCGGAGCTTGGGCGATTATCTCAGCGACTGCGGCAACGACCATCGGTGGCGTTGTTGCAGTAGTGGCCAGTAGCAGCACCAGCGATGAAGAGGTTAACGAGGAAATCGAGGTGCAGATTGAGCAGGCCAAACGCCAACGGAAGAAGATGCGGTTTTTCCACTATTCGCCACGAACATACGAAGAGCGCGGCACGAGCATGTTCCCTGGATCATTTGCTGCTTTGCGAGGAAATATGTATTACGACGAGGCCCGTGGCGGTCTCGGTGTTGGCGATCCGAAATGGGTCTATCCAGTAGACGTCGATCCTCTGGTTGATTTGATCGTGCCAAGAGGGCGAGTGCCAGGACCCAATGGTTACGGGTTTGGCGGTGAACCTCAAGTTGAGTTTCCATACGGGACTCAGCCAGGCTCAGTGTTACCAGGAAAGCTCACCCCAAGATGATTATTCTTCATGCCTGACGAACGACAAATCGCCTACGAGCGACACACTCGGCAGTTCGAGGAACATGTAAAGCACTTCGAACAAATCGACGATGTCTTGCAGGACTTTGCACGCGTGAATGGGTTTGCACTTGAAAAGAACCAATTGCACAGGCCTTGCCGTATTCTTAGAAGGAAAGACAACCCACATCATCTGATCGAAATCGCTCAGGAAGGAGAATGGGAAAAGGTGCTCTACAGGGAGGATCTGCCTCACACCATTGCCGTCATTGGATATGCCGTGGACGAAAAGCAAGAGTTCGTTTACCGCATGTACGAAGAAGTCGCTTACTTCGTCCACTTCTCGACTATCGAAAGCAACCTGCAACAATACTTGAAAACTGCATTGGCTCATCTTCAGAAGTGGACTCGTGATACCATCCTTCGTGATGGAGCGCAAAGCCGGCATCCGTCGGCTTACTACCGGGAACACGGTGGCCTGAAAGTTCAAATCGTCGAGTAAGTGCGAATCTCGAACTCCTAGTGTCCCGCCAAAAGGTGAGAAGGAATTTAGCGCCGCTCAGGCCTGGAAGGGGTCAGGCCGTGAATAGTGGAAAGAAGGGAAACTTCCCCCTGCGCTGGAGCGTGATGTCATGTCGGCTGCTGAAAAGCAAAAGCCAGCCGCCACGCCATCACGCCCCAGCTTCGCCCCAAAGACAATATCAGTCTGCCCGTGGCGTCGTCCGTCGTCACCGGCAGAACAATGACGACCGCTGACGCTGCCCGGAAACATCAGTTCGCTCCCGCTCAAAACTTCGGAACGAATGTGAAGGGGTCGGTCCCGGCAAACGTGAAGGGGTCGGTCCCGGCAAACGGGGAAAAAAGATAACCGGATGTTCGTTTGCCGGGACCGACCCCTTCACGCCGCCACCATCTATTACCTTCCGAACACCACCGGCTGGACCGAAACCTTCGGCGGCCGTCCCACTGTCCTCTGGAATCCCACAGTCCGAACCAGTGATTCCACCTTTGGTGTGCAACCGTCCGGTTTTGGGCTTCCCATCACCGGCAGCGCCGACATTCCCATCGTCATCGAAGCCTCGGCGGCGCTTTCCGGCGCCTCGTGGACGCCGCTCCAAACCTGCTCCGTTACCAACGGCTCCATCTACTTCACCGACTCCGACTGGACCAATCACCCCGCCCGCTTCTACCGCATCCGCTCCCCGTAGCCGCGCAACTATTCCAGAATCCGTGTCCATCTGTGCCCATCCGTGGTTGACTCCCCTTCCCTTCATTTCCAACCCCAAACATTAGCGATGATCTAAAAAGCTGCACCGGCAGGTGAAGTTTTTTGCACTTGGCTGTACCATGACGGACGGTTCGGCGTCTCTCTGGTATGCCGCTGATCACCAAACGTTCGCCGAAGATTCGCTTCGAGTTTGTCGCCGCCCAAAAGCAATCCACCCTCGGCGGGTTGCCCGCGCTGGAAGCCCTCGCCCAGCAGTTCGATCTCTGGAAAAAAATCCGCGGCCTGCCCGGATTGGATCCGCGCGTGCGCACGACCCACGGCTACAGTCCCGAACTCCTCGTGGCCCAGTTGCTTTACTCGTTCTGTTCGGGCGGGGCCAGCCTGGCCGATGCCGAACGGCTCAACGACGAACCGCTGGTGCGCCAACTGGCCCGCGTCCAGAAGTTCGCCGACCAGTCCCAGCTCGGCGAATGGCTCCGCAAGCAAAACGACACCTCCATCGCCGCGCTGTGGAAACTCCTCGCGGAGTTTGTCCAATGGGTCATCGCCCGCGCCGACGCCGCCCGCTGGACGTTTGCCGGCCGCGCCGAAGTGTTCTTCGACGACACGCAGATCGAAGTCTTCGGCCCCAGCTTCGAGGGCGCCAAGATCAATTACAACGGGGACCGGGCGTTGTCCTGGCAGACCTTGTGGTTCGGCCCGTTTCTGGTGGGCGGCGAACTGGGTTCGCCCGCCGATGTGAGCGGCGCGCTGCCGGCGCTGCTCCAGCAGCATCGCCCGCTGTGGCAAAACCGGGCGAGCGATTTTCTGGCCGACAGCGGTTCCAGCAGTGCGGAGTATTTGCAGGCCATCGAAGCCGCCGGCTTCACCCACTGGAGTGGGAAGGCGTCGGTCCCGGCAAACGGGGAAAAAGGATGGCCGGATGTTCGTTTGCCGGGACCGACCCCTTCATGAACGGCTGTGTCCGGGAAACCGAACCTCACGAGATCTCGATCACGTTTCCGGGGGATCGGGTCTATCGCTTCGGCGCCGCCGTGAAGTTGAACGGCACCGAATCTCCCTGCACCGGCGCGAATGGACTGAGTCTCGCCGTGGGAACAATTGGATTTGTTCCCTATTTCGGTACGCTGGGTAGCCTTCGAGACCTTCGCGCACGATTCGATCTGAAGATGCTGTTTGTGGATACGAATACGCCCATCACCTTCCACGAACAGGGCGATAATCCGAATGAACTAGACGACTTCGGCGCCCTCTACGACCCGGCCGAATTCGAGTTCACCACCGTTGACGGGCGGCGATTCCAGTTCAACGCCGCCGGCAAGGTGGTGAAGATGACCGATCGCAATGGCAATTCGCTCACCATCAATGCCGACGGCATCATTCATTCCTCCGGCAAGAGCGCGAAGTTCTACCGCGATGGCGCGGGCCGCATCACCGAGATCTACGATCCCAATGGCCTGGACAGCACGGGCCAGCCAGCCGGTCCGGCCGCACTCCAGTTCCAATACGATGGCGCGGGCAATCTCGCCGCCGTCCTTCGTCTGGTGGACGCCAGCACCTCGGCGGCCCGGCCCTATGTCACCACTTGGTTCTACTACGAAGACGCCCTGCATCCCCACCACCTCACCCGCATTGTGGACCCGCGCGGGGCCACCGCTATCCGCAACGAGTACGGTGAAGATGGCCGGCTCAAATCCACCACCGACGCCGACGGCCGGATCACGACGTTCCTTCACGACCTCAACGGTCGTGTCGAAACCGTCGTGGACCGTCTCGGCCTGACTAACACGTACGCCTATGACACCAAAGGCAATGTTCTGTTTCACACCAACGCGGACGGGGTCGTGACTGCGTTCGGGTACGACACCACCCTCAATCTGAAGACCGCCGAAACCAACGCCCTTGGCACAGCCGCGCAAAGTTGGACGACCTTCTCCTACGACGCCAACGGCGCGCTCAACGGCACCACCACGGCGGTGGCCACCAACACGGTAATCAACAACGCCTTTGGTCAGCCGCAGATCATCACGGACGCGCGCGGCGTCACCACCCATCATGGCTACGATTCGCTCACCGGAGTTCTGCTGGCCGTGACCAATGCCTTTGGCCGGCCCGAGCAGGCGGTCACCCGCTTCACCTACGATGCCCTCGGCAATCTCACCTCGCAGACGGATGCCCTCGGCAATGTGGCCAGCAACCGCTACAACGAATTCGGCTGGCTCACCAATACCGCCGCCCTCAGTCCCCAACTCTCCACCCTCGGCCAGGCCAGCTTCACCTACGACGTCAACGGCAACCGATTGACGGAGCGCCAGCGGTGGAACAGCGTCAATGACGCCGTGGTAACGACCTCCATTTACGACGGCCAAAACCGCGTGGTGGCCACGGTCAACGCCCTGGGCCAGACCAACCAGACCGTCTATGACCTCCTGGGCAAGGTGCAGTACTCCATCGACGCCCTTGGCCGCGTGACCGAGCATCAGTACGACAGCCGTGGTTTCCTGAGCAAAACCATCCATCCCGATGGCACTTTCGAGCAATTCGCCTACGATGCCGACGGCCGCCGCACCAGCAGTGTTGACCGCGCGGGCCGCGGCACCAGCTACGAATTCGACGCCTTGGGCCGGCTTGTCCGCGCCGTCTTCGCCGACGGCGCCACCAACGGCACCGCGTATGACGCCGCTGGCCAGGTCAGCCGTTCCATGGACGCGCGCGGCACCATCACCGCCTTTGGCTACGATGCTGCCGGGCGGCGCATCGTCGTCACCAACGCCTTCGGAGTGGCCAGCATCGAGCAGACCAACGGGTTCGCCTATGACGGCAACGGCAACCTCCGCCTCACCTTCGATGCCCTTGGCCGGGGCACGACCAACATCCTGGACGCGCTGAACCGGACGGTGGCCACGCAGTTTGCCGATGGCACCAGCAACCGGCTCGGCTTCGATGTGCTGGGCCGGCGCGTGGCCGAGACAAATGAGGCTGGCATCGTGACGCGCTTTGGGTATGATGCCCTTGGTCGGTTGGCCGCCACCACCAACGCTTGGAACGGCGCCGACGCGACTTGGGCCACCTTCAATTATGACGAGTTGGGCAATCAGACTCAGCAGACGGACGCCTTGGGACGGACCACCCTCTTCGCGTCCGATGCGCTCGGGCGGCGGGTCAAACGCACCCTGCCCGGCGCGCAGACTGAAGGCTTCGCCTACGATTCGACCGGCAATCTTCTCCGGCACACCAACTTTAACGGTCTGGTTATCACCAACGGCTACGATGCCATGAACCGGTTGCTGCGCAAAGCCACGCTGGCGGGTCTGGGTCTGTTGACCAACGTGTATTCGGCCAGCGGCACCCTGACGCAGCGGGTGGATGAAGCGGGCCTCCACACCTGGGTGTACGACCTGCGCGACCGCGTGCGCACCAACACCACCCCGGCGGGCGCGCTCTACTACGCCTACGACTCCGCCGGCAACCTCACCAACCTGCAAAGCTCGACCGCCAGCGGCGTGTCGGCTGGCTACCAATACGACGCTCTGAACCGGCTGACCAATGTGGTGGACAACCGGCTTGGTCTCACCAGCAAGAACACTGGCTACGGCTTTGACGCGGTAGGCAATCTCGCCTGGCTCCGGTATCCCAACGGCGTGACCAACCAGTGGCAGTACGACCGGCGCAACCGGTTGACCAATGAAGTGTGGAAGCTCAACACCGCCACGCTGGGGAGTTTCTTCTACAAGCTTGGCCAGGCCGGAAACCGCACCAACCTGAACGAGACGGTCAACGGCACCAGCCGCACGTTTGGCTGGAGCTTTGACCCGCTCTACCGCCTGACCAACGAGACCATTAGCACGCATGGCACGCTCGGCTACCGTTATGACTTGGTGGGCAACCGGACCAACCGGACCAGCAGCGTGACTGGCATCACGGCGACCAACAACTGGTATGACGCCAATGACTGGCTCGACGCCGACAACATCACGAACAACGGCAGCGCGTGGTTCGACGCCAACGGAAACACGCGGACCAATGGCGTGGCGACCTACCTTTACGATTGGGCGAACCGGCTGACCAACAGCCCGAACGTCACCAACATCGTTTACGATGCAAACGGGAACCGGGTGAAGAAAGTCGCCGGCGGCACGACAACGCTTTACCTGGTCAGCGCGGTTAATCCCTCCGGCTATGCGCAGGTCGTGGAAGAACTTACGGTGAGCGGTGGTGCAACGAACTTGGCGTGCGCCTACGTTTACGGTCTGGATCTCATCAGTCAGCGTCAGCCCACTGTCACGACCAACTTCTACGGCTACGACGGCCTCGGGTCAGTGCGGTTCCTGCTGAACCTGGCCGGAGGGCTTGCGGGCACGAATACGTTCGACGCCTGGGGCAATCTGATTGCCAGCACCGGCACGATCACCAACCGCTATCTCTTCGCGGGAGAGCAGTGGGATGCCGACCTGGGGCTTTACTACAACCGAGCACGCTACTGGAGTCCGAATGCAGGTCGTTTCTGGACGATGGATACGTTTGCGGGGAATACCCAGGATCCTCTGAGCCTCCACAAATACCTCTATGCACACGCAGACCCAGTTAACAATCTCGACCCCAGTGGCCATGAGACTTTGGGTGGGCAAACCGTAACGGCGGGTGGAATCTCTGGTTTAGCGTCACAGTCTTTGGGAGTAATCAACGCGCTACGCGCACGAGCGTATGTGAACCTAGCGCGGGCGGTTCTAAATCAGGACAAGATTTTCTTTTACCTGGAAGCTGCGAGTGCCGGTGCAGTGGGTCTCGGCTTCCTTGGCGGAATCGTGGATGACATGGCAGGCAAGCTTTTACAGAACACGGAAGCCATCTCCGATGATCCATTCACTCGCGGACGCCAGATTGAGCGAGTAGCCGGTGCAAATTTGGCTGGAAACTTTGAGGCAATCGACGACATCCGGCCCGGTGGCGTTGCGACACAGATTAAGTCGATTGGACTCGAATCAGGCATGGACCTCGACAGGAGACTCATGAACGAGGTGCGAGACCACGCGCGCGAATTGGGCAACGTGGACCGCGACCTTCGCGGGGTAAGCCACGATGGCAAACGCGTCAGAATCCGTCGCGACGAGATTCAACACAAGGTTCTCACCGTGGCAATTCCTGAAAATCACGCGCCGGTCGTTTCCAGTCGAGCCTTTCGCCAGGCTCTGGCGAATTACCGCTCGGCTTACAGCGTTTACATTCAAGTCGTTCCCGTGAGAGGATGGAGAAAATGATTCCTGGATTGGACATCTGCATGAACCGTGATGACGGAAATTTTGTCATCATCAACAACTGTGTTGATCCGGAGTTGGGTTGTTCAACAGAATGGGGGCCGCTCGTCAGAATGAGTCGTCAACAAATGGAACAGGACGGACTCGCCGTCATTCTTCGCTCTCTGGAAGAATATCCGAGTCGCCAGAAGGTTGGGAAATCAGAACTCGAATCACTACCCAGAGCAGCGCAGGGCAAATTTGACCGCGAAAACAAACACGTCAGTTTGAGCCTTCAGAAGGGGGCGGAGATGTGGTTGGACGCGATGCACTTCAATAAGAAGGGGGGGATGGAAGGCGGCGACATATCGGAAGCTCAGATCGTGAAGTTGCCAACCACACCCGATGTGTTCTTCAAAGCTCTGACGACTGCGCTTGCTGCGGCCGATTGATGAACGAAGTGCGCCGTTCTCCCGCCAAAAAGGTGTAAGGAATTTAGCGGCGCTCAGGCCGCGCCGGGGAAGTCGGCCCCCCGCGCCTGTGCCACAGCCCCGGCGCTGCGCCTGCACTGCGGGGCGCTGAATCCGGTGCTCGGCAGCGTGCCGCCGAGGCACCCTGCCTGCGCTCCGGCCCCTTCGTTCAGGCTCCGGCCAGGGCTGCTAGGCACTGCCCGCCGTGGGTCGGCGGGCAGCTCCCCGCCGGTCGGCCTGTCACACCGGCTGCTAAGTTCCGCCTGGCGGCGGGCAGCCGGTGCGCCAGCCCTCAACGGCGGGGAGCAGGTGGCGGCACCTACGGCGGGACACCTGAAAGACTTTGTGGCGCTCGCCGACTCGCGCCAGAGCTTCGCACGTTCAACGCGTCTCTCACGGTCGTAGCGTCTCTGGTTCTCTGCGCGTTCCGGCCCTGCGTTCGCGAGTGAGCGCTCGCAACCAGGTTGAATGCGCTGTCGCGCGTTGAACTTTCAGTGCGTCACGCTCAAACGCTCTCTCCGGGCACGGCCCGCTTCGTCGTCATCGCGTGTTGTCGGAAATGTCAGTGTTCACCAGGTCGGCGCGGCTTCGCCGCCGAAGGGGGAATTGCTTCTAAAGTGGCGAGCTTGAAACGTCGGCGCTCGCGGTGAACCTGGACGCGCCCGTTGCAATCGGGCGCTGCTGGTCTTGCTCTTAGTCGCCCTGGCTGCCGCGACGGGCCGCGTGGAGATGCTGCGCATCTCCTGGCAGCGGCTCACGAACCGGGCCGCTAAAGGAGAGGGCACGCCCTACCCCTT
>JBBRWD010000147.1:0-12082 GCA_038249465.1 Limisphaerales bacterium | reverse complement strand
GGGGAATGTCTTTCAGCAGGTTCGCCGACATCCGGGCATAGCGCTCCCAGACCGGCTTGATGCGCTTGATGCCTTCGCCGGTGATGCGGACCCGTCGGGCGTTGAAGTGCAGCCCTGACCCAGCTTCGGCCCCGGCGACCTAAACCGCGGAGCGTCCAGAAAGCAATTTCCTATCAGTAGTGCAACCGGGCTTCCTCCTGCATTCGCCGCAACGCCTCGCGCGGCGACAACTGTTCCGCTCCGACAGGGTGATCGAGGCGTGCCGGGCGCAACTCCACCACTGCGTCGCCCTTGCGGATTTGGATTTGCTCACCGGCCAGCGCCCGCTCCACCCAGCGGCCCAAACCGGCTACTGCTTCCTCGACCGTCAATGTTTTCATGCCCGCAAAATACCTCAGTGCGCTTCGCGCACCAAGCCTGCAAAACTCCGCTGGCGGTGTTGATGGCGGTGACGTGGAAGAACGGGATACGGCTCGGGCAACGTGTAATAGCCGGTGGGGTCGCCGAACGGGTTTTCGTCGCGCAGCGGTTCGGTCGGGTCAACGTCGCCTTCGATGACGAAGTCGGCCTGTCGCGCCGTAGCGAAGCGAAGGTGGACGTTGGGCAAAACGGTTTTCAATTCGGGCAAAATGTTCTCAAGGCTCGGCCAACTTGGAGAAGAGAATCAAATCCCGGCCAACTCGCACAACTCAACTTGCCGTTGCGAACAAAGAGAACCAGTGCAATCACGGAAACGCCACCCGGAAACGCCACTTGCTGAAAGAAACCGTTCCTGATTCAATTCAACTGTTCGGCAAGAAAACCATGTAAAATTCAAACACAACAGATTTGCGGCTTCGGCTGCTGCTCAGAACGAAACGGACAATTTCGGAAGACTCGTTGCACAAACCGTGCAATGAGCGCAGCAAAGACACGGTTCGAGGCACGCCCAAATGGGCGTGCCCGAAAGCGTTCTTTGCTGGGCATGTCCGTGCCCGTTCTGGGGCGTTAGTAGGTCACGCCTCTATCGTTTTGGCAGGGAGTTCAAATCCTCACGGTGCAAACCGGGAGCACAAAAAACATCAAAAGCCAAAACCCATGAAAACAGTTAAAAAGATTATCGGCAGACTGGTCATTATGGCCTTCGTCGCCCTCACCCTGACGGCAAGCCTCTACGCACAACCAGTCTTGCCGCCCGGTGGAACGAATGCTCCGCCAACACCGGAACAGATTGAAGCCGCGCGCCAAGCATGGCTGGCGGCGCTCAACTCGGAATACACGAATAATTTTGCTCCGTGGATTCACCCGGCTGAAATGAGCGAATTTGGATTGCCCTTTTCAACGAGTTTCAGCAGTTGGCAAAGCGACGGTGTTGCAGGATTGCTCTCCTTGGGGACGGCCCTCGGCAACATGCAAGCAAACCAAGCGACAGGGGCCACGAATCTCGCGCAAGCCAATGGCTGGCCGCGAAGCGTGACGAACGATGGCGCGACGGCGGTGATGGTCGGCGCACTCGGCGAAATGCCGGTTTACATCAGCACTTACAATTTGAATGCGGCAGATACGGTTGGCGCAGATGAGCTTTGGACTAACGGCAGTTCGGGATTGAATTTGAATGGCGAAGATACCCAAATCGCTGTTTGGGACATTGGTGATCCTCGGTTGACTCATCGTGAATTTACAACCAATTCGAATCGAATCCGCGACATGGATGGCGTTAGTCCCGACGGTGTGCAAGACCACGTCACGCATGTTTCAGGAACTTTGGGTTCTTATGGTGTGACAGGAGCGGCCAAAGGCATGTCCAGCCGAGCCGTGATTCTTGCGAATGATGTCCAGCTTCATTTTTCGGAAATGCCGAATCAAGCAGCGACAAATTTCTTTCGCTTATCGAACCATTCTTACGGAATTGCCAGTATGGGCTGGTTTGGAACTTTTACCTTCCAAGGGACCAATTACCCGGTTTGGTATGGCGACGCTGCTTACAGTCAAACCGAAGATTTCAAGTTTGGCCGATACGAAACCAATTCTCAGAGCGTTGACCGGATTATTTATTCGAGCCGTTATTACCTGCCGGTTTGGGCGGCGGCGAATGAACGGGGGCCTTCTGGCAAACCAGCCATCAGTCAGGCAAACGGGCATATTGGCTTCTCAAATTCGGTTGCTTATCTGTTCAAGGGAATTACCCGTCCCGATGATGGAGGAACGACCGGCTACGATACATTGCCGCCACATGGCTTGGCGAAGAATTGTTTAGCTGTGGGTGCCGTCAGCAACATTGTTAACGGTTATTCGGGCAGCAATAGCGTGGGCATGTCCACGTTCAGCAGTTTTGGACCGACAGATGATGGGAGAATCAAGCCAGATGTTGTTGGCGATGGTGTGAGCCTTTATTCGTCCGGTTCCTTTTTTGATGACGATTACTACACGAGTTCAGGCACGAGTATGGCCAGCCCAAATGTTTGCGGGTCGCTCAATTTGCTGGTGCAACTGCACAACCGTTACCGGGGAACAAATCAGCCGATGCTTTCCTCGACCCTGCGGGGTTTGGCGATTCACACCGCCGATGAGTCCGGCACGACACTCGGACCAGATTACAAATTTGGATGGGGATTATTGAACGTGCTCAAAGCAGCGCGACTTATGACCAACAATTTCGTCAGCAATTCCGTTCCGGTCATCAAAGAGGTTAAACTGCCGAACGGAGATTTCATTCAATTTCCAATCGTCGCCAAGGGGGGCGAGCCTCTGAAAGTTACGGTGTGCTGGACAGACCCGGCAGGAAACCCGCAACCCGTTGCGTTAAATCCAACCAATCGGGTTCTGGTTAACGATGTGGATTTGCGCCTGACAACGGCCACCACGACCAATCTACCGTGGATGCTCAACTCGGCTTCTCCCGCGAATGCCGCCGCGCAAGCGGACAATGACCGGGACAACGTGGAACAAGTTTTTATCTCGAATCCAACCTCCAATGGTGTTTACACCGTGCGCGTCACGCACAAAGGAACTTTGAAAAATGACACCGGCGCGACTTCTGACCAGTGGGTTTCGATTTTGCTTTCGGGCAATGTGGCGCAGACTGAACCGCCCTTTGTGATTGAAAAAATTTCCCAAGTCAGCACCAACACGGTAGGAGTGCGCTGGCCTTCCACTGTCGGGCGCATTTACCAATTGGAGTTTCGAGATGATGTCGCCAGTGGCACATGGTCTCCGGCAACGGGAGAAATCAGCGCCACCAAGACGAACATCGCGGTCGAGTTGCCAATGAACAGCGAGACACGCTTCTATCGTTTGGCGCGTGTTCGCTAAATGCCATGCGTGCTGCCTTTCCCCAATTGATTGCTTTGAGCGTATCGGCTTGCTGGCTGGCCTTCAGCCAGCAAGCCGCCGCACAGGGTTCCTTCATCTGGCATACGATGCTACAGAACCCCAATCCCGGAGGGATTTTTGGAGACGATGGCTATCCCGTTTACACGCCAAGTTCGGATTTTCCCAGCGTGCTGCCGGTAGATTTGAATCACGATGGAATCGTGGATTATCGCGTAGTGGCGACCGGCACCGTCGGCGAAGGATTTCAAATTCGAGGAGAGGGCAATAATGCAACTTGGTCCCGCCCTGCAGTCGGTCGCGATTTGGGTTCATTAGTTGTGCCGTTGAACGCGGGCACAACGATTAGCAGTTTACTGCCGGTCATGAACGAATGGTCGCTCACTCAACCAGGCCCGTTTGAAACAATTGCGCCCACAATCAGCGCTTACAGTTCAAGTGGCCCCATCGGATTATTCGTTGACCAAACAGCCTTCGCGGGGTTGCAGTTTTATGTTGGCCCGGATGTTTATTACGGTTGGATGAAGGTACAGGAAATTCCATTCCTGCAAGGCGGGGGCATCGTTTACGAATACGCTTTTGACACGCGCCCAAACACACCGATTTTCGCTGGCGCGGTTCCCGAGCCATCGACTTGGGCATTGCTGGTCGTGGGCGCATTGGCAATGGCCGCAGTTCGCAAGCGGAGGAAACCATGAGACGCATTTTCATCATCGCAACGGTTTTCGCGTGCATTCACCTCACGCACGGCCAAAGCACGATCGCCTACTTCACCGGGCCTGTGTCTTCCGTTCCGGGATTTCCCGCCACCGGCCCGATTGATTTGAACGTGGACGGCGAACCCGACCTGAACTTCACTTTCGGCTCAACGCTCTGCACGGCTGATGTTCCAACGAGCGCCTGCATGACGCCGTTTTACCTGGGCGCAACGAGCAGCAATCAAGTAACCGTTTCCGGCAACAACGTGTGGCTGTTCCCAGCGGGAACACTCATCGGCGTGGCGGGCGTGACCAACGGAAACTGGGGCCCGCCCGGCAGTTCGGCTCTTATCACGACGTTGTTTTGGAATTACGACCGATTCATTGAAACTTCCAGCATGCGCTGGACAGACCCGCTGGCGAGCCAGTCCGACAGTTATCTGGGAATCCGTTTTCACGCGGCTGACGGCGTGCATTACGGCTGGATTCATGTCACGCTCCACGGTTCACCGTTGCTGGTGGACTGGGCGTATGAAACTCGGCCCAACACCGCGATTGTCGCGGGAGCAAAGCCCGTCGCCGTGCCGCAAGCTTCGCCGGAAATAGTTCGTCCCGGGTATCTGCGGCTGCGTTGGCAGTCCGGCGTGGGCAAGCCGTATCAGCCACAATTTAAGGAAAGCCTCGGCGCAACGCTTTGGAGCAATCTGGATTTTGTCATCATCGCCACCGCAACCAACAGCGCCGTTGATGTCCCCGCTGTCGGCGCCATTCGATTCTACCGTGTCGTAGAGGCCGATTGAGAATCTCGAAACGAGCGGTAGTTTTGCCAGACCGTATGTCGAAACGAATTGCCATCGCGACTTTGATTCTGGCTTTGGCCGACTCGAGCCAGGCTGAAATCGTGTACGTCAGCGGCCCGTCATTCGCGATTCCCGAGATGTCCGGCGCGCAAGCGGTGGGCATCAACAACGATGGCGCTCCTGATTTCATTTTTAAACCGCGGAGCGTCCAGAAAGCAATTTCCTATCAGTTAAACCGCGGAGCGTCCAGAAAGCAATTTCCTATCAGTTGGGGTGATTACAGCGCGACCGTGGTTGATCCCCGAAACAACGCTGACCTGTGGACAATCCAAGAGTACGCCGCCACTCCCGCGCCCAGCGGCTTGACCAACGGGACGGGACGCTGGGCGACACGATGGGGACAACTGAAAGTCACAGTTCCCAACAACGACAATTTCGCAAATTCAATTTCGCTTGGCGGCTCCCAAGGCAGCACCAACGGAACGACGATTCGGGCAACGAAAGAATCTGGCGAGCCCAGTCATGTCGGAAATACCAATACGGTTTCGGTTTGGTATCAGTGGACAGCGCCCACCAATGGAAATGTTGTCATGGATACGAAGGGCAGCCTGCTGAACACGCTGCTGGCGGTTTACACTGGCAGCGCAGTGTCGTCGCTGACACTTGTGGCGAGCGACGACGATTCTGGCGGAGGCGGAGCGAGCCAAGTTGTTTTCAATGGTTCAGTTGGCACGACCTATAGCATAGCAGTGGCTGGCTCCGGCGGGAGCATGAGTGATTTCGTTCTGAATTGGAATCAGCCTCTCGCCCCTGTATTCACGCTCCAGCCGCAGAGCCGAAGTCTTTATCAAGGCAACAACGTCACGTTCACAGCCAACGCGATTGGCAGACCTGACCCAGCGTATCAGTGGCGGCTCAATGGCGGGAACGTCAGCGCCGCGACCAATGCGAGTTATACGATTACGAGCGTTCAGACGAACCACGCCGGAAACTACACCGTTGTCGCCAGCAATAGCTCCGGCTCAGTGACGAGTGCTGTCGCCGGGCTGACGGTGCTCACCAGCTAAGCAGCTTTGAGTACGCCGCACGAGACGAACAACACGTTCCGATTCACGGTGTCGCAAGTCAGCGGCTTGAACTATATCATCCAGGCAAACACAAACCTCAACACCACGAATTGGAGTTCCCTCACCACGAACACCGCACCGTTCACGATTACGGATACTGCGTTCACGAACAATTCACAGCGGTTCTACCGTGCCATTTACAAACCATAACCGATCAGCCCAGAAATGAATATGAAGACATTGCTCGCAATTCTCACCGCCGTCTTCGCGACGGGGAGTGCCTTGGCTCAAGGCACATTCACAGTGCAACTCAACGGGGCGAACGAAGTCCCGCCCAATTCAAGTTTCAACACGGGAAACGGACAGTTCACGCTCAACGGGAGTTTGCTTTCGTGGAGCGTTGGTTTGCCTGATTTGTCTTTCACACCGAGTGGCGGGCACGTCTATGGTCCCGCAACGACAACCCAGACAGCACCCGCACTTTTCAGCCTTGGGACGCCTACGACCGGCCCAGGCCCTCAAGGCGGCACGCTCACACTGTATTCGGGTTCGACCGGCTTGACAGCGCCGCAAATCAGCGACCTCCAAGCCGGATTTTGGTACGTTAACATTCTGTCAAGCCAGTATCCAGATGGCGAGATACGAGGGCAAATCCAGGCCGTGCCCGAACCGTCAACACTTGGTCTGCTCAGCGTGGCGGGAGCAGTTCTTATGGCCGGTGCATTGAAGCGGCGCAAACGTTCCGTGTCTATTCTCGTTGTTGCCCTCTGTCTAAACCGCGGAGCGTCCAGAAAGCAATTTCCTATCAGTTGGTCAGGTTGCCCGTGATGGTGCTGTTGTTGATGCTCACCCGCACCGAGGCCGGCGGTGCCGCACACTTGGCCGAAACCCCCACCGTGCTGTCCACGATCAGGCAGTGCCGCACATCCACCGAGCCGTCAAAGGCGCTGATGGCCTTGGCGTCTTCCAGGGTGCTGGCCCAGTCGCGAAGAATGCAGTTCTCCACGGTGATCGCGGAGCCGAGCGTGTCGATACCGTCGTCGTCGCCGGAGGCAAAAACGGAATCGACGATTCTGATGATCTGGCCGCCCTGCTGACCGTGGAGATAAATGCCGTCCGCGTCATCCGGCCCGCGGGTGTCCAGGACATAGCTGTTGGTGAAAAGCAACGCCGTGCCATCTATTTCCGGCCCCATGCGCGCGCGCTGAAGCAGGCAATCGCTGAACGAGAGCGTTGAGTTGTTGGCATACATCACCTTGCCGGGCGTGCCGTAGCCCGGCGCGGTGGATAATGGCTCGCACAGGTCGCTGATCGTGCAACTCTCGAACGTGACCGTGGTGCCATCAGGCCGGATGACCGGCGCCTGCCCGGTGTGCCCCTCGCCCACCGCGCGTCCGGCCCGATGAACGAAAGTGTGGCGATAGAGCGAAGGCTGGGAAGAGTTGTGCCGAATCTGCCCCCAGCGATTGGTTAAGAACAAACTCGAGCAGGTGAAGGTGACAGGATGCAGTTCGGTGCCGAGCGATTGAATCGAGCCGTTGGCGTTGACGAAAATATCCGCCGCCACCGTTCCGGAGCCGACCCCATCGATCAGCACCAGGGTGTTCGACTGAATCGTCAGCGTGTGGTTCGTGATCGTCAGGTCGTTGGTAAGATTGATGACGCCCGACCAGGTGCTGCTGCCGCCACTCAACGTGCCGCCGACTTTCGTCACTGGATCGCCCGAGACGCTGTGCAAGGCCCGCGTCACCGCCACGCCGCCGACGGTGGCCGTGAGATTGAAATCCGTGCCGCCGGTGAACGTGACGAGCGCACTGCCCATGCCGTTGCGCAGCGCGAGGCGATTGGTTGAAAGACCGACGACGCCGTCGGCGCTCAACGTCGCGTCGATGTCCCACGTCTCGCGGTCGCGGGAACCATCCGTCGCGTGACCTTCCACACGGACGAGCACCGGCAGGCCGGGCAGATAATTGTTCTAAACCGCGGAGCGTCCAGAAAGCAATTTCCTATCAGTCGTATAAACCGCGGATAAACCGCGGAGTAAACCGCGGAGCGTCCAGAAAGCAATTTCCTATCAGTCGTATTGTCCTCCCCCGCGATCTGCGGCGTGCGGAGGGTTTTCCTCGCGGTCAAAAACTGAACGCTTCGGCCACGCCCGTCCGGATTGTGCTGGAGATGGAACCCACCGTCCGCGGCAAAGTGGTCAAACGGGGCAGGCTCAAGCTGTGGACCGGCGTGGTGCCTGCCACTCCTCTGGCGGAGGCTGTCGAAGCGACGCGGCACTACGAGCGATGACCTTTCTGGACACGGGCATTCTTGTGGGAGCCTTGCTGGAGAAGCATCCCGAACATGCCGCCTGCCGCGAGGCCTTGGAGGAATTCGACGCGCCTTTCACTGTTCGCCCACGCCGCACCGGAGTTGGAAATCCTCACACCGTAACCCTCCCGCCGAAGTGCAAGCGCGATAATTGCGAGAAACGGATTCCGACTCGGATTGGCGGTGCGACCTGATCGGGTGGTTGCGAAGTTTGCGCCAGTTGGAAGACGCTATCTATTCTGTGTCGCCGGCAATTGGAAATAAATAATTCTTGCTACCCCCCACCGCTCGTATAAGTAATCTTCTATGAAGTCCACCGGGAGAATCGCACCGCGATGTTTTTTCATTCGGCCGCGCCAGCGGAGGATCGCGGCACAAACCAATCCACGACAATCCGCCTTTACGCTCATCGAATGCCTCGCACTCGTGGCGTGCCTGGCCCTGCTGGCGTGCGTGGCGCTGCCGGTTCTGGCCGGCACGAAGAGTGACGGCCAGCGAATCCTCTGCGTGAACAACCTTCGCCAGATTGGACAGGCCTGGGCCGGCTGGGGCAATGAGTATGGCGACCAGAAGCCTCCCAATTTGGATTGGAACTCGTTGGGCGGCGTGCCAAACGCGCTGAAACAGAATGCCTGGCGCCACTACGCATTTCTCTCGAACCACCTCGCCACGCCGAAACCGCTGGTTTGTCCGGCTGATTCCAGAGCGCGTGCTGCTGTCGATTGGTCAGGCAGCGGTTTTGGCGGCTTCGTCCACGCGACCCTCCAAGACCGGGCGTTGAGCTATTTCATGGGATTGCACGCTCTGGCAGAGTATCCGCGTGAAATCATCGGCGGCGAGATTGGCATCGGCGGGATGGGAACTGAGAACTGCGGCGTGACCGGAGTTCAGGCCGGATTACTGGCGGGCGGCAACGCGTCGGTCGCGTGGACGAACTATCCTCACTTGGGCACCGGCAACCTGCTGCTCAACGACGGGCAGGTCCGGCAGACGACGAGTGACCAACTCCGGGCACTTTTGCAGTCCCCAGGCAGGTTCAGAACGAACGAGACTCATATAATTGTTCCCCGGCGCTGATCCGCCCATGAAAACGCCATTCCCGTTCCTCGTAACCGGCCTTGCCGTCATTGGCCTGACAAGCGCACCACGGGCGGGTTCGATTGAACCCGTTTCCACCGGCACCCGAACCAGCATTACTGGCGCGGGTCATTCGTTCTTGCCGGCGATCAGTGGAGACGGGCGCAGCGTATTGTTCGTCAGTCAGGCAAACAATTTGGTGACCAATGACAATGGTCTGCCCTATTTCGATCTCTTTGTTCGTGATCTTCCGAGTGGAATCACAAGGCTGGTGAGCGTGAACGCCGCCGGTACCGGCGGGGCTGCTGGCGATTCTGCGTTTGCCAGCATCAGTTCGAACGGACAGTTCGTCGTGTTTGCCAGTGCGGCCAACGATCTGGTTCCGGGCGACACCAATTCGAAGACCGACGTGTTCATCCGCGATACGGTTGCCGGCGTCACGCGGTTGGTCAGCATCAATGCCGCGGGAACCGGCAGCTCCTACGCCGGGGCCGGCAATCCAGCGATGTCACGCGATGGACGGTGGGTGGCCTTCGAAAGCACCGCTCCCGATCTCGGTCCGCCCAAGCAGTATTATTTGCCGATTCCCACCGATATCTTTTTGCGCGACGTTTGGTCAAACGTCACGGTGATGGCCAGCGTCAACCTCGCTGGAGACGGTGGTGGCAACGCCTCCTCGGTGTCGCCCGTTATCACGCCGGATGGCCGTTTCGTGGCGTTCGTCAGTCAGGCCACGAACCTCGTTCCAGGAGCGGGCAATTCGCAGGGAGAGATTTATGTCCGCGACCTGCAATCCAACCGGACTGCTTGGGCCAGTTCGGGCGTCGCCGCCTTTCTGCAAAGCTCGAATATTTACAAGGCCGATCAGCCGCTGATCAGTGATGACGGAAGGAGTGAAAAGAAAAAGGGTCAGTCCCGGCCATTGGAGAATCAGGATTCACGGTGCCATCGGTTGGAGTTGGGCCAACGGCATGGCCCGCAAGCTCCGCGTCCAGTATCCGGGCGCCCTCTACCACGTCATGAACCGTGGCGACCGCCGTGAACCCATTTTCAAGGATGACCAGGACCGGCAGCGCTTCCTCGCAACCCTGGGCGAAGCCTGCGCCAAGACCGGCTGGCAGGTGCAGGCGTATTGTCTCATGCCCAATCATTTTCATCTCGTGGTCGAGACGCCGCAGCCCAACCTGGTGGCCGGCATGAAATGGTTCCTGGGCACCTACACCAGCCGCTTCAACCGCCGGCACAAACTCTTCGGCCACCTCTTCAGCGGACGCTACAAGGCGCTGGTGGTGGACGGCAGCGGCACCGGCTATCTGCGCACGGTCTGCGACTACGTTCACTTGAATCCCGTGCGGGCCAGGTTGCTGCGCCCCGAGCAGGCGTTGCACGAATTCACCTGGAGCAGTTTCCCGCAGTACCTGCAGCGTCCGGCCAAACGGCCCGCGTGGGTGCGGGTGGATCGCCTGTTGGGCGAATGGGGCATCCGCCGGGACGACGCGGCCGGGCGGCGCCAGTTCCGCTCCACGATGGAGGAACGGCGGACACGCGACCAGCCCGGCGAATGGCAGGCGGTGCGGCGGGGCTGGTTTCTGGGCGGGGTGGAGTTGCAAGAGGAACTGTTGGAGCGGATGGCGCGAGGACTGCGGGAACATCACGGCGGCGACGAGCGGCGCGAGAGCGATGAGCAGAAGGCAGAGCGCCTCGTCACGGAGGAGTTGCGTCGGTTGCGGTGGCGGGAGGGCGATCTCGCCAGCCACCGCAAGACCGACACGACGAAGACGAAGATCGCGCAGCGGTTGCAGATGGGTTGCCGCCACACGCTGGCGAACTGCTTGAAGGCCGCGCGCCGACGCGCGTAGGCAGACGGTGCCTTGGCCTGCGGTTCACGTCGGCACGGCACGCGGTGGCCTGGATTGATCCCCCAGCCACTCTTATACCGTCGCCGAGATGCCGGCGATGATGATGCTCTCGCCCGCCTGCCGCAGCGACAGGGCTTTCACGGTTACGCTCATCCGCTCTTGGCCCGCGCGGCGGAGTGGGGTGATTGGGAAGGACGCGGCTCGAAAGAATTGAAACTCAATTCCTGAGCACTGCGAAGGTTCGACGGAAACACATCGCTGAATGCATTCTCTTGTCTGGGTTCCTTCGCGTTCTCTGGTCTTGAATCAGACCACACGCAGATTGAGCGCCCACGATCCGCGTCCGACCTCCGGATCATCTTCGATCAGCGCATCCAAGCCTCTTTTGTTTCGCCGCGTCTCACCGTGGCCAACTCGATGCCGCGCGCAGCAGGTTTGCGCAACTGTCACCTCGGATCACTTTCGATCAGCGTCTCACCGCACTGCGCCGCCGACCCGGCTCCCTCCGGTCGCCGGGGAGGGCACACGACGGGACAGTGGCATTCCATGATTCATCGTCAGCGGGAATCGCACGCTCCGCACGGGTATCCCGCGGGGAACGGGTGTTCACGGATGTCCGACTACTTCCAGCATCCGCAGCAGCATGTTTTTGTTCCGCAGCGGCGGGCACTCCACTCTCCTCATTCGGCCTTTGCAGCAACTCGCACCGCTTCCCTTGAAGCTGAAGATGGCTCGCTTCGCTCGAATGGTGTTGGCCGCCGTCGGCGCTGTCGCGCCGACGCAAATTCCAGGCTCCAGCAGTGTGAGCGGCCCCTGGGCGCTTCGTTCGCTTGCCCGCGCGCATCGTCCGCGCCAGCTCGACCGACGAGCTGTCACGGCCGCTGCTGCCGTGCGCGGTCAAGCTGCCACTCGCTGGGGACTTTTAAGATGGTGATTTGGATTAGTCGGCGCTATCG
>JBBRWD010000146.1:0-12492 GCA_038249465.1 Limisphaerales bacterium | reverse complement strand
GCTTCCAACCCCACCTTGGCTTTGAAGGCTCCACTGTGTCGTTTTCTTTTTGTTTTGCTCATGGCTCGGCCTTTTCTCACCCCAGCCTGAGCCGGAAAAGTCTAACTTAGCTCCTGGTCCGAATTTTGGGGTCCATTTCTTGCTTCCCTTTCGGATTGATTGGGCAGGTCCACGAAGAACAGCTCATCCCATCTCCCTTTCCGCAGCATTTCAGGGGGCAGTTGAGAAACGTCATTTGCAGTCGCCACCACAAACACCGGCGCTTTCTTCTCCGACATCCAACTCAGGAATGACCCAAACACTCTCGCTGACGTTCCTCCATCCGTTTGACCCGAGGACTTTGAGCCGCTGAACCCCTTCTCAATCTCGTCAATCCACAGAACACACGGGGCAATCACTTCACTAGTTTGGATGACGCTTCGCAGGTTGCTTTCAGACTGGCCCACGAGAGATGCAAATATTCGGCCTGCATCCAACTTCAGCAAAGGCACACCGAATACCCTAGCTGTGGCTTTTGCTGTGAGTGACTTCCCTGTGCCTGCGATTCCGAGAATGAGCAGTCCTTTGGGGGTGGGCAGTCCGTAGTTGATGGCTTTTTGGCTGAAGGCGGATTTTCTCTTCAGGAGCCAACCCTTCAGCACATCCAGACCACCAATTGAGTCCAATCCTTCTTGGGTTTCAATGATCTCCAACAGCCCATTCTTCTTCACTGCCTGAGCTTTTTCCTTCGCGATGATTGCAGGACTGATTTCTTTGGCTTGCACGAAGGACAGGGCGAAGGCGTTTTCTGCTTCAATGGTAGTGAGGCCGGTTGCTGCTTCCAGGATTCTTTCTCGCTCCTCCCCTTGTATTGCATTGAGTTTGGCGGATTCAACAATGCCATCCAATACAGTGCCGAGTTGAGTTTTGTCAGGCAGAGCGAAGTCCAGCACCGTAATTTCCCTTTCGAGTTCTGGGGGTAGCAACAAACGACAGCCAGAGATGATCAGGGTTTTGGATTTCGTCTTCGCTTCCATCAACACCTCCTTCATTTTGCAGACGAGCACTGGATTGGGGTCTTGCAGGAACAGATGGAAGTCTTTGAGGAGGATGATGGATCTCTCCGGCAGGCTCTCAATCGTCTGGAGGGCTTCGAGGGGGTCTTGGCAGGAGTGGATTTTCTTTGATTTAGTTTCGACCAGACCTTGCGTGACTGACCAGAAGGAGAGGTTGAAGTTGAGTGTTCGGGCGATTTGGTTGAGTTCAGCCTCCACTCTAGCGTCTTCCGGGGACACGAGGTAAAGCGCGGGATAGCCAGCTTGGAGGTAGTGGGTGATTTTAGTGCGTGTGTTGGGAATTTGGGTGTTCATTTGATTTGGAGTTGTTTGTTTCAATTTTTCAGACAGCGAATTTGCGATGTCCGAGTTGGGGGATTTTGAACTTGGTTTTGATGGAGGCATGATGGGTTTGAGGGTTGTGGTTTTCGTAATTGTGTGTGGAGATGCAGTGGTGGTCGGCCGTTCCCATATCCACGTAGCGACAGTGCTTGCAGGAACGAGAGCCATCCAAAGCCACACGTCTTGTCCAGCCAGGGCAAGCGCAAGAACTGGTGCCGTCCATGTATTGCAGGGTTTGGTATTCCTGGCTGGGATTGGAGTCGCTGCGGAAGGTCCAGACTTGGCGAATGGGTTTGGTCATGGGGTTTCAGTGGTGAGTGCGAATTAAGTTCAGGGCGAATTGAATCGCTTCCATGTTTGGCCTGTAGATGACGCCGGCTGGAAGATCCGAGGGGCCACACCAAAGAAAGTTGGGTGGCGGTTCCGTTCTCCACACCAGACCTTCATGGGCAGCTTGTTGCGGCAGCCATTTCGTGGAGAAATCAACCAGCTCGTTTTCATCCGGCAGACCAATCCACATGTGAATTTCCGGCAGCAGTCCGAGTTGAAGTGCAGCTTTGCTCTCTTCACGCCAAGGGGACCATTCGTAGCTGAAGTGGGTGGGAGCGGTGCCGTCGTCTTGATCTGGAGGGAGGATCGGCCAGGACATCGAGCCAGCCTGAAGAAGTGCTCGAAAGCCCAGGGAGTTCAGAATGCCCAGCCCTGTCAAAGTCCAATACAGGCACGATCCTCTTTGCATGTGTTCTGGGCCGTACCACTCATGATACCGGCGAAGGACAGCGGCATGGACACGTTCACGAAAAACGGTGTTGGTGGGGTAGGTGGTGTTCATTGAGGGTTTACTTTTTCACGCCAGCTCAACACCCTGTCCGGAAAAGTATGGGCTGGTGTCTTTTTGTGGCGAGCGGGTTGGAATTGCGGATGGACGAGTTCCTTCGTGGGAGCCCTTTCCGTCCGCAAACCAAGTACTACAAAGGGGACGTTCCTCCGAAGGACAATCCCCAACGACTTCCACGGCCGGATTCTGGATTCGTGGTGCTGGTCAGCCAGGATGAGAAGGGCGACGACATCTCTGGCCAAAGACAGGACGCTTACAATTTTCTGCTCGGACACGAGAAGGAGATCAGGCGGGCAGAGACATTTGGTGCGGACAATTTCCTGTTGGATTTTGGCCTCCAGAGCGGGCAGAAGATGCAGACTGCGGTGTATCTGCCCCCGGAGTTGATCGAGGTCATGTCCCGGTTACAGATGGGGCTGATCTTCTCCGTGATCCAAATCGGGCAGGGATGATCAGAGGTTGCCGCGTTCCCAGTCGAGGCAGTCTTGGCGTGACCTTGAGAAGTAGAGGAGACGGCCCTGGAGATTTTTGACCTCCCAGTGCTGCGTTTGATTGTTGAATTCGATTTCAGTGGCCCGGCGGATTTCCAACCTGCCCAGGCAACGCAAATCAATGAGTTCGGTGTAGAGGCAGGTGGCAGTTCCTTGGTTTGTGATGGTGATGACGGCGTTCATTTTAGAATTGGGGTTGGGGGTTGGAGTTGGGTTGCATTGTGACTGTGGAAAACGCAGAGCAGAATGCGATTGGAGCTGCGCTGATCATCCGGTAGTGTTCAGGAGTGAAGCGGATCAAGAAACGACTGCATCAATTGGTTTGGGTTCTTGGCTGTGTCGCTGTTCTGCTGGGTTGTTTCATTGGAGTGGAACATCTTCGTGGCCGCATTGCTCTGAACGCACGGTTGAAGGAGTTGAAAGCCAAAGGGGAGCGTCTCACCGTGGCCGAACTGGAATCACCTCGAGTTGCTGGAGAGAAGAACGCAGCTCCACCGTTGCTGTCCCTGAGCAACCAAATCAGCCAGTTGCATTCCAACCTGATCGAGCTGCCGCCATGTGGGCGCTTCACTGAGCCAGGCAGGATGATGGCTGGATGGCAGGTTGATGCGTGGGGTGAGGGCAAGAACTCCAACGACTGGCGGCGCATCAAACAAGCGATGGATGAATGGGGCAAGGTTCTGCCTGACATCCATGCCGCCCTGCAGAGGCCAGAGTGGGACACTGGTTTCGACTACAGCAAGGGTTTCTGCGATTTTCAATCACCGCCCTTGGCCGATTTAAGACTCGCCTGCCGAATACTGACCGTGGCTGTCGCCAGTGAGTTGCGTCAGGGCCGAACCAACGCAGCCGTGGAACGATTGATTGACGCCATCCAGTTGGTCGGACTCCAAGGGGAGGAGCGACTGATCATCTCGCAACTCGTGCGGAACGCCTGCGCGTTTCTGGCCTGGAACAGCACCTGGGAACTCCTGCAGACGAACATCTGGAGTGAATCGCAATTGGCCAGCGTTCAAGCAGCCTGGCAGAACATGGATTTCAGCACCGACCTGGCGAAGTCACTGGAGATGGAGCGTGCCATGACGCTGGACACGTACAAGCTCATTGCCAGCGACCGAAGAAAGCTCGCATCCATGATGGAACAGCAGGAGGTAGCCGAGAACGCTCTTGGTGCCGAGTTCTTTTACCTGCCAGCACGCGGGGCAGTGCTGCATTGGGTCTTCCTTCCTCTCTGGCGCATGGCGTGGCTGAACCAGGATGCAGTTCGGGCACTGGATCGCTGGCAGGAGTTGCTGGAAATTGACCGACTCGCCTGCCGGGAATCGTGGGCCAAGGTAAAGGAACGCGCCGCCCGGCTTGACGGTGTGAATTTGGACACTCCGTGGTTGCCGATGCAGGGCGAATCTCCCACGCAGGGATTCTACGACCGGTGGCGATATCTGCTTTCCAATCAAACCATCGGCGTGGGCGGAAACATGGTGCGACGGAGTCTGCAAATCGAGACGGCCCGCCGAATGATGGTCACCGTGTTGGCGATCAAGCGCTATGCCCTGCTCCACGGTCAGCCACCGCCCACCCTTGACGCCATGGTGCCGCAACTGCTCCCCGCCTTGCCCATCGATGGCATGGATGGAAAACCACTTCGGTATCGAATGAACAACGACGGCACGTTTCTCCTCTACTCCGTTGGCGAGGATGGAATGGACGATGGCGGAGATTTCAGCCTGATCAATGGAAAGAAGCGATTCATCCAAATATGGGATGGCAAGGACGCTGTCTGGCCATCACCTGCCACGAAGGAGGAAGCTGAGATCGCCGCCTGGCTGTAAGGGGAAGAATCGCATCCACCTCAAGGAATCCACATGAAAGCCAAACCAAACCGTCGTTGGATTGAATTGAACCAACCGCTCCTCACGGGTTCCACCATGACCCGGCGACGTTTTCTCGCCGGCACGGGCGCAATTCTCACAGGCCCATCGTTTCTAGCGGCGTCCTGCACAGCCTTGGCCGAAGAAGACCGTGTCCAACCACCCAACACCACCCGCGTCCGCTTCCGGCTGGTGGATGCCCAGACGGGACAGACAACGCCAGCGATGGTCTGCATCACCGACGCAAAATCCAACGAGGTCCGCCTCCCACCCGACGGTCGAATCTGCACTAAACCATCGAGCGTCCAGCAGTTCGTCTCGGGGGTGAAGTTCGACTTTGACCCGAATTGGATTGGCCCGGTCCGCAAGATGCAGGGCAAAGGTGACAACAACGATCGCAGTTACGTGTACGAGAACCGACCTTCCATCCCGTATTGGAGCGAGCCGGTCATCCACCAAACCTCAGGCAATTTCTCCATCGATCTGCCGGCCGGCCGGTGGAGGATACGGGCAGGCCACGGCATGGAATATGTCCCGGTCGCCGAGGAATTTGAAGTGAACGGCCAGGGCGAGATGGAGAAGACGCTGATTTGCCAGCGCTGGATTGATCTGCCCGCCAAGGGATGGTGGTCGGGAGACGTGCATGTTCATCATCCTTCCTACGATTCAGCGCAACGGGAGTTCTTGATGCACTACGCGGTGGCCGAGGACGTGCATGTGGTCAATCTGCTGGAGATGGGGGACCACACCGCCACCGAATTCAGGCAGGCCGGATTTGGCCCCAAGTTCCGGGTGCAGCAAGGCAACTTCGCCCTCGTCTCCGGTCAGGAGGACCCGCGTAGCACCTTCGGGCACATCATCGGGCTGAATCTTCAATCCATGGTGCGCGACACGGTCACCTATGATTTCTACGACGTGACGTTCCGCGGAATCCATGCTCAGAAGGACGCGTTGGTGGGTTTTGCCCATTTCGCATGGAATGGATGCGATCTGCCACGAGGATTTCCTTGGATGGTGACGACCGGGGAGATCGACTTCATCGAGCTTCTCCAATTCGGCATGGTCAATGGAGTGGACTACGCTGAATACTTGAACCTCGGTTTTCGCCTGACTGCAGCGGCGGGCAGTGACATTCCCTGGGGCTCCACGATGGGCGAGGTTCGGACCTACGTGCATACAGGAGAGAAGTTCGACGTGGACGACTGGTTCCGAAACCTGAAGGCGGGGCACACTTTTGTGAGCAACGGCCCAGCGCTTGAATTCACTGTCGATGGAGCATTGCCTGGCACCGAATTGAAACGAGCACCGGGGACTCGGTTGAAGCTCCAGGCCAGATCCCTTGGGCACACCAAGATTGGCCTGCCCACGGTTCTACGGGTTGAGGGACCAACGGGTGTGCTCAAGGAGGTCAAAAGCGCCCGAGGTGAAAGTGAACTGTCGCTGGAAATCGAGCATGTGGTCGACGCCAGCCAGTGGATCATGGCGAGCGCTGCCTGCGACAACGGCGCTCTGGCTCACACCACTCCAGTTTACGTGGTGGTCAACGGTCAGCCCACCTGGAATCGCCAGTCGGGATCCAAGATTATCGACAAGCAGCTCGCCGCCATTGCGAGAATCGAGGCTGAATTTTCCAAGGGTGATGATGCGCGAAAGGCAGGCATTCTGGAGCGACTCCAAAAAGCCAAGGCGTTCTATGCCAATCTTCGGGAGAGGATGGCGGGCTGAGCGGAATCCATAGCAGATCCGGTGGAGAGCAGGTCGATCTGCTTGAACATCTGGTCAGGATTCAAAGTTGGTCCTGGTCTTTCGACGCGCCCTTCACCTGCCAGTTTCAACGGGATCAACTCAGGCTCAATCGGTTCCGCAATCCTGCCGATACCCAGACAGGATTGAAATTGAACCGTTGGAAGCGTTTGAGCCCAATATGCACTCCGCCACACCACTCTCCCCGCCAGTGAACCACGTCTTCGTTGATTTCGAGAATGTCCATGAAATCGACCTGAGCATCATCGGAAGCAAAACCGTCAGCTTCATGTTGCTGCTGGGCGCGCGGCAGACAAAGCTGGATGCTGATCTGGTGGCGAAGCTTCTGGAACACGCTGGGGCGGTGCAATTGGTGCGCCTCACTTCATCTGCCAAGAACTCCCTCGATTTCGCCCTCGCCTACTACGTCGGGTGTGCTGTCACCGCCGATCCCAGCGGCATTTTTCACATCGTTTCCAAGGATGCTGGCTACGACCCACTGATCGAGCACCTGCGGAGC
Source organism: Limisphaerales bacterium (assembly GCA_038249465.1). Lineage (GTDB taxonomy): Bacteria > Verrucomicrobiota > Verrucomicrobiia > Limisphaerales > JBBRWD01 > JBBRWD01. Next base: position 5,656 of record JBBRWD010000146.1, on the reverse strand, counting down.
AAGCACATCGCGCCTACCGCCACGATGATTTCTCCTCGCTCACCTTCACCGGAACACCGAAACCAATTGGTTCCGTTCCTCCCATCGTTTCAAGCAATCCAAAGCTTCAACCCAAACCCGCAGTTCAGCCTGCCACTTTAGACGATATGGAGGCTCAGGTGCTGGAACATCTGCGCAAACCCACCACGACCCGCCCAAGCACCGAGAAGAAGCTCATCAGCTACTTGGTGGCATATCTTGGCCACAAGATTACGGACGTTCAAGCTGCTGGACTCATCAAAAATCTCAGCCAGGCCGGTCATCTTGCCATCGACGCAAAGAGCAAAGTCATCTACCACATCGAGCGAATCTAAGTCTCAACGGGGTCGATTCTAACCGTTTCAGACGGCCTCAGTGTTGACGAATCATCCCACCCGCTTTTACCGTCTTCCATCGCCATGAAAAGCGAGACGTCCGGTTGCCCAGAGGATGCACCGGAGACCCGCAGCCGACCGATAGCAAAGTCGCTTTGGCCCGTAAATCCTGTGGTGCCGTGAACGATTGAGATTATGCACTTGAAGACCCTATTTTCTGCCATTGCCTTCCTGCTTCTTGTTCGAGCCGGGTTTACAGCCCAAGCCGAGACCAATCAGTGGCAATTCAGCAGCAACATCACGGTCAATTGCGATGTGCCCACGCGATATGCACGCCTGTTGTTCCCTGCCGGCCGCAAGAAGGCGTTGACCCTGAGCTTCGATGACGGTCGCGTGATGGACCGGCGGTTGGTTAGGATTCTCGACGCCCACGGCATACGCGCCACGTTCAACCTCATCAGTTCGGTGCTCGACAAGGAAGGTTACGTGACCCGGCAGGAAGTGAAGAAACTTTACGAGGGACACGAAGTCGCCTGCCACACCATGACCCATCCGCCCTTGACCAAACAAACTGACGAAGTGATCACGCGTGAGGTAATGCAGAATCGCATGGATTTGGAGAGCTTGGTCGGCTACCCGGTGCGAGGGTTGGCGTATCCCGGCGGGGATTGCGATCAGCGTGTGGCCCGCTTTCTGCCGAGTCTCGGCATTGATTATGCCCGCACCGTCGGCGAGACGACGTGGTTGGCCCTGCCCGACAACCCGCTGCTTTGGTCTGCGACCTGCCACCAGCATAACTGTGTGAAGGACGGGGAGCGCCTGCTTTCCTGGGCGTCCAGTCCCGCTCTGCTCTTCGTTTGGGGCCACAGCTACGAATTCGAGGAGAACAGCAATTGGGGTCTGATCGAGGAATTTGCCCGGAAAATTGGGGGACGAAACGACATCTGGTATGCCACGAATATTGAAATCGTGGACTATCTCAATGCTGCCAGAAAGCTGATCGTATCCGCGGATGGCCGCTTCATTGAGAACACCCGCGCCCTGCCGGTCTGGATCGAGCATCAGGGCCAGGTCGTGCAATTGTCACCCGGCAAGGTCACCAAACTGAAAGATGGCCAATCCGGGAGCGGTGTCCGATGAAGCGCTGGGGCAAGTCAGAGTCGAACCATCTGATCACTGGATTGAAACTGACGAGCAGCTAAATCACCGGCAGGTCATTTGTGTAATTCTACAGACTCGAAAGTTACTGTAAGTTTGCTGCCCATGTTGAGATAACCTCGGACAATCCACATTTCTTCTCGTTGGGTGTTGACACTTATCCATGAAATAGGATAGGATTGGCTTAGATAGGGAGAAACACAAACCCACCAGCTCTGAAGTGACTTTCTGAGCTTTGCACGAACGCACGCTAGATACAAACCATTTCGCGGGCAGTTACCTGTTTCGGGGTCTCGTCAACCTCATTCGTGCGTTTCCAGGTGGCTGCCCGCATTGTTTTGAAAGAGAGACCTATGAGTCTAAATTGCACAAACTACGGAAGGGTTATACCTGATTCCGATTTCTCCAACACCACCACAGATCCACAGAAGCGGGATGCCAACCAGTTCATCTTCGGAATGCTGCCTGAAATCATTCGGGATATTCGGCGCTTCAATCGACTGAAGGATTGCTGGGCCATCACAAAATGGGTCTGCAACCATGACGGAGACCACTGCTTGCGCTTGGATTTCCGGGACGTGATGAAACACTTGCGGGATTACGAGGAGGAGGACGCTCTGGCATTGATTGAGTTCATGAGGGACAAGAACATCATCCAGTCCATTTACGATCCCCAAAAGCCAAACCTCATCAAAACCGACAGAGGCACCTACACCTTCAGCCTCGACTGCTATCGCTCCTTGAAAAGCCGGCTGTCTCAACTCCTGCCACCTCAACTCTAATCAGCCATGACGATACCAAAACCACGAGAGTTTAGGCCGAGAGCGGAAGTATGTTTACCGAATGTGAGGAGAGATTGCCCCCCTCCCCCACTTCCTGATGAATTGCCTGCGGGAGGAGCAAACCGCCATGAAAGAGCGATCGCAAAGGATGGATTGCCGGAGATTGAAGACCTGACCACATTTTTGGCGAAGACGATTCAACGACCTAAAGTATTGATTGAAGGACTTTTGCGTCAGGGCAATGAAATGATTCTTAGCGCGGGCTCCAAAAGTTACAAAACCTTCGCCTTGCTGGATCTCGGGGTGTCCATTGCCTGCGGGGTGCCTTGGCTGGGGCTCAACACCACTCAAGGCAAGGTGCTGTTTGTCAATTTCGAGCTCAAGGATTACAGCATCAAAGAGAGAATCAGCGACATCCTCAAAGCCAGGGGTCTGGAGATGAAACCCGGCATGTTCGAGTTGTGGAATCTCAGGGGAAAGGCTGAGGAGTTTGGTGTGATCATTCCCAAGATTCTGGAGCGCATCAAAGACAAGGAATATGCGTGTGTGATTCTGGACCCCGTTTACAAGCTCTATGGCAACCTGGATGAGAACTCTGCTGGGGATGTGGCGAGGTTGATGAACGAGTTGGAGCGGGTGACGATTGAAGCCGGCGCAGCGATTGTTTTCTCAGCTCACTACAGCAAAGGAAACCAGAGCGCCAAGGAAAGCATGGATCGAGTTTCAGGTTCGGGTGTCTTTGCCCGCCATCCCGATACGCTGCTCAATCTCACCCGCCACGAGACCGAGAATTCGTATGTGGTCGAGGCAACACTCCGGGATTTCAAACCCATGGAACCGTTTGTCGTGACTTTTGAGCATCCCGTCATGGTCAGGAATGAGATGTTGAACGCGAAGAGGCTGAAAACTTCCCTCACCAAAACCCCGATATTCAATGTAAAGGACTTGTTGAATGTGGCTGTGCAGGAAGCCGTCACAACAACTGAACTCAAGAATGCCGTCAGAGAGAGCACTGGGATGGGTAAGAGCACGTTCCACAACCTTTTGCAGGAGTTCAAAGATACGCCCGGAGTGACCAAGAATGAGGAAACTGGGAAATGGAGTTATTGCAAGCCAGGGACCGCAAACCCAATCCCTCAATTTGCCGGCAACCACAAAACCGAAGTTGGTCCACCACTACTAAAGGAATAGATCATTGGACCTGGACCATCAGACACCATAGGATACGGCCAGACTTCATAAAATCAGTCTGGCCTCCTCATCTGGTTTGGTCGCGGCAAATTGGAAGAAATGGAACTATCTGCGCCAATCAGATTTTGTTGCGCAGTCGTGGTGGTTCCCAGGCTTTGATGTTTTTTATGGGGTGGAAGGGCATGACGTTCAGTGTCAGAGAATCCCGCACCCTCTCTTGTTCGAGATTGGCTCATGACCCCAACCCACATTCCAGCCAACCTCACCTGAAAAGTTGGTATCATCACTAAGGAAATGATACCAGTGATACCAAGATACCAAAGGCACCATCCAGTAGCGGCGGGATTTCATAAATTCAATCCTGCCTACGTCTGGTTTGGTCAGAGAAAAGGAAACCAAATCAGGAAGAGAGCCTTTGATACCGAGTTTTCTTTCGTCACCTTCTCTGAATTGTGGCCGTGCTTGGTTTCTTGGGCTCAATTGGACCCAACTGCCCTCAAAACCTCATTGAGCTAAATGGATGAGTGCCAACAGAGCCATCAAATCGAGGACGCTGGATAGTTAACGGTAAAGGGGGCGTCTTGCTGATCCTAGAACGAGCGCCAGTGTACCAAGGCGACGTTTTCAGAGGCTGGGGAGTGTCAAGACAGCGGAACAGCCTCTCGATCGCTTGTAGGCCCTTCCAGACGCCAATGCAGATCTCGGGCTGGTTATTGTAATTTTCTGGCGCGGTAGATTGGTCTCATTGTCTCAAGTCTCAGGAGATGAGACCAAGTGAGACTAAGTGGGACCACCCAGCACCTCCGAGATCAGGTTTGCGAGAATCGTGGCCCAAAGGCGTGAGCGCAACAACTGGACCACCATCCGCTCAGCAGGCAGGAAGATGGTTCGTGGAGGCGGCAATTTTGCTTGAGCCAGGAGCATTGACTGCGTTTCGTTTTGGGGATAAACCTCAGGCGCACCGAGTTTATGTCTCTCTTTGCCATCATCGCTTGGGCTGGCGGGGTGATCATCTCGTTCTACAACGGGAACAGGAAGCTGCCGCTCATCATATTGCTTCTGGGACTCGGAATTCTATTCGCCCCCATCGGAATCTGGGGGGGTGGCCGGTATCGCCATACTCGCTGCCATCATCTGGATAGCGAACAAGGCAGACATGATGTGAAAATGTTGATTATCCGCCCACCCACGACATGACATCACCCGAACTCAGTGAACAAACGGACCCCTTCAATCTGGCTCGCTTTATCCTCGCCCAGGAGGAGACCTTTGATGTCGCGCTGTCAGAATTGGGACGGGGGCGGAAGCAAAGCCATTGGATGTGGTATATCTTTCCTCAGGTCGATGGTTTAGGAAGCAGTCCTGCCGCCATAGAATACGCCATCAAAAGTCTGGAGGAGGCCCGTGCATACCTGAATCACCCCGTAATTGGACCGCGGCTGCTCAAATGTTGTCGGACCATCCTGTCGGTCCAGGGAAAATCAGCCTCGGAAATCATGGGATATCCCGATGACCTCAAGCTCCGTTCCTCAATGACCCTTTTCTCGCTCGTCGCGGACTCTCATTCCGAGTTTACGGAGGTCATCGAGAAGTATTTCAGAGGGCAGCAGGACAGGCTCACCCTGGAATTGTTAAACATTCAGTCATGACAGACCAAAACTCGAAGTTGATGCTGGACAGGCTTTTCCCACAGCTTAGATTTCTTGCAATATCAACATGACGACGATTCGCACCCAAGACCGTCGTTTACCTAAAATGTTTGGCGGTTCCTCGCGTTTTCTGTGAACGAATACAAAGAGACTCTCGAATCGGCGGCGAATGAGTAATCGTCCGAGGCGGGAGTCATCTGCACCGTGTGCTTGAGATGAACCCATCACCCACCAACTACTGCACCACTCGGCAAGCGAGCGCAAAAGACGATACCCGAGCGTTCTCTCTGCGGGCGACGATGGCTCGGATAGTGATAGAGGTGTGCATGGTGGCAGTTGGTGCCATTTCATTGCATGGAGGCGAGAATATCAATTTAGATGCGGGAGAGGTGGACCCCATTGTTTGGACCATGAAACGCAGAAGTTAAGTTAGGTTTTCAGGCTCCACTGGGACTTATTTGTTTGTTTCGTTGCTCTGCGTTTCACCCTCGCACTCCCGTGGCTCCGGCGTCCAGCCCGGAGT
>JBBRWD010000145.1:0-13300 GCA_038249465.1 Limisphaerales bacterium | reverse complement strand
TTGCCGCCGCTACCTCCGGTAAATTGGAAGCCTTTGCCACTCTGCGCAGGGAACGGTCCAGATGCGCCTTTCGGAACAGGGAAAGCAGTTCCTCCTGGGCTTACGATAAAGTCAGGTGCTCGCACTCCCGCCTTTGCGGCATCTTCCAACGTCATTCCTGCTTTTCTAAATAATGCCTCAAATCTTGGAGTCCACGGTCCGCCTCTCAAGGTGGAGACAGAGTTTTTAGCTGTCGCAAGGTGATGGATGGGGCCGTTTCCAGAAGCCATTCCTAATGGCTGCCCTGATTCACGAAGCGCCTGCATCTGTTGTGGCCAGCTTTGTTCAAGGCGAGCGGCCTCCTGCAACAAATCTTCGGGAACCGTTACTGTCCGCACTGTGCCCACGCCTGCTTTGAGAAGGCCGAAAGCCTTTGTGTAACCGTATGGCGCAACTAAATTCCCACCAATGTCACCCGATGCGGTGATCAGACTACTGTTATCCACGCCGCTGTATATTTGCTTTCGCACCCATTTGGCAGTTGTTTGGGCTTTCAACGGGTCTTGGGCGAGATATTCCGTTACCGAAACGTATTCACCTTCTTTCATCATTGCCGCTGGATAAGTGGTGGCGTTGATGATGAAGTTGCCCAAGTTTTGAGGGAAGGATGCAAGCCCACCACCCGCGCCTGCACTGAAATTGCCGATGATTCGCCCGTTTCCTCCGCTGTTAATAACGCGGCCATTGACGAAATTGTAAGTCAGCGGCACCCCCGGAATCGGGCCTCCCGCGCTCATGCCGTGGCAAATGATTGTCGGGGTTCCGCCGTAACGAGATCGTGGAAGAAGACCGCTTGCTATTCGTTGCTGATTTTCGGCCGCAAGTCGGCCATCTGGATCCCACATGGCATAAGGCGAACCCCAACAGAACGAATACAACGAAGGACTAGCATCGTGTCCGTAGGGATCAGGGGAGATAAAGCGACCGCTCGCAGAATCCAACCAATTGCCGCCCATCCAAACGAGGCCCACACTTTCTGGTGCGCGGTTGCGCCATGCGAATTTGGCAGCAAGAGAGCCGCTGCAGCCGAGAGCGAGCGGTCCATAACCAGGCACGCCACCGTAACCAGTGAGCCGACTGCTGTTCCAAGTCAGAGTTCCTTGGCTATAGAGTCCAAGAATGTTTCCAAACGTGTCGCTGACAGCAGGCGAAAACGTCAACCCGCTTGCCTCGCCTTCAAATCCACCCGTTCCATTTTGACCTCCATAAATGCCGTCGAAATCCGGGCCGATAAGTTTCCATATAGTTTTGCTGTTCTCGCGGACGCCGAGTTCAAGGAACTCGGCTTCAGGATCGAAATAATGGCTGACAATTATCGGCTGATTCGTCAGCGAAAAATTATTGGTTACGACGATTTCGATAGTTTGCAACCGGCGTCCGAAGCCGTCATAGGTAATAGTCAAATCGCGTCCGCTTTGAGTGCTGTCGCGCTCGGTGACTTTGTAGAGTCGTCCCTGACCATCCCATGCCAGGGTCTGCACCAAGTTGGTGTTGCCATTCGGCTTTTTCCAAATGCGTTGGGTCAGGCTGCCGGAGGCATCAAGCGTATCAGTGATAGTTTGCGAACCAAGGTTGTTCGTGAACGAACTAATTGCATTTGTGGCAAAAAGTCCGCTTGGATGCGCTGCGTTTACGGTCAACTGGTGCGCGCCCGGTGTCAGGTCCAATGTCGCGCGCCATTGGTTTGTCCAAGCAAGGTCGTTGTTGGTGAGGACGTTCACGGGTTGCGGCACGCCGTCCAGCAAAGCGGTGATTGTCGCTTTGCCGTTCACCCGACCATACGCAAGCTGGCGGGTTACAGAGTTGGTTTCAGTGCCAATTCGCGAAAAGGCATCGGTGGCACCGCTCCATTGCGACGATGACTGTGATTGTCCAATCTTGGTCAACACCCCGAGGCCAGCGGTTGCGCCACTGTCAAATGTGTAAATGTTCGTCCATCGCTTTGTGGCGTCGAGGTTAAGCCGTTCCTCGATCAATCGGCGGCTTTGATCGGCATAAAAGAATTGCCGCGAATCAGTGAAATCGCCAGCACGCACAAGCGTGTGCGAAGACGGCAACCCATCGCCGGTCCAAGTCAGGGTTTCCGTGAGCTTGGTGATTGTATTGATGGTGGTCGCAACTGAGAGTGGTCTGCCCACGCCGTCTCGGGTATTGATGCTGGTCATTCGCCCGTTCACGAGTCGGCTCGTCATTTGGCCTGCGGTGTCGTAACCGTAGCTCCCGCCTCCCAAACTTCCGAAAGATGCAGAGGCCATCAACCCGTCCGCGCGCCAGCCGAATGCGTAACTATTGCCCATGTTGAGCAACGTGCGTCGGCCCGCCGCGTCCCAACTTTGTCCCACGCCGTAGAGCGTAGCACCGCCGACCAATACGGTTTCGGAACCCAACTGGCCGTATTGGTCGTAGCTTCGACGAATACTTGTGTCCGGTCCGGTGGTGCTGCTTGCAAATGACTGTGAAATGTTGGTCAGCATTCCCCGTGGCTCGTATTGCCAGACGGTTGTCAAGCTCTGCTCTGGCAGTGAACCCGAATAACTATTCGTCGCGAGCCGAAGCCAATCATCGTAGTTGTAAGTGCATGTTACGCCTCGACCATCAACGCGCGTCTGTAATAAACCAGCCCACGGGTGGCCAGCAGAATAGTAGGTGTAGGAGTTTGTCCGGGTCGCCACAGAACCAAAGCCGACATTCTTTTCCTCTAAAAGTTGGTCCGCTGAATTGTAGCGGGCCTGCCACGCCAAAACCCCTGACATTACTCGATTTGTCAGATTACCGCCCGAATCGTATGCAAACGAATTCACCGCGCCGTCTCGGACAGTTTCCGTAACGAGCCTGTGTAGCCCGTCATATATCCACGCGCTAGATGCGAACAATGTCGTTTGACCGAGCGCGGTAGCGTAGCGCCGATATTCGGCTCGGTCACCCGCACGATTGAACCGGTTCCAATCATACTCCATCGTGCTGCTCGATGGGTTGGCTACGCTGAGGATAACTTGTCCGTCATTATCAGTGTAAATTGTCGATGTGACGGCGGTCGCGCCAGAACCTTTAGTAAAGGTTGCGCTTTGAAAATCGGAGGCGTAACCAACGCTGGATTCGCGAACGACTGTTCCGGTGCTATCACGAATCTCCAAACGTGCTGGCCGCCCCAAAGCATCAAACCACGAAATTGCTCTTTCCCCGAGCACGTTGAAATTAGTGAACACCGCCCCAGCCGTGTCGTAATAATTAGTGATAGTCGGCTGGAAGATGTTCGTCACATACACTCCGCAGCCAAAGGAGAATCCGCAATCCTCTCTAACTGTGAATATCGCCGGACCAACCGCTGTTTTGAGACGGTTTAATCCGTCATAGGTGTTGACGAAGACATTGCCAGCTGCGTCTGTCTCTTGGATCAAATTCCCGCGCCGATCAAAAAGGCAGGAACCCGAAGCGAGTGTGGAACCGTTGGCGGAACTAAACGTGCGAGTAATTGTTCGATTAACGTCATCGTAAGTCGTCCGCCAATAGGAGCCGTTTGAAAGGAAATTGGTTGCTTCACGTCCGTCCAGATAATAGCGCCAACTATTGGTAGAGCCGTCTGGATTCTTTTGAAACTTGGGCAATCCCGTGCTTGTGTATCGTCGCTCCGTAATCCCACCGAGGGCATTCGTTAAAAAGGCAACCTGTCCACCTGGCTCGTATGAAACGCCTTGGGACGTGAGCATTGTGCCGTTGGCGTCAACTACTTTTTGCGCTGTCAACCGCCCTAATGCATCGAACGAATTTGTCGTCACCGCGCCGTTCGGTTCGCTGACAGTTATCAGGTTGCCAAAGGCGTCATATCGGTAAAACGTCGAAGAATAAAGATTATCTCCCGTTTCCGCTTCGACTCCAGTTCCGTCCGTCTTGGCCCGACTGCGCCAATGAATTTCCTGGGTTCTGCGTCCGGCTCCGTCGTAATCAAACCAAACGTAATCATCGGGTTTGGAGCGTGGCCCGTCATACCATTCGATCTCGCCGTTGCGATTGTAGTAGAAACTCTCTCGGGCGATTGTAACCCCGGATTCGTTGAGAACCTCACGCCATTGAGGACGCCCCATTGCGTCAAAATTCATGCGGGTGCGGCGTCCTATTGCATCCGACTGCTCCAAGAGATCGCCTCGACTGCTGAAGGTGAAATAGTTGATGATCGCTGGATCAGAGTTGTTAGGGGCATCTGCCGTGCGCGCGTATTGAACCGATTGTGTTGCAAAGCCACGCCCATTGTAGCTCCACTCGTTTGTCGCACTATCGGACTGAACCACACGCGAGAGCAAACCAAGGGATTGATTGGTTTGTGAGGTTGTGCCCACTTGCACCACTTCCGTCACGTTGGTGTAAACAAAGCGGTTAGTGGCGATACCGACGCCAGAGCTTGCTAACCGTTCCAGACGGGTCGGCCTAAATGAATCCAAGGGGCCTTCGTAATAGATGGCAACCCGATTGCCCGCCGGGTCTGTAACAGTAGCAGGAAGGTTGTTGCTGGTAAAAGCGAAGGTGTTTGTAGCGCTCTGTCCGATTCCGTCGCCCGTTAAGTCTCCACGAATAATCCTGTTGGTGATGTTGCCTTGAATGTCGTAGCGAAATTCATTGGTTAATCCCCTCGCGTCAATTGATAATTCGAGGCTGCGTGGATAATATCCCGGCTTGTTGGTTTCAGCGGATTCAAACCAGTCGCGCTTGAGTGTTTGCCCTGTCGGCTCGTCAATGCGAGTGATTAAATTATTAGTGTAGTAATACAAATAGGGGTTGTGGAAAACATCTTCGACGCGTGTAACGCCACTGACAAATTCATTTGTAAGGCTGGTCACGTTGTTCGTGTAGTAGAACGAGGCGTTGATAACCACCTCGCGGTTTGTTCCGACTGATGCTGCTTGAGTTGTAACCCGACGGAGCGCATCGTAGGTATTTGCCAAAATGCGCCCATCCGGTTTTATTTCTCGTGTCAGCAAATGAGTAGAATCAGTGTAAGTCAGACCGTTGGTGGAGAAATCGTAGTGGTCGTATTCATAGGTCCACGTTGAGTCATCTGGCAGTTTTACTGCAACTAAATCCCCATAGTTGTCGTAAGAATAATAGACATGCCGATTGTCGTCGGTAATAGCTTCAATGATTCGCCCAAAAACGTCATACTTCATGACGAGTGACGCCCCATTGGCACTGCTGATACGGTTGACCTGGCCAAAATCATTCGCAGCAGAATTTGTCCCGTAGCTGAACAAATGATAATTTCCTGCGTGATCCTCCCATCTTGTAAGATATGGCCGGATTCTATCCAACTGATTCGTGCCATTGCTTAAACCGAATGAGGTTTGCACTTGGTAAAATCTCTTGCTGCCGTCGGCGGATGTCAGGACGTAAAGTGCCGCGTTGGTCGCGTTTTTTTCGATGCGGTTATTAAACTGATTGGCTATTGATCCACTGCCGGCGGTTGTGAAGTTGAACAGTGTGGGGTTGTCTTCTGGTTGGACCGTCCAAAGATTATTGGATTGAAAGCGATAGGCTATCACTGCTCCATCCAATTCCGCAGCATAAATGAGCTTGTTGGTCGCCGCGTTGGTGACAGATAACAACCACGGCATCACACCTAATTTCCAGCCATTGCCCATTTGGTTGTCAGCGAGATTCCGGCTAAAATAATTGCGTCGAAGTTCAAAAGGCATCGGCCCTGCCAAAGCCAGATCCACGCTGTCGGCGTAGAAATCTCCAGACACGACTAGGACAGGATCAAAAACCGTTCCTCCGGGCTGTTGGCTCCCTGCGTTTGCCTGTCCAAAAAAGCCTACATTTTTTGCAGTTTTAATAGCAGTTGCAGTCGTTGTGCCGCCGGGCAAGTTCAAAGCTCCAATGACGTTATTTGCCTGAGTCGTTTGTTGGGGAGTAAACGCAATCTTGGCTATGTTGCTGCCGGAATTCAAATTCAATAGGTCATACTGCGAGAAGTCCAAGCGCGGCTGATAGGTAACTCTGTTGTTGTAAACAAAGCGATACGTGTAGGTGTAGGTAGGTGCATAGCTTAATCCAGAACCATAAGAGTCGAACCCTAATGAAGGACCATATTGAAGAGTGTAACCAAGGTCGTAAGAAGTGCCCGCTGAGGGTGAACCAGCCCAAGAAAATACGGCGCTGTAGCCGCCGTTGAGCGTAACGCTATTGTCGCTTAAAAGAGCGCCAGTATTCCATTTGCCGAAGATCAACGCAGCCATGCCCTGAAAACCCCCGGAGTCACTTGGAATTGGACCGGGTGTAATTATTACACGGTAATAATTGGAATCCCACTGTCCTGATGTAAAAACGTTGGTGATTTGTTGCCAGAATGGCGGATTTTGATTCTTTAGAAGTGTCGCTCCATAACCCGTGTAGCTCTGGTTGCCCAAGGCGACATAATTCTTGATGTTCAACTCCAATGGTAGTGCCCATCCGTTACTCTGCGCGTGTTGCGCAGCCAACTGCAAAAGGCGAACCGAAGAAACCGAATCATTGTCGCCCCACATGGAATGAATGATTGAGTGTTCCGCTGACGAGCCATTGGCTTGAAGCATGGCCAGATAATTATTAAGCGAAGAAAGCGCCTTGTCGCCCACATCGGGATGCATCGAGGCGTTGCCAAGTGTTTGTGAGCTAAACCATCGCATGTTCAGCGTGAGTTGCATCGTGTTGTTCGTGAGACGGGAAGCACCAACGACCCCCCAAGAATTCCACTGGATTGCCCGTATTTTGTGCAAGCGTTGATTAAATTGGTCGTCGTCCCACAGCTTCTGAAAAAAGCCGGATGCCAGCATCATTACCGCAGTGCCAACGTCATTGGTATCTCCCGGCATGTAATTTGGATTTAGCGCACGCTGCTGCTGTTGTCTCCAATAATCATCCGCATGAACCCGCAGCATCGCAGGCGTCACGCGGCCCACAATCGGAATGATCGCGGTAACGTCGCGTTTTTTGCATATCACCGGAGCGAATGTGTCCGTGAAGAAGTAAGTCGAGGGAAGCCAGGTCGTTGGGGAAGTCATTGTTGCGCCCCTGCGTTGGTATGAAATGCGAACCGGCAGATTAGTAACGGTAGAAGCGACGCTCGCGTCCACTGCTTGGCCGAGCAATGAATTAGTTGATGTTTCAAAATTCTGGAAGTTGGTGAAGCTGGTTATGCTGGGACGGAAAGGCGACATCCAGAGGCGCAAATTGCCTGGTGTATTCGTGTAAAGAAGCAATTTGCGATTATGAAAATCACAGGCTCGCAGGAGTCCAGTATCAACCACCCGATTTGCTGTATTGGTATCGGTCTTGAAAATCTCGATTCGCACACGGTCGAAGATATTTGTGAGGAACGGATACGTCACAGCCGACTCGGTCAATGTTGGGACCACTGAAACTTGCGTCTGATTTGTCAAAACATTCGGGACGGGCAGCCGATCCCATGAGGGGTAAGAGTTTTTGCGATTGAACGCTCGGACGCCAAAATCATCCAGCGATAGATTTGGTTCAATCGAATTAGTGTTGATGAGATTGACCAAATACCTTTTCCAAATGTTCGCCGTCCCATCATTGAGCGAACCGAGCGCCGTTAGCTCAGGTTTCGCAAGCGCAAGGTCTTTGATCCAGTCGTACGCCATGAAATAGTTCGTCGGCATAAAATCATAAATATCGAGTCCTTCAACAATTTCGGAATCTTTCAGCCAGGGGAAAATCTGAACGGAGTTTGTGCCGATATTCGCCACGACCCAAGGATAGTTCACGGTGATTAAGCTGTTTGTAATCATTGGAGAGCCGTAATCGTAAACAACGCCCTTCACCTGAATCTGCCACAATTGACTTATCCGAGTGTCCAGCAATTTTAGATTTCCGTTTGTGGGAAACACGTAACCTGCTGAGTAACCCGCTTGGCGTAAAAGATACACGAGCAGGGCACATTGCTCTGTTGGAGAACCCTGCCCCTCAAGAAACACGTTCAAGGCCGAGCGATTCACCCCCCCGACTTCAACTGAGCGTTCCACCATTTTAGAGGCTTCAATGTCTCCCCAAGGCTCGGTCAGTTCGATCTCGTTTATGACGTAACTCGCCAATGCGAGCGGATCGCGTCCCATGTCTTCAACAAATTGGTCGAGGATTGGGTGTCGGCGCAATTCTGGTGTCGTGTCGAGATTCGTATAGGCGGTGTTGTTGGTCACCCAAATCTTGTTTGTGACTACAGCCAATAACCCGTTTAATTCTTCCAGTCTTCTGCCTGCGTATGTGGGTGGGAGTGCCTCGCCTTCAAAATGCGGGTGATCAATGAAGTGGGCACGCCATTCGGGAAAGGTTTCAAATCCCATCGAATAAAGGGGGGAGTAGGCCCAGCCCGCAGAATTCGTGCTCATTTGAGCCATGACATTTGTGCCGACTTCAACGGACCCCAAGCCTTCAACCAAATAGCAAAAGTTTGTGGACGTAGCACTGTGGGTAATGCGGTAACTACCAATGAAAACGTTCGTAGGCGTATTGAAGGGCCACAACAATCCCCATCCAGTATTGGCATCTAGTCCTTCGACAAATTCAACAGTTGTTCTTAAACCGTTGGTCTCAACAACTACCTTGCTTCCATTCATTATGAAGTTCGACCATGCATTGCTATCGGCAGCGATGTAACGGCGCGGAAGCGAAATGGTGAACACGTTTGTTGGAGCTACATTTGTAACATTGCCCGAAAGCGAACTGCGGTCGTAAGCCGAAATGCGAATCATGTTTGTTTGACCAGTCTTCTCATCAAATGCACCAGCGTACACGCCGAAGCTGTAACGCTGGCCTGTATAAAGCGGTTTACCGCCTGCTTCGCTTCCGAATGCCACAATGGGATTGTCCACTCGAAAGCGTATTAAGTTCGTTGTCGCGCCATTTGGTTTGAGCGCATGTTGGCGCGTGGTCTTCTGTATTTTTAGAAACCACGGTGTTCCTGCGCCGTAACAGTAGAGTTCGTTGCCTTCGAGCGGCAACCGCACGCCTTCTTCCAAATCCAATGGTAGGACGAAGGAATTGTAGGGAAACTTTGAGCCTAGTCGGCTTCCGCGATTGAATCGTGTCAATTCAGTCGTTGGACGGGAACTGAAACTGAAGACAGCGTTATACAACTCGTAGTAAAACCAGTCGTCCATGATTCGTCCGTTGCCCCATTGCCCGCTGTCGCTAACACCCCAAGCCCAAACCGAACCATTATCTTTGCCCGCGAGTAAAAAACTGTCACCGTAGCTTACGGTGGAAAACGTTTGATCAATTGTGCTTCCAAATGCGGTCGCTTGATTGACAAAAGTGAGGTCTTGGCCATTTCCATACCAGCCCCAATAATACAGCCTGCCGACAGAATTTATTGCCGCTGAACTGTTGAAATTCGCAGAGATCCATTTCACCGCTCCCAAGCTGTTCGTTGGCCCAAAACCCGATAACTTGACAGGCAAATTTGTATTGACCGTATTTCCGATGCCAATCTGCCCTTCGGCGTTTCTGCCCCACGCAAAAATGTATCCGCTTCTGTCTCTGGCTAGGCCGTGATTATGGCCAGCGGCGATTTGCACGATATTGCTTAAAGCATTCAACTTGGTAGGCACAAGTCGGGCTGTGTTGTCCCCAAGTCCAAGTTGACCAAAATTGTTTGTTCCCCAACTCCAGACTTCACCGCTCGCTGTTAGTGCCAGTGAATAATTTGAACCAGCGGAGACAGAGACGATGTTGCTCAATACATTGATCATTACTGGTTGGTTTGTATCTTGGGTATTTCCGATGCCGAGTTGTCCACCGCTATTGCCGCCCCAAGCCATGACAAAGCCGTTCGTCAACACCGCCAGCGAGTGATTGACACCCGCCGCAACAGCCAGGCCGTTCGTAATAACGGACACCACGACTGGATTGCTTGCGCTGTTGAAATTACCAGTGCCCAATCTGCCGTTGCCATTTGTGCCCCATGCCCAAACTGAGCCGTTACTTTGAACCGCCAACGAATGGAAATAGCCTGCTGAGATCGAAACGATGTTGGTTAGCGACGTGATTCTCTGAGGCGCTATGAAAATCGTGTTGGTGCCGAGTCCGAGTTCCCCAAACCGATTGGTGCCCCAACTCCAAACGGTTTTGTCAGAGCGTAAGGCCAGCCCGTGCCCCGTGCTCAAGGAAATTTGGGAATTGTTCAATTCCTGACTGATTCCGATGGAGGCGGAACCACATACCAGAAGAGCAAACAAAAAACCGGAAATCGCGGAGAGTGAGATTTTCATATTGGTTTCCTTGCTTATTGCAGTTGAGTCCCGTTGAGCGGAGAGTCAATCGTCACAGATAGGATTCCGATGGACGGATTGTTTGGATCGGCATCCTGCCAATTTGGAATTCCGTCAGCGTCCCAATCAGTTCCCGTCTGCACCCGGAAAAATGAAGTGTCCCAGCCTGTTCCATCTACGGCCCAGTTTGTTTGCCCAAGGTCGCCCACACTTAACAAAGCAAAAGGATAATTGTCGGGGTCGCTCAATGTTGGCGTCCAATACAGCACATAAACCTCGTTGGTTACTCCGTTGGTGATTGTAATGGAAAACTGGTTGGTGCCGAGAGATTGGATTGAAAGCACCGGAGCATCCGCGAGCGCGGTCAATGTTGTTATGACGACTGCTCCAACCCCAAACAAAGCGGCGAGAGCAATCCAGAGTTTTTTAATCATTTTCATCTGATTTCCTGAGTGTTTTGGTTTGAGCCACGGCGCAATTACACATTGGGTTCTGAAACAGCTTCAGTGAGAACCTCAAATCCGGCCTGACGGAGGTCATCAATGATTTTTTGGCGTTCACAAGGGTGCGCCCGCATTGGGCTGCACGCTTCGGCGTTCTGCATACCTAAATCATACCGTTTATGCAACCATGCCGACGCGGGCATATTTTGCGGTTCAAATAGTGAAGATTGGGCGGAGTCGGTCACAATAATATCAGGGATCGCTTCAACGCAGCGCCAATGCGAGCATCCGGCGCCTTCAATCTGCAATTCCGCCATTCGTTTGCGAACCTTCTCAAAAATCTGCTTCTTTAGGGCAGAGTCGTTTTCGACTCGGTCACGCTGCGTCCAACGCTCGTCGTTGTGACAAATCGTGCGATCCCAATTTTTCGGTGTTTCGACGTTTTCCACAGGCTTCGATTTTTAACCGCGCGCTTTCATGCTGATTGACTTGCAACTAGCTCCGAAATTGGAGCAATTGAGTGGCCGCCTCATAATAGTGTCAAGCTCCGTTTTTGGAGCATGGCACGACGAAAAGAAAAACAGCAAAAGAATTTGGTTGGTCCGCAAATCAGAAAACTGCGTTATCAGAAAGGATTGACGCAGGAATTGTTTGCGGCTCGATGCTCGGTGCTTGGTCTGGAATTGAGCCGCGCTACCCTCTCGAAGATTGAAGCGCAACTTCGCTGCGTGACGGATGCCGAACTGATGATCTTGGCTGAAGCCCTCAAAATCGAAGCCGGCGCTCTTTTGCCTTCGAAAAGAGCACGCTCTGAGCCTTCCTGACGCGAGTTGAAGTGACTTCGTCGTGATGAGCATTGCCGTTGTCCGTATTTGCTTGAGCACAAATGGTCCCCAATCCCCTCGGGTTTTATCAAATGCTCAATTGATGTCAACACTGTTCTCTTACAAGAACAGATGAAATCCAGTGTAAATTAGGCTTCTGGGCCGAATGACGGCCCCGTTAAATCTTGTTGGTCCGCAGGTGCGGAAACTCCGCATCCAGAATAATTGGACGCAAGAAATGCTCACGGCTAAATTACAAGTTGAGGGTTGGGATGTCAGCCGCGAGTCGCTGGCCAAATTGGAATCTCAATTCCGCCGGGTTCCAGATTGTGAACTACTTTTCCTCGCCAAAGTTTTGGCTGTTCATGTGATGGATTTGTTTCCTTCCAAGCCCGACTTAAGGAAGCTCGACCCTTCGCTTCGGTTGAAGGTCTCGACCAAATATCCGCGCAAAAAGCGAAAGCGGTCGTAAAGTAAGGCTCTAAAGCCCCTTGTGCTTAAGAGAAATAACCAAGCGCTTTGAGCGAAGTATGATTCGGATTCACCCGGTCTTCGATTTGATTACGTTTCATGCGTTATCTCTGGATCGTTGATTGATTCCATTCGGAATCGGTCACTGCGCAGAGTAACGGAAGCGCTGCGGGATAATAGGGACACGGGCGTTACCAGTGCGGGCATTGCAAACTGCGCATTGGTCACGGCAGTGGTGGATGCCTGGGTGAATTCGAGCGACGCGCGTCGTTTCGCTTGGCGGCAGCGAGTTTCGGAAAACTCGACTTGAAATGCGCCAGCATCTTCCGTCGCCATCGTTGATCAATCGGTTTACGACAATGAATTTGATTTAACAGTTCGTAACCTGACGCTTTCATATCTTCAGCGAGTGCCTTCTCCAAGCCGGACACGAGATCGCACAGTTGTCCATGATCCGCAGTTGAATCCGTGAACAAGGGGCCAAAAGCATGAAAGCGAAAGGTGCAGCGTTCAGGAATAATACAATGTTTCTCTAAGTGCCGAAGTAGGGCGTTGTTGTTCTTGTTGCTGCCAAGATGTTTTGAAAACCGATCAAAGGGCGACTGGCTCACGCCTGAAGATTTGTCCCCGGTACGACCAACGTAATAAAACTTTTGGCTATTCATGGTGGAGATTTCCCAGACGTACAGCCAAAATCCGCGCGACAAAAATGTGCCCGCAAAGCTGACTTGTTGGAGCGTCGGTTTCGCAACTTTGCACGCTTGGCTTGTTTTTTGTTGGTCGAGCGCCACGCTATGACAATACATCTTCGTAAGCCTCTTGACGAGGCTTCGGTCTGCGGACGGCGAGCGGGGAAAGTGGAGCGAAGGCGGACAGGAGAGTTTAGCGAATCGCAGCCGGAGCGCAACGCCCGCCGCCGAGCCGCAGACGGAAGCCCGCCGCTCCTGCGGCCCTGCACCATGCAAGCTCGTGACGAGCGCGCGGTTTGCGAAGCGGAACGGGCGTCGTCGAGAGGGGGACAGGGACGACGGTCAGCCAGTGGAGCGAAGCAAACCGCGCGTTGGTCACGGCGGATTCGAGTAAGCTTAAATGTTGAATTCATCAGCGAGCAATTTTGTCAGCACGCCTAGCTAGAGCCTGTCCCAAAAAGGGCGGATTTCGTGGCGGGAGCAGCATGAGCCCATTTTATTTGTGTGTGAAGTGATGCCAGGGTTGGTTTTCGAAGGCACCCGGGGATTTTTTGTCGAAATTTCAGAAAACGGTACAC
>JBBRWD010000144.1:0-13418 GCA_038249465.1 Limisphaerales bacterium | reverse complement strand
GGGGGCTTTTCCTACCCCGCCCTGGGTTTGCACGACACCGGGAGGGGGCGCGTCGGGCCCCGCGCGCCGCGAACTACCCCCGCCCACCCCGCCGGCGCGGTGGGGACAGACGCGCCCGACCCGTGAGGCTTGGGACCAAGCGTCTTCGGGTAGCCCATCCCAAGGTCTGGTCAGTATCTGGCGGCGGGCCGCACGCGCTGGGGCGGCTGCAACTGGCGGCCCTGGCGCATCTTGTCCCATTGTTCCATCTGCTCCGGCGTAAGGATGACTCGCACCTTCTCGCGGTTGGCGTCGCGCATTTCCTTGATCTTCGCCATCTTTGCCTCCCGCGAGAGATTGGTGTCGCGGAAGATCTCCACCGCCTTCTGCCCCTCCTCCTGAAGGATGGGGCGCAGCTTTTCTTGTTGAACGAGGGTGAGCTTGAGTTCCGCAGCCATCGCTTTGACGCGGTCGGCGCGATTGGTGAGACCACTGCGGAGGACGGGCCTGGCCTCGGAGTTGACGGCGGGCGTTTCCGCGGCATCGACAGCGATGACGGAATGGAAGCCCAAGGCAAGCACGGTGAACAGGGAAAGCGAAAGTGGATTCATGATCTCAGAAGGTTTGATTGCTGTTGGTTTCATCGGCCAGCGGCGTTCCGCTATGTCGGCGACTCGCGACAGCAAGCCAGACGCGGCGGGGGAAGAGGCGGTTACAAAGGGACGGCAAACCATTTTTACCTCCCGTGCGGTCTTGCCAGCCGGCCTGAAGCCTCTACTGTGCGGATTAGATCCGACCAGCCATGAATATGTCATCACGCTGTCTGGTCAAAACCGCAACAATCCAGCCTATGAACCAGTCCGCAAAAATCGGCCGTCGCAACTTCCTCAAGAAATCCCTCGCCGCCTCCATCGCCGCGCCGATGGTGATGAGCATCGAGGAGCACCGTCTGCTCGCGCGCGAAACCGGCGTCACGACCAAACCCGCCGCGCCCGGCAGCGCGGCCACGCTGCCCAACGGCACCATCGGCAAGGTCAAAATGAGCCGCGTGCTCTGCGGCGGCAATCTCATCAGCGGCTACGCGCACAGCCGCGACCTGATCTACGTCTCCGGCCTGCTCAAGCACTATTTCACGGACGAGCGCATCATGGAAACCTGGGCAAAGTGCGAGGCACACGGCATCAATACCATGATCACCAACCCCGAGGACAAACGCGCCCTCGAGGTGTACCGGAAATACCGCGAGCGCGGCGGACGCATCCAGTTTCTGGCGCAGATCAGCCCGAAGAAGGACGAGATCAAGGAGACAGTGCAACTCGTCGTCGATGCCGGCGCAGTAGGCGCTTTTCTCGTGGGCAATCTCGGCGATACGTGGTCGCGTGACGGCTCGGTGGGTTTGATCGGCGAGACGGTGAAACGCATCAAGGACCAGGGCATCATCGCCGGCGTGGCCGGGCACGAATTGCGCACGCCCATGACGGTGGAGAAGGCGAAGATTGATCCGGATTTCTACGTGAAGACGCTGCACAGCGCCAACTACTGGTCGAAGCGCCAGCCAGGCCAGGACAAAGACGTGATCGACAACTACGGCATCGACAATTACTGGTGCAAGGATCCGGAGGAGACGATCCGCTTCATGTCCGAGGTGGACAAGCCTTGGATCGCCTACAAGGTTCTGGCCGCAGGCGCGATTCAGCCGAAAGCCGGCTTTCGCTACGCCTTCGCCAACGGGGCCGACTTCCTCTGCGTGGGCATGTTTGATTTCCAGGTGGGTGAAAACGTGGTGGCGGCGAACGAAATCCTCTCAGGCAAGCTGGAGCGCCAGCGTGAATGGATGGCGTAAGGCACGCCATCGGGAAATCTTCACTTGCCAAGCAAGGATCGCTCGGGCGATATATGCCGCCCTTGAGTGCGCGGTTAGCTCAGTTGGTAGAGCATTACCTCGACACGGTATCGGGAAAAGTAATGTTCCCACTGCCCCACAACACTTTACTGAAAGTGACCCCCTCCGTCCTGACTTTTGTCCTGACCTTTTGCCGCGCCCGCAGGCCCGGCGACGGCGGTTTTTGCGCGTCGCCCGCGGCCTCTACCGCTACGGCCCGACCGGCGAAATTTATCTCTGCCTCAAAGTCGCGGGCCGCAATGTCTGGCGCAACCTCAGCACCACCGACCGGAGACACGCGATGGCCAAGGCCGCATCCCTGAAGTGGGAGGAATCCCAGAATGGCAACCACGCCGTTGCCGTCATGCCGGACAACCGGGGCGGGGATGGCGGGTTCCTCGCACCAAGGGAGGCCCCGCCCGCCACGCCGTCTCCCGTGCCGCCGACAACCACCGCAGCGGCGACCCCGGATGCCCCGCCGACGCCACCCGGTAAGACCCTCGGTGCGCTGATGGAGGAAGTGACCGCGCAGTCCAGGCATCTGGCCAAAAGCACCCAGAAGTTGCGCGTGACGTACCAGCGCGTGCTGGCGGGCCATCTCGACTTCGGGCTGGCCGTGCGTGACATCACTCCCGGCGTGATTCGGAAGGTGCGCGGCGCGTTGTCGGAGGGCCACAAGGCGTCGTACGTGAACGATATTATCAGCAAGACGCTCGGCCCGGCGCTGGCGCTGGCGGTGGAATCTGGACTCATCGACAAGTCCCCGCTGGAGGCGGTCAAGCCCCTCAAGAAGTCCAAATCCATCCGGCTTCAGCCCACGTGGGAACAAGCGCACGCCCTCATTGCTGAGGCCGAAAAGACCGCGCCCGACTCGGCGCTGCTCCTGCGCGTCATGGTGGAGTTCGGTCTGGGGCAGGCCGAAATCAAGGGCATCCGGGGCGAGCATTTTGTTTTCGAGGGGGAAGGGTGTCTGCATGTTCTGCGTCAGAAGACCAGGAAGCCGTACGAAATCCCCCTGTTCCGCCACACCAAAGATTGGGTCAGCCGACTGCGTGAAGCCGGGATGATGGCCACGGGAAAGCCTGTCTTCAACTGGCAGAACCCTCGCAAAGCGCTGGAGTCCGCCTGCAAGAAACTGGGCCTGCCCATGTACTCTCCGCGTGCTCTGCGGCGCACGTTCATCATTCATTGCCTGGAGCAGGGTCTTGACGCCCGTGTGGTGGCCCGGTGGCAGGGCCACGCCGATGCCAAGCTCATCCTGGGCACCTACGGAGATTATATTTCGCCGGAACACGCCCGTCGACAGGCGGAGAAGCTGCAATAAATCTGCATCTGGTCCAGGGGACTGGCTTGGACTGCGCACGGGGCATCACATCTCCCAGACAAGTCGCTACGGTCCCACTGGTGGCCCGATGGATGATGGGGCACCGTTCCGCGACCGAAGTCGTTCGATTCGGCACGCGTGGCTTCTTCATCCAAGGAGGGCAATTCTGTGTACGATTTCGGGGTCGTCATCAGACGGCAGCGCTATGTGGTCCAGACACGCGCAGCCTCGGCAGGGGTCCGCTTGTGCTCAGAAGTACGGCGGATTCCTCTGGGCCAGGCTCGCCGCAGGGTAAGCGCTCCGATTCGCCAAGTTCAGCATGCCGCTTTCACAACTCCGTCGCGGCGATTCAAGCGGAGTGCAGGCGACGAGGTTTCCCAATCTTGGTGCAATCTTGAGGGCTGCCGGCCACGCCAAGCTACACCATCGGCACTCTGACGGCCTGACCAGGGCCTGCGAAGCCAAAGGAAACCTGCATGAGTCCAGGGTCAGGTTCTTGGGCCTTCGTCCCGCTTGCGTCGTTGCTCTTTAAGCTCGCCAAGCAATCGGCTGCGCACGTGTTCCGGCATCGGCTCCGGTGTGTTGCTCTCCACGATGGGCTGCTTGGAACTCTGCCCGATGGTCTGCAAAATAAACTGCATCTGGTGAAATTGCTCCCATTGGCGGGGATTCTTGGATTTGAGGCCACGAATCTCCTCCAAGTCTTCCAGGGAGGCCGTATCGAACAGCACTCGCAGGAGAAGCTCCAGAAAATCCTCGTCCTGGTCCTCTTGCAGCGCACTCCTAATTTCGCGGAGTTCCTTCTTCAGCGCCGGTTGCGCCTGGGTCAGTCGTGTCAATTCAGCCTGTTCACCGCCCGAAAGGGAGCCGGGGACAGACCCGATGGCCAACTTCAGAAACCGCTGTTTCTCTGGTGGTAGCTCGAATTTCATAATGGGCCTGTATTACAATCCATTTCACCGGCGACGATTCTTGGTCCACTTTTCGAGAATACCAGTGCGACGCAGAAATCGTCCAAGTTTTTTCAAAACATCGGCTTTTCGCCTGCCAATGGTCTTGACGTTAAGCCGGTGGCCGTCGGCGAATTCCTGTTGCGACAATCCCCCGACAAGAAGTTCTCGCAGCAAAGCCTCCTGCATGGTGTTCAGCTTTGTCTTCTCCACAAGCAGGTGGAGAAAGGGTTCCATCTCGTTGGGTTCCAGTCGCAGCCCATCGGCATCCGCCTCAAGGAAGCGCAGGAGTGCCTCGCGGTCAAAAACCGTGGGAGCTACCTTATCGCGTTCTTCGGGCCTTTTGTCGGTGCTCGCGGTCACATTTTGTCCCCAAGCAGAGCGAAGGAAATCGACGGCCCTCTCCCAAGCTATCTTCAATAGAAGAGGGATGAGCCTCTTGATGCTACGACAGCGCTTGATTGCCTTCAGGACAAGTTCGCTCAACGCGTCCGCCGTCACATCTTCGACGTGTTGCGGGAACCCCGCCCCCATTGTGCGATAGACTACCGACTTCGCCAAATGCCAGAGATGAAGTTCCCGCCACGCCGTTTCCCATTCGGCGTCGTCACCGGCCTTCAGGAGATTCAGGTCTATCGCCATAAAGTTTTAGGGCACCCCGTTCATTCGTCGCACTCCCAGCAAAGAGCCTGGTTGACGGGCGCCACAGAGTGAATCGGCGCAGCTTTCGGTTTCCTGTAGTCCGTTTCTGTTGAAGAATTTGAGCGCCTCCTGCGGATTTCATTCTGAAGACCGCGCGCTCCGACGGGGCGCCAGCCTGCGATAGTCGCAAGCCTTCCCCAAAAAATAGTTCCTGCCAATGCGAAGAATTCCGCCGCCTGCCTCGGAAATGAAGGTGGAAGGCACAAGCACGTGCCCTTCAACACAAACAAAAGGCAACGTATGCAGTTACTGAATGACCAGAATGAGAACCACGACCGCAAGGCAGAACGTCAAGCGGTGCGGGTTGGCACTCAGCCAGTGGAACCGCCCCCTGACCGCGTCCAATGTCAGATTCATCCCCTCCAATTGGAGGACTTAACAGGAGACATCTCGAAGATAATCACCAGCATCATTAGGAGGTATGTCGCAACAGACCATCCGTTGCTCAGTTCGGAGGATTTGGCAGCCGAATGCCGTTTCAAACTCTCTCAAATCATTCACAAAGGACAGTTGTCACGGTGCCCAACACGCGCGAAGGCGTTCGGATATCTCAAGACCGCGTTCACGAATCACATCAGGAGTCATGTCACCAAACACGTGTTTGCAGAGAAACGGGGTGGGCCGAAGCGCCATCGTGGACGGCGAAAGAGGACAGCACCCGGGGAGTGCCATGGCGGCAAATGCGCCGAGCATATCAGCCTGGATGCTGCCGAGTTCGCGCCTCAACTCGGCGTCTGGGACCCAGCTTTGGCTTACGCCGAGTTTTGGGATGAACTGAAGGCCCGATTGTCGCCGGTGCAACGCGCGGTCTTCGACCATCTGACTGCGGACGCATTCAGCGGGGGCAGCAAGGCGACCGACGACGCTCTGTCGGCGGAAGCGCTGGACGCGCTCTGTTCCGCCTACGGCCTCACGCCCGCAACTCTCAACGATACCAAAGTTGCCATCCGTTCCCATGCACGGCGAATTGTAGCTGAAGGAGCAAATCGCAGTGGCTTAGTCGGGTCGCGTTTCTGTTTTGAGTTCTAATCCCCTGCCAGTCGCCTCGTGGTCTATGAGGCCCCGGTCTGTGCGGACTCGGTGATGCAACGTCCGCAGTGGACGACGGCTGTGCAGTCGGAAGCTGCCATGAACAAACACACAACAATGTGCCAGACCGCCCCGACTCGAATGAGCAGCGGCATGACCTGTAGACAAGCCGTCTTCCGGGGGCGGTCCGGCACTACCAGCAACGGGCGAACCATTGTGAAATGCGCCAACCCACCAGCGGCCACACTCGCTGAACAGAGCCATCGCCAGGCGGAACAAACCGGCATGCCCACCCAATCAACACGTGCCGGACTGGCAACACTGGTTGCTGGAGTGCAGCCCAGATGAGAACACACGCATAGGCGAACATCCCAACACAAGACCAAGAATGAATATGACCAAAGCAAACATCAAACGAGTTATGGAAGCCAAGGTGTCGACGTGGTTTAAGGCATCACGTCTTCGCGCCGGCGAAGGCTGGATTGACGCCGCGCATCAATCAGTCCGGTTTGGCTACCGGGATTTTGGCATCCAGTACATGGGGCATCTTCAGGAAAGAGAGGAAGGGCAGACCTGCCTCAATGCACTCAACACCTGCCGTAGCGCCGGTGAGGTTTTGGCCTGGATGGCATCAAACCGTTCACGTCACCTGGCGCTGATTCCCCCTCGCCGCCGCCAGTTTGCGGAGGGAATGCTCGCTTGGAATCAGCAGGTCTAGCTCGCTCTCCATCAATTTCACCGGACGCAGCGCTACGATGATTACCCGGACTCGCCAAACCTCAAATCGAAGAAAATCAACGAAAGACCCAAATCATGCTACCAAAGAAACGAAACAAGCTTAGCCAAAGCGATGCCGCTGCCAAGGCTGCCGAGGCTGGCAAGTGGCCACTCCCTGTCAACGGAAGCTACCTGCCCCAAAAGTACGAGGCAATGCGGCGTCAGGGCTATCCACCGATGTCTCAGCGAACAGCACACCTGGCATCTCTGCTGGCCGTGTTAGATGCCAAACGGGCAGATTCGGAGGATTACAGGGACGCGCTTGGCCTAATCAGCACGAAGTCGCTGTTTCGCGCCCTCGGCGAGAATTTCGACGAGTTCTGCCACGAGGCATTGGGATGGCCCAAGGGAGCGGGCGACCGGTTTGAAGAGGATGGTGAAGTCTGGTCTGGCGGACGCGTAGCATCCAATGCCAACAAAGCCGATGGCACTGCTGAGCCTGCAAAATCACTCGACGGCAAAGCTCGGAAGACGCCATCCACCAAACGAATTGCAAGTCCTCCGAAAGACGATGACTACATCACTGCCTCTCATGGCCAACCCGACGGGGAACCAAGTGGAAAACTGGAATGCGTCAACGACACCATGCCGACCTACTGGGTTGAGAGAATCAACCAGGCTGTCCGGCGAAGCGCGGCTTCCCTCGTCGCCATCGGTCAGGTGCTGCTTGCAGCCAAGGGAAAGCTCCAGCACGGCGAGTGGGAGGCCATGTTCAAGTCCGGGCAAGTGAAGCTCGATTTGAGTTTTGCCCAGCGCCTGATGAAGGTGGCCCGCAACGCTGCGTTGGCAAAAGCGGCAAATTTGCCGTTTTTGCCCCCATCAACGACAGCGTTGGCAAAGCTAAGTCAGGTGCCACCATCTGCGGTTGAGTCCGGAATCGCTGAGGGTCGCATCAACGCAGGCATGACCATCGCGGATGCGGCGAGCTTCGCCGCAGACCACCGACCGGAACCCGGCCTCCAAGTTCGCACTGACAAGACAGACAAGCAGGAGCGCGGCTCAAGAGCCGTGGAGTTTTTGGCGCTGGTGCTGGACGACCGTGATGCGCCTCCGGGGAAACCGAGCCGGGCATCTGAGCGCACGTATTCCAGGAAATACCACCCGAACATGGCCGTCTTTCGGCTGCACCCAATCGGCACGGTCTATTTTGATGGGGCCAGCACTGGCGGATTGGTCGAGAAGGTCGTGTTCGTGCTGCCGGTCGACGCGAGTGAATGCGAATCGGACATTCCCTCGCCAATTAAGGACAAGGGCGACATCCCACTCTGCAAACCGACCTGCCATTTTGTGACGCTCGCGGTGCGTGGAAACGTGCCCACGCCGGAGGTTGTGCCTACGCAGATATTGGAGGGCGGTTACAAGGGCGTGCTGAACACAATTGAAAACATGTGGCCAAAGAAACAAGGCGTGGTTTGGGCCGTAAGAACAAATCGCGGTGAAGTGCCCAGTAACTGGGAACCTGTGCCATGCGGGAATACCCCCGCCAAGACGACCGCTGCTGCTGAACCTGCCCGGCATAAAGGTGGCCACGCTTCAAGACAGTCAACCTGACTTTCACGGCCCGCGACTCGTCAGCCGCGTGGCTGTGGAATAGACCAAACAAGCGCTCCTGTTCCGAGGCGCGAACACTTCGGACTTTCAACATGAACGACACAAATTGCATGACTCATAATCAAGAAGAGAATAGTCGGCTCCTAAGCGCCAGCGCGTGGCGTGAGTTGCGGCGCAAGGTGCGCCCAGATGCCCAGCCGCGTGCCCATTGGAAGACATACGTTGGCCGTCGCGGCAAACGAGTCGACTACCCGGTGTATGCGCTCGAAGATACGGAACCGCTGAAGCCACGAGCCAATCGCCCACCGCAAAGCATCGACCTGCTCGCGGCGGTGTGGGTTGTCAACCGGCGTGCCAAAAGATGCCGCGATTTGGCGCGTCAAAGCTATGGGCGCGGAAGACGCGGTGCCGCTGGCAATTACGCGGAGGAAAAGCGTTCCTTGTATGCTCTCAAAAGCCAGGCATTGTTCTACCTGCGCCAAGAACAACGGGTAAGCCACGCGGGCTTCCACATCTTTCCGCAGGCGCAAGGCGGCGTGCTCTGGGCGGAGGTTTTGGAGGGCGATGGATACAGCTTCCATTGCCCAACATCTCCGCCCTTGAACATCGCACCGCAGGCAGTTCTGAACCAGATTGAAGCAAAGCCGCGTGGCAGCAAGGAACCCAAACTCAAGGACGCTCTGTTTACCCTTCGAGAATACCTGGCCGAAAAGCCCACGGCGGATGTTTTCAATTGGGGCGAAGGTCGAAACAGGTCCAGCCCAACCCGACAAGAACGGTTCGCAGAACATCTGGAATATGATGATGACATCGCAGGCTGGTCGTGACAGGTATGCCGGGTTCGCATTTCACCCGCCGGAATTGCCCGAAGAGAATTTTGGATTGAATCCGAAGCGAAAGCGATGACCGCTCCTCGCGCCTACCCAAACCCGACCGGTCGGCACTCACCGGAACACCCGCTGCAATGGAGTCGTCTTGAGGGGGAACACGGACGGTTCCCCGCCATGCCGCCTCATCAAATTTAGTCCGCACGGAGCGCGAAAATCGCGACAGTCGATGCGAGGTCCTGGCGCGACCACTGAACACGAACAGGTCGGCATCCGCCGTTGCCAGTAGTTGGTCAGGCGTTATCGCTCAGGCGTCATCCTGAGCGCCATCCATCCAGCGCTTGCGCCAGGGATTAAACCGGGCGTTGTCGGGCAGCAAACTGCCCGGCAGCGACTCCTGTCGTCCTTGCGTAGCGATAATTATCGCCGGAACCGGTGTACGTGCTGCTTTGGGACGTGAGTCCTTTCTATTTGGCGGCAATGGAGCATCCAAAGACATTGCCAGCCGCCAGGCTCTCAGGCTAAAGCTCGATTCCGCCTTGGTAGCCCAATACCGCCGAATCTTCTCGCCATCTTCAGCGAAGCTCCAGGCGGCGGCAATCAAGCCAAGCCGCTTCAGCCTGTACAGGGCAATGCTTGCGCCCTTTCTGGTAAGAAATGGGAACCATTCGGGCCACACCTTGTCGTGAGCTTTGACGCCAGGCAACGACTGACCCTCGGGCACCTTGATGGAGCGGGCGATGATTCGGCAGTAAAGAATGCTCTCGGTCAGGCCAATCAGTCTGGCCAGGTCTTTGTGGTAGTATGCGAGATTTTTATGCTTCCGATAGAGCTTCTCATCCATGACCCACACTTCGATGCAGTTGCCACGACTCCTATAGTCCAAATAGCCAAGTTCCCTGGCTTTGGCCAGCAGGCGAGCGGCCTGTCGGGCGCAGACCCCGATGGCCTCGCCGAAGTTGGCTCTCGTATCCCACTCGCCCACGGGTTGTCCGGCTTGCAACTTATCTCGCGTCGAGAGGACCACATGGGCCACGAGTGCGGCCAGCCGAACACCGTGCTGCTGTGCCATCCTCGGTGAAAACAGGACCCGCTGAATTCTGGCGCGGTCATCACTGCTGATAACGGGAGCGTGATGGTGGATGATTTCCGATTCGCCGTCAGGTTGACAGGATTCTTTATCGTAGTTCATGGCACAGAGAACGGATTTTTTGTGGTGGTCGCCCAGTGTCTTCGCAAGCCCACAAAAAATGAAAAGGTAGCGCGGAATTGAATGATTCCTCCGGTCGGACACGGGGCGTCGGCGTATACGAATTCACGTTCCTACGCGGTTGCCGAATTCATCTACAACATTCACCCGCCCAGCGTGCCAGAAATCAGTTCTTTGATAAAGACGGCGTAGTTACGACAGACGCGAGCACCGTCTCGGACATGAAAATCCGGCAAAAACTGACCAGTGAGACTTTGACCGCGCTCGATGAGCGGCGGGCCGGGTCAGTGCCCTTTTTCATCCGCTCGTCGGCGCGGTCATCTCTTCTCACTTCAATCGGCGAGGGCGGAGCGGTCTGGACGCGCACTGCCAAACCTGCTCACCCCCCTGTCGGTCCACCCAACTTGCCCCGCCCATCCGCAATTCAGTTACATATCGCACCACGTCCTCATAATCGTAATGAGAGGAATCGAGATTTATCAATGCTGTCAGCGTGTACGTCCCTGTCATGGGGGATGTCGCACCCACCAATCCTCTTAGCCCATGCACGCTGACCCCTCCACCACCGTCGCCCCTGACCAATGCCGCTGCGCGGCGACGGTCGCCGACAAGCACAAGAAATCGCCGTGTGCTTGTAACCATGCGCAGGTGCAAGATGCGCCTAGCGGCTCAGGCGTCCTCGACGCCCTCGATGAAGAGCGCCGTTTCGTGTTCGAGAAGCAGTTTCCGAAGGCAAAGTTCAAGTCGCATGTCGATTGTGACCGCGACCGTCACATCTGGTCGGACCTGGACTTGCAGCTAAACCACTTCTCCTGCTGCCGGAGCGAATCTCAGCAGAACCTGCTCAGGGCGGTGTACCGCAAGACCACCTACACTCTCAAATCTGGTACACCGGGTTACTGGAACAATCAGACCGCATGGGACAACTACGCTGCCAGAGCCAGCATCATCGCCCTATCCAACTACGAGCATCGTGTGGCCTTTTGTTTGTGCGGCCTGCCACGCCGCGACGGCAGTGCTTCCACCTGCAATGATGTAGACATCTGCCCTCGTTGCGACCACCGGCTCCGTCGCCAGCCCATGCTGGACGAATACGAGGACTGTTTTACCAGCGACCAAGAAAGCTTGTTCATCACCCTTTCCCTGACTTCAGACCAACAGGAGTCAATGCGGATTGTCTACAAAGACCTGACCAAATCGGAAATGGAACAGATTACGGCCCACGGACTCTGTGACCCCTACCTACATCGCGGCCTCGGCATTTCCGAGCCACTCGACTACCTCCAGCATCAGGTGTACTGGGAGCTTTACGG
Source organism: Limisphaerales bacterium (assembly GCA_038249465.1). Classification (GTDB taxonomy): domain Bacteria; phylum Verrucomicrobiota; class Verrucomicrobiia; order Limisphaerales; family JBBRWD01; genus JBBRWD01. The sequence goes on along the minus strand of JBBRWD010000144.1, from coordinate 1,874 downwards.
CAAGGTCATGGGTGCCGCCGTGAACAAACGGCATCACCTGAGCGGGGCTTTTGGCTCAGCGGAACTGGCTGTGCGATTCCTTCCGCTGGGCGCTATTCCGCACGCCCACTGCATCGCCTTCAGTTCCGGCTTTTGCAGCGACTTCGCCCGTGACCTGCGCCGGGCGCTCAAGAAACTTATCCGGCAGACTCGCCGCATCACCGACAAGCTCCATCCCAGCGTTGCGGTCTACCGCATCCGAACAGCGGAGGATTATCGAAGGGTCATCGGCTACATCTTCAAGCCCATCAAAATCGAGCAGGCTTACGAGTTCGCCGCCCTCAAGATGGATTACAAGCCGGAGGTAATGGCCGTGCTCAACAACCAGGTCAATATCTGCTTCGAGGGGGTTGAGTCAGTGTTCTATGGGGTTCGGCGGGTTTACCGTTATGGCATCTGTCAGCCCAACAAGAAGGGCTACTGCGGGCACGTCACACCGGAACGCATGGCTGAACGCGAGGCTGAGCGTGAGCGCAGGCACGAACGAAAGGAAGAGGCCCAGGCGTTGGAGTCCATGCTGCCGGGCTATCGGCATGCCCGTCGAAAGCGCTCCACCGACGAGAGGCACGAACGGCGTGAAAAGCACTTCTTGGTCGAACGCATGATTCGTGACGGTGAACTGCCGCCCAAGCGTTCGCGCCGGGTTCCTGCCAGGTCAGCACGACCAACCACGCCTCCGGCCAAGGCTGCTGAAAAGGGACTTCAGCAGCGTCCTGACGGGCTTGCATCGGCCCAGCCTGCCTCTCCAAAGAAAACTGCTCATGTGCCCAATGGCGGTAGCCGGGCGCATCAAAAAAGAAACCTGCGGAGCCGCGCCGCCCCGACATGAACCCGTTCTTAGAAAGCAGCCGCCTTCCGAGAGCGGCGACACAAACTGCACTATGACTACAGAACCGCATACACAAGCGCACAGCCCACGTCGCAGGTGGAGGGCACCTGCGCGGGGGTAAGAATGTGGGTCCAGAGGAATGAAGGTCACAATCGAAACACCTACGAAAACAGTATACAAACTCCCCAACGCGGATGCCGTCATCCGGTCCTGAACAAGTCAAACCGAACTATGAAGCAAATCCACACGCAAATGCCGATGAACATCACCATCCCGGCAGCCATCGCTGGCCTGAACTGCCTCAACCTGACTGAACGCGTCGCGCTCGCGCACATACATGAGTACCCGGGCAGCAGCAACGCTGTCCTGGCCAGGCGGCTCGGCTTGTCGGTGCGCGGCGTGGAAGACCTGCTGAAGCGTCTTCGTCAACAGGGCTACGTCAAGCTCAGCGGCGAGAGCCGCGCTCGCACCCACCAACTCACCTTTGACGTGCCCACGGATGACGTGGGGAATGCAAAAACTGTGGATGCCCACGAAAACTGTGGTGGCGAGTCCAAAACCGAATCGTCGGAGGATGAGGAATGTTCACTGGCCGACTTCGCCGAAGTTCACCTGAACGCGGCGGCGAACTGCATTTATCAACTGCACAACTTCGACGCCGCTCTTGAGCACTACAGACTCATTCGTGAACGGATGCTTAAAGACAAATCGCTCGCCCCAGAAGCATTAGGCAAATGTCTGGAACGCCTTACCCGTGACGAGAACAAGGCGATTGCCGCCAAGCTGGGGCTGGAAATCGTCAAGGCCAGGAAGCTGCCCCATCAGAAACAAGTGGCGTTGGCCAAGATGCTCTGCCTCGCCAGCCCTGTCATTTTGCGGGTGAAAACCCGCCACTTATTTGCGGGTCAAAATCACCCACCCCGAGGCGGGTTCAGTTCATATCACTTTGTTCGGAGTCTTCAAGCGGTTTGATAGCGAGTTAAAACGAGCAGGACCGGCGTCTTCG
>JBBRWD010000143.1:0-13715 GCA_038249465.1 Limisphaerales bacterium | reverse complement strand
GGCGCCCCGCCCTTCTGCGCCCTCCCGTTTGGGGGTGGGGCGGCCCGGTTGCGATCCCCTGGGGGGCGGGGTCGCGGGGCCCCCCCCCCCCCCCCCCCCCCCCCCCGGGGGGCCGGCCCCCCCCCCCCCCCCCGCTACGGCGCAGGGGCCAGGAAATCCTTTTCCATCGGCGCGACGGACGCGAGCCGCGGAGCGCCGCGCCGAAGCGGAGCGGCGCCTTCCTGACTTGCTGGCGGAGTGCGGCGGCAGTTCGCAGGAAACGGAAATCGTGGCGCAGTTGCGCGAAGCGCAGGCTTTGCTGCCGTATCGCGAGCGCGGCCGGCATTTCCTGATGGCCGGCCATGAACTGCTCCGTTCAGTGGCGGTGGAACTCGGCCGGCGTTGGGATCTGGGCGACGCGGTCTTCTTCCTCGAAGCCGGCGAACTGTCGCGGTTCGAGTCGGAGCGCGCCGGATTCCTGCCCCGGCTCGAACAGCGCCGAGAGGAGCGCGCAGCGGTGCGCCGCATCGAACTGCCGGACGTGATCGATTCGATGCAGTTGCACCGGCTGGGCCAGTCGCCGCCGCCGCTACTGGCGAAAGGCGACTGGCAGGGCGCGCCGCTCGCAGCGGGACTCGGCGAGGGGCCGGTCTTTGTCACGCGGGAAGCGCGCGACCTGGTTGAGTTTCGTGGCGGCGAGGTGCTGGTGTGTCCTTCCACGGACCCGGGCTGGATGCCGCTGCTGTTGCGCGCGCGGGCGCTGGTGGTCGAGCGCGGCGGCATGCTCTCGCACGGGGCCATCGTGGCGCGCGACCTCGGCCTGCCGGCGGTGGTGCTGCCGGGCGCGACGGAATTGCTGCGCGCGGGGCAGACGGTGCGCGTCGATGGTCACACGGGCAGCATCACCGTGGTGGCGAAGGAGGCGCATGACTGAGTGGATTCGACACGCGGCGCTCGCCGGCGGCGACCTGCTCTTCGGCTGGCTGTTGCGGCTGCCGAGCGATCTGGTTCTGACGCTGCTCGCGCTTGGCTCGGCGCTGCTGCTCGTCGGGGTGCGCCGGGCGATGACGAATCAGGAATTGCTCCGACGCTGTGCGGCCGACCGGAAGCGCCTGCGTCAGCTCCTGCGCGAAGCACGGAAGCGAAGGGATCGGGAGGCGATGGCACGTTTGCGCGCCACCCGCAGCCGGATTTCGCTCATACTGTTTCGCGCCGAGTTAATGCCGCTGGCGTGCCTCATCCTGCCGGTGGCGTTTCTCGCGAACTGGGCGTGGCATCGTCTGGAATTTCATCCGCCGCGCCCCGGCGAGATGATCGAATTGCGCGCAACATTTCCGGCGGCGGCCGTGGGCAACCTGGCGCACCTGGTGCCACAGGAACAACTGAGCGTGGCGAGCGGATGGATTCAACCCGTCGAGTCCGCCGCGAAGGGGCGCAATGCTCCTGGACTCGCGAGGTGGACGGTGAGTTTTCAGGAAGGCAGCACCAACGCGCCGCTCGTCATCCGGCATGGCCGGCGCACCTTGGAATGGGCGTGGAAATTCGATCGCACGATTTGGGAAACGCCGGTGAAAGAATTCGCGGACGCGGCCGTGCGGATGGAAGTGCGGCTGCATCCGGTGAAGTTGTTCGGCCTGGTGCCGGGGGTGCGGTGGCTCGGGCTGCCGCCGTGGCTGGTCGGCTATCTCTTGCTGACGCTGCTGCTCGTCGCGGCGTTGAAGCGGTTGTGGAAGGTGAGTTAGCTCCGCATCGACAGATGCCCGCGACCAAGACGGGCTCCAGATCGGAGCGCGGCTGGGTCGAAGACCAGCCGCAGCAGTCGCGAAAGCAGTCCCGGCTGCGGCGGGTCGGGAACGACACAACCGCGCTGCGGCGTGAGTAGATTGCTAGTGCCCGCCTGTCGTGCCCACGCCATGTAAAGACTCCACCCGGCTCAGCTTGGGCCAGGCGTAGCCGTAGAAGGCGATGAACACGAAGCAGATCATCGGCACGATGAATCCGCGCGACATGTTGGAGTGATCGGCAATCGCCCCCATGAGCTTCGGCAGCAGGGCGCCACCGACGATGCCCATGACGATGTAGGCGGAGGCGCGCTTGGCCCGCCCGCCCAAGCCGAAGATGCCGAGAGCGAAGATGGTCGGGAAGGTGATGGACATGAAAAAGTAACTCAGGAAGACGCACGCCACCGACAGCCATCCCAGCTTGAGGAAAACCAGCAAACACAGCACGGCGTTGATCACGCTGTAAAGCCCGAGCATCTTGTGGGCGGAATATTTTCGCAGCATGGCCGCGCCGGTCACCCGGCCGAGGAGGAAGCAGATGAATCCCACCGACGCCAGCGTGGCGGCGAACTGGTTGCTCACGCCGAAGATCCCATCCTGGAAGGCCAGTTCCTGCGGATAAGCATCGGCGAGCAGCAGCCGGTTGAGCCGCGGCTCGTTCCGGACCTTGGCATCTTGCGCCACCAGTTGCCGGGTCTTCTCCGGCAATTGCATCCCGCTGAATCGCTCCGGACTGTAAACGCTCTGCTTCAGCACCACGCTGTTCAGATCCTGCGCCAGCGCGACGCGGGCTGCGGTGACGCCGCCACGGCCTTCATTCAAAGTGGTCAGCGCCTGCAGGGTCGCACTCGAAAGATTCGTCGCGAGGAATGCGGAGACAGGGTCGGCTTTCGCCGTGAGTTTCTTCGCAAGGGCTGGCACATCCTTGAAGTCCTCGGTGGCGAAGGTCGTTCGGACCTCGATCCATTTGCTCCCCTCTTTCATCCACGAAGCTGGCAGGGACGGTGTTTCGGAAACCATGTAGTTGATGAAGAACGCGAAGATGCCGCATTGGGCCGCGACGTAGAGGAACTGGGCCAGCGTGGCGCCGGAGAAATGTTCATGCGACCAGACGCTCTGCTGCGTGAGGCGTTTGGTGATCCCCAGGAGCGCAATGGCGGCGAGCACAAAGGCCAGGCAGGAGCCGGCCGCGAGCACCAAGCCCACGGAATTCTCGGCGGTCACGACCATGCCGGGCGGGCGAGGAATGGCTGAAGCCAGCCCCACGAGGCTTGGGCCAAGCTTGAGGCCATCAAAAGTCAGCCAGAAGATAAATACGAACACGCCGATGAGCGCGGCCATATTGCCCAGCAGCAGGGCATAGGACAGCCCGCGGTTCACCTCCCGGGTGACCGGCGCTGAGGCCGCGGTGGTACCGTTGTCCTTGGCGTCGATCTGATAATCGTCCTCGGCCTTGATGTCGGGGACTGGAGCGAAGAAGAAGATGACTGCGAGGATGAGGACCGCCACCGCCACCCCCGCATAGGGAATCCAAAGTGTATCCGCGCCGGTGCTCCGACCGGAGGCATCTTTCGCGTAGAAGAACATGCTGCCGGCAATCGGGCCGAACACCCAGCCAACGCCGTTGCAGGACTGGGCGGTATTGATGCGCGCGGCCGCGTAGCGCGGCGGTCCCAGCACGGTGGTGTAGGGATTGGCCACTGTTTCGAGGAAGGTCAGGCCCGAGGCCACGACGCAGACGCCGAGGAGAAAGGCCCAGAACGACGCGATCTGCGTCGCCGGAATGAACCAAAGACCGCCCACCGCGACCATCAGCAGTCCGGCGATGATGCCGCCCTTGTAGCCGAGCCGCGTCGCCAGCCAGCCCGCCGGGAGGGACATGAGGAAGTAGCCCATCCAGTGCGCGAACTGCACCCAGGCGGATTGCGACAGGCTCAGGTTCAGTTCCTCCTGAAAATGTTTGTCCATCACGTCGATCATCCCGTTGCAGAATCCCCAGAGGAGGAACAGCGAACTGACGAGGCAGAAGGTGAAGAACACGTTCCGGCCGTCGGCCAGGACGAACATGCTTTGCTTTTTGTTGCTCATGATGGGTGAGGACAGTTCTGATGGTTCAAAGATCCGAGATTTCGCTGGCTTCAAAGGAGGCACAGCCGACCGGCGCCGCCGCCCCAATCCCGCGCGAGGACGCCACCGCGTCGGCAGAAGGGAAAGGGGCCAGTTGCATAATGGTTGCGGGAGTTGGTAAAGACCGGCGCGCACTGCGTCAAGATCGGCCTGAGCCCAAATGCGTTTCGCCGTCCGCACTGCGGGCTGGGTCGCATCTCATTTTATTGCAGCGCGGAATGGAGGGGGAGCGCACGCGCCCTCGCGTGCGGCGGTTGACGCCCGCGTCAACCGCCTGCGGGCGCGCCCTCGCGCCTGATTCAACGCGCGATGGCGCGCGATGGCGCGCGTTGGTGCCGACGGCGAGGCGCCGTCGGCGGCACGCGAGGGCGCGTGCGCTCCCCATTTCGCTGGCAACAGGGTTGCAGGAAGGTGAGAGGCGCCCTGCGGGCTGCCCGGAAGCTGCCGGGTCTTGCATTGCGCGCTGCAAAACCACAGCATGACGGCCCGTTTATGTATTCTCTTTCCACCTGCTGGAATTCGCATCGCCACACGGATGGCCGCGCGATGTTGGCGGAGATCCGCGAGCTGGGCTTCGAGTACGCGGAGCTGAGCCACGGCATCCGCATCAGCCTGCTGCCCGGCATTTTCGCCGCGGTGGACGCGGGCGAGATGAAGATTTCCAGCCTGCACAACTTCTGCCCGCTGCCGATGGGCGTGGACCGCGCCGCGCCGAACCTCTACAAGTTCACCGCCGATAATCCGCGCGAGCGCGAGAACGCCCTCAAGCACACCTTCAAGACCATCGAGACCGCCGTGCGCGTGGGCGCCGGACTGGTCGTCCTGCACATGGGCTGCGTGGTGATGAAGGATTACACCGACATGCTCAGCGAGATGGTCGCCGCCGGCAAAAAGGACACGCCAAAATACCAGAAGCTCTGCGACGAGTTGCTGGTCAAACGCGAGAAGCTCAAGACGCCGCACGTCGAGGCCGCCTACGAGGTGCTCTGGAAAATCGTCGATGCCGCCAAGCCGCACGGCCTCAAGCTCGGCATCGAGAATCGCGAGTCGCTCGAGGAGATTCCCTTCGAGTCGGACTTCAGCCTGTTCTTCCGCGAGTTCCGCGATCCGACGGTCGTTTACTGGCACGATACCGGGCATGCGCAGATCAAGGAGAACCTCGGCTTCATCATGCACTCGATGCACCTCGAATCGCTGCGCGACCGGCTGCACGGCTTTCATCTGCACGATGTCGAACCTCCGGCGCGCGACCATCGCCCGCCCGGCACGGGCTGCATCGATTGGGCGGCGCTCAAGCCGGTGGTCGAGCCGCGGCACCTGAAGATTTTCGAGTTCAGCCCATCGCTCTCACCGGAGCAGGTCCGGGGCGGCGTGGCGCATCTCAAATCAATCTGGGGGACGGAGTGAGAATGTTCCGAAAACCTCTCCCGCTGGCCAGACAGGTAGGGCGCGTCACTCCGTGCGCGCCGGGCCCGTTTAGCCTGCGCGGCCGCGGCGCGCACGGAGTGACGCGCCCTACCTTGCAGTCCATGCAGCAGCGTCCCCCGGCGATGACCAAGTCGTGATCCCGCCAAAGAAAATCCTGCGAAGCTCCGCGCGCCTGGTGGTGTGCGCGGCGCTGCTGCTCTGGATTTTCCATTCCATCTTCGTCAACGAAGCCCGCGAACACCACGGCGCCGACACCTTTCGTCAGTTCCCGCGCCTGGAGCAATGGCGTCTCGGCTGGAGCATGGGCCCCGGCGAACTGGCGGAGAAACTTGGCACCGTGCGCCCGGCCAACTTCGCCGCGTCGCTGCTGGTGATGGGCGGAATCCTCTTTGCGGGCGTCGCGCGCTGGCGCATCGCCCTGCGCGTCCAGGGACTGCACCTGCCGTGGAGCCGCGCGCTGGAGATTTCCTTCGTGGCCCACTTCTTCAATTCGTTTCTGCTGGGCTCGACCGGCGGCGACGTGATGAAGGCCTACTACGCCGCGCGCGAGACGCATCACAAGAAGACCGAAGCCGTCGTCTCCGTGCTGGTGGACCGCGTCATCGGCCTGTGGTCCATGTTGCTGTTTGCCTGCCTGATGATTCCGTTCAACCTCGACCGCATCGCCGGGCAACCGTGGTTGCACCTTCCGGCGCTGCTCATGGTGGGCGCCACGGTGGGCGGCTCGGGGGTGTTGTTCCTCGCGTTCCGCGGCGGCGTGTCCAAGGGCTGGACGGGCGCCCGCGCGTGGCTGCGCCGGCTGCCCAAAGGCGATTGGATCGAGCGCCTGCTCGACTCCTGCCGGCTTTACGGACGCGACCGCGGATTCGTGCCGAAGACGCTGGCCATTTCGATGGTGCTCAACGCGCTGTGCGTCACGCAATTCGTCATCCTCGCCCGCGGGATGGGATTGACGGTTCCAGCGCTGGCGTTGGGCTTCATCGTGCCGACCGTCATTTGCTTCTCCGCGCTGCCGATCACGCCGAGCGGCATTGGCGTGCGGGAGAATCTCTACGTGCAGATGCTCGCCACCGGCTCGCTGGCCGTGCCGCCTTCACTCGCGCTCTCCCTCTCCCTGCTGGCCTTTGCCGGCAGCGTTATCTGGAGCCTGGCCGGCGGCGTGGTTTACCTCACGCTGAGGAACCGGCATCACCTCCGCGAAGTCGAAATCGCCGCGGAGAAGCAGGAGTGATCGGACGTCTCTCGATAGCGGGGTCTACGTCATGGGCGACAAGAAGGAGCGGCAGCGCTTTGCGCAGGGGAGGTTTTGTTTCCTGCCGTAGCCCGAAGAAGCCACGAGGTTAGGGGATGGCGAAGGGATGTTACGGTGCCGGTTTAGGTGTCTCGTGCTTCTGTCCGCAAATTGATATCTGCTGAACCAATCTCTGGACGAATGAATCGTAATCAGCGGTCTGCCTGCCAGATCGCGCCACGCTCAACGTGTCAACTCCGGCCTGTGTTTTGAAAACGGCATACTCGACCTTGTGGCGAGTGGCAAAAGCCAACAACAAGCCTGTGACCACACCAACGAACGCCAAGCCTCCCAAATAAGTGCCGACGGACATCCCAAAGCCGCTGTGCAAGATCGAAACCGCTATGAAAGACCCAACGGCAAGCTTGATGCCGGAAATGAAGCTGGGGCTGCGGCACCATGTTCGGTCGAAATCGGGTCGCAGTGACTCCAACCTGACGGTCTGCTCGAAGTCTGAGGCCAAGATCTGGCTGCCTCGAATAACCACGCGGTCAGAGAAAAGCTGGAACGTCCGCTTCCCATCGAAACGCTGCTCCGAATAAGTCATGAGTGGTTCCAGGCGAGCGAGCGGGCAGCAGACGGTAAATCTTGGGAAACGTGGGTACTGGGGTTTCTCATCATGTTCCTGAAGCGAGATGATGTCACTTTGCGAGGCGATTGTCGAGCAGGGACATGACACGCCGAAGCGTGGATGCATGGTTGGCCATGCCTATTTCGCAGTTCGATCGAGCACCACCACGGACGCGATTTTATCCGGCGCTTCCGCAGGCAGGGCGATGGTCACCACGCCGTTCTCATTGGAGAATTCCAACCGTTTGCCGCCCTGGAGCAGTGACGCTTTCAGCGGCTTCCCACTCAGGGCGGGCACGGCGAGTTTACCGTCCTTCGGCCAGTCGAAGACGTGCAGGTAAAGCCGGATCGTGCCGTCGGCGAGTTTCTTCTGCGTGCAACGTCCCCAGGCCAGTTTCTCGAATGGACTCGCGCTGGTGCCGTAGATGGCCTCGCCGTGAATCTTCATCCACGCGCCGATGTCGCGCATCGGCTGCACGCTGGGCGCGGGCACGGAGCCGTCGCCGGTGGGGCCGATGTTGAGCAGATAATTGCCCCCCTTGCTGGCGATGTCGATGAGGTTGCGCAGGAGTGTCTCGGTGGATTTCCACGCGTGGTCGTGCTCGCTGTAGCCCCAGGTGGTGTTCAGCGTCATGCACGTTTCCCAATCGACGCCCGGCATGCCCGTGGCCGGGATGTGCTGCTCGGGCGTGATGAAGTCCCCATACTTTGGATCCAGCTTCGCAGCGTAGCCGTCAGTGCCCATGCTTTTCCAGCCCGCCTCGGCGGAACGGAACAGCCGGTTGTTCATGATGATGCCCGGCTGCCTGGCGCGGACGAGGTTCATCAGGTCAAAGGCGCGCCAGGCTTCGTCGCCCTGAAAATCCTGCGCGCTGTAATCCCACCAGAGCACATCCACCGTGCCGTAGTTGGAGACGAGTTCACCGACCTCGGCGTGCAGGTAGTCCAGGTACTTCGCGTGGTCGCGCTCGCCGTTGGGATACGGCTTGCCCTTGAGCGGATGCGGCAGTTGCTTCGACTTCGCGTAGGCGTATTGGTCGTGATGCCAGTCGATGACGGAATGATAGAACCCGATGCGCAATCCCTCCGCGCGGCACGCCTCGACGATTTCCTTCACCAGATCGCGCTGCAGCGCCGAGCCGGCGTCGTAATCGCTCACCTTCGAATCATGCAGCGCAAAGCCGTCGTGGTGTTTCGTCGTGAAGACCACGTAACGGCAGCCGGCGTCTTTGGCGAGCCGTGCCCATTCGCGGGCGAAGCCGGGCTTGGGTTGAAACTTCGGGATGGCGGCCTTCGCGTAGGTGTCGGTGTCGGCTTTGACGTGGTTCTGAATCCACTCCATGCCTCCCTTGGTGCCGACGGCTTTGTCGTTCCACGTGCCGGCCAGGCCCGAGTAAAGGCCCCAATGAACGAACATGCCAAAGCGCGCCTCGCGCCACCATTGCAGGCGGGCCTCGCGCGCGGCGGGCGTCTCGGCAACCGCAGCAGCAGTGGCGGGTTCAACGGGAGCGCCCATGACGGAGAAGCAGGTGGAAAGTAGCACGGCCGAGAAGAGGAGGTTGCGCATAAGTGGGGGAAGATTGCCGCCGGTTTCGGGCGGGCAACAAGGCGAAAATGGGTTGGCGCGCGGGCCCGGGGCGCACCTCACTTTCCTGCAACCCTGTTGCCAGCGAAATGGGGAGCGCACGCGCCCTCGCGTGCCGCCGACGGCGCCTCGCCGTCGGCACGAGGCGCGCCATCGCGCGTTGAATCAGGCGCGGAGGCGCGCCCGCAGGCGGTTGACGCGGGCGTCAACCGCTTGCACGCGAGGGCGCGTGCGCTCCCCCTCCATTCCGCGCTGCAATAAAATGAGATGCGCCCCGGCCCCCCCGCCGCCTGAATTCGATGGTTGGACGCGGCGTCGGAAATCTGGTTCACTCGCCCAAACCTAAACGCATTCATGCCATGAACACTTCCGCCCATCTCACCCGCCGTGATTTCCTCCGCACCTCCACCGTGGGCGCCGCCGCCGTGGCGGCCGGCCTGCCGACCCTCATCCCATCCTCGGCGCTCGGCGCGGATGGCGCGGTGGCGCCGAGCAACCGTCTCGCGGTGGGCGGCATCGGCCTCGGGCCGCAGGGCATGGGCGTGATGGGCAATTTCCTCGGGCAGAAGGATTGCCAGGTCGTCGCGGTGTGCGACTTGAAAGAGGACCAACTCGGTGCCGCGCGCAAACAGGTCAATGACCGTTACCAGAACCAGGACTGCAAAACGTATGGCGACTTCCGCGAACTCGTCGCGAGGCCGGACATCGACGCCTGCCTCATCGCCACGCCGGATCACTGGCACATCCTCACCGCGCTGGCCGCGGTCAATGCGGGCAAGGACATCTACCTCGAAAAGCCGCTGGCCCTGACGCTCGCCGAGGGGCTGGCGTTGCGCCGCGCGGTGCAGGACAAGAAACGCATCTTCCAGTTCGGCACGCAGCAGCGCTCGGGACGCATGTTCTGGCTGGCGTGCGAACTCGTGCGCAACGGGCTTATCGGAAAACTCCAGCACATCAACGTCTGGGCGCCCGGCAGCACGCCCGGCGGCTCGACGAAGGAAGCGCCGGTGCCCGCGGGATTGAACTACGACTTCTGGCTCGGGCCGGCGCCGTTCAAGCCTTACACCGAGAACCGCTGCTCGGCCGACGGCAACAAGAAGACGTGGTGGTTCATCAACGATTACTCGCTCGGCTTCCTCAGCGGCTGGGGCGTGCATCCGCTCGACATCGCGCTCTGGGGCGCGGGCGATCTCGCGAGCGGAATTGTCGAGGTTGAGGGCCACGGGAATTTCCCGATGGAGGGCGCGTGCAACACCGCCACGGTCTGGGAGGTCGGGATGAAATTCGGCTCGGGCGTCACGATGACCTTTGTCGGCCTGCCCAACGGCGGCAATGCCGGCCAGGCGACTGGCCAGCCGGCGTATCATTTCGACGAGTGGAAGAACCGCTATCGCCGCATTGAATCCCACGGCACGGCGTTCGAAGGAACGGACGGCTGGGTTCACATCGATCGCAGCGGCATCAATGTCTCCAAGGAAACCCTGCTCGACACGCCGGAGAGCGCGTTCACGACGAAACTGATCAAGAGCGGCAATCACGTCCGCAACTTCCTTGATTCAATCAAGAGCCGTCAGCCGACAGTCTGCCCGGTCGAGGATGCGGTGAAGGTGGATGCACTCTGCCACATCAGCGACGCGGCCACGCGGCTGAAACGCCGGGTGAAGTTCGATTCCGCGAAGGAGCAGTTCATCGGTGACGATGAAGCGAACCGTGGTCTCCAGGCGCGGGCCATGCGCGCGCCGTGGAAGCTGGCCTGAAACGTCGTCCTGAAGTCGAATGGGGAGCGCACGCGGCCCGCGTGCTGGTTTGGGCGGCTCGCCCAAACCAACGTCACGCATTTGTTGTCCCCTTCCCCGCGTCAGAATGTTGGTGGGACGAGGTTTTCGGCGGGCCGCCGAAAACCGCACGCCAGCGGCGTGCGCTCCCCAAGCAGCCACGCCGCACCCGACCTCAACGTCAGAATGACCAGTCTCAGCGCACCACGCGGAAATACTTCACCGCCTCGGTGGCGGTGGTGGTGGCGCGGAAGCCTTCCGGAGTCTGCGTTATCACCGCGCCGGTATCCGCCACCCAGTTGCCAGGGAGCGAGGTCGAAGTCTGAAGCTTGAACTCGGCCGGGAGCGCGCCCAATGAGGACACGAAATCCACCGTCACCTGATCGCCGCTGCGGGTGATGGTGGTCACCACGAAATCAAGCCGCACCACCCGGACGTTGTCGAACACCACGAAGTTGTCCGCCGAGCCGATGGAATCGAACTGATCGTTCATGCCGAGCAGGATGGTGCCGGCATTGACGCCTGCTGGATTCGGGAACTGGTAGATGAGGTTGCCATTGACCTTGAGCGAGACGACGCCGTTGAACTGGCTCAACTCGACATCGGCCCAGGTCTTTGGATTCGACAGGCCGTTGCCCGGTGACCCGGCGACGGCGTAGGGCGGAGCCGTAAAGACGTTGGCCAGCGAAGCGGCGGTGCGATTGGTGATGGCCGTCGGCAGGCTGGTCGGCGTGGGATAGGAATACGCCGTGTAATCGCGGTTGTTGCTGCCGTCGGTCTCGATGCCGACCCAGAAGCCGTCGCCGCCGGCGGTGGAGTTGTTGGCATCGGCGCTCTGCGTGACGCGATTGGTGAACTGGCCGGAATGATTCAAACCGAGCTGCGCGTGCTCGGTACCCGTGGCGGGGGTGCCGTAGCTGAGGAACATGTCACAGCGCAAGGCGTAGTTGCCCTGGAAGGTATCGAACAGCGGATAGACGTTGACGCCCGCAGATCCCAGCGCGGTCCCTTCGCCCTTGTTGACTTGGAGGAAGAGGCCCCGTGTGGTCGCACTGCTCGTGTGCGGCGCCGGTGAGATGCCCTGTGCGGTGTAATCGTAGGCGAAGGCTGCCGTGTAATCGGCGAGGCCGTTGTTTGCGCCGAAGCGAATGCTGTAGTTCACCGAGGAATCCGTCTCAAAATCATCGGCAAACAACTCGGTGGCCGGAGGAAATTCGTTGTCGCGGATGACCCCGTGGAAGGTCGCCGCCGCCCCAGGTTCGTAGGGTTCGGTGCCCGCCACCACACTCACCGTCACCGTTTCGTCGCCCTCGTAGATAAAGTCATCAATGGGCGTCAGGATGATGTTGGTGGTGACCAGGCCCGCCGGAAAATAGGGCGATACCAGCTCGGCAAAATCAGCGCCGGATGCTGCGGTGCCCGAGACGCTGAAGGTCAGGGCAAAGATGTCGATATTGGTGTCACCTCGTCGCTCAATCGTGAAGACCAGCGGAATTCCCGGAGTGCCTTCGTAGGTGTTGGTGCGGACAGGAATGAGGTTGATGACCATGGGCAGTTCATTGTCCACCATGTCAGCCTGCGCAAAAACGGGGGCCTTGATGTCGTACTGCGCGCCGCTCGTCAGCGTGAGCACCACCGATTCGGTCAACTCGGCCACGGTGTCGTCCACCGGAGTGATGGTCACCGTCACCTCCGCAGCTCCCGCCGGGATGGTGGTGGAGAGAACATTCGTCGCGTAGTCGGTGCCATTGATGGCGGTGCCGGTCAGTGCGAAGGCGACAGTCAGAGCTTCGGAAACATCACCTGATCGGGTGATCAGGAACGTGGCTGTATCTTGGCCCTGTTCCGCCGCCACCGCATCGGTCGCCGTCACGCTGACGGACGGCGGGCGGATCAGTTCAAACGTGCCATCGGATCCCGTGGTGGCCACGGTGCTGCCGCCGGGCGAGAAGACACGCAGCAACTGGTTGCCGGAACTGAGTGCATACAGATTACCCGCCTTGTCCCAGCAAATGTCGCGGCCAAAGGAAGTCGGCAGGCCGGAATAAGCCGTCACCACCTCACGCAAGGAAAGGTCGGGAATGCCGTTGGTCAGTGGAATGACCCACGCCTGCAAATCGTCGCGGATGATGGCCACGCGCAAACCATCGGGTGCAACCTTGACTGCGCGCGAGGTCCGGAGGATGTCCACGGCCGACGGATTGTTGGAAATGGAGCGGCTTTCGGTCAGCGAGCGCCAAAGGACAGTCAGACCGTCGGTGTCCACCACGACAAGACCCGACTCGTTGCCGGCGTTCCGATTTTGCATCATGAAGAATTTTCCATCCGGCGCCCGATCCAGATCGGTGGTGACGTCGGGATTCGAGGTAAGCAACGGATTGGCCAGGGGAACAGGCACGCCGGCATAGGGAAGCGGACCCGCCGCCACATCCCAACGAAACAGGCGGTTGAAATTTCCGCTGCCGGGAAAACGACCATCAATGGCCCAGACGGTGAGATTGCCGGCGGCGAGTGAACCCGAAACAATCGGCGAACTGGCAATCGTCGTATGCACGGACTGATTGGTAATGCCATAGAAGGCCAGAACATTGGTCCCAGAGCCGTCGCTCACGTCGCGATCCGTTTGATAAAGGGCTCCTGTATTGGTCGAGAAATCACCGATGTACAGGAAGTCGTCCTCGCCAAACTCGATGTGCCACGGATTGCTGCTCTGCTGGACGCCGGAAGTGAAAAGCAGGCCGCCGGTCGAAACCGTGTTGCCCTTTCCCAGGGCGTCGGACTGGTCGGCGTTCAGCAGATAGAGTCCGTCGCCGATGGGCCGGCCGGAGGTCGTCGTCCCGGCGCTGCTGTTGGCGACCACGATGCGTCCGAATACCGGGCTGGCGGGATTCAAATTCACGGCCACTCCGCGCGGACTGTTGAATTGCAGGAGCGAATTGGTGTCGGTGCTGATCAGCGTCCACGGCGCAACACCCGAGCGGCTGACCACCACCTGAAATGGCCCGGTCACTCCCAGCACGACCGTGTGCAAGCCCGTGCTTCGAGCACCGAGATCGTTGGTCGTCGCGCCGCCATTCCAAACCACCTTTACATTGTCCGCCGATTCGTTGAGGCGGAAGGAAACGGTGCCGCTCTCGTTCGTGAGGCTGGTCGCGTACGGCGTGGCCAGCGCGGCGGCG
>JBBRWD010000142.1:0-13947 GCA_038249465.1 Limisphaerales bacterium | reverse complement strand
GCATTTCGCCGGGAAACCTATTTCTCCGGCTATGGCGAAGGATGGGGGCTTTATTCGGAATGGCTTGGCACCAAGCTGGGCATGTACCGGACGCCGTATGAAGAATTTGGGCGCGAAACCTTTGAAATGTGGCGCGCGTGCCGGCTGGTGATCGATACCGGGCTGCATAATGAAGGCTGGACCCGGCAACAGGCGATTGACTATCTCGCCAGCCATACCGCGCTCGCCCGGCTCGATATCGAGATTGAGGTCGATCGTTACATTAGTTGGCCGGGCCAGGCGCTTGCCTATAAGCTCGGGGAGATGAAGATGCGCGCGCTGCGCAGCAAGGCTGAGGCAGATCTCGGGGATCATTTTGACCAGCGGCGCTTCCACGATGCACTGCTGAATATGTGATGAGGGGAATATTGCGGCGCTCTGCCGAGACGCCGCTACGACCACGTGGCGATTTTAATTTGAATCCCGCCGCCTCAGCCCGCTCAATGCTCCGCGTGTTCACCGTCCAACCGATTGATGATTTCGAGCTGCCGGAGCTGACGCCTTACCGGACGATGCGCCGGCTGCATGAGCAACGGCAGCAGGGCATCTTTGTGGCCGAGGGCGAGAAGGTCGTCCGCCGCCTGCTGGAAAGTGATTTCGAAGTGGTCAGCGCGCTCCTGCCGGCGAAATGGTTTCAGCAACACGAGGCGCTCTTGCAGGCACGCGCCGAAAACGTGCGCGTGTTCATCGCCGAGAAAAAGCTGCTGGAAACGCTCACCGGCTTCTCCATGTATCAAGGCGTGCTGGCGGTGGGACGCGTGCCGCAGCCGCAGCCGCTGGAGGTTCTGCTGGAACGCTGCCCGTCACCGCGTTTGCTCGTGGCCATTGATGGACTCTGCCAGGCGGAAAATGTCGGCGGGGTGATGCGCAACGCGGCGGCCTTGGGCGTGCAACTCTTCATCGCAGGCGAGACTTCGAGCAGCCCGTTTCTCCGCCGGGCGGTGCGCTCCTCCATGGGCGGCATTTTCAAGTTGCCAGTGTTGGAGACGGACAGCCTGGTCCGCACGCTGGGCGAACTGCGTCAACGCGGCATCCGCTGCGTGGCGGCGCATCCGCACACCGAACAAGTGACGCTCTCGGGATGCGACCTGCGTGGTGATTGCTGTCTCGTGCTGGGCAGCGAAGGCCACGGCATCTCGCCCGCCGTGTTGGCCGCATGCGACGCGGCGGTGGCCATCCCGATGCATCGCGACGTGGATTCGCTCAACGTCAGCCACGCCAGCGCAGTCTTTCTCTACGAAGCCAACCGGCAGCGTGGCCGGGGATGATGCCTGCGAAATGACAGTTAGTGCCGTCCCACATACGGCGACAGCGCGGCCCACGCCTGCATCACGTCGCGCAGCGATTCCAGATAACTCAGTTGCACCGCCGCCAAATCACGGCGCACGGGCAGAATCTCGGCCAGGCTGATGTCCCCGGCCGCGTAACGCGCCTCGGCACCCTTCACCACCGTCTCGGCGCGGGATAGGATTTCCGTCTTCAATGTGCGGCTGCTGGCCAGGGCGGCGGTGAGTTGCAGGTAGGACTCGCGCAGTCGCGTGGTCAGTTCGTTTTGCGTCATGCGCGAACGCGCTTCGGCGGCGGCCACCTCAGCGCGGGCCTCGCGGAGCTTGCCTTGGTTTCGGTTGAACAACGGCAGCGGAATGCTCAGGCCCACATCGAAGGTGTTCGCCTGACTGGCTTCCAACCGGTGGTAGAGGAGTTCCACTTTCACGTCGGGAATCCGCTCCGCCTTGGCCACGTCCACGCGCGCGTTCCGGGCGCGGATGTCCGCATCCGCCAGAACACTCTCCGGCTGGGCGGACAGGTTGGCTGCCAGGGTTTCCAGTGTCGGAATCTCGAACGTTTCCTCCAGTGTTCCGGCCAGCGACTTCACCGACGAGGTGGCATCGCCCATCGCGGACGCCAGTGCGGTCAGCGCTTGTTCGCGCAGGGATTCCGCGCGCTGCAACTCGACCTTGGCGCGGGCGAGTTCCATCCCCACGCGTGCGAGGTCTTCAGGCAAAGCGTCCCCCGCCTCGACGCGGACCTGGGTGGTCATCTCCGCCTTTGCGGTGCTTTGTTGGATTTGGGTTTGTGCCTGGTGAGCCTTCTCCTGATATAGGGCGGTGGCGAAGGCGCTGCGGACGCGCCGGTGAATGTCCCGGCGTTTCACCTCCAACCCGCGGGCGCGGACTTCGCGGTCGAGCAGTTCGGCCTGACGCGCCTTGCCGAGACGGCCGCCGAGTGGGATCGTCTGTCCCACGCCCGCCACGTATTCCTTTTCGTTGGGCTGATTGCCGCTGAGCGGAAGCTGTTGCGCGCTGACGATGGCCTCGGGATTGGGAAATGCGCCTGCCTGCCGGGCGCGGCCCTCAGCGGCCTCGACCATTGCCCTCGCTTCGGCGATCTCGGGCTGGCGCTGGTCGGCCATCTCCAGGGCTTGGTCGAGAGTGAGGCTCTCGACTTGTTTGGCGGTTGGCTTCGCTTCATTGGCTGCCGCCATCACAGCGATACCGCCGAGAGCCGTGACGAACAATAGAGTTACGATTTGTTTCTTCATACGCACCTCATTCAATCCACTTCCACCGGCCGCCCGAAACGCAGGTAAAGCGCCGGGACAACAATCATGTTCAACAGCATTGAAGTCAGCAGGCCAAACAGAATGACAATGGCCATCGGCGTTTGAATCTCGCTGCCCGGTTTGTGCCCGCCCAGCGCCAGCGGAATCAGCGCCAGTCCGGCCGCCAGCGCGGTCATGAGAATGGGCGCCAGACGTTCCATCGCGCCGCGAAAGACGGCCTCGCGGAAGTCCGTCACCCCTTCGTGTTTTTCCAGATACTTGATATGCGACACCAGCATGATGCCGTTGCGCGTGGCGATGCCAAACACGGTGATGAATCCAATCAGCGACGCCACGCTCAACACGCCGCCCGAGATGAACACGCCCACCACGCCGCCGATCAGCGCCAGCGGCAGGTTGAGCATGATCAGCGCGGCGTCACGGGCCGAGCCGAAGGCCAGGTTCAGCAGGAAGCCGATGCCAATGACCACCGCGAGGCCCAAGAGCGCGATGATTCGCCCGGCCTCCGCCGCGCTCTCGAACTGGCCGCCGTATTCCACCCGGTAGCCGGGCATCCCCGCCACCAGCGGGTCCACCACTTTCTTGCATTCGTTCACCACCGACGTCACATCGCTTTCCGCCACATTGCACATGACCACGATTTTCCGTTCCACCTGTTCGCGGCTGATGTAGTTCGGGCCGGTTTCCTTGCGAATGTCCGCCAGACTCTTCAGTGGCACCTTCGCGCCGGCCGGAGTGTCCACGAGCAAGTCGCCGAGAGTGTCTAGACTCCAGCCAGTTTCCGTTCTCGGCCCCCTCACCCCAGCCCTCTCCCCCGCAGCGGGGGAGAGGGAGGAATCCGGCCCGCGTTCGTGCGAGGTCGAGGCGTTGTTCCCTCTCCCCTCGGAGGGGAGATGGCCAGGGTGAGGGGTGAAGGGTTCGTCGCTGTCGATGCGCACCACCAAGTCGAACGAGTTGCGGCCCTCCAGCACGCGCGACACGGTCACGCCCTTCACCGCCGCCTCCATCGTCACCGCCACGTCGCGCACGGTCAGGCCGTGGCGGGCAATGGCGTTGCGGTCGAAGTGGGCGCGCAGGATAGGCACATCGGTCTGCTGTTCTATCGACAAATCCACCACGCCCGGCACGGCTTCCATTTCCTTGCGGGCGCGGCTCGCCAGCAGGCGCAGTTGGTAGAGGTTGTCACCGAATATTTTCACCGCCACGTTGGCCCGCGTGCCGGACAGCATGTGGTCAATGCGGTGTGAAATCGGCTGGCCGATGATGACGTTCATGCCGGGAATCAGCGAGAAATCGCGCCGCAACGCTTCGAGCAATTCCTTCTTGGTCCGCTGCTGCATTTTCAAGGACACGTCAATCTCCGAGGACTCCACACCTTGGGCGTGCTCGTCCAACTCCGCGCGTCCCTGGCGCCGTGCCACCCCCGTCACTTCGGGATGCGCGAGCAGGGTGCGCTCAATCAGGATGCCATATTCGTTGGCCTGTTCCAGCGAAGTGCCGGGCAGTGTCACCGCGCTGAGTGTCAGCGTGCCCTCGTTGAACTCGGGCAGAAACGATCGACCCATGAAGAAGGTCGAGCCCAGCGCCAGCACCAGGGCCATCGCCGCGGGCACCGTCACGCGCCACGGATGCGCCAGCACCGGCGTCAGGATTTTCGCGTAATGCGCTTTCAGCCACGTCACCACCTTCGGTTCATGTCCGGTCAACACCGCGCGACTCTTGGGCAACAGCAGCGAACAGAGCACCGGCGACACGGTCAGCGCCACCAGCAACGACGCGCCCAGCGACACGATATACGCGAGGCCCAGCGGTTTGAGCAGCCGCCCTTCGACGCCGCTCAGGAAGAAGATCGGGAGGAACACCAAGGCAATGATCAAGGTGGCGAACACGATGGAACCGCGTATCTCCACGCTGGCGTCGAAGATGACCTGCAGGACCGGACGACGTTTATCGTCGGGTTTGTGATGATTCTCGCGCAGGCGGCGGAAGACGTTCTCCACGTCAATAACCGCGTCATCCACCAGCGCCCCGATGGCGATGGCCATGCCGCCGAGCGTCATCGTGTTCATGGTCGCGCCGAAGGCTTTCATCACCAGAACCGTCACCACCAGCGAAAGCGGAATGGCCGTGAGCGTGATGAATGTGGCGCGGACATTGGCGAGGAACAACAGCACGATCAGCACGACCAGCAACCCGCCGTCGCGCAGCGCACCTTGCACGTTGCGGATGGCAATCTCGATGAAGTCCGCCTGGCGGAAGATGCGCTTGTCAATTTTCATCCCGGCCGGAAGTTTCGAGGCGATGTCGTCGAGCACGGCATCAAGCTCCTTGGTCAGCATGAGCGTGTTCGCGCCCGGCTGTTTTTGAATGCCCAGAATCACCGACGGCTTACCGCTCGTGGAGCCTTCGCCGCGTTTCGGCTCCTCGCCAATCACGACTTCACCGAGGTCGGCGACCTTGGTGGGAATGCCGTTTGTCGCCATGACCACGGTTTCCCCGATGTCCTCCAATGAACGCACGCGCCCGACGCCCGTGATGAGCCATTCCGAACTGCGTTCATTGATGAAGCCCGCCGAGACGTTTTCGTTGCCTTCCGCCAACGACCGCGTCACCTGGTGGAGCGACACGCCGTAGGCTTGCAGCTTGGCTGGCGAGAGCAAAACCTGGAACTGTTTCACTCCGCCGCCAATGGGCGTCACCTGCGACACGCCCGGCACGGAGAGGACGCGCCGGCGAATCACCGTGTCCGCGGTGGTGCGCAGTTCGATGAGCGTGTGTTTGTCCGACGTGAGCGCGATGAACAGGATTTCGCCCATGATGGACGACACCGGCGCCAGCACAGGTCGGTCCACCTCGGGCGGCAGTTCGCTGGCCGCCACGTTGACTTTCTCGCTGACAATCTGCCGGGCGGCGTAGATGTCCGTGCCCCAGTCGAACTCAATCCACACGATGGACAGGCCCACCGCCGTGGCCGAGCGCACGCGCCGCACGCCGGACGCGCCGTTGACGGCGGCTTCGATGGGGAACGTCACCTGGCTTTCCACCTCGCTGGGCGCCATGCCGCGCGCTTCGGTGATGACCGTGACGGTGGGGGCGGTAAGATCCGGGAACACATCCACCGGCATCTTGAGCGCGGTGTAGCCGCCGATGACCAGCAACAGGCCGGCCATCACCAGAACCGCCGCGCGATTGCGTAGCGACCAACTAATCAGGGCGTCAATCATAGCGGGCTCCTAGTGAACGTGGCCGTGCGCCGGGATGGCCGACGACACCGAGGCGAGCCGGACGGCATACGCGCCCTTGGTGATGACCCGCTCGCCTTCCGTGATGCCTGACAGGACTTGCACCCAATTGCCATCGCGGATGCCGAGCGTGAGGTCGCGCTTCTGGAAGGCTTCGCCGCCCGCTTGCACAAAGGCGATGGGTCGCCCGTCTTCCTCGACGATGGCCGCACTGGGAATGGCCAGCGTGTCTTCCGCCCGAGAGGTTTCGACGAAGAGGTTCACCGATTGACCAACCCGCAGGCGGTTTCCCGAGTTCTTGGCTTCGTAAATCAGCGGCACGGTGCGCGTGGCGGCATCCACGTGAATGCCCACAAACACGAGACGGCCCGCGCCGTCGCCGGTGATGGGAATGAACTGTCCGGTTTCACCCGGCAGTTCGTATCTGGCCGCTTTCGTCGTGCCGAGGCGCTGGATGCTGGCTTCGGGGACATGGGCTTCGATGAACACCGCCGCCGCGTCGAGCACCGTGAACACCGCTTTCTCCGCCGTGATGTATTCGCCCACGGCAGCGCCCGACTGGCTGATGATGGTCCCGGCAATGGGCGATCGGAGTTCGATGGCCGGCTGGCTGGCCGCGCTGTTTTGCCCGCCCAGCTTGGTGCTGGCCTGCCGGTAAGTGCCTTGCAGCGCCAGCGCCGCGTCATACTTGGCTTGCGCGGTCTTGAGCGCGAACTCGGCGTCCTGCAATTCGCGTCCTGATTTGGCTTCGACCTTGGCGAGTTTCTCAATCCGCTTGAGTGCCAGGTCGGCTTGTTCGAGCGCGAGCTTGGCCCGCACGACTTCGCCTTCCGCTTCCACAAACCGCGCGGCCATTTCGGAGAACGACGGCTGGATGAGCGCCAGCACTTGGCCGGTCTCCACCTTCTCGCCGACCAACGGCATGGATTTACCCGGCGGCAGGAGCAAACGTCCCGCGATGGGCGGTGTCACCTGCGCCAGCGATCCCGGCCGCGCCGCCACCCTCGCCGGCAGGCGCAATTGCTCGACCAGCTTCCGCTTCTTGGCCGGCTCGGTCCCGGCCAGAATCTTCCATTGCTGCTCCTTCAGGAAACTGATGCCCGTCGGCGCTTCCGGCTCCGGCGCCTTGGCCACTTCATCCGCCGAGGCGAAGACCTTCACCGGCGGGAACGCGATGGTCTTCTCGCCATCGTCGGTGGGAATGGTGACAGTGACGCTCCAGTCACCGGCCTTTGGGAACGTCAGCATGGCTTCATAGATGCCCGCGCGGGTGGGTGCTTTCTCCGTTTGTTCCACCGGCGCTTCCTGGCCGAGCCTCAATTGAAACTTGATGGTTCCCTCCCGGCGCGGTTCGAGCGTCTTCAAATCCGTGACATGCGTCACGAACTTGGTCGGCGTGCCCGCCACCACCAATCGATGTTCCGCAAAGATTTCGTGGCGTTCGCCAAAGACGCTGATCTGCGCCGTCTTGGCTTCGCCGCCCGGACCGGCGCTGTGCGCGGCGTCGGGGGCTCGACCGCATCCTGACAACAAGACAACTCCAAGGCAGGCCGCCAGGCCCAACCCCACCGCTCCAACCGGACCAGATTGATTTTGCTTCATAGAAACTGACAACTGAGATGGATTTTGCCCCAAAGAAAATGCGCCCGGGTTGAAAGGAAGTTCCGCCTGTGAGGCGTTCAGGCAGAAACGGGCCAAGCGCGCCAGGGTGTGGCGCGAGGAGCCGGAAGAAGGGTCAGGCGAGCGGTGGAGCGCGGGGCTGGAGCGGATCGGGCGGAGGAATGCCCGGTGGATTCTGCCGCTCCGTCAGGATCAGATTTGTCTGCAACTGAACGGTCAACAAAGCCACGGCTGTCTCCACCGTGACCAGGTCGAAGTTGACCACCTGCGACGGCAGCGGGGCGGCGGACCGCAACAAGTGGTCGGACGCAAAATGTGGGGAATGATGGTCAGCGTCGTCGTGTTCGGCTTGGATCGTATTGGCCGGCTCAGCTTGCGGAGCGCCGTGGCCTGAGGCCGGCACGTCATCGAAATGCGCCTCAATGGCGAGGTGAATGGGCGTGTAATTGACGCAGAAGATAAACAACGCCAGCACGAAGATCCGCAGCCACAGCGGGCCGCCGGGCTTCGGTGTCGGAGCGTGTCGATGTTTGCGCAATGCGGTCATGCGGTTCTTGCTTCGGCCACTAACTGGCCGAGTTGGTAGCCGCTGTCGCATGGGTTGTCAAACTTCCGGCCTTTGTTGTTCGCCCTAGCAGCGAATACAGGGCCGGCAACACCAGCAACGTCAGCAGCGTGTTCGTGACGATGCCGCCGATGACGACCGTGGCGAGCGGGCGCTGCACCTCGCCGCCCACGCCGACATTCACCGCCATCGGGATGAAGCCCACTGCCGCGACCAGCGCGGTCATCAGCACGGGGCGCAATCGCACCAGGCAACCTTCGCGCACGGCCTGCTCCAGCGGCGTGCCATCATCGAGCTTCTGTTTGATGAACGTCACCAGGACCAGACCGTTGAGAATGGCCACGCCACTCAAGGCGATGAAGCCGATGGCTGAACTCACCGTGAACGGCAGGCCGCGCAGCCACAGCGCCACCACACCTCCCACCAATCCCAGTGGGATGCCCGACGCCACGATGAGCACCTCACGCACGGTCCTGAGGCTGAAGAACAGCAGCACGAAGATGAGCGCCAGCGCCATTGGCACCACGAACATCAGCTTCCGGTTCGCCCGTTCCATGTTCTCGAACTGCCCGCCCCATTCGATGGTGTAGCCTTCGGGCATTTTGACCTGTGCCGCGATTTTCGCCCGTCCTTCGGCGACAAAGCTTTTCACGTCCCGCCCGCGCACATTGCATTGCACGGTGATGCGTCGCTTGCCCCACTCGCGGTTGATGGTGGACGGGCCCTCCATCTCCGTGATCTTCGCGACTTGATTCAACGGCAGCACCGGTCCGGCAGCGGTGGGGATGAGCGTTGCGGCCAGCGCGTCCGGGTCGGTGCGCTGCTTGTCGGGCAGCCGCACCACGAGCGGGAAACGCCGCTGCCCTTCGCGCACGTCGCCTACGCGCCGCGAGCCGACCGCCTCGACGACGTTCAACACGTTACGGGTCGGCACGCCGTAACGGGCGATGGCTTGTGAATCCACGCGCACTTGCAGGAACGTCTGCCCGGTCAACTGCTCGACCGAGGCCTCACTCGCGCCGCCAATGCCAGACAGCACCGCTTGCACCTCGCCGCCCAACCGGCGCAGTTCCTCCAAATCGTCGCCATAGACCTTGATGGCGATGTCGCCCCGCACGCCGGCGATCATTTCGTTCAGGCGCATCTCGATGGGCTGGCTGAACGCGGGCTTCAGGCCGGGCACCTGGTTCAACACGGCGCGCATGTTTTCGGTCAACTCCGCTTGCGTGCGCGCCTTCTTCCACTGTTCACGCGGCTTGAGCGCCAGGAAGAAATCCGCGAGTTCGACGCCCATCGGATCGGTGGCTACTTCTGCCGAGCCCAAACGCGTCCAGATGTGTTCAATCTCGTCCGGGAACTCCGCCATCAACACCCGCTCAATCCGGTCGTTCTGCGCCACGGCTTCCTCAACGGAAATTCCCGCGAGCCGGACGGTGGTGCCCACAATCGCGCCTTCGCCGAGCTTGGGCAGGAACTCGCCGCCCATTTGCGTGGCCAGGAATGCGCCGCCCGCGACCAGGCCCAGCGCCGTGGCGAGGACCACGCCGCGAAATCGCAGCGCCAGATCCAGCGCGGGCGCATACAGCCGCCTGGCCGCGCGCACCAGCCAGGGTTCGCTCTCCTTCAGGCGGCGCGGGAGCAGCAAGCTCGCCAACACCGGCATGAGCATCAGGGACATCAGCAATGAACCCAGCAGCGCGAAGATCATCGTCAGGGCCATCGGGCGAAACAGTTTTCCTTCGATGCCCTCCAACGTGAGGACGGGCAGGAACACGATCAGGATAATGAGCTCCCCATACAGGGTAGGTTTGCGGACCTCGATGGCGGCGTCCCGTATGACCTCGAGCCACGGCTTGTTTTTGTGATGGGCCGCATGGCGGACGCAGTTCTCCACCATGATGACCGAGCTATCCACGATGAGGCCAAAGTCAATCGCACCCAGGCTCAACAGGCTCGCGGCGATGCCCGCCTGCAACATGAACTTCGCCGCGAAGAGCATCGAGAGCGGAATCGCCACCGCCACAATCAGCCCGGCCCGGAGGTTGCCCAGGAAGGCAAACAGGATGGCGATGACCAACAAGGCGCCGGCCAGCAAGTTGTGTTCGACCGTGCGAATCACGTTGTCCACGAGTTCCGTCCTGTCGTAGAGCACTTCCAGCTTGATGTCCGGCGGCAGGGACTTTTGCACCTCGGCCAGCTTGGCTTTGAGCGCGTGGGTCACCACCGCGCTGTTCTCGCCCATCAGCATGAAGCCCAGCCCCAACACCGCTTCGCCCCCCCCGTCGGCCGTCACCGCGCCCCGGCGGATTTCGTGATCCTCCTGCACGTTCGCCACATCTTGCACCCGCACCGGCGTTCCGTCGTGGCTGGTGATGACGATGTTGGCGATTTCCTGAACATTGGTGGTCAATCCAACCCCGTGGACCAGCAACGATTCACCGCCGCGCACGATCTGCCCGCCGCCCACGTTCTGATTGTTCGCCTGCAACGCCTCGACCAGCTCCTCGAAGGTCAGCCGGTATTTGATGAGCCGGTCGGTTTCCACCACCACATGGAATTGCTTCTCGAACCCGCCCCAGGTGTTGACCTCCGCCACGCCCGGCACCTTGCGCAGTTGCGGCTTCACCACCCAGTCCTGGAGGGTGCGCAACTCCGTGGGCGTGCGGTTGGTGTCGGTGGACCGCACCACATAATGGAAGACTTCCCCCAAGCCCGTGGCGATGGGACCAAGCTGCGGACGTGCCAGGCCCTCCGCCATCTCCACGGTCTGCAGCCGCTCCATGATCAGTTGCCGCGCCCTGAAGATGTCGGTGCTGTCGTCAAACGTGGCGACCACTTGCGACAGCCCGAACTTCGAGATCGAGCGCACGTTTTGCAGGCCCGGCAAGCCGCTGATGGCCAGTTCCACGGGCAGCGTGATTTGCGCTTCGGTTTCCTGCGGGTTCAATGACGCCGCCGTGGTGTTGATTTGCACCTGCACCGGCGTGGTGTCCGGGAAAGCGTCGATCGGCAAAACGCTCAAAGCCCGCCCGCCGATGACGACGAGCGCCGCCGCCAGCACGCAGACCAGCAGGCGGTTCTTGAGCGAGAAGGTGATGAGCCAGTTAAGCATAGAGGGAAGAGGGTTGACGTGGACCACGGCAGGGCGTAGCGCCGGTAGCGCAGGCTTCCAGCCTGCTGGTTAGCGGAGCATCCTGCTCCGTGTTTGGGCTAGTGTCCGCGCAGCTAGAAGCCGCCTGAACCAGCAGGCTGGAAGCCTGCGCCAAGTGTTTTCGCGGTTGAAGTTCCACCGGCGCTGCGTTCACTCTGCGCGCATGGCCACGGGTGAGCCACACCAACCCGAATACCCGCGCAGCCGGCTCGTGGCGGGACTGCACGAGCGTGGTTACCTGCCGCATCTTAAGCGCGAAGGCGCGGCTTACTTCGTCAGTTTTCGCCTGGCGGGCACGCTGCCGCGGGAGGTGCTGCTGCGATTCAAACAGGAGCGGGACGCCATCCTCGAAAACGCCAAAGCCCACCGCGCGCCCTTGACCCTGACGCAGCAAGAGCAGTTGTTCCTTTGGTATTGCGACAAGGTGGACACCTATCTCGACGCCGGTCACGGCGAGTGTTTTCTCCTGCAACCTAAACTCGCTGAACTGGTGGCGGGCGCCTTCAAATTCTTTGACGGTGACCGCTACGACTTGCGCGCCTGGGTGGTGATGCCCAACCACACGCATGTGGTGGAGTGGCCGCGCCCGCCGTGGACGCTCTCGCAGGTGCTGCACAGTTGGAAATCTTTCACGGCGAACGAAGCCAACCGTCGGCTCGGACGCCAGGGACAACCCTTTTGGCAAGTGGAATCGTTCGACCACCTCGTCCGCAACGATGAGGACTTGGTGCGGTGTTGTGCTTACACAGTGAACAACCCAGTGAAAGCCGGGCTGTGCGCGCAGATCGAAGACTGGCCTTGGAGCAGCGCCTACCGGCCGGCAGCCCAAACGTAGCGCATGCTTCCAGCCTGCTGGTTGAAGGAGCATCCTGCTCCGTATTTCGGAGTGGCTTCGCGCAGATTTGCCGTCCGGGCAGCTAGAAGCTGCCCGAACCAGCAGGCTGGAAGCCTGCGCTACATGCGTGTTCCCAGTCATCCGCGATTCAGTCATCCGCACAGCCCGCGCCCAGGCGCGACATCAGCATGGCCGATTTGATGGCGAACGCATGGCTCACGGCGATTTGGTCCTGCGGCTGCACGCCGGTCAGAACTTCCTGTCGCCCGTTGAACTTCGCTCCGAGCTGCACCGCCCGGGCGTCGAACAGATCCTCGGCCAGCTTCACAAACACAAACGGCTTGCCCTCGACATGCTGGATGGCCGACGGCGGCACCAGCATCGCCCCTTCCGCCTGGCGCGTCAGAATCCGCCCGGTGGCAAACATCTTGTCCTTGAGCAGGCGATCGGGGTTGGCGAACTCCGCGCGGGCACGGGCCATCCGCGTCCGCTCATCCACCGCCGGGCCGATCCACGTCAGCTTGCCGGTGAACATTTGTCCTGGCAGCGAATCCACGCGCAATTCCACCGGCTGGCCGGTCTTCACGCGCGCCAGCATTCCTTCCGGCACTTGCAGCATGGCCCACACGGTTGAGTGGTCCACCAGCGTAAAGAGCGGCTTGCCCGCCTCGACCAACGCTCCGCGCACGGCAGTTCGCTCGACAATCTCGCCCGCGAACGGCGCGCGCACTTCCATCAGCACTTGCTCCTGTGGCGTCGCTCCCATCTGGTCAATCTGCTCTTCGGTGAAGCCCAGGGTGCGGAGTTGCTGACACGCCGACCGGTGCGCCGCTTCCGCTTCTTCCAGCCCGGCCTGCGAGGTCACGCGGTCAGCCCGCAGCTTCCGTTCCCGGTCCAGGGTCTGGTGCGACAGCACCGCCTTGGCCACCGCTTCCGCAATTGAGGCCGACCAAATCTTCGCCACCGTTTGCTTTTCCTCAACCTTGGTTCCTAGGTCCACATCCACCGACTGGACGATGCCGCTCACGGGCGCGGCAATCTGCGCCAGCTTGTTCTGGTTGAAGCTCACTTCCGCCACGCACTCGATGCCGTCGGCAATCGCCCCGATCTCTGGCCGGGCCGTCTCGACGCCCACAATGGACATCGAGTTCGTCGAGGGCAGCCGCACCTTCAGGCTCTCGCCCGGCTTGAGCTTTCCCGCTGCGTCCGGCCGGCAGATGGCGCATTCCGCTTCCAGCACGCCGTGCTCGGCGCACATCAGGACCGCCCCGGACGCCGCCGCCGGCTTGCCCTTACCCTTCAATTCCGGGTGGCAGAGAAAGCATTCATCCTCGTAAAGCGAATGTTCCTTGCACCAAAGCCGGTTCTTGTCCTGCAACTCCGGATGGCACTCGAAGCATCGGTCCTCGTAACGCTTGTGTTCTTCGCACCACAACCGGCCTTTCTCGCGCAGGCTCGCGTCGCAAATGAAACACCACTCCTTGGGCGCATCGTGGGCCGCGCACTTGGCGCCACTGAGCGCCGCATGGGCGGACACCGCTTCGCCGGGCGCTGCGGCCTTGGCGCCATGCTTGTGCCCGGCATGATCGGGGCCATCGTTCTCCGCATGGCCTTCTTGTTTCTTGCAGCCGGCGAACAGCGCCACGGCGGCGATTGCTGCCACGGCGGTAAATTTCAGAGCGCCGATTCCAAAGCCCCGTAGCGGGGGGGGGGGGGGGGGGGGGGGGGGGGGTGGTTGACGAACCCAAAACAGGGGGGGGGGCCGGGCCCCCCCCACGCCCCCCCCCAGAGGGGGTGTTTTTTTTGCCGCGCGCCTTCACAACCGCCGGGGGGGGGGGTGGGGCCCCCGGGCTTTTTTTTTCAATCCAAACCCTTTTTTGGGGGGCCCTCGCCGCCCCCGCCGCTACGACCGCGATTTTCTTTTGTGTTCAT
>JBBRWD010000141.1:0-14163 GCA_038249465.1 Limisphaerales bacterium | reverse complement strand
CCCAACCCCACACCTCTAGCCCCCCCCCCCCCCCCCCCCTCGCCCCCCCCCCCCCCCCCGCCTACCCCGCCCCGCCGCCACCTCCCCCTGCCCCCCCGCCCCCCCCCAACCCCCCCCCCCCCCCCGGGGGGCGGGTGGGGAACACCCCCCCCCTGCCCGTGGTAGCCCATCCCAAGGTCTTGTCAGTAAGCCGAAATGCATCGCAGGCGTCATGGCAAGGGAGTTTGGCCCGGAACTCCGAAGATGGGGAGCACACCCGCCCTCGGGTCTGGCTGGACGCGCCTCGCGTCCAGCACGCTGCGCCTCCCGCGGGTCCGAGGCGTCCTGCACTGTTTCACGCGCACCGGGTTTTTCGCGAGGGCGCGGAAAACTGCACCCGGGGCGGCGCGCGCGTCGTGCGCCTGAGCCGTATCCATGCGGTAGCCTGGGGAGCGCACGCGGCCCGCGTGCAGTCGTCGCCGGCCCGGCGACGACTTTGTGGCTCACTCATTTGCCTCACCGAATGGTGTTCATAGAAATGATGAGGCGAGGTGCCCGGCGGGCCGCCGGGCACAGCCGGCCGGCGACCGACGCTCCCCGGTCTGACTGCATGGATACGGCTGAGAGCGCACTTGGATAGCAGGGTGAGAGTCCCTGACCTGGCCGGCACTGTAGGGCCAGTAACGGAAAGCAACTGCGCCGGGGCGATATCCCCGGGCGGAGAGCAACTGTCGTGGTGGCGGTTTCGCCTTGGATCCATCGGCGGCCATCCGTGGTTGAACTGCTCTTACTTCTTCGCATCGGAAGCGCCGCCGCGCGCCGGAGCCAGGGCGGGATCATCGAGGTCCAGGCGGTAGAGCATCTGGTTGTAGTTGTAGCGCGGCGTCGGTGGCGGACGATCCGCAAACTCCGCGGTGTAGGTTCCCTCAAAGATCACGATGGGCGAGCCTGCCGGCGTGAACTCGGGATGCAGGCGCGGATTGTAAAACGTGTAGTTGTCGTGACTCAGCACCTTCACCGCCGGGCCCCACGGCCCGGTGGGTGTCCCGGCCTCGGCATACCAAAGCTCGCCGAAAGCGGATGGCCTGCCAATCGCCTGCATGAACACTGTGACCCACCTGTTGCGCCACGGGTTCCACGCGATGGAACCGGTGTGCGGCTTCACCGGCTTTCCATCGCTCGCAGAAACCAACGCGCTTTGCGGCTGGAGCACTTCCCAGGTCGAACTGTCTTGCCACGCTTCGAAGGTTGCCGGACATCGCAGCGTGGGCAGCGGGTTGCCAAACAGCACCCACTCCTTGCCGTGCTCGTCTTTCCAGAAGGCGGGATGGCCCTCGGGAAATGGCGGCGGTTTGGGCGCTTGTTCCGACTTGGTCCAGACGGTGCGCAGTTTCTCGAACTGAGATGCCGCGTCATTCCACACGCATAGGCTCCACTCGTAAGCTTCGAGCGGCGGCTTGATCTTGGAATAGGAACCCACCAATCGCGGCGCGCCAGATTTGTCGGGCAGACTGACGAAAGCCGTCATCCACGTCGGGCCGCTGCCGGGCATCTTCGCGACCCCCCGTGGCCGGGCCTTGTCGTCGGTGAAATAATCGAACTGCAAGCGCAGCGGCGGCTCGAAGGAAGCGAGCGGTTGATGCCCGGTCGTGGCACTCGTCATGTCAAAAATGCCCAGCGGATAATTTGCCAGGGTGGTGTCGCCCCACGCCCAGAATAGTTTCCCGCGATGCACCGCGTTTTGCACCGAGTCGCAGCCGAGCACCCCGGATTCGCTCTCGTCCAAGTCACGACCGGTCTGCTGGCTTTCGGCGAACAGCCCGCCGCCCGTGAGCCGGCCAAGACGTTTCGCGATGATGGTGCGGTTCACCTCGACCTTGAGCGTCTTGCCAGGCTCCGGCGTCAGCCGCACGCCGCGATAACCAAAGCCATCCTTGGGCCGCTCGTAGCCGTGGCCGATTACCTCGAACCACGTCTCGCGCCCCATCAACTCCGGCAGATCGAAGGCAATCACGCCGGCATTGTCCGTCACGAAGCGCACGCTGTGGGTGGTGCGCAACTCCACCAGCGGCACCGGCCAGCCGCTGCCTTTCTCGACGACTTCGATGCGGCAGGGTTCGACGGCCCCGAGCGCGCACGGCAGGAAAAGGATGCCAAGGCAGAGCGGCCGGATCGCGAGATATTTCAGAGTCAAACAGTTCATCGGTTCAGTTTGCCGGTTTTCTTTTGTCGGAGGCAATTCTGCGGACCTTGAATTTCACGGGCACCGGCCGCGCCGTTTCCCGCTGCAGGACGACCAGGTTTGCCTCGATCACGGTCGCCCTGGCCCGCAGGGAATCGATTTGCGGATGCGCCGCCTATGAGCGTGGTCACCGCTGGCCAGACCTCTCGACGACGATCATGCTGTCAAACATCGGCCGGTCGTTCCGCAAAGCGATTCCTTTGTGCGCTGGCTGGTTCGCCCCTGCACCGTTGCTTCACTGCGTTTGACATTTTCAAGGCCTCTGGTGAACTCCCGCCGTGCTCAAGAACCGAGCCATCCTGGTGCTGATCGCGCTTGCGAACACGCTGTCCGCGTGGTCCGCGGGTCTCCCTAGTTCGCGCGGCATCCAATTCCTCGGCTTCGACCGCTTTGATGCCTTCGCGCCCTCGACGAACGTGCCGGCGGCTGAACGCGTTCTCACCTCGCCCGTTTTCACTGGGCGTCTCGGGTGGAACGAATTGGTCGCCTCGTGGAATGCCGTCACCACCAACGAAACGGGGCTGATGATCGAGGTCCGCGCCTTTCACGGCGAACGCCCGACGCGATTTTTCAATCTCGGCCTCTGGGCCAGACAACCCGGCAAACAACCGCGTGAAAGCGTCTCCGGCCAGAAGGACAACGACGGTGAGGTGCAAACGGACACGCTGGTTTTGACGCGGCCGGCGACGAATCTTCAACTGCGCGTCACCCTGCGCGGCGGCCCGCCCTGGCCGGAATTGAAGTTCCTCGGAGTGTCGTTGCTCGACAATCGCGCCCATCCCGCGCCCCTGCCGCCAGTGCCAGACGCCTTGGGCATCGCGCTGCCCGTGCCCGAGCGCTCGCAGTTGCACTACCCGGGCGGCGATGCCTGGTGCAGCCCCACCGTTGTTTCCATGCTGCTCGGATTCTGGGCGAACAAGCGGCACCGGCCGGACCTCGATTTTCTCCCTCCTGCCGTGGCGCAGGGAGTTCACGATCCCAGATGGGAAGGCACCGGCAACTGGTCCTTCAACATGGCCTTCGCCGGCGCGCTGCCCGGGATGCGCGCGATGGTGGTGCGGCTGAGTGACCTTGCCGAAGTCGAGGAGTGGATCGCGCGTGGCATTCCCGTCGGCCTCTCGATTTGCAGCAATCGACTGAATGATCGGGGACGCCAGCCGCGCGGGCACCTCGTGGTTTGCGTCGGCTTCACGGCCAGGGGCGAACCCATTCTCCACGACCCCGGCCGGAGCAGGGAAATCCATCGCGTGGTGCCGCGCGCACGTCTCGTGGACGCCTGGACGTACTCGAAGAACACCGCCTACCTCATTTACCCCGTGGATTTTCTCCTGCCCGCCGACCGCTTTGGCCATTGGTCTGTCGCGGGGCGGGGCGAGTGAGACGGGCTGCGTTGCGCGGTGTGGTGGAGGGAAAGACCGCGCTGAGATCCGCGCGACCTCAGGCCGGGAGTTGCTTTAGACGATGCGTCGGTGTCGGCTTGCCAGGCCGGAAATGCTCCAGGTGATCCAGTGTGGCCTGCAACGTCGGAAACTTCTTTCCCCCGGCTGCGAGACCCTCGCGCACCACCGTCCCCAGAACATCCGGCGCAGCCTCGGCGCGCAGGTTGATGATCAACTGGCCGCTTTTCACTGGCTCTGCCAGATGAAAGGAAAGCTCCGGCACGAAATCGTTGCGCACGAGATTCACTGCCGCAATGTCTCCCGCGAGGCTTGCGTCCGGGCTGAAGGTCATCTTCAAGTGCGCCACTTCAGCCTTGGCAGCCTTCAGCCGTTGCTGGATGGCCCCAGCCAGTTGCTTCAAGAACAGGTCGGCATCGAATGCCTGATCTGCCACAATCTGGACGGTGCAATTCAGCCAGCCCAGCAACGCCTCGCCATCGGCATAGACCTGGTAATCGACGTTCATCGCGGTTTGCGCCACCTGTTCCGCGCTGGTGATGCGCGCAAACCACGCCTCCAGGTTCGTGCCCTCACGGGCCGACACAGAGAGAATCTCCTTCCCTGGAAACTTGGCGGTGATCGCTTGTCGCAACGATTCCAGCCGCGGCTCGTCCAGCAGGTCGCACTTGCTGATGATCACCAGGTCGGCTTCCTCAATCTGCTTGAGGTAGATGTAGAGCACCTTCTCCGAGAAGTTGCCGCCCTTCTCCAGACCGAACACGCGCCGGGCGCGAACCGGATCCACCAGCACACTGATGGGCGCGACGGT
This sequence comes from Limisphaerales bacterium, assembly GCA_038249465.1. GTDB lineage: Bacteria > Verrucomicrobiota > Verrucomicrobiia > Limisphaerales > JBBRWD01 > JBBRWD01. Next base: position 9,734 of record JBBRWD010000141.1, on the reverse strand, counting down.
GAAGTTGTCACCGTAGAGCCGCCGCAACGGGTAGGTCACCGTGGCCGCAAGGTCCGTGCAGCTTCCGACCGGCTCCGCGAGGAAGACTTCCGGTCGGGTGGTCGCGGTCAGGCGCTGCGAGGCATCCACGAGCGAATTAAACCGGCAGCAGAAGCAGCCGCCGGGAATCTCCTCCGTCGCGAATCCCTGCGATCGCAGCATCGCGGTGTCCACGAGGTTGCGCCCCTGATCGTTGGTGATGAGGCCCACGCGCAGCCCCCGGTCGGCCAGGTGTTTGGCCAATTTGCCCACGGCGGTCGTCTTGCCGGCGCCCAGGAAGCCGCCCAGCATGATGTAGCGAGCCTTCGCAGGTGGAGAGTCCTTGTTGGATTCGTTGCGTCGTGTTGTCTTCATGAAACGTCTGCGCAAAAGTGCAAATGTCAGGTGTTGGCCTCAAGCCTTTTTTGCCAGCTTGCGGGGTTACTACCCAGGCAGTGGGATGGACGACGCCCGGGCTGGGTCGGGCGCGTCTGTCCCAGCGCGCCGCGCGCCACTCCCGGCCAACCCGACGGCGCGCTGGGGACAGACGCGTCCTACCCGTGAGGGTTGGGACCAAGCGTCTTCTGGTAGCCCATCCCAGGGTCTTGTCATTATCTTCGACCCCGCTCGCGATGTCGATGCTTGGAGTCCCGCGAAGGCTCAATGGGGCGCATCTCGACACTGCCCCCGAATGCAACCGGGGTGGAGCGCGACGTTTACGTCGCTTCATCGTTCAAGAGACCGTCCGCCAATGTTTCGCCAACACCCATCGCACGCTGAAGCGGCCTCAAGGCCGCGCGCCGGGGGCAGTGCGCGGATGCGCCCGGTCCAATGAGAAGTCCATCTTTCGCGACTTGCCCGGGACTCGTCTGCGGAGGTCGCTAAGCGCCGCAGTGCGGGATCGGTGTTCACCCCTGGCCTCCTTGCCGGTCCGATCCGAACCGCAAAAAAGGCGGGCCTCCGTGGAGGCCCGCCTTGCATCAGACTGTCCGGAATTCTACCGGTTGCGGATCATCAGGAGGAGCTGTCCGTCTTCGACCGTGTTCGGGAGCGGCGCCCGAGTGGGTGAGTGCGCCTGCACGTCGAACAGCCACGAGTCGCGACCGAACAGCGACGAGGTGTCGATGATGCCGGAAGTCTCCCAGACGCCGGGAGCGGTGACGGTTCCATCGCGGCCCACCGCAAAGAGTTCGGCGATGTTTTCGGCAAGGGCGGTGCGGAAGTTCACGCGCCAGATGTTGCCCTTGCGGCCATTGGCTGCCATCACGGGCCGGCTCTGCGCGGTGCCGTCCTCGCAGATCATGAGGTAGTCTTCGCTCGCGCTGATGTTGTCCGGACTGAGCGCGATGTCGCCGCCGGCAGCGATGATCTGGTCGGCGTTGTAAATCACGGTCATTTTCGCCGCGCCGAGGGGGTTGCGGGAATCGAGGTTCAGCCGGTAGAGGCGGCCCAGCATGTTGCTCGCGGAACCACCCGTGGTGACAAAGAAGAACTCATTGGGTTTGCCGGGGCGGAACGCGCCATCCTCGACGCGGTCGAAGGCGAAGGCCCCAACGGCATCGGAAGCCGATTCGAGTTCGACGTCGGTCATGTTTTCGGCGCCGGGCAGAAGCACCCATTTGCCCCGCAGGTCGCCGCTCGGAAGAGTGGCCTCGTTGGTCTGCGTGCTCGAAGACGGCACAAAGACGTAGAGCGATCCGTTGTCCAGGCCGTTGCGGCGAAGGGCTCCGGCGCGCCGGGAGCTGTCCTTGTACCCGACGTACATGTAAAGCTGGCAGTTCCCCACTTCTCCGTCTTCCAGGCACATGATGACGGTTTGCCTGCCCTTGTCGGGCCGCGGCACTGCGTTCTCCCAATTCATGTGGCCGAGCTTCGGCAGGGTCCAGAGGGCGTTGTCGAAGATGGCCACCGCCTGGCCGCCCCGTCCGTCGAAGGTGTTCGTTCCGCCCGATTCCTCGCCCGCGAAGTAGATCGGACGATCAAAGCCCGCCTCCTTACCCGCGAGCGCCCCGGCACAGAATCGCGAGAAGGCCGGCGTGGTGTTGCTGATCGTTGCCGCGGGGCCGACGAGCACGTTTTCCGCATAGACAGCGTCGTAGGCCAGATCGCCCGAGAGCACGGAGGCGTCGGCCGCGAGGATCAGCTTGGAGACGAACGCGCCCCGGCTGAGCGGCTGGCCCACGAGGGGTTCGGACCTGACGGTGTTTCCCAGCTCATGATTCATGAACAGCGTGGTGGTGCCATCGTAGTTGGCATGCGCGCCAAGGCCGTCAGGAATGCCAATCATCTGGAAAAGCTGAGCGGCATCACTCGTGCGCGGCACCCGGTCGCCGACGCTGAGGAGCGGAACGATGCTGTAGTCCGCCCCGACGGGCACGGCATAGGGATGGATGCTGGTGCGGAACCCGGCTTCCAGGTCGGCGGCACTATGCGGAACGAAGACCGTCGTGACACCCTCCGTGGAATTCCCCGCTTCGTCGGTGCAGCGAACGGTGATGACGTAAAAGCGGCCGAAACGGTGGCCGGAACGCTCGGCGCGCAATTCCACGCTGAGCGGCCCGGTGATCTTCCAGTCCGGCGATTCGCGATGGTCCTTCCTGCCCTTGTTCCGGTGGTCATCGCCGCAGTCGTTGTCTCCCTCGTTGCTGGTGACCGAAACGATCTCACAGGTAAACGTGCTGGAGCAGTTGTCAGTGGCTGTGGCGCTAACCGTGATCGGCACGAACTTGTTGTTCGGCGGCCAGAGCTGTTTCCTGCTAGGCGTCACGCTCCTGACGATCGGCGGCGTGACATCAACCACGGTGACGGTGGAGGTGCAGGGTGCGCTTTGATTTCCAGCGGCATCCGTGGCGACGAAGGTGAGCGTGTGCGTCCCCAATCCAAGCGGGGTGGTCGGAGAGGGAGTCTGCGTGACAGTGACCGGAGCGGCGCTGTTCTCCGTCACCACCACCTTGGACCTCAGATCCGCCGTCGCGGTGCAGTTGGTCCCGGCGCTGATGGTGACGGGTGCGGGACAGACGATCGTCGGGGCAATCGCATCCGCGCCGACGCGGAAGGCGAGGAGCATGTTGTCGGCAAAGACAGTGTTGGTGCCGACCACCACGCCGTTGTGATAAACCAACGGAGCCCGGAAGTCATTGTCGTTTCCCACGAGCAAGAGGTAATCGTGGGGCGCCTGCGGATCGTTCAGCGGAATGGTCGCGAGCGCCTCCCACTTTTCGGAGAGCGTGTTGACGTTCTGGTTCGAGGGCGCGGCATTCAGGCCAAACTTCGCGAGTTGAGTGGCGTTCAGCATGTCCACGAGGTCGCGGCTGACGACGGCGACCACATTGCTGGGCAGACCTGAACGCGGAAGAGCCATTGCCCCCGGCGCGCCCTTCTCCAGGTCGTAGCCCGTGCCGAGAATGTTCGAGGCGCTGCTGGCATCCACTTCCACGATGCGCTTGTAAAGCAGCGTGCCCGGATCGCCGCCCAGGCCACGGCTGTCGCGCTGCAGGATGAGGAACCTGGTGGCACTGAGCGCGAGAAGTTCACTGACGGGGGTGTGCCGGTTGTTGGCCTCGGCCGCGTTGAGGGGCAACACATGCACGTATTCCGCCAGGGGTTGCTCATAGGTCGGCGAAGCAGGATCGATGTCGTACACCAGAATGCGCACGTTGCGGCTGGGATTGCGGTTCTCTCCATCCTGCACGAGAGGCGATTGCAAGCAGGCGACGAGCGTCTTCCCATCGGGCGTGATGCTCAAGCCTTCCATGCCGCGGTTGATGTAGCGGCCGGAATCGTTGGTCGCGATGGTCGAGGCGGTGAGGAAGTTGTTCACGCGCGGGTAAGCCTTGCCAATCTTTGGCAGGCAAGCTTCCGGGAGAGGCAGCGCATTCTGGAGAGCGCCCGACGCATCGAACCGATAAATGAACGGCCCGTATTCGTCGCTGACGTACCAGGAGCCGCCCGGTGCGTGGACGATGCCCTCCGGGTCGAGGCTCCATTTGCCGCCGCCGATGCCGCTCAATAGCGATTGCGGATGCGTCGTGACATTGGTGTCGTCCGGGTTGGCGCCCGTGAAAGTGTTGCCGTTTACCGTGAGAATATACGTGGCGGTGTTGGCAACCACGATTTGGTCCTGAGCGGCCGGCCCGGGGCCAGCATAGGGCGTGACCGCGAAGGCGAGTTGTTGCACGCGCGGATGGTAATCCTGCAAGCCGTCGCCAAACCCACGATCGGGCAGGCCGTAGATGGTGGCGTGGATCGTGCCGTTGCTGTGGACCAGCGTCGCCGGATCCAGCCACATGCCGGAGTAGATGCCGCCGAGCGTGTCAACGCCCGCGCCGAGTTGGTCAAACGAGTCGCCGGGCAGGCGGCCGACGCCGACCAGGCCGAGATTGACCAGGGGGGCGGCGCTGGCTGCCGCCCCTGCCGCCAGCAGCGAGGCGGAGCAGAGGGAGAGGAGTCGATGAGGTTTCATGGTTTGTTGCGATATGTTTTGGATGGTGGAATTGAATCGCGCCAGTGAGCCGACGCCCACTATTGCATCCAATTTCATGCTGAGTATTAGTATGCCTCGTTACCGGGAAGTGGCGGCTGAGTCACAATGCGGTGAACTGTTTTGGGTGCAGCGTATCGTTGAGGGAACAACCTCAATCCAACAGTGGCTTGCCAGCTCCTTCATGATCGTAAAGAGGCCAATTTGTGCCGCCTCGAGGCGATGGACAATCGTGTCACCGCCCATTAAGCTCCACCGCCATGAACACACCACCCGTCCTGCCCACCTCCTCCGTTCCTCCGCCGCCGGGAGCGGATCGCTTCACCCTTTCCGAATTCGTCGCCCGAACCCGGCAACGGGACCGCCAACAGGGCGTGTTCGAACTGGAGAACGCCCGGATGCTGGAGGTCAACCTCAACGGCCGCATCTGGACCAAGATGGGCTCGATGGTCGGCTACCGCGGCAACATCAAGTTCACCCGCGAAGGCATGCTGGACCACGGCATCGGCAATCTGCTCAAAAAAGCGGTCAGCGGCGAAGGACTGGCGCTCACCAAGGCCGAAGGCACCGGCACCCTGTATCTCGCCGACTCCGGCAAACGGGTCACCATCCTTCGCCTCGATGGCGACGCGCTCGTTGTCAACGGCAACGACGTGCTGGTCTTCGAGGAAACCATCCGGCATCAGATCACGATGATGCGCCGGGTGTCAGCCATGCTGGCCGGCGGGCTCTTCAACGTGCGTTTCGATGGACGCGGTTTGCTGGCCATCACCACTCATGGCGAACCGGTCACACTCGTCGTCACGCCGGACAGCCCGGTTGTCACTGATCCTAACGCTACGGTCGCCTGGTCGGCTTCGTTGCAGCCGGAGTTCAAGACGGACGTGTCGTTCAAGACCTTTCTAGGCCGGGGCAGCGGCGAATCACTCCAGATGCTGTTCCGCGGCGACGGCTTCGTCGTGATCCAGCCTTACGAGGAAGTGTATCTCCAACAGAGCGGAAGCTGACTGGCGGTTGACGATCTCGTGTTCCTCGTCGTCGGCCGTCGCTTTGGGCAATTGGAGTCACGGCTGACCCGGTTCCACCCGGTGTCGTGTGCGGCAATGAAGGCCAAATGAAATCGGTCGGTGACGACCCATTTGGTTCCGAGGCAGTAGAGGTATTTGTCGGACCGGATGAGGAGGCGACGGCCGTCCACGGCTGGACTTGCGTCAAAGCTGCTGCGGTCGCCGAGTTCATTGCGGGCGAGTTGCTCGAACTGGGATGGGATAGACACGGTCAAAGGCGATGTTGCGATAAACCTCATCGTCGTTGCCATCCACCACCCAGCGCCAGCCGCGCATCTCGACAGCCCGGTTGTCGTTGTTGGAAGCACCGTGGCTGAGATGTATCGGGCCCGTCACGGTCGGACGCCAGACATCCTTGGCGAAGCGGAGGACATTGTTCCGCGGACATTGTTCCGGCACTCGACGCCGTCGCCTCCGATGCCGTAGTGATTGAGGTAAATCCCCGCACGATTATCGTAATCGAAGACCACGCCGTCGATCGTCAGCGGTTTCCGGGCGCGATCGAGCACCAGGTAGCGCGGCACTCCGTGCGCGCCGTTGGGAATGCAGGCACCGCTCCGGCGGCGCGCGCGGAGCGACGCGCCCTGCGCCTCCCCGGGTTTTCCGCCGGTTCGACCTCACCCACTTTTAAAAACACCCAGGCTGGCGGGCGCTCAGGCCCGGATCGGTATCCGTTTCGCGGCCATCCCGTGAAGTGATGCCGGCGCGGTCGCTTTCGAATGGGCGTTCGGCGACAACCGCGGGATCGCCATGACGAGCGGATGGCCGACGGCGGGCATGGTTGTGAACAACGGTCAACTCTTGCGCGCGCCGAACCTTGCGAGAGTCAAAGCAGCGAGGGTTTGCTTGTAAACAGTCGTCTCATCGGGCAATCTTGCTCGGCAAGCTGACAGGTCTTGACCACGGTCCACAACATGGCTTGGTCCGAGCGCGTCACGGTGCGCGATTCGATCCGCGTCGGCGGCGGAACCAAGGCATGGCGCTTCGGCAGCCGACCAGGCCAGGCAAACGAAAACGATGAAACAAGAAAAACGAAGTTCGGAGTCACTGGCGCAGGCAGGCCGCCGCGCTCTCAAATGCCACTCCCGCAGATGAACCCCACGCCCCATCGCCGGAGACGCTTCGTGACTTGCCTGATGGCCGTCGCCTCCATTGTCTTGTTGGTCGTCGCCTGCGGACGAGGGCCTTCGACCGGACCCGAAGTGCCACCTGCGGGCGAGACGAATTTTGCGGAGACTTTGCGCGGCGATCTCATTGAGATCCTCCCGCCAACAAATCGGGTCTCCGTTCCAGAGTCACCCAAGACCGAGCCGTCCGTTTCAATCCTTGCCGCCCTGGCGGCCGCCTTCACGGGAACGGTCCTGGAGCCAATCGAGCCCGAGCCGACCCATTCACCGCGCGCGGTTTCAAACCCGGCAATGGTTTTACCGCCATCCCGCGAGGGCACCAACGAAGTGCTCCATCTCCGTTTTAACACCCTCTCGTCGTTTTCCTATACTGTTCGTTTGGGACAGCCCGAGCCGGGTGGCCGGCCCAACCTCGTGACGCGCGACAAGATTCCAACGCTCATCCAGGCTTTGAACGGCCGTCGCGTGGCGGTGACCGGCTACGTGATGCCATTGCGCACGCAAGGGCGCGGAGTGACGCAGTTCCTGCTCGCCCGCGACCAGCTTTCCTGCTGTTTTGGTCCAAGCCCGCAAATGAATCATTGGATTTACGTCACCATGCCGCGCGGCGATTTTCGTCCCCGGGTATTCAGTCTGGCGACCGTCACGGGAACCCTGCACGTTGGGGAGCTCATGAAACAGGGAGTGCTCCAGTCCATCTACCGGATGGACGCGGAGATGGTCGAACTGAATCCGGAAACGCCGCCACCGATTGCGCAGCCATCTGATAAACCATGAATCATCCCGGACCACTCCTTGAAGTCACCGCCCTGGGCAAGAGCTTCCGCGGGCCGGATGGCGTGGACCAACGCGTGGTGGATGTGCCGGCTTTCTCGCTCGAACCCCAGGCGCACGTCGCCTTGAGCGGAGAGAGCGGCTGCGGCAAGACCACCTTTCTCAATCTCATCGCCGGCATCCTCCAGCCCGACACCGGGCGGGTTATTCTGGCGGGCGAGGACTTGAGCACGCTCTCCGAGGCGCGGCGCGACCGGGTTCGGGCCCGCACCCTTGGCTACATCTTTCAATCCTTCCATCTGCTGCCTGGCCACACCTGCCTGGAGAATGTGCTTCTGGGAATGGCCTTCGGGCCAGGCGAAGACCGCGACCGGGCCGCCGCCTTGCTCGAACGGGTGGGACTGGGCCAGCGGATGCATCACTGGCCGCGCCAGATCTCCACCGGCCAGCAACAGCGCGTGGCCGTGGCCCGGGCGCTGGCGAACCGGCCACAACTGGTGCTCGCCGATGAACCCACCGGCAACCTGGACCGCGCCAACGCTCGCGAGGTGCTCTCCCTGATTCGCGAAACCTGTCGCGAAGCTGGCGCCGCGCTGTTGCTGGTGAGCCACGATGCGGAAGCGCTGGCGGGTTTCGACACGGTGCGCGATTTCCGCGAACTGAGCCGCCGGGAGGTGCTGCCATGACACTCTGGCGCCTCATCCACCGCAGCCTGCGCCGGCACGCGCTGTCCACCGCGGTGACGGCCGGCTCGCTGATGCTGGCCTGCGGATTGTTGCTGACCGTTTGGATCCTGCGCACGCAGGCGGCGCAGGCCTTCACCGGCGCGGACGCGGGCTTCGATGCAGTGCTCGGCGCGCGCGGTTCAAAGCTGCAGCTCGTGCTCAACGCCGTATTCCACCTCGAAGCCTCCCCCGGCAACTTGCGCTGGGAGGATTATCGCGACATCACGAACCATCCCGCAGTTGAGTTTGCCGTGCCGCTGGCCGTTGGCGACAACTACCGCGGCTTCCGCCTGGTCGGCACGCTGCCAAGCCTCTTTCAGGCCAGCGGCGATGAGGCCGGGCCGCGCTACACGGTGCAAGCCGGCGGACGCCTTTTCGATCCGCAGCGGCGCGAAGCCGTGGTGGGCAGCTTCGCAGCCGAGCGGCTGCGCTTGAAAGTCGGCGACCGGTTCCAGCCGTTTCATGGGCTCACCTTTGATCCCCAGAAACAGCATGGGGAGACCTTTGTTGTCGTGGGCGTGCTGAAACCCTCGAATACCCCGGCGGACCGCGTCCTCTGGATTCCACTGGCGGGGCTGCAAAACCTCGGCGGGCACGACCCTGCCGCCACGAAGGACATCAGCGCCGTGCTGGTGAAACTGCGCGACAGCAGTCCCGGCGCGGGCTTCATGCTTGATGTGCTCTACAACAAGCAAGGCAACCTGCTGACATTTGCGTGGCCCATCGCGCAGATTGTTTCGGAGTTGTTCGACCGGCTGGGGTGGTTCGAACAGGTGCTGGCCCTCGTGGCGTGGCTGGTGGCCATCGTCGCCGCCGCCTCGGTCTTGACCGGCCTGTACAATTCGATGAACGAGCGGCGGCGCGACCTGGCCATCCTGCGGGCGCTTGGCGCGCATCGGGGCACGGTGTTCGCCGCGGTGATCTTCGAAGCGGGCTTCATTGCCGCGCTGGGCGCGCTGCTGGGCTTCGCCGCCTACTTCGTTCTCATGACCGCCGCCGCCGCCATCATCCGCGCGCAAACCGGAGTGGTCCTGAATCCGCTGGCCTTCGCCCCGGTGATGCTCTGGGGACCGGCTTTGATCGTCGCCCTGGGTGCGCTGGCGGGACTGTTGCCGGCTTGGAAGGCCTATCGCACCGACGTGGCCGAAGTCCTGAGTCACACCGCATGAACCCGAACTCCGAGATGGGGAGCACACCCGCCATCGAGTGTGGCTGGACGCGCCGCGCGGCCAGCAATCTGCGGCTCCCGTTGTTCCGAGGCGTCCTGAACTATTTCACGCGCACCGGGTTTTCCGCGAGGGCGCGGAAAACAGCACCCGAGGGCGGGTGCGCTCGTGCGCCTGAGAAGGCGGGAAGACGGAGCGGTGCAAGTCCGCTCCTGTGCGGCGAAGAGCCGTGCGGCATCGAACCGGAACGGCGTCGCCGCAAGGCGGGGTGGAGAGCACCGGAACGAGAACGACCAGTCCGTAACACAGGTTGTCCAGCGGGACGACCGCGGTGAACTCGATTCGGTCGGCGTGGACGGGCGAGCCTTCGAGCAACT
>JBBRWD010000140.1:0-14388 GCA_038249465.1 Limisphaerales bacterium | reverse complement strand
TCTCAATGGGCGTGAGGTGCAGATCGGGCTGGGCTGGGAAGTGATGGCGCATCGCGAATGTTTGCAGATCCGATCGCCAAAGCGGCCAAAACGTTCAAACAAAGTGCCAACATTCGCACGGGCCAGCCCCCGTCAGACTCATTGCCAGCGCGGGTAATGCCCGTTGAACGCCGATCACGCCTTAGCGTCTCTGCGTTGATTTTCCACTGCATTGTTCCGGCTAAGGCTTGGGTTCCAGCCACACCCAGCCGCCCTCGTTGGTTCCGAGGAATGAGCCACCGCCGACAGTGACTTGCTCCGCCGGCGGAACCCACGGCAATCCCTGCACCAACACCCCGCGCAACGGCGTCGCCTTCCGCGTCACCGGATGCATGAAGCTTCCGCCGAATCGCCCGTTGCTGTTGGTGATCACCAGCGAAAGGTTGCTCACCGAACCGCTCAGTCGCTTGATCAGGTTGTTCGTGACCAGCACCTCGGCTTCCAGTGGCGCGGAGAGATTGCCTCCGCCGATGAACAAGCGGCCCAGGCTCCACGAGGTGGCCGTCTGTTTTGGCGCGGGCGGCACGTAGCGCTTCAGCGCCACCGCCCGTTCCTCGCGGAATCCACCGGGATAATATCGCGCCACCGCATCCGGCGGTTTAACCCACAGCACATTTCGCGGCGCTGCATTCGTCTCGCACGACAGCCAGCCGATGATCAGGCCGCGTCCGCCGTAGAGCGAAGCATGGAAGGGCCACACGCCGGTCTCGGAATGTCCGGTCGCCAGGGTGACGACGGAACCATCCGCCAGCGTCCCGGACACGCTGATCGAGCTGGATGCGGTGACTGTAACACCACATGCACTGTCGCCTGGGGGTGTTTCCGTGGCGTCGTGCTGCCCCATGATCAGCATCGGGTAACGGCCGGCAAAGGCGTTGCTGCTGGCTGTCGCGCGGCGCAGCGCCACCAAATCCGCCGTCCACCCGTCCGCGCTGACCCGGCCCATGATGTTTTGCGAAGCGAAGCCCAGACTTAGCCACAGCGGTGCTTTGCCCGTTCGTGGCACCTTGACCGTGGCCTGGCGCGCCAGATCGAAGCGACCGCTGAAGGGCAGCGCCGCGCCTGCCAGGCGCAGGCTCCCGCTGAACGTGCCGCGCTCCGTGAGACTCAGCGCCACTGAACCCGCGTTGATGGCAGCGAGCGAATCGGGCGAATCCAGCCGGAACAAGCCCGCATAAGATCCCTTGAGCGCGAGATAGGGATTGGGCACAAAGTTCGCCTGCACCACCATGTTCGACTGCATGAGGAATTTCAGCGGATTGTTGGTGGCTGTAACCGTGCCGGTCCAGTTCGAGAACAACTGGCCCGTCGCGGGGACCGCTGTGACGGCATAGCTTCGGCCCAATTCCAAGGTGTTGCCGGTGAAAGTGCGGCTGATCCGGCCCTGGCCATTGGTCAGGAGAGTGAACTGGCTGGGGATCACACGGAAAAACGTCACGGTGTTCGTCTGGGAAACATTCCATGTCCCGTCCACTGCGATGACCCGCACGCGATTGGTGCCTGGAGTGAGGGGCAGGCCGGCAGACCAGTTGGCGGTGCCGATCGCAGTCACCCAGTCGCCATCATTGATCTGACACAGCACCTGAGCGACTTCGGCGTTGTCGCTGGCCCGGCCGCGCACGGTGGCCGTGGAGTTGGTGATCCGCTGCCACGGCAGCGGGGCGGTGATCGTCAATGCTGGTCGCGTAACATCCTTGAAAACCGCCTCCACCGTCAGCCCCGGCTGCATGATGAAGGTCAACTTCGGCGTGGTGACCATCGAAAAGTCGCTCGCGTTGGCTGACACGAGCCACATGGAGAAGGCGTGCCCCTTCATGCCGGTGGCAGTCATGCTGTAGGTCCAGCCAATCTTCAACACCACATTGTTGTAGTTGGGCAAAAGAGTTCCGGCGCCGTTCACGCCCACCAGCAGACGGTCAGTCTCGGGATACCAGAACGCTGTCGGGCGACCTCCGAACCTCGCGCCCCAGCCTGTGGTCCCTGGCACATGATAGATGGTCGCCTCGTCGTCATAGTCGAACGCAGACGGACCAAGACTCGCGGCATTGCCCTGAAAATAAACTTCAGTGAGACTGTAGCAGTATCGGAACGCGTAGCTTCCGATGCTGGTGACACGAACGGGTATCGTGACACGTGTCAGGCTGGAACAGAATTCGAACGCCGCGACCCCGATGCTGGTGACGGTGTTGGGGATCGTGATGCTACTCAGGCTCGCGCAGCCATAGAAGACGCGTTCCCCAAGGCTGGTGACGCCGTTGGGAATCATGACGCTGCCCAAGCGAGTGCAACCATAAAAGGCCAGTTTCCCGATGCTGGTGACGCCGTTGCCGATGGTGAGGCTGGTCAGACCAGTGCAACCAATGAATGCCCGTTCCCCGACGCGGGTGACGCTGTTGGGGATGATGACACTGCTAAGGCTGGTGCAGTTGCCGAACCCCACAACTCCAATGCTCGCGACGTTGTCGCCAATTGTGGCGCTCGCCAGGCTGGCGCAGCCCCAGAAAGCCCCATCCCCGATGCGGGTGACGCTGTCTGGGATCACGACGCTGGTCAGGCTGCTACAGAATTGGAATGCTCCGTTTCCGATGCTCGTGACGTGGTTGCCAATCGTGACGCTGACCAAACTGAAGCAGTCAGAGAACGCCAATTCCCCAATGCGGGTGACGCGGTTTGGGATCATGATGCTGACAAGGCTGGCGCAACGATAGAAGACTCCATCCCCGATATTGGTGACACTGTCTGGGATCGCGACGCTGTTCAGGCTGCTACAGTCACGGAACGCCACTTCTCCAATGCTCGTGACGCCGTCGGGAATCGCGACCTCGGCCAGGCTGGAGCAGAAAGCAAACGCGCCAGCCCCAATGTTGGTGACGCCGCCGGGAATCGAAACGATGGACAGACCGGTGCAGCGGGCGAACGTCCCATCCCTGATGCTGGTGATGCGGTTGGGCAGGGTGACGATGAAAAGGCCGGCACACTCAAAAAACGCATCCTTTCCGATACTTGTGACGCTATCGGAGATCACAATGCTGGTCAGGTTGGTGCATTTCCAGAAAGCCCCGTCCCCGATACTGATGACACTGTCGGGGATAGTGAGGCCAGCAAGGCTGGTGCAATTTGCGAATGCACCGCTCCCGATTCTGGTGACGCTGTCAGGGATAGTGCCACCAAGCAGGTTGGTGCAGCCATCGAACGCCCCGTCTCCAATGCTGGTGACCGGCAGACCCTTGATTGTGCCCGGAATGGCCACCATCCCACCGCGACCGGTGTATCTCGTGATGGTGATGGAGCCATTCCCGGTCGTGTAATTGAATTGAGCCTGCGCTGCGGCGGGCAACAGAAACAGCAACAGCAGGAAACAGGGCAATCCCCGCATTCTCCCCCTTGCTGTCCTGGCCGGAATTTGTCGGGGCCGGGTGTTCGGTGAGGAACAGGCTGAATCAATCGTGGATTCGTGGTCGCGGGCGGCGGTACGGTTGGTGTTCATCTGGCGTGGGTGGGAAGCTAATTTTGAAGCGTCCGCATTTCAATTCCTAAAATGCTGAGGTTGCGACGTTCCCTCGAAAAATCCCGGCGCAACTGGATTCGCTCTACATCGAGTGCGCGGCCCAGAAGATGCACCTCGATGAGATGCGCAACATGGGAAGCGACCGATTCCATTCCCAGATCACTTGGGTGGGCATGGCGACCGAGGAATCTGTTCCTACGCGATAGCCTCACGCCGCCGAGGCCAGCGCCGGCACGGTGGCTTCCACGGTGATCCCCGGCGCGCTTTCGCCGCCGGCATTGACGGCCAGCACCCGCACTTGCACCGCCGCACCGGGTGGCAGGTCCGCCAGTCTCGCATTCGTGTCATACACCGTCACCACGCGGTGGAACGCGCTTTCCGGTCCGGGCAGGAGCAGTTCCACATGATATCGCTCGGCGCGCGCGGTGGCGTCCCAGATGAGGGACAACTCGCCCGGCCCGCGGGCCTGCACTTCCAGGCGCGTCACGGCTTCGGGCACCGAAGGATCGGCCGGAACATTGAAGCCGAAGCCGCGCCAGCGCGGGTCATCGGGGGGTCAGCGCGGTGGCCAGTTCGTGCAACAGGTCGTTTATGAGCTTGAGCACGGCCTTCATGGCGGCGTCGCGCGCTTTGCGCCGGGCGCGCACTTCCGCAACAGCGCGCTGCACGACGTTTAACGCCGCAGTGTAGGCGTCGGAAAGCTCGCGCGCCCGCAACGCAGTGACACCACAGGGCACGCTCTGCAGCTCGGGGTGCGCCTCCAGATAGGAGGCCGTGCTGCGCAGGATGTCTTCGCGTCCGGCATGGGTCCAGGGCACGCGCAGGTTGCGCACGAAGCCCAGCGGAGTCCACGCGGCCGAAAAACGCCGCCCGAACACGCCGCCCAGCAGTCCGTCGGTCTGGCTGATGAAGGCGCGCGACTCGGCGACGAGCCGGTCGAGTTCCATCTGGGCATGGCGCTTGACGCTGCGGGCGAGGGTGGCGTCGGCGTGGGCCGCATTCAGGGCCGCGAGGGCCGGTTCGTAATCGGCTGCGGTGACGAGTCGCGTGGGCACGATGCCGCGTGTGAGTCCGCTGACGTTGCGCTGGCCGAAGTAGATGGTGCCCGCGACGGTATAAGGTTTGTCTTGCCGCATACGAGTTGTCTTTCGCCTGATGCTTCCCGCATCTGCCGGCGGATGATTCATCATCGGCTGCCGGCGGAACTCGATTAGGGATAATTCACCCGTATGACTCGCGCGCTGCAGCGCACGCTGCGAGGAGTTTTGTTTCGTCGTGCCACCCTGCCTGCGAAGGCGTTGCGTGCGTGGATTCGCTCCCGAAACAATGCTCCCCCTGCGGTAGGAGGACCACTGGCGCTTTCCAGCCGTGCTCCCTCCGCGGGGGGAGTGCCCATTGCGCGTGCCGGAGCTGCTCCTCCCGCAGGATGAGGATGGGTTTTGCGCGCAAGGTTTCCTCGCACCGCGGGAGGAGGACTGCCGCCACGCGCGGGCGTTGCTCCCACCACGGAGGGAGAACCTCCGGCACATCGGGATGCAACTCCCACCGCGGGGTGACGACCGCCTGCGCTTTGCGGAACTGCACACCCCGCGCGAGCAGGTGCTGCTGCCGCTAGGATGAATCCTCCCACCGCCTCGCGAGATAGGATGTGCAACACGAGGAGCCTTCGTGCGCGGTCACGCCGTATCTTGCGCGCGGCGGGGCATCGGCTACCTTGGCAGCGTGGCAGACATCAAACGAATCCTGAAGAATGCGGGCCTGCTGGCGGTGGTGCTGCTGGCCGGTTGCGTCAAATCCAGCGTGGCCGGCCCCGGCGATGCCGACGCGGCGGCGAAGAAAATTCCCAACACCCATTCCATTTCCACGAACTCCACCATGGACAACAAAGTCATCAAGACGGACGCCGAATGGCGCAAGGAACTCGCGCCCGAACAATATGAGGTGCTGCGGCAAAAGGGCACCGAGCGGGCCTTCTCCGGGAAATACTGGAATCATAAAGGCGATGGCGTTTATCGCTGCGCCGGATGCGGGCAGGAGCTTTTCACCTCCGGCACGAAATTCGATTCCGGCTGTGGGTGGCCAAGCTTCTTCGCGGCGGCGGGCACGAACGTGATCGTCCAGCAGGATGACAAGAGCCATTTCATGACCCGCACCGAGGTGCTTTGCGCGCGCTGCGGCGGGCATCTCGGTCATGTGTTCGATGACGGCCCCCAGCCCACTGGCCTGCGCTACTGCATCAACTCGGCCTCGATCGATTTCAAGAAGAAGGACGACGCTCCCACCGGCTCGGCGCCGGGCGGAAACGCCACGAACGCCCCGGCGAAGAAGTAGTCGCGGGCACATGCGGCTGGCGTAGCGGCGCCTCGGCAGAGCGCCGCAAAATTTTCTTCATTTCTAACGGCGGCGCTCTGCCGAGACGCCGCTACGCTGCAAGGACGCGCGAAGCGCCAAATTCTCTCCCGACGGCCTTAATCTCGCCGGTTCCAATCTTGCAGTCGCCCGCAGCCTCCCATTAAATCCGCGCGTGCCAACACGCGTCATCGCCGTAGCCAATCAAAAAGGCGGGGTGGGCAAGACCACCACCGCCGTCAATCTTGCCGCCTGCGTGGCCGCCGTAGGCAGGCGCGTGCTGCTGTTTGATCTCGATCCGCAGGCCAACGCCACCAGCGGCGTCGGTCTGGAAAAGATCGAGGGCGGCAGCGCCTATCGCGCCCTCCTCGGCGAGGAGCCGTTGCTCGGGAAGATCCGCCCTACAGCCTTCGATCGCCTCGAAGTCGTGCCCAGCGAGATGGATCTGTGCGGCGCGGACATTGAAATCGCCCGGCTGGACAACCACCTCCAACGCGTCCGCATGGCGCTCGAACCAGTTCGCGAGAGCGGACGCTTCGATCTCATCATCATCGACTGTCCCCCATCTCTCGGCGTCCTCACGCTGAACGCCTTCACCGCCGCCGAGAGCCTGCTGGTGCCGCTGCAGTGCGAATATTACGCGCTCGAGGGCATCTCGACGCTGCACAAGATCATCGGCCAGTTGCGCAACTCCGGGGTGAATCCCTCGCTCGAATTACTGGGCGTGGTGATGACGATGTTCGATGGCCGGACGAATCTGTCCAACCAGGTGGTGAGCGAAGTCCGGCAGCACTTCGGCGAGAAGGTTTTCGAAACGGTGATTCCCCGCACCACGCGCCTGGCGGAGGCGCCGAGCTTCGGCAAGCCGATCATTTACTACGACAAATACAGCGCCGCTGCGGCCGCCTACGAAGTCCTGGCGCAGGATTTCCTCGCGCGGCTCGACTTACGCTGAATCTCGGGAACGCAGTTCAACCACGGATGGACACTGATGGACACGGATACCAGGCATTTGCAGAAAACCAGCGGATCATCCGGAGGGTGAGGAAGACATGCCTCAGGAAATCCGTGTCTATCCGTGTGCATCCGTGGTTGATGGTTTCCTTGTCCGATCCCAAGTGCCGGTTTTGGGCTGAATAGCCTCACCCGCCCGGCGCCTGCGGCAATTCCCCGGAGGCACGCGCCTGCCGTCCGTAGAACCATTCAAACAGAGGAGCCGCCATCAACGTGGTCGCGATGGCCATCAACACCATCATCGAGAAGAGCGTCGGCGTGATGACGCCGTGCTGCAGTCCGATGTTGAGGATGATCAATTCCATCAAGCCGCGCGCGTTCATCAGCGTGCCGATGGCGAGCGCGGTGCGGTTGTCCTCGCCATGCCAGCGCGCCGCAGCGTAGCAAGCGCCGCCTTTGCCGAGACAGGCGGCGGCGAGAATGAGCAACGCAATGCCGAGCAACTGCGGCGTGTCCACGAGATCGAGCCGCGTGTTCAGGCCGGAGTAGGTGAAGAACAACGGCAGCAGGAGCGCCACGGTGAGCGGTTCGAGCAGGCGCTGCATCTCGCGGGTAAACAGGCCCCGCGGCATGGCAACCCCCAGGATGAACGCGCCGAAGACCGCGTAGATGCCGACCATGTCGGTGAACCACGACCCCACCATCACCAGCATCAGCGTGAAGGCCAGCATCGGCTCGGTGATTTTGCCGGCGCGCTCGGCCTTCCTGCCCAGATACGCCATCAGACGCCGGCCGATCGTCAGCACAAAGATCGCGTAGCCAATCCCGCCGCCGATGGCTTTGACCGCGATGCTCCAACTGTGATCGAAGCTCGCCAGCACGACCGCCAGCACGCACCACGCGGCGCCGTCATCGATGGCACCCGCCGCCAGCGCCAGCGTGCCGAGGGTCGTACCGGAGAGGCCGCGTTCATAGATGATGCGGGCCAGCATCGGAAACGCCGTGATGGCCATGGACGCGCCGAGAAACAGCGCGGCATCCGCGGCGTGAGTGCGTTCACCGAAGAATCCGGGGTGCTTCACCAGCCACAGCGCGATCACCGCGCCGAGGGCGAACGGCACCACCATGCCCGCGAGCGAAACCGAGGCCGCGCTGCGGAGCCGGGCGTGGAGCAATTCCTGCCGGAATTCCATTCCGACGAGGAACATGTAAATCGACAGCCCAACCTGGCTGATCGCGAAGAGAATGGTCATCGACTGTTTGGGGAACATCCATGCCTGCGCCTCCGGGAAGAAGAGGCCGAACAGCGACGGCCCCAGCAACACGCCGGCAATCATCTCGCCCACGACCTGTGGCTGCTTGATGAGGCGCGCCAGCCAGCCGACGGCGCGGCACACGCCAAGGATGAACGCCAGTTGCAGGAAGAACAGGACCGACAATTGGAGGTTGGTCATCATTCCGGCGCTCATGCTCTATAAAGTTCCGCCTTGGCGGGAATCGAGGCGGTTTCCTGCGCCACCCAATCCAGCCATTCGCTCAGCACCAGCAGCGTCCAAAGAGCGCGCGCGTGATCCGCTTTGCGTTCGCAGTGTTCGGTAAACAGTGCCAGCGCCGCCTCCGGTTCGATGCCCGCCCCCGCCAGATGCGGATTGGCCAGCGCCGCAGCGGCCCAATCGTGCAGCGGTCCGCGCAGCCACCGGCCGATGGGCACCGAGAGTCCGCGCTTGCGGCGATAGACGATCTCCTTCGGCAGATAGCGCACGGCATAGCGCTTCAAGAAGACCTTGGTGCGGAAACGGCACACGCGGTCGTGGACCGGCAGCGACTTCGCGAATTCCAGCACGGCAGCGTCGAGGAAGGGCGCGCGCAATTCCAACGCCGAACTCATGCTGGAACGGTCCGCCTTGGTGAGCAGTCCCTCGGCGAGTGGCGTTTCCAGATCCCAGCGTTGCACCCGATCCAGAAGGTCGCCCTCGGTTGATTCCGCCCTGTCCCAAGGGCTGGCCGGGACTCCAAGCCGTTCGAGGAGCGCCGGAGCGATGTTGGAGACCCAGAGCCGATGCCGCGCCATGCCCTCCTGTCCGGCCCCTTGAACGAAGCGTTTCAGGAGAAAGGAAATGGTCACCTTCTTCTCGCTGGGGGGAATCGCTTCCACGGCCCGGCGCAGGATGGATTGAATCGCCTTCGGCAGCCGCGCAAACCGTTCTGCCACGCCCGCGCCGATGTAAGTCGGATAGCCGCCGAAGAGTTCGTCGGCACCTTCGCCGACGAGGGCAAGGCGGATGTCCTGCGAGGCGCGTCGCGCGAGCAACGCCGCCGGAAGCCACGCGGGATCGGCGAGCGGTTCACCAACGAGGCGCACCAACGAGGCGACCTCGCGCCGCACTTCCTCGGGCCGCACCCAGACGGTGACCAGTTCCATGTCGAAACGGCGCGCAACCATTTCCGCGTAGGTGCCTTCGTCGAACGATTCTTCCTCAAAGCGCAGCGTGAAGGCCTTCAGCGGGCGTTTCGGATGCAGCGAGCGCGCCACGGCGGAAACCAACGATGAATCAATGCCACCGCTGAGGAAGACGCCGAAGTCCACGTCCACCTCGCTCTGTCGCTGGACGGCCTGACGGAAGGCCTGATCGAAGGCATCCAGCGACCCGGGTCGCTTGGGAGTCTCAACATTGTTCCATCGCCAGTAACGGCGCCGCCGGACGCCGCTCGCATCAATCTGCACCAACTCGCCGGGAGCGACCTTTTCGATTTGCTCGAACGGAGTCTCGGGCGCGGGAAAGATGCCGAACTGAAAATATTTCCGCAGGGCACGGCGGGCCAGCGCGACGGGCAGCCGACCTTGCGAGACAATCGCGGCGATCTCGGTGGCGAAGATGGTTTCGGTGTTTGTCTTGGCGAAGAACAGAGGGCGTTCCCCCGCACGATCCCGCGCGAGCGTCAGCACGCGGGCCCGCGGATCCCAGATGGCGACGGCAAAGGCCCCGACGAGCTTGGTGATGAATTCCTCGCCGAGCTCCAGATAGAGACCGGGGATGACGGCCACATCGGTCTTTTGCTGAACCGGGCGGCCGCGTTCGGCCAGCCATTGACGGAGTTCGTGGTGATTGTCGATTTCGCCGTTGCAGACAGCGATCACTCCGCTGGCGGTATCGATCATCGGTTGATTGCCATCCACCAGGCCCCGGATGGCCAGGCGCGTCGCGCCGAGTTCGGCAAAATCGCTGGAGGCGGAGCCCACGGCGTCAGGTCCGCGGTGGGAGAGAGCCTTGAGCATGGCTGCGATCCGTGCCTGCGCATCGGGGGGCTTGCGCTCACCGTCCACGGCCACCGTTCCGCAGATGCCGCACATGCTAGGAGCCTCCCGGGGTTGGCAGCAGGATGCCGAAGTAAGCCGGCGACAACTCATGCACTGTCGCGCCGCGGATGCCGAGAATCGCCCTGGCCTGCTCGCGATTCTGCTGCGGGACGATGAGAAAAGCCGGTGATTTGCGCGAGGTCAGCCATCCCGTGATTTCTTTAAAATTAATCAGAGTTTGAGGCCACGGCACTTTGTTTCGCGTCCGTTTTTGGAGATCAAAGAGGATGTAATTGCTCGTCAACTCGTTGCCGTCTGCCGTGAAAATACTCATCGTCCGCCCAAGGTAAAACGACAGGCCGTTCGGATAACAGGCCAGGCTGGCCAGATCCGTGTTGGGTGGCAGTGACGGGAATTGCCGCGCCATCTGGCGCGAGGCCCGGGCCTCGAAAATCACCGCGGGAATTCCGAGGTTGACGGCAAGAAAGACCGGCGGAAAAAGCGCGAGGCTGAGAAAGCAGAGTCCCGCGTTGTTGCTGCCACGCGCGATCACGCCGAACGCCCCGAACACCGCCAGCGTCGCCATCAACGGCGTGGCGCATGCGGCCAGCTTTTGCGCGTCCACTGCGGAGATGTGCAGCGGTTCCGCCAGCATTGCGACCTTGGGCGTGCCGATGAGGACCACCGCTGCCAGCACCAGACAGATCATCGCAAACGTGAGTGTCGCCTGACGCACCAGGCGCGCGGCCCGGCCGTCTGGATTGTTCAACGCGGCATCGAACAACCGCGCCACCAGTATGCCGCAGGCGACCGTCACGGTCAGGATGTAACCCGGCAGCTTGGACTGCGAGATGGAGAAGAAAATCACGACGAGGACCGCCCACACGACGCAGAGACGGTCGGCGCTCAGCATCGCTCCGCGCCGTTTCCAAGCGGCCAGGGCTGCTCCGGGCAGCAGCGAGCTCCACGGGAAAAACGTGGCGGCGACGATGATGAGATAAAAGTAGAACGGCTCGGAGCGATGGAATTTCTTGGAGCTGGTGAACCGGTTGAAGGTTTCCTCGATCAGCCCGTAGTGCAGGAAGTCGCGATGGACGAGACAAAGCCCGACGAACCACGGCAGGGTGATGGCGAAGAAGACGGCGATGTTCAGCGGCGCGAAGAGCCGTTTCCACGCACCGCGGCGGCCATCGATTCGGTTGAAGACCAGCAGCACGAGCAACGGAAGCACGAATCCAACCGGGCCTTTGACCAGAGTTCCGAATCCCGTCGCCGCCGCGCCAAGCAGATACCAGTTGCGGCGCGCCTTGCCCTCGGCTTCCTCCGCGAGATAGCCGGCGAAAATCGTGCCACAGACGAAGAAGGCGAGCGCGATGTCAAAAATCACCGTGCGCGCGTTGGCGACGAAGAGCGGCGTGGAGGCCACCACGATGGCCGCCAGCAAACCGACGCGAGTCCCGTATTGCCGCCGGCAGAAAGCGAACGTCATCACCACCAGGCCCAGGCCGAACAGCGCGGACGGCAACCGGGCGGCGGTTTCGTTGTCGCCAAACGCGGCGAAAGAAAGTGCCACCGCCTTGAAATAGAACGCCGGCTTGTCGAGGTAATCGACGCCGTTGTAGGTGGGGACCAGCCAGGCGCCGGATTCCTTCATCTCGCGGGCGACCTCGGCGTTGCGGCCTTCATCGGGATACGAGAGCGGGAGGTGACCGAGGCGGAAAAACAGCCCGACGAAAATAACCGACACCGCCAGCCATGCCAAAGCCGGACCGGGACGCATCAGAGATGAGACATTCCGCACGATGGGGAAAATCCTAGCAGGGGCGTCCTCTGAGGCAATCCGATTTGGCCAAGGGGCTGGTGGCATTCATTGGAATCCCTGACTTCAGTGGCTGCGTTTCACCGGCACGAACGCATCGTTCTTGCCGCAATCCAAGCGCCCGCCGCTGCGCCGGAAAGGTGGCCCTCCCAGGAAATCGGACCCGATTGCGGCAGAACCCCGTAAAAGATGCCGCCGAAAACCACCACCACGAAGATCGTCACGGCCGCCGACCCCCAACTTTTCATCAATAAACCGGCCACGATCAGAAAGGCGGCCAGCCCAAACACAACGGAGCTGGCGCCAAGGTGAACGGCATGTCCACGGCCAATCAGCCAGGTGCCCAGACCACTGGCTCCCCAGATCAACGTCATGGTCCGATAGGGATGATAGCGGGGATTGCTCAGGAGCAGAAACAGCAGGACAAACAACGGAATAGCATTGGCCATCAAGTGAGCCAGGCTGGCATGAAGCCACGGACTGAACAGGATGCCCCACAAGCCGGACACGGTTCGCGGTTCGATGCCAAACCGGGTCAGTGGCAGGCCGAATGCGCTTTCGGCGATTCTTGCGCAAAACAGCACAGCGATGACCGCGATGCTGGTCATCAAGGCGTCCGCCAAATCAGATGAACGCGGGCGCGGCATGGTTGTTCACGGCAGGAGCGCGTGCCGCGCAAGGGCGAACAGGACGGTCTGGTCCGTGGCAAAGATCTTTCAGAATCTTCTCAGGGATGTCGAAGGGCAGACGCCGAAGCGAACCAGGCTGCGAGGCTGTCAAGCGCAACGGAGGCAAAATCATTTGCCCGGACTCGTTACCGGTTCACGGCTGGCCTTTGATCGTTTCGATGAATTGCTTCATCGCTGGTGACAGGACTTTCTTGCCCTTGTGAAGCGCGGCCCACGGACGATGCATGTCCGTGCCTTCAAAATGGATCTCGGCCAGCGTGTGGGCAGCCACTTCCTGCGTCACGGTATTTTGCGGCACAATGGCAATGCCGGCATCGATCTCAACCGCCTGCTTCACGGTTTCGACATTGTCGAACTCCATCGCATGCACAACCGTGATCCCCTCTTTTCGAAACACCCGGTCAATGGCGAGGCGGGTCGGCATGTCGGCCTCAAAGCTGACAAAATTCTGACCGGCCAGTTCTTTGACTTTGATCTTTTTGCGGGAGGCGAGCGGGTGTTGGGGATGGCAGATGAGGACCATCTTGTATTCGTGGAGCGGGATGATCTCCAGCTTGTCCGTTTTGTGGGGAAACGCAACGAGGCCAAGATCGACGGTGTTGTTCAGAACGTCCTCGTAAACCTGGTTGGAACGCCGGTATTCGACGTGGACATTGACCGTCGGGTACGCCTTGAGGTATTTCCGCAGATAGGGCGGCAGGTCATGCAGTCCGATGCTGTAAACGGTGGAGATGCGAATGTTGCCCGAAATGATGTCCTTGGTCTCCTGCAGCTTGCTGTTCAGCGAATCGAAGTGGTGGACGATTTGCTTGCTGTAATTGTAGAGAACCTCCCCTTCCTGCGTAAGGCGGAAGAGCCGCTTGCTGCGCTCAACGAGCTGGGTCTTGAACAGACGTTCCATCGAGGTGATCTGCTGGCTGACAGCCGACTGGGTGATCCGGTTGATCGCGGCGGCTTTGGTGAAGCTCTCGGTTTCGACCAGGTCGCAAAATACTTTCAGACTTTCGATTTGCATGGGAACGAGATTATCAGAAAGCGCCGCTAACACCACTATTAAGTGGCCATGATTTCCGCTTCCTTGTCCTGAATTGCCGTTGGCATTCCGCTTGCGGCGGTTGCCGGCGTTCATCACAAGGGACCGCGTTGGATCGGGCTTGCCCTGGATTGAAAGTCCTCCGGGTGGTGCAGAGAATGTCCGGTGGAGCAAAACAACAAATTCCCCGCCGCGGACGCTGTGCGGCAACCGTGCCATCGGTGGCGGAGATGATGTCAGGAAGGCAAGCACATCCTCCAAAAAACCAATAAAAGTGGTCGGGGCGGTGAGATTCGAACTCACGACCTTCTGAACCCCATTTAGACGCACATGCTTGCCTGATTGTTCGAGATGTGTGTTGTAAGCGCTGATGGCAGATGATGACCATTATCTTTAACCGAGCTTACCACAACACGCTGCGTATCCTCTGCGAAGCCTTCTTGCAGACATGACCGCCAGCGTCACAGGTTTATGACGGCAGCGCGGCGAAAAAACCGGAGCCAGGTCAGAAATCCATCCGTGAGGATGGCAGTGCGGCAAAAATCCGGCAGCCTCTCCGAAAAGGTTTGTACAGACATTTGCGGGGGAATTTTCATTGCGCTGGATAGCGGTCTAACCCGCCCAGATGAAAGAGCACATCGGTTTTGAAACGCGCATGGTTGCGATAGCCGAAGGCTTTCTTGATCAATCCTTGGATCT
>JBBRWD010000139.1:0-14604 GCA_038249465.1 Limisphaerales bacterium | reverse complement strand
GCCAGACCCCAGCGTGGCGGAAGCCGGGGCCGCTGGCAAGTAAAACAACCATGTATTAGAGACAACACATAAAGCCCCACCTGGCCCCTGTCATTATTGGCTGTGTCGCTTGGAAACTAACCTCCGATGGGGGAAGATGAGTCGGATGATTCCCTCCTCGAGATCAAACTTCGCCCGGACGACCTACGCCTCTATAAATCCCATAATCATGGGGGCAACTTTCTGGAGTGCGTCCGCTCCCGCAAGGATCCGGTCTCGGATGTGGAGGCCACCCACAAGGCCTCCTACCTAGGCCTGTTGACGGAGGTCGCCGGCCGGCTGGAACAGAAGCTCAAGTGGGATCCGAAGCAGGAGCAGTTCATCGGCAACGACGAAGCCAATCGGCTGCTGCGCCGCACGATGCACAATGGGTGGAGGCTTTGATTTTTAACAACATCTCGGTTCCCTTGGGTGAAGAAAGTTGTTCGGCCTCCGCTCAGGGCGGCGGGACGGAAGCGTCCTCCAGCACCACGCGAAAACCGATGTCGTCGTTGCTGAGATGCACCGTGCCGCTGAAGCGATAGGCGGCGAGCAAGTCCTTGGGCTGGCTGTCGTGGAAGGATCCGCCGCGGAGCGCCTTGGTAACCCGCGCGTCGTTGTACCAGTCGTCGCACCATTCCCAGGCGTTGCCACCCAGGTCGAACAGTCCGTGCGCGTTGGGCTTGAAGCTGCCCGCGGGTGAGGAGTGGGCGAACTTGTCCGTCTCCAATTCGGGCGCGTAATTGCCGTCGCCGGACTGGGGCGGCCAGGTGTGGCCCCAGGGCCAGACCACGCTGGCCTGCAACCGATCCTCCGGCGTGCGCCCGCGCTCGGCACCAAGGCCCACGGCCACGCTCCATTCTGCGTCGGTCGGCAGACGATAACGCTGCTTGTCCGTCAAGCGCCCATCTTTGCGCTCGCGCGCGGTCAGCCACTGGCAGAACGCGGCCGCATCCTCCCAGGAAACATTCACCGCCGGATCATTCGGAGTTTGCGCAAAGTCGGGCCGCGCCCACTCGCGCCGCGTTTCCTCGGCAAAGGTGCGGTAGTCGCGCACCCGCGTTTCCCAGACCGAGAACACCACCCGCACACCGGCAACCTTCACGAACTTCATGCCCAGCGTGTTTTCGATCGGTTTGGGCACGTCGGCCACCGGCTTCGTCTGGCCCAGCAGCGCGGTCGCGTGGAGAAGGGCGCAGCAACAGCAGGCGAGGGCTTTCATGGGTTTTCCTTTCACGGCGCGGCGCGGAGGCAGTGCAGGTTCTCCGCCGTGCGGATCAACAGGCGCCCGCCAGAGACAACCACCGACGACATGCACGGGCCTTCGCCGAACGACGTGGTGGAGAGCACCCCGGGTTGCTCGCCGGCGGAGAGCACGACCAGTGTGCCCGCCTCGCTCAGGCAGTAGATCTTTCCATCCCCGCCGGTGGGCGAAGAGTAAAAGATTTCGCGAATGCCCAGGCGCTGTTGCCAGAGCTGCCGGCCGGTGTCCGGCTGGAAACACGTCAGCGTCTGCCGGTCGCCATCGAGCACGAACAAACGGCCCTGATAGAATAGCGGCGTGGGCACGTCCGGGATGTTCTGCTCGATTCGCCAGGCCACGTCGTCCTCGCCCACTTGTCCAACTCCTCCCGCGCGCAGGGCCACCAGTTGCTCGCGCTTGGGGCCGATGGCGAAGAGGAAGCCCGGAGATGCCACCGCGCTGGGCACGATGCGTCCGCCCGGATTCTTCCGGCGATTCAACCCGGCGTAGCGCCACACCTCGCTGCCGTCGGCGGGACGGTGGGCCGTGACGCAGTCCGCGCCCACGACGATCAATTCCATTCCCTGCCTGCCGGCCACGGGCAGCGGCGTGGTGTAAGCCTCCATCGCTTCTTCGCGCGCGTCCGTCTGGCGCTCGTGACGCCACACGACCTTGCCCGTCGCCGGATCAAGACAGATCAGCCATGACTTGCGCTCGGGCTGCAGATCCATGGCGTGGCCGTAGGTGGGCGGGTTGCGCTGCAGCAGCGGCACGTAAAGTCTGCCCTCGAACAGCAATGGACTGGCGCCGTAGAGAAACATGTCGGCAAACGCGCCGAACTCCTCCCGCAATCGCAGCTTCCAGACCGGCGCACCGTCGAAATCAAACGCGGCAAAATCGCTGGTGCCAAACAGCGCATAAACCCGCTGCCCATCGGTGACGGCCGAGCAGGAGGCCATGTTGTTCTTGCCGATCACGCGATCGCCCACGCCGACTTCGCGCTGCCAGCGCACTTTACCGGTGACCCGATCCACGCAGAGCAGCAGCAGGCTCTTCTGGGCGTCCGGACTGGGCGCGAAGATGGTGTCTTCCCACACAACCGGCGTCGCGCCGCTGCGGCCGGGCATCGGCGTGGACCAGAGGAGATCCTTTTGCTTGCTGAAACGGGCCTTGAGATTGGTTTCCGTGGTGGAGCCGTTCAGCAGCGGCCCACGCCACTGCGGCCAGTTCTCTGCGCGGGCCGACAGCGTCAGGAGCAGCACGCCACAGGCTCCCCAGCCAAGCCTGCTGAAACGCTTCGCGATGATTCGCATTGGCTTCATGCCCATAGCTGTCTCACGTTCCGTGGCAAAGTCACAGCTTGTGAATGGTGCGTGCCGGAATGCATTTCACTTTTCCAAACCAAACTCCACTTCGTTGGCCCAATGCGTGGACCAGTCGTTGTGAAACGTGAGCGGATTGTCCTTCGACACGCTCCGTCCGGCGGCCAGCTCGAACGCCGTGCCGCCGTTGTTGACACGGAAACTGAATTTCACCGTCTGACCCGCGTCGAGCCGCGCCTTCACTTCCGGCAACTCGCTCCACGGAATGGCGCACTCGACGACGTTGTCCTTCACCATCAGCTTCGCGTCGCCCTTGACGGGTCCGCCGTCGATGGGCGCCTTGGGCTGACGCGGAAAGAAATGCTTCCGCATCATGCCGGGGCGCTGGAGACAGAAGATCTCCGTGCCGCCCCCGAACGCTTCGCCCACTTTGTTCAGCGCAAACTCGTAGTCGGTGTCGAAATAGGCGCAGAAGCGCGGCATCGTGCCGGCCGGGTATTGGAGGCAAGCCTTCTTCTCCGGCGCGATGACGTTGAAGGCGATTTGCACGTTGTGTTTGCCGTTGCCGGAGGGAACGTCGAAGTCCTTGCGATAAGAGAAACGCCGCACGCCTTCCGGCCAGGTCAAATCCTTGCCCTTGCTCGTTGCTTTCTCCGGATAGAAGAAGTCGTCGTCGTTCCGCGTCTCGTAGCGAATCAAGCCATCCATGCGCGGCACTCTGGCGGCGAAATAGAAGAACTTGTCGTCGCGGGCCAGCCACGCAGTCACGCTGCCGCCGCTGCTTTGCCGATCCCAATTCTGAAATGGCAGGTAGGCCTTCTCCGACGCGTTCACGCCGACCGTCTGGGCGCTGGTCTGTGGAATCGCGCCCTGCCAGTCGTCGAGGTTGCCGTCTGGGGTGATCGTGCGCCGGGCGATGACGTTCGCGTGCATCAACTCGGCGTGCTTCTTCACCCCGTCCGCGCCGGCATCGAACGTGGCGAGCAGCTTGTAGTTGTTCGCCGCATCGGCGGTGCCACCCGTGATGGCGAAGTCCACCTCGCGAGTCTCGTGTCCTGCCAGCGTCACCGCTTGTTGCGCCGGTTCGATGGTCAGCCCCTCGATGGTCGCTGCCAGATTCCCCTTCACGGACCGGTTCAGGACGTTGGTGATCTTGAACCGCAGTTTGGGCTTGGAGGAAACCGGAGCAGTGAGGTCACACGCCACGATCTCCACCGGATCGAGGCCGCTGATCTTCGCCTTGCCGAGCGCTGCCAGCAGACTGGCGAAGGAACCGGCGCTGCCATCGGTGCGCAGGAAATAGCCGAGATCATTCAGCGGCACCGCGATGCTGCCAGCCGTCGCCGGCATGGAGTTGCCGTAGAAATCGTGGAGGACAAACCGCCCGCCGCCGTCCTCGATTTCCATCTGCGCGTTCTTGGACAATGCCACCGAGCGGAACAGCGTGCGGTTCTTGTCATAGCTCGCGCCGAGGTCGCCGACGACCACGACCGTGCCGTCGTCAGGGTTCGCTGGACCCGTGCGCTCGTCGCCGACTTTCTTGGGCAACCCATCAAAGACAAACACCCACGGCAATCCGTTCTTGAACAGGATTTCCGTGAAGGCGCGCTGCCCGATGAACTTCTGGCTGGCCGCGACCGCGGCTCCGGCTGCCCATACTTGCGCCACGGCGTATTCCTTGCCGTTGACCTTCGGCTTCTGCGACGTGAACACGTTGCCAGCATAGATGCCCGCCGCGCGATCCTGCCCCATGGCACGCATCGAGGCGATGACGGCGGCAACGCGGTCGTCCGAGTTAGCCACCCAACTCTCGGTGTCCCACACTTTCACGCGACCGTATTCGCCCTGGCGATTCATCCATTTCGGTTCGAGCACGGGATCGGCGGCCAGCGGCTGGTAGTGAATGCTCACGAAATCCAGCCACGGCAGAAACGTATCCGTGCCGTCGCAGAAAAGCTTGTCGCGCGTGTTGGCGGAGGAGCAGGCGCCGCCGATGAGCACTTTCACGCCGGCCTCTTGGCGCGCCTCGAGCACGGCTTCGGCCATGACCTTGTAGATTTCGCGAAAGCGGGGAATGTCCGCGCCCCAACCGGAGATGGACACGCCTTCCCACGGCTCGTTCCACAACTCGACGGCATTGACCGGACCTTTGGGCCAGCCGTGTTGGACCAGCACCTCCTTGAGATAGCGTTTGAACTCGGGATCGAACGACGGAACCCATGCAAGATCCTCCTTCGCTCCTTCGATCATCTCCCCGTTTTCGCGCAGCCAGGGACGCCCGCGCTTGAGCGGCATCTGTTCGCGCGGTGTGCCGCCAGCGCCGACGGTCAGCAGCAGCGTGAGTTCATTCGCCATGGCCCAGTCAACGTGCGCATCGCGAATGGTGTTGTATCCGCCCTCGGTGCGGGCGCCCTTCACGCCGAGCCGCTTGAAGACGTTGAAGACCACGGGCGACAATTCATGCGGCCAGCCCAGATCCATCGCATAGGTCGGCAACCAGACGCGGCCCGGCTCCGGCGCGGGCACGCGCACACAAGTCGCGGCGAAGGCGCGTCCGCGCTCGCCCAGATCGAAGATGAGCGCGTAGCCGCCGAACGTGTCACCGATGCGGGGTTTCACCGTCACCATGCCGCCCTCCGCGGGCAGATCCACGTCCACCATGCTCGAACTGGTGTCGGCGATCTTGAAGACCACCGGCTTCCACCAATCGCCGGGCTTGCCCTTGGTGCCGTAGTGGACCACGTCCACCTTGACCGGTCCCTTGTAGGGTTGGCCCGGCTTGACGAAGAAGGTGAAGGTGGCTTCCTCGCCCGGCCACAGCGCGTTCGCGCCGAGGCTGCACGCGGCCTGTTGCACGGACCAGCCTTTGGCCGAGATGCCGAAAGACTTGGCGAAGTCTTCCATGCCCGACCCGGTGACCATCTGGGAGCGAACCTGCACGGCGGACAGGCCGGCGAGGAGAAGAGCGAGGAATAATTGTTTCATTTGGAAATCAGCGGTTGCGATCTACCTGCCAATGCACACGAGTTGCTTCTCGGTGCGGATGAAGAATTGCCCGTGTGACACCGCCATCGACGCCTGCACCTTTTCACCGAGCGGATTCTTCGCGAGCACTTTGAATTCAGGTCCGGCTTCGATGACCGTCGTCTCGCCGTTGTCGCCCAGGAAATGGATCCGGCCCTCGGCGAAGACGGGCGATGCGGAGAAATTTCCGCCGATGCGTTCCTGCCAGACGATCTCTCCGGTTGCCGCTTTCATGCACGTCGCGATGCCGCCGTCGCTGATCGCGTAAAGATGCGGCTTCACGAAGAGCATCGACGGCACCTTTGGCATGCCTTTCTTCTGCTCCCACACGAGGTTCGATTCCTTGAGATCGCCCTGACCGCCGAGCTTGAAGGCCTTGATGGTTTCCTTGCCGCCCCAACCGCCCGCGGTGAACACCAAACCGTCGCCGATCACCGTGGACGGCACTTTGCCCTCGCCGATGACCTGGCTCGACCACAAGCGTTCGCCGGTCTGCGCGTCAAAGCCCTGCACGACGTCGCCCGCTTCGCTGACCACTTGCACGTTGCCATCAGGCGCAGTCCAGACGGCCGGCACGCCGTGCGAGATGCGCGACGAACCACGCCGGCCCTTCCATCGCTCCTGGCCGGTTTTCGTGTCGAGCGCGACCAGAAACGCCTGGTCCCAAGGCGTCTGCCAGCCGAGTCCCTTGTCCTCGCCGCTGCCGCTGCCGTCGCGCGCCTGGATCAACAGATCTTTCCAGAGAATTGGCGAGGTGCCCAAGCCGTGCTGGCTGTAAAAGGAGTGACTGCGATTGGTCCAGACGACCTCGCCCGCGAAGTCGAGCGCCGCAAAACTGCCGTCGAAGAACACCGTGTAAACCAGCTTGCCATCCGTGGCTGGCGTAGGTGTGGCGTAGGTGTTGCGCCCTTCCTTGCGGCCGGCGGTCGTCTGCTGGAACGCCTCCTTGTTCCACAATATCCGGCCGCTGGCGCGGTCGAGGCACAGCACGCGGCACGACACGCCATTGTCGGTGGCGGTGGTGATGAACACACGATCCTCCCAAACAATGGGCGACGACCACGACACGCCCGGCAGCGGCGTCTTCCACGCCACGTTCTCCGTCGTGCTCCACGTGAGCGGCACGTTGGTCTCGGCGGAGATGCCCCGTCCCGACGGCCCGCGGAACTGCGGCCAGTTTTCGGCGGAAAGCAGCGTGGACGAGCACGCAAGCAGCAGCGGAAGGTGAGCACTGAATTTCATCGTTGGTCAGAGTTGCGTTGGATTTCGCGCGCAGTCATTTCTTCAAGTTCCACAGGTAGAGAAAGACCTCCGCCGCGTGCCAGGTATGCGGCGCGGCGATCTTTTGTCGGGCGTAGATCGGAGAGAGCATCTTGATGCCGTCGTAATTCGCCTGGCTGGCCTGGCTTTCCCAGGTGAGCGGATAATCGCGATTGCTGATCGGACTCTTCTTCACGCCGTGAAAGTGATCGCAAGCCCAGCCGAGATACGAGTAGTGGCCGCGGTCATCGGCATCCTTTCCCGCGACGTAGGTGTCCCGGTAGTCCATCCAGAACAAAGCCGAGTAACCATCCGATCGACGAGGCACGGTGTAGGGATCCGGCAGGCCAAGCGCACGCAATCCAAACTTCATCCATTTGGTCTGATACGCCGGATGCGCGGCGAAATCCGATCGGCCCAGCAGATGCTTTCCGTCCGGGCCATTTGTCTCGAAGCGCGCCGCCGCCGCGAGAACCTTTGGCACCAGCGGATGATTCCGGTCGGACACGAGCGAGATCAGGAACAAGACCTGGCCGGGGTTGTCCGCCTCGGTTTCGCCGGCGTTGTTGCGGTCGAACACCTCGCGTAGTCCGAGAATCCAGTCGCGGATGCAGTCCAGATTGCCCGTCTCCTTGAAGGCCAGCGCCATCATCGCGCCGTCGCGATACCACGGCTTCTCATAGACGAAAAAGTTCGGCACCGGCCCGTTGGTGGTCACATTCACCAGCAACTCCTGGTGCAGCACGCGCATCACCGCCGGATGCTTAAACTCCCGGAAGTCCGGCAATCGCACCCGCGCCGACGTCCCCGGCAGCAGTTCGCGCTTCCCGTCTTCGATGAACACGCCGGTTTCGTCCTCGATGATCCGCACCGTCTGGCCGTCGGTGGTGCGCAGGTTCACCGAGTAATCCGCCGGCAGAATGACCGCCTCTTCCACCGCCCAACGGCGAATGACCTCACCCGACCGCGCATTCATCAGCGCGCCCGTCTGATAAAGCCACTTGGAGCGCAGCCCCATGCCGAAGAGGAAAAACTCCGCGTCCGGTAATGCGCGCGCCCCGCCGAATTCTTTCCGGAAGCTCTCCAGTTCCGCGCGGTAGGCGGACGCGCGGGGCGCCAATGATTCCGCGCCCTGCACCGCGCCCGTCACCAGCCAGCAGGCCAAAGCGATTCCCACGACGTGCGGCTTCCGAAAAAAATGAGGGTTGGTCATAAACTTGAGACCAAGCTCACGAAATCGCTTTCACGAGTCAATCCAGGACCAGCACCCAATCACGGGCGCATCTCGACACTGCCCCCGAAGGCAACCGGGTTGGAGCGCGACGTTGACGTCGCTTCATCGTTCGAGAAACCGACCGCCAATGTTTCGCCAATACCCATCGAACGCTGAAGCGGCCTCAAGGCCGCGCGCCGGGGGCAGTGCGCGGATGCGCCCCCCAATCACCCTCCAGGGGCAGTTGAAAAACATGACGCATCTATTTGGAGAATGCTGCAAGCTGCGGAATCTCGCTGGAGATGATGCGCCACATCGTTGGATCAGTTGGCATTCTTGCTTCCCGGCATCGGGAATTTCTTCGCCGCGTCATCCAGCACCAGCACCCAGTCGAGTTGCTCGCCGGGATTGGGTGAGAGGAACTCGCGCTCGCCGGTGTTTGGAAACTCGCCGATGGCCGTCGCCTCGCCGGTGCGCGGATTGAACCACCACGCTTTCACCGTCGGCCCAGTGATCTTGTCCATGCGCACCTTGAACTTCCGGCCAATCGGCGCATAGACCATCGCGTAGCTGCCCGATTGATCGCGCGTGGCCACGAAGCGATACCGTCCCGCGCCCGGCACGGCGGTCGGCACGCGATCCGTCACGATGACCGAGTCATCCGGGAGGCGCGTGAGAAACGGGCGAGAGAGCAGCAGGTTCTTGGCGTGCTGCATCTGGGCTGCGCCGGGTTGGAGGATCGCCTCCGACCAGGGCATCAGCGGATTGTTGATGGGGCCTTTGTTCGCGGACCACATCTGCCAGACGGAATGATGGCCGTAGGTGTGGCCAAACGCGCCCGTGAACAGATTCCAGTAAATCGGCCGGCGCACATCGGCGGCGGTGGAGTGGCCCAGTTTCCTGGCGTCGAACGACACCGGGTGATCCTCGTAGATCGGTTCGCCGTCGAGCACCGGCTTCACGGGCGTCCTGTCGTAATCGGCGCGGGTTGAGTCGTAGCGGCCGGTGAACTCGGCCACGTGGCCATTCTGCCGCATGTTGAAGTCCAGCCAGTCTTCGTTGTGGAACCAGGTGGAAGAGCCGTTGCCGCCGGGAGGGTGCCAGGTCATCAAGTGCGCGCCGCCATCGCCCTTGCGCAACCCGCGGGCCATCGCGCGGATGATCGCTTTCTGCGTGTCGTTGTCCACGCCGCGGTCGCCGCCCAGGATCCAGATGAGGCCCTTGTCCCGGTAGCGCTGGCCCAGCCATTCGCCATAGATCTCGGCGTTCGCGAGCGTGAACAGCGGCTTGCCGTCCTTCACGTTGTCATGCCAGTAGCGGCCCCAGGTCGGCAGGAAGCCGGCATAAATGCCGCGGCGATTGGCCGCATCGACGATGAAATCCACATGGTCCCAGTAATCGTTGTTCGGACCGTCCTTCACGGCGGGCCGGGCAGGATCGAGATCGACCAGCGGCAGGTGGCCGTAAGGGTTCGGATCGGTGTGGCCATCGAGTTCGGCAAGGGCGACCGCCTGGACGACGTTGAAGCCGTTCTTCGCACGGTGATCCAGGAGTTGTTCGGCCTGCTCGCGGTTCAGGCGATGGAAGAGTTCCCAGGTGGTGTCGCCGAGATAGAAGAATGGCGCCCCGTCCTCGGTCACGAGGAAGCGTTTGTTCTCGCTGACCTTGAGCCGCGGCGTGGCGGCTTGGGCATTGAACAAACCTCCCAGCGCGAGTGCGGCGAGGATGAGGAAGGCCGGCGTGCTCCGGCCGAAATGGATCTGGAGTGGTTGCATGGCCGTGAATCTGACGCCGGAGGTGCCGCAAGGCTAGGAGGCAACGGTCATTCTCTTGGACAATTTTCACCAGCCCGATGCCGCTGGGGCGCAGCCATACCTCATGAACCTCGTGGGACGGGTTTGCAACCCGTCTCTAAGGCTGCTCGACCACCCGACGGGTTGCAAACCCGTCCCACGGTTCAGGGGTACAGCGCGCGAGTTTTCCATTCGGGCAAATCTCTCGCTTCTCTCCCCCGCTGCCCGCGGGGGAGAAATTCCGAAGGACCGGAGTGGGGGTGGCTCACGGAAAGGGAGAGCGCCCCGAACAACCAGGACCGTGGCCACGGAATCATTGAAACCGCTCCAGCCTTCGACCGCTTGCGGCTGATCGGCCACACCGCGCGCCGCGCAGTCATCGCACGCCAATTCTCGCTGGACGTCGCGTGGGGTTCCGTCGCACTCCCGCGTCTCAAGGCGGTCAGGAAATCTTCGGCAGAGATGCCTCCGGGCGCTGCGATGGTGGTGGCCGCAAATGCCGGCGGCGAAGGCGCGCCCAGCGAGGCAGTGTCAGCACAGGTACCGCCGCTGGTGCAGGCGACGTGAGCGGAATGTTTCAGCAAGAGAACACTCCGAAACCCGTTTCGCGCTTTGAACCTCTGAACCGTGGCAGCCGAGGTAACAAGGCTCTGATCTTTCCCAAGCCGAGTAGTTTGAGCCTCCTCACGTCGGCTGCGACGGGCTTTGGACGCGGCCGCCTACGGCCAATGCAGGCGATAGAAGCGCTGCGGCTGGTTCGTGGCGGCGGGATCGACGAATTGCCAGACCGGCCAGGCGGGCGCCGGGAGCGGAGTCCAATCCACCAGGTTCGTGGACATCAGCACGCTGAAGTTCCAGCCGCTGGCGTTGGTGAGCGAGAACTGGAACAGGCCGCCGCCCATCGCCGCCGGATTCGTCATCGCCAGCCACGTGCTGTAGGGCCAGTAGTTCGAGAGGACGGTGTTGAGTTCGGTCTGATCCACGCGGCCGTCCCCGTTGACATCGCCGGGTGCGAAGAGCAGCGGCATGGTGAAGGTCTGGTCCGGCCCGTAGGTGACACCCAGGCTGTTCGAGGCGGCGATGCGGAAATGGTAGATCGCGCCGGAAATCAAGCCATCCAGGGTCGCGTAAAAGGTGCTCGTGTCGTAGCTGGCCGGAAGATTCACCGACGCGGTGCGGCCGGGGTAGGTGGTGTTCAGGCCGTATTGCGCGAACGCGGTCGTGGCGGCGCCGTTGGGGTTCACGTCGGCGAGGAATTGCACCACAGGCGAGCCAGTGATGACGTTGGTGCCGGAGAAGAACGCGGTGAAGCCGAGCACGGACGGCCAGCCGCGGACCAGCACGGTGCGATTCGTTGTGGCAGTGTTGCCGCTCGGGTCCGTCACCGTGTAGGTGAGCATGTAGCGGCCGGGGACGCTGGGGTTCACGGTGCCGGTGCGGACGATGCTCGCGGTCAGATCACCGGCACAAGAATCCGAAGCGGTGGCTCCGGGATCGAGAAACGAGATGCCGACATCCAAGTTCCACGGATTCGCGCCGAGCATCGTGAGGACCGGCGGTTTGGTATCCGCCACGATGACCGTACGTATTGCGCTGGCCGCACCCGCCGGCAGATCATGTGTGGCGTAGATGAGTAGATACTCTCCCGGCATATCCGCGTTCACAAAACCGCGAATAGTGACAGGTCGGCTGAGAGTAGCTATGCTTGCAGGAGGAGCGCTCTGACCATACTGGTCGTTTCCCCAGCCGATGACGGTGCCATCCGCCTTCATCGCCAGGCTGTAATCCCTCCCCCCAGCAATCGCGACAACATTGGCTGCGGAATCGGGCACATTCGTCTGGCCGGAGGCGTTCGATCCCCAGGCGATGACTGTGCCGTCGGTTCGCAGTGCCAGACTGTGGCTGTCGCCCGCGGCGATGGCGACGACGTTGGTTGCAGAGGTCGGGGCACTGGCTTGGCCAAAAGTGTTTTCTCCCCAACCGATCACTCTTCCGTCAGATCTTAGCGCCAAGTTGTGAAAGTTGCCCGCAGCGATTGCAACGACGTTGGTTGCGGACGGCGGCACATTGGTTTGACCGTAGGAATTGAGCCCCCATGCGAAAACTCTGCCGTCCGAGGTTAGTGCCAAGCTAAAATACTGGCCCGCGGCGATGGCAACGGCATTGCTTGCCAACGGAGGCACATTGGTTTGGCCGTAGGCGTTTTGTCCCCAGGCGATGACGATGCCGTCACTCCTCAGCGCAAGCGCGTGATCGCGGCTCGCAGCGATGGCGACGACATTGCTGGCAGACGGGGGGACACTTGACGCTCCACTGGGGCTGCCTCCCCATCCGATGACACTGCCGCTTGCCGTAAGCGCAAGACTAAAGCCGCCGCCCGCAGCAAGCGCGACTACGTTAGTCGCGGAAGAGGGAACGTTGGTTTCCGCGCCCCAAGCAATCGCTCCCCCGTCAGCTTTCACGGCAAGGCTGTGGTAGCTGTAGCTACCCGCCGCAATGCTGAGAGGCATGGCCTCGATCGTCACGCCCGGATCAGCAAAAGCGAAATGACATTCCAGCGTTAGTGGATTGGCTCCATTCACGGTGACTGCTGGCACCCAATGAGAACCCACCCGCACTGGCCGGCTCATCAGTGTGCCGTAATTCCTCCAACCAGAGGCGTCCACAGCATGGATGCCGGCCTGCTCGCTGAAACGCCAATAGCCTACCAACGCCGATTCGCCGACCGGTAATGTGCGGTTCAAGTTCGTTAGAATCTGCCCCACATTCCGTGCGCGGTTCCACACGCGCACTTCATCCAGCGTGCCGTCAAAGTAATTGCTGCCCGCCGCTCCCTGTTTGCCGATGAACAGCGGCGAGCCGCTTTGATAGAAGTTGCCGCTTCCCGCCGCCGCGCGGTCCAGCACGCCATTGAGGTAAAACGCCCGGTTCGTCCCATCGAAGGTCGCCGCCACGTGCGTCCACGCGTTGAGCGGCACGTCCGACTCGGACGCCGCCCACGCGCCGCCGACCATCAGGGCCAGCTTCATCACGCCGCAGTTGGTGCCGTCGGTGCCCACCGCAAAGATGTAATCGGTGGCGGCGAGGTTGGTGCCGCTGCCGCGCGCGAGAATCGTGCTGCACTGCGCGGTGCGCGGCTTGATCCACGCCTCGAAGGTGAACTGGTTGCTCAACGCCAGGCTGGCCGAGGGATTCACCTGCACGTGCGTGCCGCGGCTGGCGACCATGTCCAGCGCCAGCCCGAGCGAACCGACGGTGTTGATGAGCACCACCGGCGAGGCGGTCCACGCCGCGCCATACACCGCGCCGTCGAGGCGGTTCGCCGTGGCGTCGATGAGCGTCAAGCCGAGCCCTTCGTCGCAGCGCCAATACGCGACCAGGCCCACCTCGGTGCCGGCCAGCGCGCGGGTGAGGTTGAGGCGAAGGTCCGCCGCGCTGCGCGGGATGTTCCAGATTCGCACCTCGTCCATCGCGCCGCGAAAGAACTGCCCGGCGCCGTCAGAGCCGAGATTCAGTGGCAGTCCGATGAGGGTGCCGAAGCCATTGGCGGTGCTGCCCATGAGCCGGCCGTTCACGTACACCTGCGCCGTCGGCCCGCTTTCCGAGAGCGCCAGATGCACCCATTCGCCCGGGGTGAAGTTGCACGGCACGGTGGAAACGCTGGTGCCGTTGGCCAGCAGCACGCCGGCGAGGTTGCGATCCACCTGGACGCTGTAGCGCGTGAGGGCGGCGCCGAGGCGGTTGGCAATCAGCACCGGGTCGTAGTTGATGGCGCCGGGCGTCCAGTCGGGCCGGAACCACAGTTCGAGGGTGCCATCGGTCAGTTCGAGCGCCGCGCGGTTGGGCACGATGACTTGATCGTTGGTGCCATCAAAGGTCAGCGCGAGGCTGGGCGCGGGTTGCGCCAGCGCCGACGACGATGGAAGCACGAAGGCCGCCGCCATCAGCGCAAAAGCGAAGAAGTTCTCCTTGGTGTTCATAGGTGTTCAGTCAATGGATTCATACTTCAAAACTCGCAAATGGCCAGCCAGCATTTCGGGAAAATTGTGAGCGAAGAAGCTCATTGGCTTGGTCCGTCATGCACTCTGATTGCGTCTTTCATTCGAGGGACGGAGTGGAATCCGTCCCTACCGTTCGCTGGCAGGTTCTGGGCTGTATCCATGCAATCGAACGGGGATCGGACGCGACCCGCGTGCTGTCGTCGCCGGCCCGGCGACGACCTCGTGGCTCACTCATTTCTTTGCCTCACTGGAAGGTGCCCAGAGAAATGATGAAACGAGGTGCCCGGCGGGCCGCCGAGCACAGCCGGCCGGCGGCCGACGCTCCCCAGCCAAACTGCGTGGATACGGCTGCGGCGGGGCGGATTCGTCGCGGTTGAGCGGAGGCTGGATCCCGTCGGGAAACGTCCACCACATCCGCCCGGCGAGACTCCGGCGTCACGCGCAGCGATTGCAGTTTCCCATCGCGATAGACGCCGGCCACGACGGTCTGCTGCGGCGCGTGCAGTTTGAATTCCACGTTCCAATCCTTCGGCCACGCCGGGAGGAGGAAGATCTTCTGTCCGTCCGTTTGCAGCAGCATCGACTGAACGGTCTTCATCAGCACGCCGCCGTGGTCCTGGTCGGGCGTCCAGTCGTAGTTCGGCCCCCAGAAGGCGGGGAAGCGCTCGCCGCGGTCGTGGCTGCGCGCGCGGCTGACGAGTCCTTTGCGCGCCTCGTCGGCGAGGCCGAG
>JBBRWD010000138.1:0-14628 GCA_038249465.1 Limisphaerales bacterium | reverse complement strand
GCCCACGGATTACTCCCCAGGCAGTGGGATGGACGACCCCCGGACTGGGTCGGGCGCGTCTGTCCCCAGCGCGCCGCGAACCACTCCCGGCCAATCCGACGGCGCGCTGGGGACAGACGCGCCCTACCCGTGAGGGTTGGGGACCAGGCGTCTTCTGGTAGCCCATCCCACAAGTCTTGCCAGTAAACGCGGATGAACGCCACGGGCTTTGCGAACGCGGCAAATCTGTTGCCGCCGGCGCGCGGCTGTGCTTTAAGAAACACATTAATGACCACCAACGGCTTCGCCATGATGCTGCGATCCTTCTTTCTTCTGTGCTTCCTGTGCGCGGGATGGACAGAGGCCGCGCCAGGCCCTTCCCGGATGGTGCTGCACGGGACGAGTGGTCCGGGCGTCGGCAGGCACATCGTCTTCGTGAGCGGCGACGAGGAGTATCGTTCCGAGGAATCGCTGCCGATGCTGGCCAAAATCCTCGCCCGGCACCACGGTTTCCGATGCACCGTGCTCTTCGCCATCAACCAGCAGACGGGGGAGATCGATCCAAACACGACCGACAACATTCCCGGACTCGAGGCGCTTGCCACTGCCGACCTGATGGTCATTTGCACGCGGTTCCGGGATTTGCCGGACGAGCAGATGAAATTTGTGGACGCCTATCTGGAATCAGCCCGGCCGGTCATCGGCATTCGCCCGGCGGTCGTCGCCTTTCGCAACCGGAAGGAGAGCCGCTATTTCAAATACAGTTACGAATTCCACGGTGCCGATTACCCGGACGGCTTCGGCCAGCAGGTGCTCGGCTCGACGTGGATTGCGCACCATGGCGCGCACGGCAGGGAAAGCTCCCGGGGCATCCCGGTGGAGGCCATGAGGTCGCATCCCATCCTGCGCGGCGTGGAGACGATGTGGGGACCGACGGATGTTTACACCATCCGCACGCCGATTCCCCGGGACGGCCAGGTGCTGGTGATGGGCCAAGTGCTGCAAGGCATGAAGCCGGACGACGCTCCGAGCGCCAAGCCGATGATGCCGCTGGCGTGGACCACCCGTTACTCCACCGCGAAAGGCACCGGCCGGGTATTCATGACCACGATGGGCGCCAGCCAGGATTTTGAGAGCGAGAGCCTGCGCCGCCTCGTGGTCAACGCCTGCTTCTGGGCTGTGGGCCTCGAAGACCGGATTCCCGCGAAGGCCGAGGTTGCATACGTGGGCCCGTATCGCCCGACGCCGTTCGGTTTCAACGCCCATCGCAAAGGCGTGTTCCCGGCAGACCTGGCGGCCCAGTCGGAACGCGAGTTTGTGTCGCCGACAAACACCACCACCTCTCCTCCCTGAATCGTACGCACCTCAATCCAGCACGACCCATGAACAACCAACGCACTAAAATCAACCGTCGTCGTTTTCTCACGGTAACCGGCAGCGCGCTCGGGGCGGGATCCCTGGGCTTTCCCACGCTCATTCCCTCCCGTGTCCTCGGCGCGCCCGGCCAGCCAGGGGCCAACAGCCAGTTCGTGATTGGGCAAATCGGCACGGGCGGCATGGGAAGCACCCACCTCAACAACCTGCTCCGTTTTCAGAAGGAGGGGAAAGTGCGCCTCGCGGCCGTGTGCGACTGCGATGACAACCGCCTCGAAGCCGCCTGGGGCAACACCGAACAAAAGGCCACCCCCTATCGCGACTATCGCTATGTGCTCGAACGAAACGATCTCGATGCGGTGCTCATCGCCACGCCGGACCACTGGCACGCGGTGCAGACGGTGCATGCCTGCCAGACGGGCAAACATGTTTATGTCGAGAAGCCGTCCTCGGTCACCGTGCGCGAGGGGCAGGCGATGGTCCAAGCCGCCCGCGCCAACAAGGTCGCCGTGCAGGTGGGCGCGCAGGCCCGCACCGCCAAGGGCGCCTGGCAGACCTGCCGCGCGATTCGCAACGGCATCGTCGGCAAGGTCAGCAAGGTCACCTGCTGGCACTACGACAGCCCCGCCGACAACAATCCCGTGCCGGACAGCGAACCGCCCGAGGGACTCGACTGGGATCTGTGGCTTGGCCCGCTGCCGTGGCGTCCCTACAACCGGCGCTATCAGCCGGCCAACTTCCGCTGGTTGATGGAATCCGGCGGCGGCCAGATTCGGGATCGCGGCGCGCATCAATTCAGCACGATCCTGTGGTGCATGGATGCGGACAAACAAACGTCGTTCACCGTGGAGGCCACCGGCACCGTGCCGACCAGGGGACTCTGGGACACCGCCATCGACATGCATGCGGTCTTCCAGTTCAAGAATCCTGACTGGACCCTCGAATGGGGCCAGCCCGGGCAGAAACTGGGCAAGCTGGAATTCGGCAATGTCTTCTGGGGCGAGAAGGGCAACCTCATCCTCGAATGGGAAGGCGGCTATAAGGCGGCGAATCCCGAAGCGCAGAACTTCCAGATGCCGCCCGGCGGGAAGGAAGTGTATCGCACCGACGAATACGAGGACTTCAACAT
The DNA here is from genome assembly GCA_038249465.1 of Limisphaerales bacterium. GTDB lineage: Bacteria > Verrucomicrobiota > Verrucomicrobiia > Limisphaerales > JBBRWD01 > JBBRWD01. The sequence goes on along the minus strand of JBBRWD010000138.1, from coordinate 12,146 downwards.
GAACCACAAGGCCGACTGGTTTAAGTCGATCCGCGAAGGGCATCTCCGCCCCGCCGTGGACATCGAGATCGCTCATCGCACGGCCACGCTCTGCAACCTCGCCAACATGTCCATGATTCTGGGCCGGAAACTCGTTTGGAACGGCGACAAGCAGGAAGTCGTCGGCGATGCCGCCGCCAATCGATTGCTCAGCAAACCGCAGCGCTATCCCTACTGCCTGTGAGCATCCGCTGCGTGCCTCCCGACCAAACGCTCAACCGATTCATTTTATGCCTGAATTCATGAACAACCTCGGAACCATCTCCACCGTCGCCGCCGCGACCACTATACTCACCTCCGCCAGCCAGGCGGCCGAAGCCGTGGACGATCTCATCGCCAAAATCAAGAGCCCGGACGACTCGGTTCGCGGGCCGGCCTGGCAAGGGGCGGCCACCGCCGGCGCCCCGGCAATCAAACCGCTGGCCGGGCTGATGACCGACGGCAACTTTGAAGTGGCACGCTCGGCCAGGCGCGCTGTTTGGAAAATCGTCCGGCACGCCGGCAGCCCAGCCACAAACCGGGAGCGCCAGGCGGTGCAGACCGAATTGCTGGCCCTCTTGCAGGACCAGCCGACGCCGGTGCGCTGCGAAGTCCTCTGGATGCTTTCGGAGATTGCCGACGAGAATGCCGTCGCGCCGATGGCCGCGCTGCTTTCCGACGCCGACACCCACGAAGACGCCCGCTGCGCCCTGATGCGAATTCCCGGCAAACAAGTGACCAAGGCATTCACCAACGCCTTCAAGACCGCGCCAGAGGATTTCAAATTTGCACTCGCCGAGACCCTGCGAAAGCGCGGTGAGACCGTGAAGGGTTATCCGAGCAAGAAGCTCACTCCCACCAAACAGACCACGGTGGGGCCATCCGCGAAAACCTGACCGCAACACGTTCATTTGGAGTGCGCGCGACTTGTCGCCGCTTTGGCGGCTTTGGCGACTTGTCGCCAAGGCAGGGCAGCGTCCAGCGGCCTGGGACAATCACCGGGCGCCCCCCCTCACGTTCAACGGCGACAAGTCGCCTGCGCAAAAGCAGTGAGAACTCGCCTCACTCCAAAGCCTGTGGTTGCGGCGTCAGCCGCGCCAGGCTGATCCGTGGGCATCCGTGGGTGATGACTTCATTGCCCGAAGCCAACTGCCGTATTGAACTGAGCCGCCAGAATGCCGCGATCCCCGGAACGGGGTGTGACTAAAGTCGGTGAGGTTAACCACGAACCTGCGGAAAACCCCTGGGAGGTTGGGCGCGTCGCTCCGCGCGCGCCGCCGAAGCGGTTCAAGCATCCCCAACGGCGCGCACGGAGTGACGCGCCCCACCTCGCCTGGCGTGCCGACCTCACCCGCATTTAATCACACCCCCCCCAGAACGCCCCGTCGGTAATAGGTCGAATGAATCCAGGCAACGCGAAGTCTAGCACTCCAAGCGCGACGATTTGCGGAAAAACTGCTTGGGCTTCGGCCCAAACAGCCGTTAATTCCGGAGCGTGGTTGTTCAGAGCGCCGGGGGCGGGCAGCTCGAAGTTTCCCCAGCGCGGACGAATGCAACACACTGTCAATGCGGCGATGAGCATCACTGAAATCTTGCTCGAAAAAGGTTTGCTCGACCCGGACCAACTCCGGGAGGCCATTGCTTTGCAGAAGGCCGAGGGGCTGCGTCTCGACCGCGCCATCATTCAACTGGGCCATCTCACTGAGCGCCAGATGCTCGAAGTCATGGCCGAGCAGTTTCACCTTCCGCTGATCAGTCTCGCCGACACCACCATCGACCCGCAGGTGTTGCGCGCCCTGCCGTCCAAGATCGTCTATCGCAAGCGCGTCATCCCGATCGCGCGCCATAACGGCACGCTCGATGTCGCCACCAGCGATGCGTTCGATCTCTACGCCATCGATGATCTGCGCCTGATGACCGGGCTGAACATCCAGCCGATGCTCGCCACGCGCGATGACATCGAGAAGATCATCAAGACCCATTACGGCTTGGGCGGTGACACGCTCGACGAGATGGTGTCCGACGATGACATCGAGGTCTCGGCCGGTGATTCCAGCGAGGATTTGCTGGAGATGGCGCAGGAGGCGAGCGTCATCAAGCTGGTCAACGAGATCATCCTCGAAGCCGTCAACGAGCGCGCCAGCGATATTCACATCGAACCCTACGAGCGCGAGATCTCCATCCGCTATCGCATCGACGGCGTGTTGCAGGAAGCATCCATTCCGCCGCAGATGCACCGCTTCCAGGCGGCCATCATCAGCCGCGTGAAGATTCTGGCGAACCTCAACATCGCCGAACGCCGCGTGCCCCAGGACGGCCGCATCAAGTTCCAGGTGGGCGGCCGGCAGATCGATGTGCGCGTGAGCGTCATCCCGATGTTGTTTGGCGAAGGCGTGGTGATGCGTCTGCTCGACAAGGCGAACGTGCTGTTCACCCTGCCCGAGTTGGGCATGGACGGGGAAACGCACCGCCGCTTCAAGGGTCTCATCGATCGCCCGCACGGCATCATCCTCGTCACCGGCCCCACGGGCAGCGGCAAGACGACCACGCTTTACGCGGCGCTCAACGCCATCGTCGGCCCCACCATCAAGGTGCTGACCGTGGAGGATCCGGTCGAATATCATCTACAAGGCGTGAACCAGATTCCGGTGGACCACAAGGTGGGCATGAGTTTTGAACGCGGCTTGCGCGCGATCCTGCGCCACGACCCGGACGTGGTGATGATCGGTGAAATTCGCGATCTCGAAACGGCGAGCGCCGCGATCCAGGCGTCGCTCACCGGCCATCTCGTGCTCTCGACCCTGCACACCAACGATGCCGCGTCGGCCGCGACCCGACTCATCGACATGGGCGTCGAGCCGTATCTCATCAGCAGCACGCTCATCGGCTCGATGGCGCAACGGCTCGTCCGCAAGATCTGTCCCAAGTGCAAAACGGAATACCGGCCGGACCGCGCCCAGTTGCCGCGCGATTTCGAGCTTGAGGACGGCGCCATGCTTTATCGCGGCGAAGGCTGCGAGTATTGCCGCAAGACGGGCTACCGTGGGCGCGCCGGCATCTACGAGTTGATGACGATGAACGAGCAGCTCGCGGAAATGATCATCGAGCGCGCGCCCGGCCACAAACTCATCAGCGCCGCGCGCGCCGACGGCTTGCGGCTCTTGCGCGAGGACGGCTGGATGAAGGTGCGCAGCGGCTTCACCACGGTGGATGAGGTGCTGACCACGACGGCGGTTTAGGGAGTCCGCGCTTGCCGCCCACTCGAATGCGAACAAGATTTGGCCATGAGCAAGAACGCCACATTGCAGGTTGATCTGCCGCCGAAGCTGAAAAATGAAGTGGAGGACATCCTCGCGCGCCTCGGCCTGACGGCGGCGCAAACCATCCAGCTTTTCTATCAACAGATCCGTCTCAACCAGGGCCTGCCGTTTGAAGTCCGGCTGCCCAACAAGGTCACGGCGAACACCCTGCGCGCCAGCCGATCCAGCAAAGGGGTCCGCCATTTCGGCACCAAGCAAGAATTATTCGCCGACCTTGGTTTGTGAGGACTTTCAGCCGCACCAACCGATTCAAGAAGGATGTCGAGCGCGCCCGGGCGCGCGGCAAGAACCTGGGCAGACTGCGAACCGTGATGGAACTGCTGATCGACGAAATGGCGCTCCCACCTCAATTGAAAGATCACCCGCTGAAAGGCGAGTGGGCGGGCAGTCGAGACTGTCACATCGGGCCGGATTGGGTTCTGATTTACACCTTGGAAGGAAATCATGTCCGATTCGAACGCACCGGCACTCATGCGGACTTGTTCGAGTGAAGGGTCCGCCACCCGGATTTCCATCGACTGAAGCATGATTCAATTCCGCTACACCGCCCTGACTGACGCTGGCGCCAAAGTCTCCGGCCAGCTCGAAGCCGAGACCGAGGGCGCGGTGTTGCGGGCGCTGGAGGAAAAGAAGCTCTTCCCGTTGACCGTCGCCGGCGGCATCAGTGCCAAAGTCGTCGCGCAGAACAAGGCCCGCCGCCGGGTGCGCACGCGCGACGTGGGCATGATGTATGGCCAGCTCGCCGACCTCATCGGCTCGGGCGTGCCGCTGCTGCGTTCGCTGGATTCGCTCATCAAGTCCACCCCCAATCCCAAGCTCCGGGGAGTGCTCAAAGACGTGCGCGGCGCGGTGGCCGACGGCAAATCGCTCACCGAGGCGATGCGCGAATTCCCCGAGGTCTTCCCGATTCTGCATACGGCCATGGTGCAGGCCGGCGAACGCGCCGACTTTCTTGAACAGGTGCTGCGCAGCCTCTCGGACTTCCTCGAACGCCTCGATGAACTCCGCAGCAAGGTGCTCGGCGCGATGATTTATCCCGCGCTGCTGACCGCGCTGGGCGTGAGCGTGATGGTGGGCGCGCTGATTTTCTTTGTGCCGAAGTTCGAGCCGCTGCTGGCGGGCGTGAAGAAGCCGCTGCCCACGGAGATTCTCTTCGGCGCGAGCATTGTGTTGCGCCAGTATTGGTATCTTGTGGCGCTCGCGCTGGCGGGAGGCATCGCGCTGTTGTGGGCCAGCATGGCCAGCGAATCCAACCGCCGGCTCCTGGAGAAGTGGCGCCTGAAAATTCCCGTGGCCGGCACCGCCCTCCGCATGCTGGCCATCACGCGCTTCTGCCGCATCCTCGGCACCATGCTGGCCAACGGCGTGCCGATGCTGCAGGCGCTCAAGATCAGCAAGGACGCCACCGGCTCGAAGCTCCTCGGCGAACACATCGCGCTGGCGGCAGAAAGCGTGCGCGACGGCAAGGCGCTCTCCGGTCCGCTGGCTGCGGGCGGACTGTTCCCGGAGCAGATCATCGCCATGATTGCGGTGGCCGAGGAATCCAACAAACTGGAAAAGGTGCTGCTGCAAATCGCCGACACCGTCGAACGCCGCACCAACCGCCAGGTCGATACCGCCGTGCGCCTGATCGAGCCTCTGATTCTTTGCGCCGTGGCGGCGGGCATCGGCTTTCTGGCGCTCGGTTTGTTGCTGCCCATCTTCACGCTGGCGAGTTCGCTCGGGAAGAAGTGACCGGACCGGCGGAGTAACGCATCCGGGGTGCGTCTGCGCTTCTGCGCCGCAGAGCCTGTCTGTAATCCACCGGATTCATCTACAAGGAAATCGCCGCCAAATTGAACATCGGCGTGGAAACGGTGCGCACTTACTCTGGGTCGGCTCTTTTCGCCGAGGCGATGCAATGGTTGCCATAATGTGTGTTGGCGGCGTCGCTTTCTTCGATAGCACTTCAGGCCCTGTTCTCTTGGACAGGAGACAGGATGGGCAGAGAGTCAGACAGCGCGGCATCCTGTTACTGGTCGGCGGCATTACGGTCGAGCGTCAGGGGGATCTTGCTCCGGTTGGTGACGCGCGGTTTGCCGGTGAAGATGTTGTCGGCAATGACGGCTCGCCGGACAGCTTCACCCAGTTCCACCTGCGGCTTGTCCTCCCGGAACTCGCAGCCGCGCACCAGCACGGTTCCGCTCTGCGCCTGAATCGCGTGGCGACCCTCCTTTTTCTGGTCCCATTGCACAAAGGTGCAATCGCTGAAGCCCACCGTCCCCCGCCCGGCGATTTTGGCGATCTGGTTGCACGGCCCCCAGAAGGCGCAGTTCACAAAGCGCACGCTCCCGGTGTGGTTGGTGCCCACTTCGACCATCGTGGGGTCGGGGCCGTGGAAGGAAACAAACTCGCCGTTCGAGATGAGCAGGCCGAACGGCGCTGAGTTCTCGACGAACAGGGCGGTGTAGCAGTCGTCGGCCCCAATGCCCACGAAGTTCCCATTGCACACCCCGGCGCGAGTTTTGATGAACTTGTAGCCGATGTTGTAGCCGAAGCAGAAGGTGTTGAAGACATATTGCCAGTCACTGCGGCCAATGATGAACGCCTCGCCATGCTCCTGCTGCCACTTGAACAGTTTTGGTTTCATGCTCCACCAGGGATTGAAGTGGACGTTTTCAATGCGGCCGATGTCGTAGATGTCGTCCACATAGATGCCGCGCCGGAGGGGCTGGCCGGAGACATCGCGAATGAGGTGGCGTTCGTTGTGGGCGGCGTCGATTCCGTTGTAAGGATTGAGCAGTTCAACCGCGAGCACGGCGGGATTCTTGCCGCGCATGGCAATCGCATACGGATACGGTTTCGGCTCCTCGTTGGGATCCTGCTGCGGATAGTAGATGACGACCCCCTTCAGCGTGCTGTTGTTGTTCAGCGTGAGGAATGCCGGGCCATCCTCCTTGCCCTGGTTCTCCGTGACCAGAAAAGTCGTGCCGTCATCCGTCGGCTTGGGCGCGCCCGGATTGCGAATGCCGACGTGTGAAGGGACCGATTCCCAGACGCCTTTCAATGTCACCGCCCCGGGCACATTGAGATGACCGGCAAAGAAGTAATTGCCGCGCGGCGCATACACCACGCCCCCGCCTGCGGCCCCGGCCGCATCCAGCGCCTTCTGGAAGGCGGCGGTGTCGTCCGTCTGGCCATCGCCTTTGGCGCCGAAATCACGGACCGAATAATAGTCCGGGTTTGGCGCGGCGGCGGCCAGCAGGGTGGAAGTCAACAACGTCACGAGCGTGCAGAGGCGAGTATTCATATCGTATGGGTTCGAGATTAACTGATTTGCCTGCGGAGGCCATCCCCGAAAGCGGGGAGCATCTGGCCTCTTCAGTGGATGAGGGGCACTGGGGAAACGAAGGCTGACGGGCTATGGTTCCGAATCGAAGAGCGAAACGTCTCCTCCGGATCTCAGAGCCAGCACCTCACCTTCACCGGCGGCGACGGCGAAATCGGCCTCGAGAACCAGAGTCTGAATCGCTGGGGCATGCACTTCGTGCGCGGCAACCAGGCTTTGTGACGCGGATGATCTCACGCAGCTACCAGCCGTTGCTGGTCGACGGCCCGGGTTAGGCCGACGGGTCATGTTTCTGAACTCCAATCAACCCAAAGAACTCGCTCTCCATCCGTTGGAGTGCCTCTGGGTGTCCGTGCTTAAAATCTCTGAACGGCTGCCAAAATCGAAACGTACGAGTGCGGCGAAACGGACGAAAGACCACCGCGAGCGGATTGAAAGCTCGCCATCCGCCGAAGTGGTGAACCGCCATCCGCGCCAGCGAGAGTCGCCGGCCCCTGCGCTGTGACCAATTGAGAACCACAGCGCGCTCCCCGAGGTGAGGCAAGACATGCTGCTCGATGTAGTCGTGCCAAATAGGGCTGTCGGAATACACGAACAGGATGTCGCGTCCGCGAATGCACCACCAAGACCAAATGGCGACGTGCAGACAAACGGTCGAGATCACGAAGAACACGAGCCAGAGCACCACGACGACAAGAAACACCGGCGCAAGAGGAATGACCAGTGCAACCTGCCACCATTGGGATTTCTGTTTTGGTTTCGGATTGCTCATGGCGTGCGAGACGGCCTCAAGAGGGTTGTCCCGCGCTTCACAACTTTGCCGACCCGAGACGAATGGCGCGCAACTCAAATGGCCGGAGTGACAGATCCAGCGTTCCGTCCTTCGCCGGCAAAAGTGCGTCGCTGACCGCATCGCGCGCCGCGCCCTTCTCGGGCAGGCGAATCTTCGCGCCGCGCTTGCTCGCGTATCCGGTATTCACCACCGCCAGCCACGCGCCGTGCTGCGGCGAGCGGATGAGGCGCACCACGATCTCTTTGTCATCGCACGCCCCGGCGAGGCGTGTGCTGGGCAGCGCGGGCAGCGCGAGGAAGTTTGCGTTGAACTCGCGCACGTATTGCGGGAAGCCGCGGCCAAAGTTTGCTCCGAGCAGGTAGCCCAGCATCGTCGGATCACCATTCGCCACCGCGAACGCCTCGGCCATCATGCAAGCCGGGCCTGCGCGCTCGATGTCGGCCACGAAATAGCCGAGCTTCTCCGCGTCCTTGGTGTCGAACATCATGTTTTCATTGAGCGAATAGTGCCGCATCAGCGCGAGTCCCGATGGGCCGCGAAACGCATCGAAGGTCGCCGCCGACGCCACCGTGTAGCGGCGATTGAAACAGTGCGTCATCAGGACGCCTGGCGTGTCTCGGTAGCGCGCCGGATCGGCGGGCGGATTGGCGTGGTGAATTTCCCAGTTGCCCCAGTTCAGCGGCGGCGCAAGCAGCGCTTCAAGATACAGCCCGTCGTTCGCCACGCGCTCGACGTTGATCGGCACGATGGATTTTTTGTCCACGATTTGGTCCGGCGCGGCCACGATGCGTTTCCACGCTTCCACGTCGTCTGTCACGACGCGCTTTTCCCACGTTGGAAAAGGCGTGCCCGGCTCGCCGGCTTCGGCGGTGAACAGCACCGCGGCTTCCGGCAGGCCGTTCGTGCGAAGGTAATCGCGCATCGCCAGGAGAAACTCGCGCCGTTTGCCAAACCACCAGCTCTCGTAGCGCTGCAACAGATTCTTGTCGGCGATGAGTTCTGCGCGGGCCACCGTCTTGCCGCCGTTTGCTTCATGGGCGAAGCGGGTGCGCGTTGAGTCGGCGAAGCTCATCGGAAATTGCGAGCGTGGCCGCAGCCAGATGCCCTCAAAGCGCGCCGTGGCCTTCAACCGAACCACGGTCAAATCGAGCATCTTCTGGAAATCCGCGATGGTGTCGGGATCGGTGACATCGGCATTCGAGCTCTCGACCCACGCAATGTGCGTGTAGGCATCGTCGCGGGTGAGCGGTTTGCACCGACGCTGGTAACCAAGACCGCGGTCGCCCTTGCTGCCGGCGTATTCGTAGTACGGCAGCACGCCGAAGCCTTGCCCGCCCATGAGCGCGACAATCTGCGCCCAGAGATCCTTCTTGCTCCCGGCGAAATGAACCCAGGCGTTGCCGCCATGGGGCGACGGATCCCAATGCTGGCACGCGCCGAATTCGAGCAGATCCTTGCTGTAGGTGTTGAGACCGAGAAACCGCATCTGGTTCGCCTTGTGGCGATACCAGTCGAGCCGGTTCTTCACGCCGCGCTCGGTTTCCTTTTCACCTTCGATGACGCCGTCCGCCATTTCTTCGCGCCAGAAAATCTGCCGATGCGGCAGGGGCGCCGGTGGCAGGCGCAGCGGTTGCGCGAGCGCTTTCTCGTCGGCCACCTCGAACAGGCGGATGCGTGCGACCGCCGCGCCGCGCGAGGTCGGATCGTCGCGTTTGGGAAACTGCGCGATGACCACATCGAATCCGTCCTCCGCGGTCAGCTTGCGTTCCTTGGCTCCACGGATGAACGCGAGATCGGGAAAGCGATCATGCAGGTTGAAATACAGCGTCCACGTTTCATAACGGCCGGAGAGGGGCACGCGCAGTGACTCGGGATTCCCGTTCACGTATTTCGCGTGCAGCGCATCGCCGAGCGTGGTGCCAGTGTGAAAGCCGCGCGAGGATTCATTGCCGCCGTTCATCACCAACACGCTGCGCGGCTGGTCTTCCGGGTAATCAACGGCGAGCACGTAGGCCGCGCCAGGCTTGAGCAATTTCCATTTGCCGAGGCGGAACGCGACGTAGCTGCCTTCGCCATCGGTCGGCGAAAGCACGCGGCACGGTTGACCGAGAATCGGCTCGATGCGGCTCATCCCGGCCGGGCTTTCGCGGAATTGATGCCCGGGTTCCGCGAGACCGCAGTTCACTTCATCCACCAGTTGCACACGGCCGAAGGGCGGCAGATCGATCGACGGACGCTGGTCCGCCTCCGCTCGCGCAGCGGAGAGAGCGGCGTCGCGTTCGGCGCGCGTCGTTGCTTCGGCTGCGCGCTGCTCCACCAAGGCGCGGTGAGCTTCGGGCGTGAATTCAAACAGCGCCATCTCTGCGAAGTTCGCCCCCGGCGAGAGCAGTTCGATGCGCAGATGACGCGTCGTCACTTCCAAGGGCAGCCGCGTCCAGCGCAGATACGAATCGCAATCATTGGTCGCGATGACCTGCCATGTGCCAGGTTCGCCGATGGCCAGCGTCCAGTCTCCCTTGCCGTTGGTGTCGAAGAACCAGAGCGCGGAGAGATTGCGCGGCTGGCCAAGGTCCAGCGTGGCGGCAAACGGGAACTCCTTCCAATGCTGCGATGGCACCGTCCAGCCGTGCTTGGGTGCGGTCGTCGTGGCTTCCGGCGCGATGTCCTGCTCATCCACCAGACCGGAAAAATCAGCCAGCGGCGAACGGCTCTGAAGCATGGCGGGCGTGAGTGTGAGGCGGACTTCCTGCGCGGCGACCATTCCGGCGCACGCAAGCCACGCCAGTGCGACTCTGAGCAAGCGGTGATTCATTGGCCGCGAGAGCTATCACCAAGCCCGGCGGAAGAAAAGCGCAGTCTTGCTCCGCCGGCAGCTTTGCCTTGCCTGCCGGCCTGGCCCTCACCAATGCTGCGGCATGAACTCCGTGCGGCGCATCACAAGCTTTCGACTTCCGGCGTTTCTTCTCCTTTTGCTGATGGCTCCTTTTCCGGTGCTGGGTGGCGACGCGACCGTGGTGACGGTGGATTTCTCGCGCACCAACGGCCTGGTTCGTCCTCTGCACGGCGTCAACCTGGGACCGCTCTGCTATCGCGGCGTGGTGGATCTGTCGGCCTATCATCGCGAACTGGGCATTCCGCTTACCCGCTTGCACGACGTTGTCTGGGTGAATGCCGACGCGGTGGACATCAGCACTCTCTTCCGCGATTTCCGCAATGATCCCACGCAGGCGGCCAGCTACGATTTTCGCGCCACCGATGACTACATCCGCGCCATCACCAATGTCGGCTCGCGCATTGTTTATCGCCTCGGCGAAAGCATCGAGCACACGCCGCGCAAGTATCGCGTCAATCCGCCGCCCGATCCGGAAAAGTGGGCCGCCATCTGCCTCGGCATCATCCGGCACTACAACGAGGGCTGGGCCGATGGCTTCCGCCACGGCATTCCCTATTGGGAAATCTGGAACGAACCGGACATCGGTCCCGCCATGTGGACCGGCACCGAGGAGGAGTTTCTGCGGCTCTACGAAATCACCGCCCGCGCCATCAAAACGCGCATCCCGGAGGTGAAGGTCGGCGGTCCGGCGGTCGGCGGCACCGGCGATTTCAAGAACGGCGTCTTCCAACCCACGCGGTTCCTGACGAACTTTCTCGCGCGCTGTCAGCAGCGTGGCGTGCCGCTCGATTTTCTTTCGTGGCATCGTTACACCGCCGACCCGTGGGATTTGCCGCGCCGCGCCACCGCCATGCGGGCGCTGCTGGATTCCCACGGCTTCCAAAAGACGGAGAGCCATCTCAATGAATGGAACTACCTGCCGCATGACGATTGGCATCCCCTGCTCAAGGACGGTCAGGGCGCGGCGCGCGAAAAGTGGCACGAGGAGATGGGCGGCCCGGCCGGCGCAGCCTTCGCGACCTGCGGACTCCTGCTCCTCCAGGATGCGCCGCTTGATGCTGCAAATTTCTACACCGGCGAGATCCAGGGCTTCGGTCTGTTCACCATCAATGGCGTGCCGAAGAAAACCTTTTATGGCTTCAAGGCGTTCCGGCGGCTGCTCGACACGCCGGTGCGCGCCACCGTGTCTGGGGCAAAGGAAAACCAATTCGCCGTCGCGGCCGGAGTGAATCCGCAGCGCACGCGCGCCGCCGTGCTCGTGAGTCAGTTTCAGCCTTCAGCCACCCCGCTGGCGCTGACGCTACGCGGCCTGCCGTGGGAGGGGCCGACGCGCTGCGAAGTCTTCGCCGTGGACGCGCAGCACGACCTTGCCTCCATCCGCCGCGACCGGTTCGACGGACGCGAACCCGTGCTGGCGCTGGAAGCGAAGACTCCGACCGTGTGGCTGGTCAACTTGCGCGCGGCGGCGGATGTCGAGTAGCGGATCCTGGGGCGCCGCGTTTGCTCTGCGGCGACCGCCTGACCCGCCGACGCACCGACAATCCTTAAAACCGCAGATGGACGCGGATACTACTCCGGCAGTGGAATGGACGACGCCCGGACTGGGTAGGGCGCGTCTGTCCCAGCGCGCCGCGAACCACTCCCGGCCAACCCGACGGCGCGCTGGGGACAGACGCGCCCTGCTATGAGTAGTGTCAAGGCTGGGGTGAGGCGTCGGGCTGGTTTTTGTTTCCTGTTTTTTTCTCAACAGATCTTTTTCGGGTTTTCCTTTCCGGCTTGGACTCGCACGTTCAG
>JBBRWD010000137.1:0-15172 GCA_038249465.1 Limisphaerales bacterium | reverse complement strand
TGTTGGAGAGCGGATTCGAGCTTGCCGAGGGCGAAACGGAGCATGGGCGAATCGGGCGCAATGACAGTGATTTCGGCAGCCTGGATCGCTGCGGCGCACGCAAACAGTGCGATGGGCAGCCGCGTGAGACGGAGGAGGTTGGATTTCATGGTTGGTGCTGTCTGATCAAGTTTGTTGCCGCATTCACGTCTTGGCAACGGCGTTTGGTGCAAAGATAAGCCCGTCAACGAACTCGTTCGTCTTGAAGAGCTCCGGGCCGCTCACGGGCTCCCCAGCGTGCGTGAGATTCTCGAAGGTGAGGTTGCGAATGCGTGCGTCGGCCTGGCCTCCTCGCTTCAGCACCAGGGCGCAGCCACTTCGCCCGCCTGTCTGCCGTGCGGCACAGGCAGACACCGGATTCAGAAGCACGTATTCGCTAATCCTGATCAGCCAGGCGTGCCACTCCGCTCTTCTTCGGAGCTCGAAATTCGTCCTTCGCACTTTCCAACTGCCGCCGGTTGAACCGCGCCGTGCAGGTGCCCTCGCGAGAAATCTGCAATCCGCGATTTGAAATCAAGCGAAGCGTGGTGCCTCGACCAGCGTGGCGACAAACAATTCCCGATCCCGGTCATCCTGGAAGATCGCTTCCCGCCGATCGCCGCGGTTCATGACGTGGTTCACCCCGTGAGATAATTCGGAGCGAGGCAATCTAACGCGGTGACGGTTAATCGTGCGGGAGGCAGTTCGGAGAGAACTGTCCTCTATCTCACGGGGTAAATCGCGCCCGGATACTCAATGCGTAGCTTTCGCGCCATGCGTGGAAGCCTGCCCAAGCAGGGGACCGTGCATTTGGGACTGACAACGGCTACTTTTTGGTCGTAAACACGGTTTCGACTGCTAGATTCTCCCCATGAGCGTCGAGCAAATTGAGCAGCAGATTCAACGGTTGCAGCCCAGCGAAGTGGTTCGGCTGGCCGAATGGTTCAATGGTTTTCTGGCCTCGCATGCCTCTGCCCCTGCCACTGCCGACGACGACTGGCAGGAGACGCCGGAGTTGATGGCCGAATTGGACCGCCGCCTTGCGGAATTCTCCGCCAATCCTGCCATGGCGGTTCCGTTTGAGCCGGGCTACTTCGACGACCTGAAGCGCCAACTCGTACATGAACGCGCCCAGAAGGCATCCGCTCGCTAAAGCGGACATCGAGCGCGAGGCGCGCTGGTATGACGCCCAGCAACCCGGACTTGGGGCCCATTTCGTGGAGGAGGTGAAGCGCGTTATCGGCATCATCGCCGGGAATCCCTTCCGCTACAACATCCGGTTTGGCAACTGGCGCCGGGCCAATCTGCGGCGTTTTCCTCATGGCGTCTTCTATCAAGTGATCGGCGACCAGCCGGTTGTCTTTGCCGTGCTCCATGCCAAGCGCGACCACGGCCCGATTCTCGCGAGCAGACTCCCGACGGCTTGAGGCCCAAAAGGGTTCCAAACAGCTTGCGCCGCCCGGTCTGCGTGCGGCACGCACAGGCAGGCGGTTGATCCGCGCCGTGCAGGTGCCCTCGGGAGAAATTTGCAATCTGCAATCCGCGATTTCAAATCAAGCGAAGCGTGGCGTCTCGGCCAGCGTGGCGAGGAACAGATCCCGGTCCCGGTCATCGTGGAAGATCGCCTTCCGCCGGTCCCCGCGATTCATGACATGGTAAATCGCGCCGGGAAACTTGACTCGCAGCTTGCGCTCCATGACGGGAGAGTCCCCCGCGCCAACTCAGTGGGCAATATCGATTCTGCTGAAGAACCCTTTTGGTCAAAAATCGACAACGAAAAGCACCACCAAATCACTCCAACCTTATCACGAAAGTCGCGTAGAGACGAAGCAAGCGCGTAAGAATTTTCGACACTTTGAACCCGATCGCTCCGCTCGGCCAAAACCGGGGGGTTCTTCAGCAAAATCAATATCAAGAACCGACCCCTTTACGACCCCTTTACGATGATTTCGAGGCAGCCTTTCTTCAGCCGGAACTCCTGCCGGAACTCGCCGCGAAGCTGCGCGTCGGGGCGGAGAATCTGGCTGGCGGCGATGCAATTGCGGAACAGTTCGCGGATCATCTGCATGTTCGCCGTCGGTCCGTAGCATGAGCCAGCGCCGGAGCCATCGGGCTTGCGGAAGACGTTCTCGAAGTCGGTCTTCGTGAAAGGCTCCTTGGCCTTCAGGTTTTCCGCGCCGAGATGAATGTCGGAGACGATCACCAGCGTAAAGTCCCGTGGCGGCGAATCCGCTGCGGTGGGCAAAGGCGATGCGTGGGAGAGCGCAAGACAGCCGCCCAGCAGCAACCAGTGGAAGCTGCGGAGAAAGGAAGATTTCGCACCCATGAGTTCAAGACAGAACGCCATTCCTGTGGCCTTCGGCGCATCATTCCTTCCACGCCAGAATCTCGGTCACGCCACTGCGGGCTTTGTCCTGATGAGTGAAGACCACGCGGAACTTAGTGGTGGTCAGCTTGGGGAAGGCGACCGTGTTCACCGCGCTGCCGACTGGTTTTGCCGGCGTCTTGGTCTGGTCTGGCACTTCCTGCCACTCGGAACCGGTCCACGACTGCACGGTGTAGGAAGCGGGCGGTTGCACGCCGCCGCGATCGTCGTAGAGGCATAGTTCCAGGCGGCTCACTTCCTTGGGTTCGCCGAAGTCCACTTCCAGCCAGTCAGTCGCGTTGGGCGAGCCATACGAAGTCCAACGGTTGATGGGATTGGGGCGATACACCGTCTTGCCATCGTTAGCCAAACGCGGAAGGCCGCCGAAGACGTCGTGGAACGAAGCGTTCGCTTTCGGAAGACCTTCGCCGCGCAGGTTCAAGGCAAGGTTGCCGCCCGGCGGCGGTGCGATCTGGAACGCGCCGGCTAGTTCGCCCCAAGCCTCCAACTCAGTCAGCCCAGTGCGTCCGCCTTTGCCGTGAGTGAAGACGACGCGGAGCTTTTGGATGCCAAGCGTCGGGAAACTCACGACGTTCGCGCGATGGCCGATGGGCTGCGTCGGAGCGTGTGTTTGCTTCGGCACGGCGGCCCAAGCCTGCCCGTTCCAATACTCCACTGCGAAGCTCTCCGGAGCGACGACCTTCTCGCCGTCATCGAGGAAGTAGAGCTTCACTTTGTCGAGCGGGCGCTGGACGCCGAGGTCCACTTCCAGCGAATCGGTGGCGTTGGGCGAGCCTTCGGTGGTCCAGCGGTTCGGCGGGTGGAGATGATACCAGTAGTTGCCGTCGTTGAGCTTGGACAAAGGCGTCCGCTCGTTGGTGAAGGACGCTTTCACCTGCGGGAAGTAATCGCCGTCGTTGTTCACGAGATAGTTCACCGTCGGCTTAGTGGCTGGCTCGGGCGCGCTGGCGGGGAGCTTGGCGGTAAGCACACCGAGCTTGTCCGACGATGCCACTTGTTTGCCGTCCACGAGCAGGCGAAGTCCCTTCCCCTGGCCGTAGCGCGTGCCGTCCTTGTCCCACACCACGCTGACGCGGTGCCCGCGATACGATAGGTCGTCGAGCGCGAACCACGGCCAATCCGCCGGCGCGAGCGGGTCTATTTCCAGCACGTCATCGGCGCGCGGCTTCACGCCGACGAGGCCGGTGATAATGAGGTCGTTGAAGCCGCTGTGGAAGTAGTGCTCGCTGTGGTTGTAGCCGTCGTGGCCTTCCCAAGAGCCGGTGTCCGGGTGGGCGGCCTCGGCGATGTATGGCTTGCCATCCTTGCGATGCGTCAGCGCGTAGATGCGCAGCAGGCGGAAATAGTCGGCGCGGCTGATGACACCCTGACGATAGTTCTGGAGCAGGTTGGCCATCGCCTTGAGCGTCTGCGTGGTGGCAAACGGCCAGGATTGCCCGCTCCACCAGCAGCACGATTTCTTCAGCAGAAACATCGGGTCGTTGCGCCCGGCGAAACTGGGTCCGAAGGGCGCGAGGAAGTAGTTCGTGTCCATGAGAAACTTCCACGCCGACTCGAAGCCGGGGTCAGGCAGGTTGAATTGCCACGGCACGTAGCCAATCAACTCGCGCCCTTCCGGGCTGCTGGCGAACGGACCATCCTCGTAAATCAGCGTGCCGGCCTTGATCGGCTTGCCGGGGTAATCCTTCTCGTTGGCCTCGTTGTTCTTGAACCGGATGAGGAAGAACTCGCGCTTCGGATCCCAAAGCATGGTTTGGAGCTTCGCCTTCAAGTCGTCCGCCTTGGCGCGGAACTTGTCGGCGTTCGCCTTGTCTTCGGCGAGATCGGCGATGCGAGCGATGGCTTGAGCATCGGCCCACATGTAGGCGTTGAAGGACGGTCGGTAGCTGGGTGCGCCGCGCAAGATGTCGCGCGTCTGACGGCTCGCGATGTTGAACTCCATGCCGTCGTCGTGGCCGATCTGCCAGAACATCCCGGCGTCGGAGACGAACTGGCGCTTCTCCCAGCCTTCGTAGTTCTTGATGAGATCGCCGAGCAGGTTTTTGGTGAAGGCGTCGTCGTGATGCACCTGATTGACCGCCCACACGGAGTCCGCCAGCCAGGTGCTGTAGTTCCGCGGCTGGGCTCCCGGCGTGCGCAGCCAGTAGCGGCTGTAGTCCTGCGCGTAACGCGGATCGCGCAGCCAGCGCACCTCGTAAAGCTGGTGCCCCGCCGGACAACTGATGGCGCCGTACGCGCCCGACCAGAACGGCCGGTCAATGAACTCGGTGTAGGAATAGCCGCTGGTTGGCGAGCCGTAGGTGACGTGCTTGGTCGTCAGCTCCCAGCGGTAGTAGTAGGTCGTGGTAATGTCGGCATCCGGGCACTCGAAGAACGGGATGTTGGCCTTGTACCAATCCCAGTCACGGTTGTCCCAGAAGGTCTGGGCGTCGAGCTGGGCCTGTTTATCGAGGACCGCGGCCGAGACTGTGGGCGCAACGGAATTGGCACACAGCACGGCCGCCACAACGAAGATGGGATAGCGATAGGTGGACTTCATGATGCAGGGATTGAGTCGTTACTGAACGAGGTCGGTGGTGAACTCTGTCTCGACGTTCTCAAAGAACAAGCCCTGGAATTGGCCGGGCTGGAGTCCCTCTGGCAAGGACACCTCAACTTCATAGCGCGTGTCGGCCTTGAGACTCGAAACGTCGGCGTAGAAGCCGGTGAAGGTGCGCTCGCGGCCCAGCGGGAAGACGTCGCTGTCGGCTTTCTTCACCTCGACCGGTTGGCCGTTGAGTTTCAGGCCCACGGTCCATTTGTCATCGGGATCGGCGATTTGAATGAACAACAGGAGGCGATCGGATCCGCGCCAGGTCGCTAGCAATTCCTCCTCGGTGTAAGGAACCGGCCAGGCTTTGCGGCGCTCGGCCAGTTGCGTGAACACGCGCTGCGGCACGGTGAACTCAGCGCGGAAGACCGTGTTCGAGAAGTCGCGGTCGTAGGCGCCGACCTGCTGGCAATGGTCGAAGCGAGGGCCGGCGAATTTCACCCGCAGCGTGACGGCTTCGCCAAGTTTGCCAACGAGACTGAACTCACATCCGTTGATGCTGAATGCTGGTACGGCCTCCCGAATCCAGCGCGTTTGCGGAAGCAGCACCATCAAATCACACGCCTTGCCCGGCTCGCCGGTGACGTCGGTGAGAACGAGCTGCGGCGTTTTCTTGATGGAATGCTCGCGCTCGATTGCGACCTTGCCCGTCGCGTTGAGCAGCGCCGGGCGCTTCACCTCATCCGCCGGCACGATCTCAACCACCAGCGCCTCCGGACCTTTGATAGGCAGGCTGACATTGTCACCGTAGCGCCACACGCCCGTCCCGGGTTTGCCGAGCAACCGGCCTTCGCGTGGGTAGAGTTCGCGCAGCAGGAATTCTCTGCCCTTCGTCAGCCCAATGCTCGCGTCGAGGCGGAACTCCGCGTTCAACTCGCGGTAGTTCGGGTTGAAGAGGAACACAAAGCCGCGGTCGCCGACGATGGCGGCGGTGCCGTCCACGCGGCCCAACGCGGGCGGGCCAATGATGGGCCGCAAGTTCTTTAGCGTGGCTCGGTGCTGGTCGGTCCAGTCCATCCAATCCCGGAGCCAGCGCTGGTCTTCCGGACGGAAGTGTTGGCGCTCGGTTTCATCGCGCGCGGGCAGCAGGTCCACCACATGATTGAACGGTGCCGTGCCGATGGAACTCATGACCGAGTAACGCCACCCAAGATAGTCCCAGTCGCGCGTATGGAACGGACGGTCGCGAACGGTGTGGCCCTTCGCGTCACCGCGCGGCGTCTGGTGCGTCATGTAGCCGGGCACGAGTTCCCACGGGGTAAACTGCTCGTTATGGAAATACCACGTGGCCCAGCGCTGGCGATCCCCCGAGACGCGGCTGAAGTGCAGATCGGGGAAATTCTCGAAGCTGCCGGGTTGCTCATCGTTCGTGGTCGGGTGCGGATAGGATCCGCCGAGCCACGTCCACGCGCCGAACCACTGGTATTGCTGGCGGCCATCGATGACCACGTCGGGAATGCGGCGGCGCAGTTCTTCGAGGATGCGTCGGCAGCCGGACCATTGCGCGTATTTGCTCGTGGGATTCTTGCCGTCCTTCGTCGGTTCGTAGGCAATCCACCAGTGGTCAAAGCTGTAGCCGCTGATGCCGGTGCGTTTCTGGAACGCGACCAACTGGTCCACGAACCAATCCTGAAAGCTGCGCACGCCGGTATCAACGCCGATATAGCCGCCGGTCTTGTTGCTGCACCACGCGGTCCACTCCGGGTTCTGCTTCCAGCCGAGGGTCGGATAGGCATAGGCGACGAGCTTCACCTTCTTCGCCTTCGCGTAGTCGAGCATTTCCTGGATGGACGGCGGAATGGGATCCTTCGCAATGTTCCACTCGCCCCTGCGAATCTTCTGGCCGAGTCCCAGCCAGAGACAGTTCTCCCAGCCCCACGCGTCGGCGTTGTCCTTGAGCGGCGCCACGGCGCTGTTGGCCGGCGTGAAGAGCGTGTGCTCGACTCCAACGGCGGCGCATTGATCGAGAATGTGTTTCCACTCGGTGCGGCCAGCCGGCGTGGCGACATCAATCTGATAATCGTTCTCACACCACGGCACATGGACGCGGAGGCTCTTCCTGGGACGGAACAACGCGAAGGCATCCACGCACCTGGTGACGGCATCAAATTCGGCCTGATCGAGCATGGGCTTGCCCTCGAAAGCCCCCTCCGGTTCGCGCACATATTTCCACTCGGCCAGAGCGCGGGCGGGAAACTCCGTGCCAGTGAGCGCATGAATTCCGAGGCACACGCGGTCCGACGCAAATGGTCCATGGCTGGCGCGCCATTCCATATCCGGCGCATACACCATCGAAACCTGCCCGCCTTTGCGCTCCCACTTGAGGAACGGATTCTGGAGCGCGAGGAACGCGCCGAACTTCGGCGGCGGATTGGTTTCGCCAAGGCGCAGGAAGACCGCGCCGCTGCCATTGCTGGCCTTGAACTCGCGGGCGATGGGTGTCTTTACCTCAGCGCGCAGCATCTCGATGGAATCCACCCGGCTGGTGCTGTTCGGCGGCAGAGTGAGCACGAGTTGCTTGCTGACGAACTGCCAGCCGGGCTTCAGTTCGTAGATGACCTGCAGCTGCTTGTCTCCGGCCGTGTAGGTGTACGTGACGCTGTCTTTGCGCCGCTTGATGTTCGTCTGCTTGAGGCCGGGAATGCCCAACTTCTCGCCGTTGACGGTGAGCAAACTGGAGTCGCCCGACAGCGCGAGGCTTTGCCCCGACTTGGGCAGTGACAAACGCACGAGCCCGGTCGCGTCGAACTCGGCGACGATCTCGCGGTTGTTCAGGTTGAAACGCTCTGCCGCAGTCGCCGCGGACGTGAGCAGGCCCAGGCAAAGGCATCCGCAGAGGAGCCTCAAGCCGACAATAGATGAAGGATTCATGGTCATAGATTCTTTTCCAATAGATGCCGCCACTCCCAGGTGCCATCCCACACGAAGCGGCTCTTGCCATCCGGAAGCTTCTCCTGCTGGCCGTGCTTGAGGCGATACGCCAGGCGCAGCCGCGGTCCGCTGAACTGCACGACAAAGAAACCCTTCTCCGTCTGGCCGGTGTTGACGCAATCCAACGGCGCGCTCGTGCCATCCGGCGACCACTTGCGGAGGCCGGTCCCGGTGTGGCCATACATGTAGAGGACCACGTTGTAGGGCTTCGCGGACTCATACGCGGCTTTCCAGTCGTTCGTGTGCCACCAATCAGTATCGAAGCCGCAATGGCTCAGCAGCACCACCGGCCGCCCATTGGTGCCGGCGTGTCGCGCGAGGTCCTCCTTGAGAAACGCCAGCGCGCCCTGCGGATTGTGCCACACGGGGCTGTAGCGCTTCAGCAGCGGATTCTGCTCATCCGCGGGATACAGCCCCAGCATGATGAAATGCACGTCGTCCCAATCCCACGAGTAGTGCAGCCCGTTGGTCGAGAGATTCGTCAGCCAGCCTTTCTGCTGGCGGCGCGCGTTGCGCTCCTTGAGCCGGGCCTGAAAGCTGAAGCCGAGCTTTTCCGTGCCGACAGGTGGCCCGTCGTGGTTGCCCCACGTTTCGAACACCGGGTAGTTCAGCAAGCCGTCGGTGCCGTCGAGACCGAAATCGGCCGCAAACTGATACCATTGCCGGGGCGTCTGGTGCTTGCCCAGAAACACGCGGTCGCCGTCGTCAATCACATCGCCCAGCACCAGCACGCCGCGTGGTCTGGCGATGGGCCCACCGCCGAGTTCGTCAGGCCAGGTAAGGTTGGTCGCGACGTTGATGGCTCGGAGCGTTTCGCGCACGCGGTCGTTGCGGTCCTCATTCTCAAACGCGTCGTAGTGAACATCCGAGGTGACGATGAAGGTCACATCACGCTCGCGCTTCTCCGGCTTAGCTGGTTGGGAATCCACAGCCACAGCGGCGGCCGCGTTCGTTCCTGAGCCAATCTCCGCCACGCCTTCCTGTTCGTCGGCCACGAACAAGCCGAGAGACCGGCCTGCAGCATCCGCCACCAACCAGGCGTGCGTGGCGTAGGTGGTGCGACGGAAGGGTTCCGCGGTGCCGATGGCTCCATACGGCTGGCGCTGCCCGTCGAAATCCAGCCAGAAGAGTTGCAGGTCCGCGCCGGTGCGATTGACGAAAAGAATCGCGCTGGGATTGTCCGACCGCTCGGAACGCAGCGAAACTTCCTGCGCCGGAAGATGCATCGCCAGACGGTGCGAGGGAAATTCCGCGCCCGAGACTGGGGTGCGGAGCGCTTGGCCTATCACGAGAACAAACATGACAGTAGCCATGCCGGGCAGCATCAGCCGGCCAATGGCTGAATCAGATGCATGAGTCGATTCGCGGTTCATGATGTGACTGGTCCTGATTTCGACGTGTGCGAGATCTCCCATCATTTGCGGACGGTCAACCGGAAATTGCTGAACGTGACGAAGCTGCTGTCGCCACCATAGCTGGCGTGATAGAGCCCAACTTGCAGTGGCAGACCGGCCATGTCGCGGCGCTCAACGGGCGATCCGGGCATGTCCTGCCACTTCTGGCCGTCGGCGCTGGTGCGGAAGAAGAAGAGCGTGCCTTGCCGGATGATTTGGAGACGGCGATGGGCGTCCCAAGCCAGACCGTTGCCTTTCTGGGAACGCCCGCCGTCCAGGCTGGTAACCATGTTCCCCTGGTTCCAGATGGGGAAGAAGTTCAGTTGCACGACGTCTTCGCCCGGACCGGCATCCTCCACCTTCGGGACACGCACCATCAGGCCGCCGTCGTTGTTGCCGGGGACTTTCCTGGTCGCGAGTCCGGCGTAATCAGCGACGGTTGCCTCAGCCACGAAATCGCCGGACACCACCTTGAACAGGAGGGGACCGAGCGGCTTGCCGCCGTCCCAGACGGTGCCTTTGGATTGCAGGCGCAACACGCCGTCCTTGCTGACGATAACTTCCGGCGCGCTGTCGTCGGCTTTGCCGAGGAAGCCGCTCCAGAGCGTGCCGTCGGTGCCTTGCGCGAGGAAGTCGCGGCCAGTGTCGAACTTGTCCGCCAGTTCATGGAACTGCGCGGCGTCGGTCGTCGCCTCGGCTGGCGCGGAGGCGGCAGTCACATTGCCCAAGGCGTCGCGCACCTTGACCGTGTAGGCGTAGCGCGTGTTCGGCGCAAGGCCGTCGTCGAGGAAGAACGGCTTCGGAATCCAGCCGCTGCTGCTGGCACCAGCGTGGCCGGTCGTCTCGGCGAAGTTGTATTCCACGCCGCCAGCCTCGGCGCGGGCCGGCTGGGCAGTCATGGCGACGGACGTGGTGCGGAGCGCGGCGGGAGCTTGTGCAAACGCAGCCGGGCTGGGCGAAGGCGCCTTCCGCTCCTGCTTCGCCATGGCGCTCAACTGGAGAATTTCCTCGTCGGAGAGAGCGCGCCGGAAAAGCTGCACCCGCGACAGCGCCCCGGAGAATGGCGTCCTGCCGCCGACGCGAATGGCCTTCGCGACCTTCGGCACGGCGGGTGCCACGCGCGTTGTGGGCTTGCCGTCCAGGAACAAAGTGCCGCGCCCGCCGCGATAGGCCAGCGTCACTTCCTGCCAATCCCCGGCGGGCGGCGCGGTCAGCAACTCGGTGGGGCTGCCGTCGGCCGCTTCGACTTCCAGCACACACTCGCCGGCTTCGAGTGTCGGGTTGGACACGCTGGTCAGCAGGGTGAAGTCGGTGAGCGGCACTTCCGCGCCAGGAGCCAGTTGCAGCGATTGGCCCGACTCAAGGCGAACCGCGATTCGCCCGTTCACGTCCTCCACCACCGGCGCTTTGTCGCCGCCGGGGAACGCGCCGCCGAGCGAGCCGTTGTTCGCCCACGATTTGAGCGGGCCGTAGTTGAGCTTCGCTGAGTCGAGATGGACGAGCACGTCCGCCGAAGGCTCGTCCGCCGCCAACTTCTTCACCTCGGCCTCGCTCAGTGCGCCGCCATAGACGCGCAGCGAAGCGAGGTAGCCATCAAAATACTCGCTGCCCGGCTCGGACGCTCCGACATAGACAGGCCGGCCTTCGTGCATCAGCAGCATCTTGGCTTCGGAGTTCTTGAGTCGGCCATCCACGTAAAGGCGCTCGATGACGCCGTCGAAGACAACCGCGAAATGATGCCACTGCCCGGCCTTCGGCGTTCCGCCGCGAAAGCCCATGTCGGCGAAGCCCCAGTGGCCCACCGCGCCGAATTCAGGTTGCGTGCCGTAACCGAACTGGGAAGTGGCGGCATCCGGACCGCCGCGTCCGGCCCAACTCAGGTAGCACTCACTCTCGCCGACCTCCGGGTTGTTCACCCACGCTGCGACGGTGAAGCTGCTATTGCCGGCGAGCGAGCGCGGTCCGCGGAACGACGCGGTGAGCAATTCCTTGCCAGAGAAGCGGACGGCTTTGCGTCCAGCCGCCATGCCGACGACTGGCCGCGAGTCGCGGCTGGCGAATTCGCCGCTGAGCGTGCCTTGATTGGTCCAGGCGGCGGTGGGCGAGCCGAGTTGGAGATTGGCGACATCGAGGTGGATGAGCGGCTGAGTAGCAGCCGACGTGAGGAGGCTCTGATCTCGTGACGGAGAAGTTTGAGCCTCGTTACCTCGGCTGCTACGAGGTTTCGAAGCGGCGACTTGCTCGAAGGCCTTGTCCGCCGTCGCGAGCAGCGGGTCAGCGGGCGCGTCGGCGAAGGCTTTGAAATTCCACAGCGAGCCGAACAGGCCGGGATACTCGGTGCCGGTCACGGTGATGCGAAGGAAGCGGGCTTCGGCATCGCCATCGTCCACCAGCGGGCTGCCCCAGCGCGTATTCTGGCGGCGGTCGGCGAAGGTCTTCCACGTCTGGCCATCGAGCGACGACTCGCTGAGATACTGGTAGAACCAGGTGCCGTATTCAAACTGCGCCTCAGTGCGGCGGACGCGCTGCGGGCTGCCGAGGTCCACCATGAGCCAGTGGCCGGGGCCGTTATCAGCGGGCCGCCAGAGCGTGGCGTTGTTGTTGTCCACGGCGTATTCGGGCTTGTATTCGTGGTTGCGCAGCATGTCGCGGTAGAATGAGGAGGCGGTGACTTTCTTGCCAAAGGCAAGGTTCGCGGAGCGGGCTTTCGGACCGAGGTAGCCAATGCCGGCGTGCGTCGGCTCGACCTTCTTGATGACGCCGTCGCTCTCGAACACGAGCCGGTCGGCGCAAGTCTGGCGGTGCATTCCGTTCGGCGTCACCGGAATGTCGTGGCGATGATAGACGATGAAATAGTCGTCGCCGCGCTGGAGGATCGAGTGATGGCCGGGGCCGTGGACCTTGCCGTCAGGCGTCGTGGCGAGAATGGGGTTGTTCGGCCCCATCTTGAATTCGCCGTCGGGCTTGTCGCTGACTGCGTATTGCACGCGGTAGCTGGCGTCGTGGCAGGAGCCGGAGGAATAGGTGAAGTAGTAAACGCCGTTGCGCTCGATCATGAACGGCCCCTCGAAGAAGTCCTTCGCCTGCGTGTTGGGAATCATGCCGAGCCGCGCGAAGGATTTCATGTCCGGGTTGAACACGCCCCAGCCGCAACCGCTGTTTGCGAAGATACCCCAAGTGCCCCAGTGGCCATAGAGCGTGCCGTCCTTGTCCTCGAAGAACTGCGTGTCGAGCGTGATGACTTCCTTGACCAGGCGGTCCTTGATGACCAAGCCGTCGCCGGGTGTAACTGGCGTCCACGGGCCGAGCGGCGAGTCGGAGACGCCGGCGAAGGTGTTGCAGGGCTGGTTGTAGAAAAGGTAGTAGCGGCCGTCGGGGCGCTTTACCACGTCAGGCGCCCAGTAGTGCGGCGTGGTGGGCCAGTTCATCGGCACGAGTACCCAGTTCACGAAATCCTTCGAGAGCCAGACCGTGGCCGGCCCGCGCCCGCCGCCGTTGCCGTCGGTGGTGGCGTAGAGGTAGAACGTGTCGCCGGACTGCTTGATCGTCGGGTCGGCGAAGTAGCCGGGGACGATGGGATTGAAATTGCCCGGTGCGTCGAAGGCGGTGTCGGCGAAGGCGCAGGCCGCGCCAGCCAAAGCAAAGACGGTTAGGGTGGAGAGAAGGAGGCGGTTCATAGTGTTTGAATAAAGGGGTCCCACAGATTGACACCCCTCGCAGCGGAGGGGATGCGGGCAGCCGTGGCGCGCGGCCGCCTTAGCTGGGGCGCCCGATGCGTCCAGCGCCCCAAAGGCAGGGTTTCCCCGCCACTTCGCGGAGAACCGTCATTCGATCTTGGTACGCGTTTACAGGGGCGAGCGTATTCCCCGGTTCTGGGGCGTCAAGCTCACCGACCCGCCAAAGCGCTGCCAGCGAGGGACTGAACCGGCGGCGGAAGGCGGCTCCACCAAGAAGGGCTGGCTCGAAATAGAGAGCGAGCCGGGGAAGAACGAGATGGTGGTGAGTCTGTTCATGGGCGTTACTGTCGCTCGAAGTAGAGCAGACGACCGAGGGGGACGGCGAAGGTCTTTTGAATGGGGCCTGTGATCAGGTGCCGTCGTCGCGCTCGGCGGACTCATTGAGAACGATGGTGTAGTTCTTGATGTTGGCGGTCTTGATCTGCTCGGCGACGCGCTGCTTCACGGCGTGCGTGGTCTGCCCCACCTTGAGAAGTCCCTTGTGCGCCTGGTCGTCAATCGAATAGGCGCAGATGCGCGGCCGGACTTCCGGCTTCGGCGCAAGGTTTTCCTCGATGGGCTTACTCGTTGCGCTTGTCCTCGTCACGTTTTTCCAGCGCCGAGAAGGTGTCGAAATCGCTTTGGAAGAGTCTGTCCTGGATCACGCGGTATTTCTCGAACTCGCCCTCGGCGTGCTCCCGGGCGATTTCGGCGCTGATACGCCCGGCGTCTTGCAGCACTTTCCGCTCATCCGCCGAGAGGAAGATGTCGAGCCGCGTCGCCCAAGCCTCCATCGTCATGGGCACGCGGCGTTTGGCGCGGCTTTCCGCCAGGTCGAGGTAGGCGTTCACGATGCGCCCCAGGTCCGCGAGTTCCGCCTCCGTCAGGAAGTTTTTGGCCACCACGACGTCGCTCTTGAGAATTTTGCCGCCGGGGGCTTTGGCCCAGGTCGTCAACCCCATGCGTTCCTTGGTGTGGTCTGCGCGCCGGACGATCAACTCGGCGGCGGTGTGGCCGTGAACGGCGTAATGCATCTTGTTCTGCACTTTGGCGAAGAACGCCTGGGTGATCGGCGCGTCCCGGTCGTAATCCATCGCCGTGGAATAGATGTCGGCGATCTTTTGATAAAAGCGCCGCTCGGACAGGCGGATCTCCCGGATCTCCTCCAGCAGGCGCTCGAAGTAATCCTCGTTGAGGAACGCGCCGTTCTCCATGCGCTTCCGGTCCATCACATAGCCCCGGAGCGTGTAGTCCCGCAGGACTCCCGTGGCCCATTGCCGGAAGGCCGTGGCGCGCTTGGAATTCACGCGGTAGCCCACCGCGATGATCGCATCAAGGTTGTAATGCAGGATGCTGCGCTGAACCTGGCGTTTCCCTTCGGTTTGAACTGCTAAGAATTCTTTAGCAGTTGCCGGCTCAGGCAGTTCGTTTTCGACGTAGATCTTCTTGAGGTGCAGCAGCACGTTTTCCGGTGTCGTCTCAAAAAGCAGCCCGATGTTTTTTTGCGACAGCCAGATCGTGCCGTTCTGCACCCGCACTTCCACGCCGTCGCCGCCGGTCTGGTAGGCGAAGGTTAGAAATTCCGCCGTGCTGTTGCGGATGCGCACGCTGTTCGGTGATTTCTTTTTAGGCATGGGTGTTTCCCTGTTTATGGCTGCGGCGCAAAGATTTCTTCGAGGGTCTTAATTATTGCTCTCGTCCTCGCCCATCCACGCGGGGGTGAAGACCTCCCCGTGGTCAGCCACGCGTGGTTTGGACTTCACCAGGATCATGTGCAAATGCAGACGCAGCTTGGCGCATCGCTGCGCGCGTAGCAAGCGAAGGCGCTCTGCCAGGTGCTGCCGTCGCTGGCCGGGCGCACACGCACTTTGTAATGCTCCGAGGCCGCGAGCCGCGGCACTGGCGGAGACACAACGAGTCCGTCGGCGGCTGACAGTCCAGCCAACGGCGCCAGCAGCAGGGCGGTGAGCGTGATGGTTCTGAGTCTGTTCATGGGCGTTACTGCCCAGGCAGTGGGATGGACGACACCCGGGCTGGGTAGGGCGCGTCTGTCCCAGCGCGCCGCGAACCACTCCCGGCCAACCCGACGGCGCGCTGGGGACAGACGCGCCCTACCCGTGCGGGTTGGGACCAAGCG
>JBBRWD010000136.1:0-15320 GCA_038249465.1 Limisphaerales bacterium | reverse complement strand
CCCTGCGCGTCAGCAGAGCGTAGGCAACCCATAGGATCGCGACACCCGCCGCGATCCACAGCACTCGTTTCAGGTTGATGATCATCTACCAGAGAATTTCGCCGCCGAGCACGCGTCCGTCGTCGGCGTCAATCCAGACTTAAACCGCGGAGCGTCCAGAAAGCAATTTCCTATCAGTTTTTTGATTGATAGGCAGCCATCTAGGAGTTGCGGAAGCAATGTGTCGCGTAGGGTGGCGAGGGTGTGGAATTTCATTTGGCAACAGAGTCGGGTGAATTTGTTGGCATCACATCAGGATACGGCCCGAGGAACCGCTCTGGAGTCGTGTTGGTCATTTCTTAAGCCTCCGGCGTGGACCTGTGCGCCTCTTCTCGTGCTGTTCTTTCGGTGAGACTGCGCGGTAGGGCGTAGGCTCCTCACGGAAAACGCCGCCAGTTTCAACCCAGCCCAAATCACGAGCAATCAGAAGCTCATTCATCTCGGCGTGGTGCGTGTTCTTCATTGCCACTGGTTTTGTCTGGAACCCATGCCGCTCTGCCAGCGCGCGAACTTCTTCGGCGTTGTCGTAGGTCATCAAGAAATCGCCACGGAGTTTTTCACAGAGCGAGAACAGGCGGTCATGGTCAACCTCCGAATGGTTGTAGAGCCTTGAACCAGCGCTCTTGCCGCCAGCGGTGTAGGGAGGGTCGATGAAGAACACGGCGTTTCGGTCAGACCGAAAACGTGTGAGTTCCGCAAAGGCATCGCCCATTACGAATTCGATGCGCTGCGTGACGAATCCAATGTTCGTTATCCGCTTCGCAATGGTTTGGGGATACCAGCGGGAAAGAATTCCCTTTCCGTTTTCTCCATTTTTCAAGACCCCGGCACCATCGGCGAGAATCCCGCCGTGAGCCGTGCGGTTTTTCAGAACCGTTTGGAATGCAAGCTCACGGTGCGACTTCGGACTCTTTGCAAATTCAGCCTTGGCCGACTCAACAGTGAGTTCGAAAGAGAGTATGCGTTTCGCAAGCCACTCCGCGTCCCCGCCGAGAATCGTCTTCCACACGGCGGCGATTTGCTCATCGAGTTCCACCATGACGACGCGGTCGGATAACTGCTCGAAAGCCGCTGTCAGGCTGATAATGCCGCCCCCAGCAAACGGCTCGACCAGAACCGCCGGCTGGCTTGGCAAACTCATCATCCAGCGACGAAAGAGCGGGACGAGCCACGTTTTGCCGCCCGGATAGCGGAACGGGCTGCGCTGAGGAACAGAAGCGACGTTTACTGGCTTCTGGCGGTCGTCGGATTCAAAGCCTGGCAATAAATAGGTTTGTGACATGGCTCATTTCCCAAATGGATTTTCTAGCGTCAGATTCGTCGGGGGAGTTTCTAGCTTCTCATCAACCTTCGTCTGGAGCTGCCGCAAAAAATCCTCGACCTTCCCGGGGCTCGACTTCGTGATTTGATTCAGGGCTTGCTCGAAGCGCGTGTAAACCGTCCGCTCGCGAAACAATTCGTAATGCGCTCCGGCGTTCGTTGGTGGCTTCAAGTCGTAAATCAGCCAAGCAATGTCCGCTTCCGCCTTCGGCACTTCTGGCAAGTTCGGCAATGTGTTGAAGAAGCTTTTGTTTAGGGCAACGGCGGTTTTCTTGCCCCATGCGTTGATGATGCCGCCCTTAAAAATCAACTGCGGAGCAAGGCGCTTGCGAGACGAAGAAAGGTAATCAGGTCGTGGATAGTTTTCTTCGACCGTCCAATCCATCCCAGCATTCTTCGTCGGAGCTTCCATGTAGTGAGCAAAGGGATTCCGCACGTTCCCGGAAATGTAAACGGCTTGGACTTCCAGCGCTCCAAAATCATAGACTTTTCCGGCCTTGTCGTAAGCGCAGAGGACGATGTCGATGTTGCCAGCCGAGCCCCCTTCTGCATCCTTCAAGCGAACCTCGGTGAGGGTTGTCCACTTGGCGTTGGCCGGGAAAAAGAAATCCGCAGCGTCGTCTGCAATCAACCAGCCTTGCCGGAAACGAATCGGGCAGGTAATGACGGCCTCATTTCCGTGAAACACACTGCAAACACCAAGCGGGTCTTGCGCTTTGTCCTTCGTGCAGTTTGGGACTTTGTTGTTGAACGGGCAAAGCCGCTTCGTTCGGTGGCGGTTCGCGGCAGCGCTCATGTCGTCTGCCGGAAATCCGAAGACTTCTGCGAGCGGGTGCTTGGGCGGTATTTGATTTGCCATTATGGGGTGAGGTTAAGCGGCGATTCCTAGTTCTTCGAGCAAATTGCCTCCGTCCGGCAGAGTGCAGGCGTGAAGCAATCGTCGCTTTTCATTTTTAAACAACCACAGGGTCCTGAGAATCTGCGTGCTAAACCGCGGAGCGTCCAGAAAGCAATTTCCTATCAGTAAAAGGCCTACGACCAGCTTCAGGGCGAATACACCGACTCCGCCGAGCGCGCCGAGGCCGTGCGCAAGCGCGTGCGCGACATGGAGACGGTGGCGGCGGATTTGTTCAAGGAATGGGAGAAGGAAATTGATGAAATCCAGACCGCGTCCATGCGCTCGACGAGCCGCGATCAATTGCGCCAGACCCGGACGCGCTACAAGGAAATGCACACCGCGCTCAAGCGCGCCGAGGAGAGCATGGCCCCGGTGCTGGTGAAGCTGAAGGACCACGTCCTGTTCCTGAAGCACAACCTGAACGCGCAGGCCATCGCGTCGCTCAAGGGCGAGGCGGTGTCCATTCAGGGCGAGATTGGCAAGCTGATTGAGGACATGAACAAGTCCATCCAGCGCGCCGACGAGTTCATCAAGCAGATGCCTTAGAGCGCGTCTGAAAAGGTGGAACGGGTTACCAGCCCGTCCCGCTGGGCAACCTGCCCAGCGGAAGAGGAGTGGGCCTCCTTGGCTGAAATCATGCCTGTCTGCCCTGCGTCGCCCCCACCCTTCCACCGGGCTGGTAGCCCGGCGGCACAGGCCAGTGGCCTGTGCTACCCATGCGGAATTTTCAGGCCGGCTCTTACTGACCTAGCGTGCGGCCTTGAGGCGGCGGGTTGATTTCTCGGATGCAGAATCGCTGCCCTCACGGCGCGGTCAGCACGGTGAGTTTGAAGAAACGATGCGGCGTGTTTGGCGGCGGCGCGGGCGTGAGCGGCGGGCCGTTATCAATCCAGCTCTGCGGCTGGCCGTTGCCAAAGAGCGGTGCGCCAGCATTGAACCAATTCACCAAATCCTCGCTGAACTGCACCTGGTAGCTCAGGCCGGCGCGCGTGGGGAACGTCATTTGGAAACGTCCGTCCGGCAGGCGGGTCGCGTCCGTGAGCCGGGGCGGCGTGACCACGCCAAACGTCACGGGGGCGGAACGGTTGGTCACGCCCTGGTCGTCAATCGCGCGGGCGAAGACGGTGTGCGCGCCTTCCGACACGCCGTTCCAGGTGAGGGTGAAGGGCGCGCTGGTGCGCATGCCGAGGAACACGCCGTCGCCCACAAATTCCACGCGCGTCACCCGTCCGCCCGCATCGCTGGCCGTGACTTCGAGCGGCACGTTGTTCGTCGCGAGGACGAAGCCGTTCGCCGGGGTCGTGAGGGACACCGACGGCGCGAGGTTGGCGACGAAGGACCAGTCGAGCAGGTCGTGGTTCTCCGTGTCGAAACCGGTCGCGGCGGTGAAGCCAATCCACGCCTTGCCGAACGGCAGGTCGAGCAAGGTTTCCAAACGCACCGGCGCGCTCAACACGGGTGTGACGAGATTATCCACGAACAGTTGCAGCAAGCCCGGGCGGTAAATCACCTTCGCGACATGATCCGCGCCGTCGTCGAAAGGCGGCACCGCCGTGGTGTCGGCCAACGAGTAGGACGCCGCGCCGTCGTTCAAGCCGCTGCCGCCGGAATGAAAGCTCACCTGCCGGTAGGGCGTGGTGCCGGCCGTGGTCCAAGTGTCGAACTCAATGGCAAGATTGTTGGCCACTTCGCCGTAGCCCAGTTGTCCGCCGGACGCGCCCACCACCGGACTCTCCCGCCCAAGAATGACGAAGGCCAGGCCGTCGCCGCCCTGGTCCGTAAGGCCGGTGATGCGCAGCGTGAACATGGACTCGAAGCCGTTCGTGACCACGGCCTGCGTGGTCCACCACGCGCCGCCGGTCGAGCCGTTTACGCCCGCGTCGGTGGAGGTGAGGCGGACGCGCCCGCCGTTGTAAGCCGCGGAGTTTTGCAACAGCACCGGCGTGTTCGTGCCGAAGCGCGTGAAGGTAAATCCATCCGCGCCCGGCGGCACCACCGCGAAGGCCACCGCCGCGAGCGTGCCGGTGAGTCCCGTCGCGTCCGTCGCGCGCGCGGTAACGCGCTGGAGTCCGCCGAGCGCGTTGCTGAAGATCAGGGTCGCGCTCGCGGCGGCGGTGTTGGTGAGCAGCACGCCGTTGTTGAAGACCTGCAAGTTCGTGACGTTAGTTTCCGCGTCGGTTGCGGTCACGAGCACAGTCAGCACCGTGCCGGGCGCGACCATTTGGCCGTTCGTCACGCCGCTGACGAAGAGGCGCGGCGGCTGGTTGCCGAGCGGCGTGTTGGCCAGCAGTTCCAGATCAAAACTCAAATCGCTGCTCGTGAGGTCCGCCTGATGAATCTCCACCGCGAGCGTGTTCACGCCTTCCACGAGCAGTTCGGGATTCACCGCCGAGGCGTAAAAATTCGTCGTCTCATCACTGCCGCTGGCCGTGAGGGACGCGAGCGTGCCGTAACTGATCGCGCCCGCCGGCATGGCGCTGCGAAAGATTTCCGTGCCGTTGAGATGCACGACCGCGCCGTCGTCGCGCAGCACGCGCACGGCGAGATTGCTCACGAGCGAGAGAGTGGTGACGGAGAATTCGCGGCGGAAATAAGTGGTGGAATGGCGACTCGCGCTTGGGCCGCCGTTGACGACCGTGGCTTCGTCGTCGTCGCCGAAGCCGAGTGGCGCGGGACCGATGCGCCAGGAGGAATCGTTGAAGCCCGGCTCGCGCCACGTCGCGCCTTGATCCGCGCCGGTGTCGAGATAGCGCCACCCCGAGCCGGGCGGCACCAGCGTGAGGCGCGCGTCGCCCGCCTGCACGAAGACCGTGATCGGTTCGGAGCTGAGGCTGTTGCCCAGGCTGTCGTAGCCCACGGCCACGATTTTGTGCGCGCCCGTGCGGGTCGTGTTCCACGTCGCTTGGAACGGACCAGCTCCCACCGTTTCGCCGAACCACGCGCCGTCGTCGTAGAATTCCACGCGCACCACACTGCCGCTGTTCGCCGTGGCGCTGGCGCGCACGAGCAACGAAACGGGTGCGGTGAGAATCAGGTTGGGCGCAAGATTCGTCACGCGCAGCGCGATGGGTTCCGGCGTCAGCACCGACCACGAGAGAATGTCGTGGCTCTCGATGGCGAACGCGGTCGAGGCCGTGAAGCCCAGCCAGGCGCGGCCAAAGTCGAGCGGGAACAGCGTGGCGAGGTTGGTGTTCACCACCAGCTTGGGCACCGTCAGGTTGTCGAGGAACACGCTCAGCACGCCCGGCGTGTAAAGAATTCGCACCGTATGCGCGCCATCAATGGTGGCCGTGACGGTGCCGAGCGCGTTGCTCTGCTGCTGGCTGTTCCGCAGCGCGCCGCGCGTATGGACGCTGATGTGGTTGCCGTTCGGATCCGCCGCGTCGGCATTGTTGTAGGTGTCGAACTCCACCGCGAGACTGTTGGAAATGTCGCTGTAGCCGAGGCCGCCACCGCTCCCGCCCTCGCGGAGAAACGGATTGTTCTGAATGACAAACGCCAAGCCGTCGCCGCCGGTGTTGAGGGGATCATGGATGTCATACTGGAACGTCACGTCAAAGCCGTCGCGGATGAACTGCTTCACCGGAAAGAACGCGCCGCCCACGCCGCCGCCGATGGGATTCAAGCGCAGTCGTCCGCCATGCACGAAGGCGTCGTTCTGAAACATCAGATTCGTCTCGCTCCGAAAATCCGGGAACACCACGAGGTGCTGGCCCGCCGCGTGCAGACCCACGCCGTTCGTGACCGCGACCACTCCGCCCTGCGGGTCCGTCGCGCGCGCCGTGAAGGTATGCGTGCCCGTGGTGCCGAAGGAGTTGGTGATCGTGATGGCGCTGCCTGCCACGCTCGCGATGACTACGCCGTCGCGCAAAATCTCCAGCGTCTGAATCGCGCCGTCCGGATCGTAGGCCGTGGCCTGCACCGTGATGGGCGCGTTGGTCACGAAGGTCGCGCCCGCCGTGGGCCGGGCCAGCGTCACGACGGGGAGTTGATTGCCCAACGGAGAATTCGCCAGCAGCTCCAGGGCAAAGCTCAGGTCCGAGCTGCTCACGGTGGCCTGATGCACTTCGACCGCGATAAGGTTGATACCGGTCTGGAAAAAAACCGGTGGTAACGCCTGGAGATAGAACGTGGATTC
Organism: Limisphaerales bacterium; assembly: GCA_038249465.1. Taxonomy (GTDB): domain Bacteria; phylum Verrucomicrobiota; class Verrucomicrobiia; order Limisphaerales; family JBBRWD01; genus JBBRWD01. The sequence continues at coordinate 8,925 of JBBRWD010000136.1, read as the reverse complement.
CTCCGGCGCATCCATCGCGATGAGCGTGAGGTTGTTCGCCGTGACCGGCCCCTCCGGCAGGTTCTGGCGGAAGGCCTCCACGCCGTTCACATACACCACCGCCCCGTCGTCGCGCAGCAGGCGCGCGGCGAAATTGGTCAGCGCGCCGAGGTCCGCGATGACGAAGCGGCTGCGAAAATAAGTGGTGCGATACCGCGCGTTCGACGGTCCGCCATTGATGACCGTGCTTTCGTCACCATCGCCGAAGCCGAGCTGCGCCGGGCCGGAACTCCATGCGCTGTCATCGAAGTCCGCCGCGCGCCACGCGGTGCCAAGGTTTGTGCCGGTGTCGAGGAAACGCCACACGGCATTCGTGGCGATCAACGTCTGCGCCGCGCGCGCCGGCAGCAGCAGCCCGCAGGCGAGCCACAGCAGGAGCAGGCGTGAAATGACCAGGAACATATCGTTGCTTTGGGCAGTTGGACTGCGGGCAGCATAGGTTTTTCCCGCCTCGTCGCAAGAACTCTTTCAGAGTCGAAGTCCAAACGGACGCAGCTCAGTTTTGAGGGGGCAGTTTCACAAGCCCGGAGGGCTTGTTGAATGCCATGCCCCTCAAAAAACTGAGATGCGCCCTGCGGATGGCCGGTGGAGCTTGTGACGCTGCGAGAAGTCGGGCGGCGCAGAGCAACACGTCACTCAAGCTGGAGTTCAAACTTCAGTTTGAGTTGGAGTTCAAGCTTTAGCTTGTCCGGCTGCCCCGCCCTACACGCTGAAGCGTGGACTCCCACTCATGCTGAAGCGTGGACTCCTACTCCGCCTTCTTGCGCGTGTAAGTGTGCGTGCTCGTGCCGAAGAAGACTTCCGCCGCTTCCATGATCGTCTCGGAGACGGTCGGATGCGGATGCACGCAGAGCGCGAGGTCTTCCACGGTCGCGCCCATCTCGATGGCGACGACAGCCTCGGCGATCAACTCGCCCGCGCCCACGCCCACGATGCCCACGCCGAGCACGCGCTCGGTGTGCGGGTCAATGATGAGCTTGGTGAGTCCGTCCGTGCGGTCGAAGGTGATGGCGCGGCCGGAGGCGGCCCACGGGAACTTCGCGATCTCGATTTCGATGCCTCTGGCCTTCGCTTCGTTCTCCGTCAAGCCGCACCAGGCGACTTCGGGATCGGTGAAAATGACGGCGGGGATGATGACATCCTCGAAGGTCGTGTTCTCGCCGATGATGTTCTAAACCGCGGAGCGTCCAGAAAGCAATTTCCTATCAGTAACGCGCTCTCGAAAGCCCGATTCGAGTTCCGGTGGGAAGACCAGTTTAACCTCTCGCTCGATCCGGTGACGGCCAGAGAATTCCATGATGAAACGCTGCCGCAAGAGGGAGCGAAAACGGCTCACTTCTGTTCCATGTGCGGTCCACACTTTTGCAGCATGAAAATTACAGAGGACGTGCGGAAGTATGCGGCGGAACAGGGCATCGCGGAAGAAGAGGCGTTGAAAAAGGGAATGGAAGAAAAGAGCCGCGAGTTCACCGAGAAGGGCAGTGAGCTTTACGCAAAGGTGTGAAGGGAGCGATCTGGCGATGCAGAAAACTTCAAATCCCCTTCATGAGATTCCCAATGCGGATTTCAAGAGCGTCTGCAATGGCCTGAATTGTGAACAGCGTCGGATTCTCGACCCCGCGCTCAATGCCGCTCAGGAAAGCTCTGTCAAGGTCGGCTTTGGCTGCGAGAGCTTCTTGAGACAACTCTCGCTCCAGCCGCACTTTCCGAACCCGCTGCCCGAATTGTTTCGCAATGTCATGCCGCACTTGCCAAAAATTTTACTTGGACACAACCGCCGTGGCTGTAGGCTATACCCAACAACAGGCTTGACAGTGGCGGTGCGTTCGCAGCAGAATCCAGCGCGCTTGTCTTGTTCAGCAAAACCTGAAACTATGGCGGCAGTTCGGTAAATCGTGCCGCCGACCGGAAGAACCGACAAGAATACGAAAACCTTAAAGCAATTCGACGGCAGCAACGCGGCAACGCCCAGATTCGCCGCGCTCGCAATTGGAATACTCATCAGTGTTCTGGGCGTTCAACTCTCCCTTGCAGATGACGAGGCTGCTCCGTGGCAAACCATTCCGAGCGATTTGGAAGTTCCGACCAACGCAGTGGTCTATCCGTCGCCAGGGCCATTGCCGTTTCCCGGCGGGGGTGAACCACCATCCTCAATTGATCCGGCGGTCAGTTTCATAGGGCTGAACGATGACAACACTCGCATTCCACCGGACACGATGGGCGCGGTCGGGCCGAATCATGTGGTCACGATGCTCAACACTCAGGTTCGCATCACCGACCGTGCGGGCACGAACATCTACAGCACGGTTTCTCTTAGCAATTTTTGGGGCAGCGTTGGTGGTCTGAATTTCGCGTTTGACCCGCGCATCGTTTACGACCCGTACAATCAGCGGTGGATTGCGGCTGCTTGCGCAGACCCGCCGCCGAATTACGCAAACACGTCCTCCCTGCTCATCGGTGTTTCACAAGGCAATAATCCCACCGGCGCTTGGTACAGGTTCAAAATTGACGTGGACGCCAACAACGGCGTGTGGGCGGATTACCCCAGTCTGGGTTTCAATCAGAATTGGGTTGTCGTTCAGGTCAACATGTTCATGTTTTGTCTGCCCGGCTTTTGCGTTCCTGAGCCTTTTCCGCTTCGATTATCAACTGAGAAAGTGAAACTCCCAATGCTTTCGCAATGGCTTGAGCGGTGTCCAGATTCGGGCTTCGTTCTGCGCGTTCCAATAACCCGATGTAGGTTTGATGGAGTCCAGCCTCAGCCGCCAGAATCGCCCGACTCAGACCTTTGGCCTCTCGGTGCTTTTGCACGACCAGAGCAAAACTATCGGACAATTCCAAGCGGATGCGCTGCATCCTGTGCAAAATGCTTTGCACCGCCTGAAACGCAGATAAGACATTTGTCTTGACCTTTTCTCGGAAAAGAGCGTTAAAGAACGCAGAAACAAATGAAAACGCAAACCCGCCTGCTGATTGCAACCGCATTTGCCATCCTTAATCCGGGAGTATTCGCAGCCGACCTCTACACCGGCACGAATGATTTTACCGGTTCGGGAACACCGCTCACACTCGGTGAAACGAACGCTCCGGCTTCCACCAACGGAACGGGCGTCGTCGGCCCGTGGACTGAGCCGGAGACGACCGCGCCAGTGGTCACCAATCTTGCTGAGTACCTCGAACCCGCATCGTTACCTTCGCCCGGCACGACGGAATTAGATCCGACGCCGGCTCTGCGCACGAACTTTCTTGCCACAGGAGACCTCAATTTTGTCGTGCCACCGGACACCCAAGGCGCGGCCGGAACGAACTATTTGTTTGTGATGCTGAACACCGAGTACCGAATCCAGGATTTCAACGGACAAACGCTCGCCGGTGGGCGACTCACCAACTTCTGGTCGCCAATCTGGTCTTTTAACGACCTGCTGACTGACCCACGCATTATTTACGACCCGATTCGCCACCGATGGATTGCCGTTGTCATCGCGCAACCACAGACGGCGTTTTCGTTCCTGCTGGTCGCCGTGTCGCGGACTAGCGACCCATTTGGGACATGGGACTTTGGCGGCTACCGTGCGGACAGTAGCGGTGTGCTCTGGGCGGATTATCCCAGCGTCGGTTACAACCGCAATTGGTTTGTCGTGGCCGTCAACATGTTCACGGTCAGCGGAAACGCATTGAGCCGGTCGCAATTTTATGTGCTGAACCGGACAAACCTTTACGCGGGCAATTTTAATGACGGGCGCATTCTCACTTTCGCCAACGACGCCTCGGGTGTGGCCGGGTTTGAGATTCCGGCTGTGACGCTCGACGACACACAAACCAATCTGTTCCTCCTCCAAAGTGTCCGAACCAATTCCAACACGCGCTTGCGCTTATTCAGCATCACCGGTGCGATTGGCTCTGAAACGTTAAGCACCAATCTCGGTTATTTTGTGGTCAGCACAAACAACGCTTGGGATTTTCAGCCACCGAATCGCATAGACTTTGCCCGCCAAGCGGGAATTACCAATCGGATTAACGTCGGCGACGCCCGACTCCAAAACGTCGTTTACCGCAACGGCAGCTTGTGGTGTACGCATACGGTTTTCCTGCCGGCGGGCGGCTCGCCGACGCGCAGTTCAATTCAATGGTGGCAAATCAACCCCGCAGGCAACCTCATCGTGCAGCGCGGACGCGTTGACGATTCCTCAGGCGTCACCTTTCTTGCGTATCCCAGCCTCGCCGTGAATCGCTTTAACGACGTCATGCTTGGATACTCGTTGTTTAGTTCAAATGTGTACGCGAGTGCCGCCTACAACTTTCACGCTTTCAGCGACCCCAGCGACGCGATGCGCGGCAGCGCCAGTTACAGAGCGGGAGATGGACCTTATTTGAAGACGTTTTCCGGTACGCAGAACCGCTGGGGCGACTACAGTGCAACCGTTGTCGATCCCCGCAACGACACGGACTTGTGGACGATTCAGGAATTCGCTGCCACGCCGTCGAACACCAGCTACACTAACGGCACAGGCCGATTCGGGACGCAATGGGGCTACCTGGTCTTGCCCGTGCCAACCAATGACGCATTCGCCGCCGCGATTACAATTTCGGGACTACAAGGCAGCACGAATGGCTCGACCGTTCGGGCCACTGGTGAAACCAGCGAGCCAACCCACGCGGGAAACACGGCGACGAAATCCATCTGGTACAAATGGACCGCCCCGACGAATGGGAGCGTGGTTTTGGACACAATCGGCAGCGCCTCCGACAATGCCTTGGCCGCGTACACCGGCAGTTCCGTGAGCGGGTTGACGCTGGTCGCCAGCGACCACGGATCGGCTGGAATATTTGCCAGTCGCATCGTCTTCACTGCAACGTCAGGCACAACGTATTCGATCGCCGTCGATGGCTTCGGAACGGCGCAGGGCAACGTCACGCTCAACTGGCTGCAACCCGCCGTGCCCGTGTTCACGCTCCATCCGCAAAGCCAGGCTGTTTATCAAGGCAACAACGTCACGTTCACAGCGAACGCGGTCGGCAGACCTGACCCGACGTATCAATGGCGACTCAACAGCGCCAATATCAGCGCGGCGACGAATTCGAGCTATTCGATAACCGGCTTCCAAACCAACCACGCCGGAAGCTATACCGCCGTCGCGAGCAATAGCTCAGGCTCAGTGACCAGCGCAGTCGCCGTGCTGACCGTACTTGTGAGCGAAGCCACGTTGAACGCGCCGGTCGTGACGAACAACACATTCCAACTCACGGTTTCACAGGTCAGCGGCCTCAACTACATCATCCAAGGAAACACGAATCTCAGCACAACGAATTGGGTTTCCATCGCTACGAATACTGCGCCATTCACGCTTACGGATACAGCGTTCACCAATAATCCGGAACGGTTCTATCGCGCGATTTACAAACCGTAATCAAACAATGAATATTGGAATATGAAAACCATCGCTCAAATCCTCGTCCTGCTGGCGGGCGTGTGTGCGGCGCACGCGCAAGGCACGCTTCAGTACTTTGCCAACCTCGACGGCTCGACTGCCGTGCCATTCAATCCGAACTACGCGTGGCAAGGCACGGCTCAGTTCGGGCTTTCTGGCGACACGTTGAGCTTCACCATTGGCTTCAACAATTTCTCGGCTGGCTTCGACCAGACCCGGCTCATCGGTATGTCCACCACGCCGATACTGGATTTGGGCCAAGCGCAGCGCGTCGCCCCCATTGACGGTGACCCTGGGTCTGCGATGTGGACTGGAATGTTCGCGTTCACTCCGCAACAGCGAACGGAATTCCTCGCCGGGGGCATCTCCCTTGGAATGACGCCAACCCGCTTTTTCGGCGACCCCAACCCCATCGGTGAAATAATTGGAGCTATCCAGCCCGTACCTGAGCCTTCGACGTGGGCGCTGGTTGGAATTGGCGCATTGGTGCTGACGGCTGTCCGCAAAAGGAGGGCGATATGAAACGAGTTCTTCTGTCAATGACGATGCTGGCGGCGCTGCTTTCTGCGGCAGTGACCGTTGCCAATCCCGTCTTCGAGAATGACCCTGTCAACTGGTACACCAATGTCGTTACCGTTTCGCCTGGTTGGTCACTCATCGCGAATCCGTTGTTTCACAATCGCGGGACAACCTGGCGTGATGCTGTGGCGGACAACAGCGTCGCAGAACTTTTTAAGCGAGTCCCACCTGGAACACAACTATTCAAGTTCGACAACACCACTGGCCGCTATTCCCACAACGTCTTCCGGGCTGGGCGCTGGTCGAATCCCCGTGAGACGCTGATCCCCGGCCAGGGCGCGTTCATCTTCAATCCCACTCGCAAACGCTTTAGCGTCCCTTTCTCCGGGAACTGCTCCTACGGTGGCAGCGTCGCCCTGCCTGCTGGGCTGTCGCTCATCAGTTCGCCCGACTGCGGCGGCATCAACTTCGCACCGCTGGTCTGGCCACCGCCGGAAGGCTGTTGGATTGAATGGCGGGACATCGTGTTCGACGGAACGAACTATACAACCGGGCCGGTGGTTCGCCGCGAGCAAATCGACTGCGGGCCATTTCCGCAACAGGGATGGGACAGCATGGCCTTCAATCCGCAAGAAGGCGACGCGGTGTTCACGTTCGACAATGGGCCGCAGCGCTTCCAAAAGCACACCTTCCAAAATGGCGCGTGGGACAATGTGCCGGCCGTCGGATTTGGACAAGCCTTCTTTGTTTATACGCGGAATCCGCGCACGATTCGCTACACGTCGCCGATGCCATTGTAAGAGAGCCTTCGATTCTGACGCTGACCACCGAAACCACGTTGAGTGCGCCGCTCGTGACCAACAATACATTCCAACTCACGGTATCGCAGGTCAGCGGGTTGAATTACATCATTCAAGCGAACACCAATCTCAGCACGACCAATTGGCTTTCCATCGCCACGAATACTGCTCCGTTCACGCTGACGGACACGGCGTTCACAAACAATTCGCAACGCTTCTATCGGGCGATTTACAAACCCTAACCTCAACATCTCACGTTATGAAAAAAATCTTTTTCACATTCCTGACGCTCGCGGGTCTGATTGCCGCTCAAGCGCAAGGCACGTTTCAATTCACCGTGAGTCTCAACGGTGCGAACGAAGTGCCACCCAATAACAGCACCGCGACCGGCAGCGGGACACTGAGTTTGAGTGGTACGACATTGAGCTACAATTTCGGCGGCCTCTGGACTTTTCCGGTTACGACCGGCTCGATTAACGGCCCGGCAAGCCCCGGTTCTACCGCGCCAGTGCTTTTTGATTTGGGCGCACCATCGTTTGCCGTGCCGAATCCGCCTGACCCGGGCGGTTACACATTTGTTGGCGCAATCAACAATTTGACCACCCCGCAGATTAACGACCTCTTGGCGGGACTCTGGTACGCGAACGTCTATTCGACAACCTATCCCGGAGGCGAGATTCGAGGACAAATCATGCCCGTGCCTGAACCGTCCACGTTTGCGCTGTTTGGGCTTGGCGCTGGGGCACTCCTGCTCGTTGCCAAACGCGCACGAAAATCGGGAAGGCTGGTCGGCGGGACATCAGTCACGCGAGCGACCGTTTCCGCTGGCCTGTTGCTCGCCCTGTGGACGCAAATTGCGGCCAACGCATTTCCTGTTTCTCCGAATGACCCCATCAACACGCAGACGAACATTTACGAACTGCCGCCGGGAATCTCCGCCATTGCCAACCCGCTTTGGCACAGGCGCGGCACGCGGTTGGGCGATTCTCAAATCGACTAAACCGCGGAGCGTCCAGAAAGCAAATTCCTATCAGTAACAACAACGCACATCGCACATCAACACAAATCACGATCATTATGAAAACCAAATGTCTATTGCTCACAATCGGAATCGGCTATTCGATGCTCCTCCCTGCGCACTCGCAGATGGTTACTGTGCTCAGAGATGATTTTGAGGACGGCGTCGTTCATCCCGACTGGGTCGTATCAACGACCAACACTGTGAACCCCTTTTTCATGGAGCAAGGCGGTTCGCTACAGGTCATCACGATACCGCCGAAACAAGTTGGCGCGAACGAGTGGTGTACGCTTCAGTTCAGTCGTTCCATCCAGCCGGTGTCTGACTTCGATGCGTCTTTTGAAATCGGTTGGGACAGCAACGGTGCCCTCTCTGCGATGCAAAGGCTTATTGTCGTCCTGTATAATCCGCTTGGCAGCGCGGTGGCCACAGCAGGATACTACGACGGGAACGTCGATCTGCCGGGCAGGTTTTACGCTGAAGCTGGCGGCGGCGGTGGCACCTACGAAGCCCTGCCTCATGCCGGCACCTCGTCGATCAGAATCGCTCGAACAAACGATGCTCTCACGGTTTCGTTCGACAGCGACCTCAAGTTAACGGCGAATGTCAAGAGCCCGGTTGTTAGAGTAGGCATTTTGTTCGCGCACTGGACCTATTCTGGCGGCTCAACTTTCGGTAGGCTTAGCGTCCGCGATGTGAACGTCGCTGGCAAACTGGACGTCAGCGGTATCACTCCGCATGTTGCCGCAGAACTGGAGTGGCTTGGCGCTATCGGCAAGACCTACGACATTCTAGCGTCAGGAGACTTGGAGACATGGATCCCTATCGAAACGGGCGTTCCCGGAGAAAACAAGATTATTTACAGGCTCATCTCGACCAGGACATTGCGAGAAGAACATGGATGGAAGAGCGTCTTTTTCAGATATGGGGTCCATCCGAATTGAACCGCGGAGCGTCCAGAAAGCAAATTCCTATCAGTACGACCAAATTCAGATCTCACGAAGTTCGCCTCGACGCGCGTTCCATCGCGCGTCCTGGTGTGCTTTCGTGAGAAGGCCGCTTGGTCGTGGCCTGGAATGAGAGTGCGCTGGGCGCGCTTCTCAATTTCCAAGGGATGGTG
>JBBRWD010000135.1:0-15494 GCA_038249465.1 Limisphaerales bacterium | reverse complement strand
TGTTGATTGGATTTTCCATAACTCCGGATCCGGACACGGATCGGGTGCGGGAAATACCACAGAGCGGCCCGCGTGGCAATGCGGGGATTTGCGAGACGCGGATTTCGGCGGGCGCATCCGCGCACTGCCCCCGGCGCGCGGGCTTAAGGCCGCTTCAGCGTGCGAGGGGTGTTGGCGAAACATTGCCGGACGGTCTCTCGAACGATGAAGCGACGTCAACGTCGCGCTCCAACCCGGTTGCCTTCGGGGGCAGTGTCGAGAGGCGCCCGATTTCGGCTGACCCTTTAGGATTGAGTCGGCTCAGCCGACTCGGCGATAACCACTGTTGTCATCTCAAAACCGATCATCCGCATGAAGAACCAATTCTCCCGCCGCCAGTTTATTCGCACCACCGCTGCACTCGCCGGAACTGCGGCCCTTCCGCGCCCGGCCATGGCGGCACCGGCGGACTCGTTGGCTCGCCCGCGCCTCAAGCTCGCCATTGCCACCTATTCCTACTGGCATTTCAGAGACCCGAAAGTGTCCATCGAAACCGTCATGGACCGGGCCGCCGGGATGGGCGTCGCGGCCGTGGACATTCTGCATCGGCAGATGGACCTCGACGAAAAGGCGCCGCTGGACGCTGCAGGCCGCGGGTATCTCCGCCGGCTCAAACGCCACGCCTTTCGCACCGGCCTCGAAATCTGCTGCGTCTCCACGCACCAGAGCTTCGTCAGCCCCAAGCCCGAGGTCGTCACGCAAAACGTCGAACACACGCAGAAATGCGTCGAGATCGCCTACGAACTCGGCTGTCCCTGCATCCGCATCAACACCGGCCGCTGGGGCACCTCGAAAGACTTTGACGAGCTCATGAAAAACCGCGGCATCGAACCCGTGCTTCCCGGCTACACCGAGGAGGACGGTTTCAAATGGTGCATGGATGGCATCACGCGCTGCCTGCCCAAGGCCGAGGAATGCGGCGTCATCCTGGCGCTGGAGAACCACTGGGGTCTGGCGCGCACGCCGGAAGGCTTGCTCCTCATCCTCAACAGCATCACCTCGCCGTGGCTGGGCGGATTGATGGACACCGGGAATTTCCTGGAAGACCCCTACGCGAAGCTGGCGCGGATCGCTCCCAAAACGGTGTACGTGCAGGCGAAGACGTATCCCGGCGGCGGCGAATGGTACACGCTCGACCTCGACTACAAGCGCATCGCGAAAATGCTCCGCGACGTAGGCTACACCGGTTACATCTCGCTCGAAATGGAAGGGAAGGAAGACCCCGACAAGGCCGTGCCCAAGAGCGTCGCCATGTTGCGCAAAGCCTTCGGCGCGATCTGAGATGGGTCGCTGATCGTGGATTTGCGGGGATTACCCGGCGGTAGCAGCATTCGCCATCACAGTGTGTGGTCGGGAACCGTGCAGGTGGGCTTTTCGCTGACAGCCTTGAGGTCGTAGGTGCCGCCCGAAGGGCAGTTGGGCTTTTGTGCGATGGCTCTATCGGTGCCAAAGATGTCGGCATCGGTTGGCACGTCGGCATCGCCCTTCTTCATTTCGAGCGCCCAATAACCCTTGGCGCCTTCGATGGCCTTGAGATTGGCCATGCAGGCGGTGCGTTGCGCGCCCTTGCGGGCCTTGGTGATGTTGGGGATCGCCACCGCCATCAGGAGGCCGATGATGCCCACCACGATCATGATTTCGATAAGGGTGAACGCGGCGCGCCGCATCTGAGCCCACGAGCGTTTACGGTTCCCGGCAAAAAGCGTCATAGCAGTCATTTGCTCCAGTTTATTCCGATGTTGACGGGCGCAGCTTAGGTCCGGGCCGCGACCAACACAATTTTAAAAGCGATCCGGATACCGCGGCGCTCGTTGGAAATAAACACCCGACGCGGGAAAAGTTCTGGCAAAAGAAAAGCCCTCGGCGTGCGAAAAGCTCCGTGGCACCAGCGCAGCGGTGGGTCACTGCTTTGCGAAAAAGTGCCGCCGCTGCCCGACGCCGCGGGAGTTTCCGGTCAAAAATGGTGCGATGCCGGCGCGACCATTGCCGCTGCCAGAGGTTTCCGATACGGTGCGCCGCGCCGTTCAGAATGCACGCTAAACCCTGTCCGCGCCTGTCCGACTACATTACGAACAGCGCGATGAGGCTGGGCCGTTCGATGGCCGCATTTCGCCGTTCATGAAAATCAATCTTCCAAACCGTTCGACCGCCGGCACGATGACGCCGGCGCTGACGCGTTTTCTGGTGGTCCTGCTCATGGTGGTGCTGGCCTGGCTTTGGTGGAAGAGCAGCCACCCGGCGAAATCTCCTCCGGCCAAACCCGTCTCGGAAACATCGCCGCGCAATGAACCGTCGGCGCCGAACGCCCCCCCGAGGCCTGGCGAACAGCGGACCCCACCCCTGATTGCGCCACGATCCCTCAGCCTCACCTCCGCGGTGGCCATCCTGGCGCCGCCCGTTCTCACCAGCGGGCCGCCTGTTTTGAGCCTCGTGCCGGCCTCGCGTCCGCTGGCACGCGTGACGGTTTTCACGAATCCGCCGGCGCTCCTCACCGGGCCATCGGCGGCGTCAAATTTGCCGGCAGCCTCCGTGGCAAATCCGCCGTCCGGGTTGCCGTCGGTTTCCAACTTGGTCTCGGCGACCGCGCGCAGCGATGCCGACGCAAAATTCCGGCTGACACTGGCGGTGCAACTCGCCCTCGCGCGGCAGGGAATTTCACCGGGTTCAATGGATGGGGCGCCCGGCGCGCAAACACGCGCCGCCTTGCGGGCTTATCAGGAGCGCGAAGGTTTGCCCGCCACCGGCGAACCCGACACCAACACGCTGGCCCGGCTCGTTTTGCCCGTGGAGATGTTCAGCCAGCATGTCGTCACCGCGGAGGAAGCCGCCCGGCTGCATCCGATCGGTTCAACCTGGCTGGCGAAATCGGAGCAGGACCGGCTCGATTACGAAACGATTTTGGAACTGGTCGCCGAGAAATACGCCGCCAGTCCGAAGCTGCTGCAGCGGCTCAATCCGGGAGTCGATTGGAATCGCGCGGTGCCGGGCACGACAATCGTGGTGCCGGCCTTCGAGCCGCCGTCCGCACCAGGCAAGGCGGCCTATCTGAAAATCTTTCTCGGACGGCGCGTTCTGCAGGTCTTTGACGAGAACAACCGTTTGCTCGCGCACTTCCCATGCAGCATCGCGCAGCGGGTCGAGAAACGTCCAGCCGGCGAGACTCTGCGCGTGGCAGTGGTGGCGCCGAATCCGAATTACACCTTCGACCCCGCGGTGTTCCCCGAATCCCCGGAAGCACAGATGATCGGGCGAAAGCTGATTCTGCACCCGGGCCCGAACAACCCGGTGGGTCTGGCGTGGATCGGCCTCGACAAAACCGGCTACGGCATCCACGGCACACCCAAGCCGGAAGAGGTGGGGCGGACGGAATCGCACGGCTGTTTCCGGCTGGCCAATTGGAACGCCGAATTGCTGGTGCGGATGGTCAGCGTCGGCACGCCCATCGTGGTCGAGCCGTAAAGCTCCGCAAGGCAGGGCGCGTCTGTCCCAGCGCGACGCGGCTGGCGATGGCGCCAAACGGCGCGCTGAGACAGACGCGCCCTGCCTCTCCGGGCTGCAACGGGGTGCGGAAACTTTCGCAACGACTAACTCTCTTTTTTTCCCACCTTCACTTCGAGATGCAAATCGCGAAGCTGGCGCGCGGACACGCTGCTCGGCGAATCGGTCATCAGGCAGGTGCCCTTGGCCGTCTTGGGGAAGGCGATGACGTCGCGGATGCTCGGGGTGCCGCACAGGATGGCGATCATACGGTCGAAGCCCAGCGCAATGCCTCCGTGCGGCGGGGCGCCATAGCGGAAGGCGTCGAGCATGTAGCCGAAGCGCAGTTGCGTCTCCTCCGGCGCGATTTGCAGAACCTCCTCGAAGATTGTCTTTTGGACATCGGGTTGGTGAATACGAATCGAGCCTCCGCCGAGTTCCACGCCGTTGACCACCACGTCGTAATGCTGGCCGCGGACCTTCTTGGGGTCGGTCTTGAGCAGCGGGATGTCCTCGGCCACCGGCGCGGTGAACGGATGGTGGCTGGAATACCAGCGGTTCTGCTCCTTGTCGAAGCTGAGCAGCGGAAACTCCACCACCCACAGAAAATCAAACCGGCTCGGGTCGATGGTCAGCTTGCCGGCGGTCTTGAGCACGTCGGCACAGTAGAGCCGGATCTTGCCAAGGATCTCGCAGGCGTTCAGCCATTGATCGGCGGCGAACAGGATCAAGTCGCCTTCCTCGATGCTGAGCTTGGTTTGCAGCGCGGCCTTCTCGGCGTCGCTGAAAAATTTCACGATGGGCGATTTCCATTCGCCGCCCTCGACCTTGATGTAGGCGAGGCCTTTCGCGCCGAAGCTCTTCGCCGTCTCGGTCATGGTTTCAATCTGCCCCTGCGTGGCGCAGGCGAGACCCTTCACGTTGAGCGCCTTGACCACGCCGCCGTTGGCCACGGTGCCGCTGAAGACCTTGAAGGAACTCGCGCGGAAGTCTTCCGTGAAATCCACCAGTTCCATGCCGAAGCGCGTGTCCGGCTTGTCGATGCCCCATCGATTCAGCGCCTCGTCGAAGCTGATGCGTTTGAAGGGCGTGGGCAGGTCCACGTTCAGGGCCGTCTTCCAGACCCGCTTGAGCAAGCCTTCGATGAGCGCGTAGATGTCCTCGCGCTCGATGAAGCTCATTTCGATATCGACCTGGGTGAACTCCGGCTGGCGGTCGGCGCGCAGATCCTCGTCGCGATAGCAGCGCGCGAGTTGGAAATAGCGCTCAATGCCCGCCACCATGAGGATTTGCTTGAACTGCTGCGGCGACTGCGGCAGCGCGTAAAATTGCCCAGGATTGGTGCGGCACGGCACGATGAATTCGCGCGCGCCCTCGGGCGTGGATTTGAAGAGTGTGGGCGTTTCGATTTCCAGAAAGCCCTGCTCTTCCATGAACACGCGCGTGGCCGTCGCCACCTTGCTGCGCAGCTTGAGATTCCGCGCCATCTCCGGCCGGCGCAGATCGAGATAGCGATACTTCAGGCGCAATTCCTCGTTCACCTTGGCGGCGGCCTCGGGGTCGTCGATTTGAAACGGCAGCACCTCGGCGCGGTTGAGCAACTCGAGGCCGGTCACCATCACCTCGACCCCGCCGGTGGCAATGCGGACGTTGTCGGTGCCTTCGGGACGGCGGCGCACCTTGCCAGTGACGCGCACCACGGATTCGCTGTGCAACCCCTCGGCAAGGTGGAAAATCTCCGGCGGCAGATCGGACGGGTCATAGACCGTCTGGGTGCGGCCTTCGCGGTCGCGGACGTCGATGAAGATGACGCCGCCGAGGTCGCGCCGGGAATGGACCCAGCCGCAGAGAGTGACCGTCTGCCCGAGATGTTCGGGGCGCAGTTCGTTGCAATGATGTGTTCGTTTCATGTGTCTGAGCCGAGCGGGGGCGCGATGTTTGCCGCCAGTTAACGCCCCTCGACCTCGGGGAAAAACAGGGGCGGGATGTTGCGGGCAGCGACGGGGTTTTCAAAGGAAATTCTGCCGATCGGCGGGACCGCGATCCCGCCCCGGAAATGGCGCCACCCAAGCGAGACGGCCAGTTACTGACAAGACCTTGGGATGGGCTGCCAAAAGACGCGTGATCCCAACCCTCGCGGGTAGGGCGCGCGCGACGTCGGGTTGGCCGGGAGTGGTTCGCGGCGCGCTGGGACAGACGCGCCCTACCCTGTCCGGTGTCGTCCAGCCGTGGGAATCAGCACCTCCCGAAGTTCGGGCCGTCCGCCTGATATGGGGCGAGTTGCTTCACACGCGTAAGGCCCTGGCAGTGCGGGACAGGGTTGAGTCCGTCCAAGCCATCATTTGCGGAACAGGTCAAGGTTGACGTCCACCCAGTCGATGAGTTTGTTCACCCCCGTCTGGCAATCGTGCCTTGGCTGCCAGCCGAAATCGGTCTTCGCCTTGGTGATGTCGGCCACGAAGACACGTTGATCGCCGGGACGCCAGTCGCCGAAGCGCACCTCGGATTTGTGGCCGCACTTCGCTTCGATGAACTGCAGCAATTCGAGAAGTGAGAGCTGGTTTTGCGGTCCGCCGCCGATGTTATAGACCTGGCCCGCGGTCTGGTCACGCTGGTGATAGGCGAGCCGGTAAGCCTCGACGAGATCATCGACGAACAGCACGTCGCGGGTCTGGCGTCCGTTGCCGAAAATGGTGATCGGCTGGCCGAGGGCGCGCGCGATGATGAACCACGCCACCCAACCCTGATCCTCGATGCCGAACTGGCGCCAGCCGTAGATGCATGATTGGCGGAAGCAGACCGTCGCCAGGCCGTAGATGCGCGCATAGTCGTGGACGTATTGGTCGGCAGCGCCCTTTGAGCAGCCGTACGGCGAATAGAAATCCAGCGGGTATCTTTCCGACAATCCCAGTGGTTGATCGGCGTACTCGTAGCGGCCGTTGCGTTCGACCACCGGGATGTTGTCCATGCGGCCATACACCTTGTTGGTCGAGGCGTAGATCAGCATGGCTTTGGGCATGTGACGGCGGACGCCTTCAAGGAGATTGAAGGTGCCGACGGCGTTGCTCTCGAAATCCTCGCGCGGATCGGCGACCGAGGAGGTGACCGCGACCTGGCCCGCGCAATGGATGATCAGGTCAAAGTGGCGACCCTCGAGACGCTTCTCCACTTCACGCGCGTGCCGGAGGTCCAGTTGTTCGAAAGCGAAGTGACCCAGGCCGCGGAGCCAGGTGAGATTCATCTCGGCGCCGCGGCGCGAAAGATTGTCCCACACCGTCACCGCCCATCCGTCCTGCAGGAAGCGACTCGCGGTGTTGGCGCCGATGAATCCCGCGCCGCCGGTGATGAGAATGCGTTGTTGTTCCATATATCAATTGCCGCGTATTGGGGATGCGTCTGCCAGAATCCCCATTCGCCAGCAAACAAATTGTTGATTTTGACCGGGGACGCGAAGGAATTTCTGCGTGCGGCTCAGAGTGGAAATACACCGAAACGCTGGGCCTCTTGAGCCCTCGCAGGCGTCAGGGCCGTCTCGCGGCGAGCCTGGGGCAGCGCCGGGGCGCCTCCCTTCATTGGGGCGCCGGTTCAGGGAATGTCTCCTGATCCGTTTGGACATGTCTTGTGCCCATGAACCGGAGGCCCGGTGGCGCGCGGTGTCCGCACTGCGCCGCTGCGGACACGGAGGCACCTTCATCTTCGCTGCGGGCTGAGGACAGCCCACCCTGCTATCTTGAGGTTCATGGAGAGGCTTCCTGCAGCCCGCCCAGGATCCGGCGGGTGACGGTCGGCCAGTTGTGCCGAGCGAGCAATTCGTTCGACCACGCCGCCACCGTTTTCGTGGGCGTGGCCAGCGCGCGGTTCATCGCGTCGGCGAATTCATCCGCCGAGGAATTTGAGAACGGCTGACCTGCTCCGGCCATCACTTCGCAGATCGGCGGGATGTCCGAATAGACGGGGCAGGTTCCCTCCAGCGCGGCCTCGACCGGCGGCATGCCGAAGCCCTCGTACTCCGAGAAATAGACCACGGCACGCGCGCGGCGGATCAGTTCCCGCCCCTTTTCCGGCGGCACCCGGCCAATCCAGTTCCAAGCTGGCGAGGCGTGGCGCCGCATTTCGTCCGAGATGATCCCAATGCAATCGATCTGTCCTTTGAACCCGTTCGACTTCAGCCAATGCTCCAAAAATCCCACCGCGAGATCGGTCCGTTTGTGCGGGACCTTGCTGGCAAACAACAGCACGCGATTCTCCCTGGTCAGAGGCGCGCGGCTGACCGGATCAAATCCGTAACCCGCCACGACCACGCGCGGCGCGCTGATTCGCCAGCGCCGGGCGAGCGCGAGGATTTCGCGCCGCGTAAATTCCGTGTTGGTGAAGATCACCTTGGCGTGGCGCAGTGTCGCCGCCAGCGAACGCGCAAAGTATGCGTATTCGAGCCCCGGCTCATAACCTCGGTGGTGCTCGTGATAGTGCTCGCCCATGATGTCGTGGACATACGCGGCGAGCAGCATGGGCGGACGCCGCAGGAACGAGGCGAATCCCTTGGGTAGAAAAAGCCAGTCACCGCCGGCTTTCGTTGTCGCGCGATAAACGCCGGATTGGTCCCAAACGATGCGTTTGATTTTGCTTTCTGCCGGGCCGTTGAACCCAGCGAGAGCAACACGCTCTGAGGCTGGGGGCAGACCCGCAATCGTGCGATTCGTAAAAAGCGTCAGGCGGGCAGCCCCGGGGCACGCGGCCAGTTCGCGCGCGAGGCGGGTGGAAAAGTTGTAGATGCCGATGGATTTGGTGGTGGCGACATTCTGGTCGGCCAGCGAGAGACACAAATGGAGGAGCGGACGAGGCACGCCCGGAATCATTGGCCAGGATCGATTCGGTGGCAAGAGCGGGAGTTGTGGCGGGGATCCAGCCGCCGCAGTTCTCTCCACGTGCGGAAATCCACGTCCGCTCCCGGCGCTGCATCCACAGCGGAGCGGCAAGTTTGATCCCAGCGTGCAGATCGAAGGTGAAGCCAACCCCGACCAGCAGACCGCCCTTGAGCCGGGCACGGTAGCGGTCTATCCAGAGTTGCTGCTTGGGCGTGCCCAACCCGACCCAGAGGTGATCGGATTCGAGGCGGTTCCGTTCCACGAGAAAATCCTCTTCGCTCGCGGGTCCAGTCGCCCTTTTCGCATCGCAGCGGCCGTGGAGCGAGCCGACGATTTCAAAGGCGGGATTCCACTCGTGGATCACCGGGAGCCGTTTCGCTCCGCAGTTCCCGCACATTGACGCAGCAGCGCACTACACAGGCGTCGCACCCGCCGATTGGCCCGGCATCCGGCTCACGAGCCAGCGATGCTTGCCGCGCGCCGTCTTTTCCGTCTCCTTCACCTGGCGCAAGACGAGAACGAAATCATCACCCAGCTTGCGCCGCAGACCTGCTTCGATGGCGGCCAGCCGCGAAGTGTGAAATCCCGGGCCCGACACGTAGCGGAACTCGGCCCGCCCTGCCTCTTCCTGGAAGAACTGCACCGCATAGAGTCCTTCAAAGATGGCGTCGTGCATGTTGATCGCCGTGAGGGAAATGCGCCGGCCCGAGGCGCTGACCAGAAATTCCTGGCCGCGTCCTTCGATCGCTGAAACCGCGGGCCACGGGAACTCCAGATCACCATCGAGGCGCGGATCGGCCAGGCGGACGTAATCACCGGTGCGATAGCGGATGAGCGGCATGACGAGATTGTGAAAGGAGGTGCCGATCACTTCGCACAAGCCATCTTCAGTCGGCGGCCCGAACTCGACGAAGCCGTAAGTCGGCCAGAAGTAGAACAGCTCCGAGTGTTCGCCTTCGCCCGCCAGCACGACTCGCTCGGAGTGGCCGTACCAACGATAAACCCGGCAGTCGAAGACGCGTTCGAGAAGGCGCTTTTGGGGCAAAGTCAGCCGCTCTGACCCACAGAGCAATCCGCGCAGCGGCGTCCGCCAGGACTGGCCGGCGCGTTCCAGGAACTCCGCCAGTTGCAGCGCCGCACTGGGATAGGCGTGCAGCAGATTGGGACGAAATCGCTCGATGGCGTCGAGGTATTCCGGCAGCCGTTCCTCGGTGAGATGATAGCTCGATAACATCAGCCAATCGCGCGTGGCGTCATGGCTGGTGATGAGCCCGCCCGCGCGTCCGCTGGTGACATGCCCGCGGATGACCGCGAGGCGCGCGCCGTCGAAATAGCCGCCGCGCTTCCACTGCGCTTCCAAAAACGCCTGCTCCTTCGGCCGACTGACGCCCTTTTGCAGATAGAAACCCACGGGCACTCCCGTCGAGCCGCCCGACGTAATGTAGAGCCTGGACTTGGCCGGCCAGGCGGAGGAGACCACCGCCTCGCGATGTTCGAGCAAATCCTTCTTTTCCAGCAAGGGACAGCGCGAGAGTTCTTCGGCACTGCGCAGTTCTTCGGGCCGGAACCTGGCTGCGGCGAAACTTTGCTGGTAGAACGGACAGTAATTTCCCGCCTGCACGAGAACCTGCCGGAGTTGCTTGAACTGGTAGTCGCGAATCTGATCCGCAGACCACGCAGGGCAGTCTTCGGTCAATCGCCGGAACTCAGCGTAACGCGCGCCGAGCCGCCAGCGAGCGGGCAGATGACGATAAACACCGCCAGCAGCGCGCTTGATCCCTGATGGCAGACGCTCGTAAATCGAGAGCAGCGGATACAGACGATCTTCGAGGCTCATGCGCGGAACACGGCGGCGTGCTTCTCGATGGCGCCCACCCAGCCGAAGTGCGGACGGAATTGAAACGTGTCGGTAAGGCCGTCGAGCATGGCATTCCACGGGGCGTGATCAGAAATCACTGCGATGTCGTGCGCGGCAAAAGCGACGAAGCTCAGGTCGCGCATCGTGAAACTATTCTTCAACAGGGGCAGCTTCGGCCACTCGAAACCCATCAGCGTCGCCGCCACACAGTCCACCGCCGTCGGATGCGTCCCGGCGAGAATCACGCCACAGGGTTTCGGATCCGGCGACATCGGGCCGTTGCCTTCGCCAGCGATGATGCCATCCACGACCGCGAGATAGCGCGGAGGTTGGGCGCGCCGATTGCCGGCGCCGTCGAAGTGAAACAAGCATTTGTTCAGATCGAGCACCATGCGCCAGCAGGTGTCGTTGCCGTGCCAGTTGCCGGAGCGGACGACCTGCTGCGTGTCGCCGAAGACAGCGCGGCCCAGTTTTTTGAACGGGATGAATGCGCGGGCCAGCGAGGGATTGTTCTTCACCGCCCGCTTGGCGGTGCCCAGCCACGATTGCTCCAGACGCGTCTTGGCGGAGTCGGTCGCAAACTGATCGCCCCCTTGTCCCGGGGTGCCCTCCGTGTGATGCGGCAGCCAGTTCTTGTTGGCGTTGATGCCGACGAGGTTCTTCAGCGCGCAGGTGATGCCGGCCTTCTTGTGCGTCTTGAGTTTGGGCAGATTGATGAACACATCGGCGTCCATCGGCGTGCGGCAAAGCAGGTAGTCGTGGGCGGTGCCGGTGTGATGGGCATTGGTCTCCGCCATGTCAAACGATGCGCCGTAGAGCCGGCCGAGGCCGGGGAATCCCGTGAATTCGCTCGCGGCATCAAGGCGGACTTGCGTGCTCCCGAGGGGGTCGCCGGGCAGCGCGGTCCTGGCCACGGTCACGCCATCGACGGCCGTCCATTCCTCGGGCCGCAAATCCAACAGAACAATTTCCACTCCGGGAAAATCACGGCGGCCTCCAGCGACCATCCCATCCAGCCGGCAGTATTGGCGCAGCTTCGCGAAGGAGGAATCGGTCTGCGGCGCGTCGCAAATCGTGAGACGCCCGCGTCCCTGCAACTGCGGCGCGACCCAGCGAAGCACCGCTTCAATCACGGCCGGATGCGTGACGACATGTTCCCACGCGTCCGGCCCGGGCGTGCGTTCATCGTGTTCCTTGACCCAATTGGGCTTGAGCACCACCCGGTCGCCGGGGCGGATGAAGCCAGCGGGAAGCGCGAGGCGTTCCAGCGCGTCCCGCACGAGCGCTTGCACCCCCGCGGGATCCCGGTAGTCCGCCGGGCCTTTGCTGGCCGCGACGATCTGCGCCGGCGTTGATTGCAGCGGTTGGTCCATGAATCAACCGCATGGAACCGGAAAAGATCGGCGCGCTCAAGGGAATTGCTTGACGAGGCGGGAACTCTGGTTTGTGGATAGTGCCACCTGCTGGCGCGCCGCGAGCTTGGGAATTCTGAATCGACCGGCTGCGTAACGATGCTGCGCCAGGAAGGCGTGGCTGACACCTGACTCATGAAGTTCTCCATCATCACCCCGAGCTTTCGCGGCTCGGACTGGCTCAAGCTCTGTGTGGCCTCGGTAGCCGACCAGACCGTGGACCACGAACACATCGTGCAGGATTCGTGCTCGGACGACGGCACCCAGGCTTGGCTGCCGCATGACGCGCGGGTGAAGGCATTCATCGAGAAAGACCAGGGCATGTACGACGCCGTCAATCGGGGACTGCGCCGCGCCGGGGGGGAGATCCTCTCCTACCTCAACTGCGACGAACAGTATCTACCGGGCGCTTTGCGCGAGGTGGACCGGTTTTTCGAAGCGCATCCCGGAGTGGACGTGCTGTTCGCCGACACCGTGGTGGTGGATGCACAGGGTCGATATCTCTGCGAGCGCAGGGCGCTGACGCCGCAGCGGTGTCACTCGCTCGTCAGCGGAAACCTTTCATTCCTCACCTGCGCGACTTTCTTCCGGCGGAAAATCATCGACGAACAGAATCTTTACTTCGATGCCAGGCTGCGCGATGTGGGCGACGCCGCTTGGGGACTGGCGCTGATCGACAGAGGGGTCCGCATGGACGTGCTGCCGAAATTCACGTCCTCATTCACTGATACCGGGGACAACATGAATCTGCGCGAGAACGCGCGGCGCGAAAAGAGGCTGCTATTGGACTCGGCACCGTGGTGGGCGAGGCGATTCCGCGCGCTGGTCATCCTGCATTTTCGCCTGCGCCGATGGCGCGCCGGATTCTACTCGCCGCAGCCGCATGAGTATTCGATCTACACCTCCGCATCCCCAGAACAACGCTGCACGTTCCATGTCGCTCATCCAACCTATCGCTGGCAGCGGAGTTAGCCGACGATGCAGTGCAAGGTGGATGCCGGCGGACGCTGGACTTCCTTGATTCAGGAATCCATTTCCGTGGCAAAAAGAGCGAGGAATTTTCCGATTTACCGGCCTCATGAAGGTCGTTGACGCAACGGCGGAAACGCCCCGTAGTTTTCATCGTCGGCAGAGAGAGCGCCATGCGGGCCGACCGACGAACGACGTTGGCAAGAGCGGAGCTGCGCACGTTCTCAACCAATTGGCCTGAACGGCTTGTCGGCTCAGGCCAGCCTTTCCTCCCGGAGAAGTGAACGCAGCTGTTCGAGTTCGATGCGAATGTTAAAGGCGTGGTCGGACGGAAACACCAGGAACCGATGCCGGGCCTTGACGCAGTAGGACAACCATTCGTAGCAGCCGCTCAGATAACCATCCGCGAGGAGTTCGATCACCCGGCAACCTGGACGGCACCATGCCAAGTTGGTAAAGCCTGCACCATGAAGACCGCAAACCGCTTCCGCTTGGGAGAAATGTTGAATCTGCTCCGCGACGCTCAGTCGCGCGGTATCCACGATGGCCCATCCCAGTCCACGGAAAAAGTCAACGATTTCAACGTCGTTTGATGCCTGCCGAAATTGGCCCCGGCGATGAAGAAAAATGCGTGGATTGGTGATGGTTTCGCGCCGACCAAATCGAAGGAAGCGGGAGCGCAGAAACTCCACGCCATAGGGATTGTGACAGACGATCATCGTGGGGGGCGACGTGAAGTAGTAATCTTCCACTTCTATGTGCTGCTCAGCGGTGGCACGGCAATGCTCTGTGAGATTGAGCCAATCCAGGGTTTCCTTTTGAAACGGCAAAAGCTGGAAAGGAACCAGGATGCCGGTGTCGTCGGGCCACTCCTCGCGGGCTGCAAGGCGTGGCAAGGATTCGAGCATCCAATGAGCGTAGTTAGTCGGCTGGTTCGAAGGAACCCACAATGACATGACGCTCGTCCAACGACCTGCGAGCCGGCATGGTGCGCGCAGTGGGATATGGCGGTAGCCAGGATCGTTTTGGGCGCGATCGCGCCCGTAAGCAGACTCGATGGCCAGCGCCTTGTTCGAATTCACCAGTGCTAATCCGGGACCGACCAATCGTGCATTCGCGTGGCGACTCCAGAAAACAGGCCACGGCTGTTCCAGGTGTTGCCGCATTCCGCTCATGGCTTGCAAAGAAGGCTCGGGGAGCATGGGAGCACCCTGGTCTTCCAAAATGATTCGTCCTTCAATTGGAATGGGTTTTCTGAGTTGATCCAAGATGGAATAGCAACCTCTAGGCGGCCCGAGCTTGGCTTGTCGAGAAAGCGCGATCCGCGCGATTTCAATTCCGGTGTCGCTCACGATGCGAACAAAGCAATTCTTGGCTGCGCGCGCCAATCGGTAAGCGGCTCCGAATCTTCGGAGCATAAAGATAATCCGGATGCGCAGTGTCAACGGGGGCATGTTCGAGGCTCAACGAGAACCCGCGGCGCGTTGTTCCAAGGCGACCGTGTTAACGAAGAGAGCGTCGCACCAGTTCAGATAGGGACCCTGCCGGTAGTTCAGACCATAGAAGCCGACCACCTTGAAATCTTTCTCCATCAGCGTCTGGTAGATTTCGTGGAAATAGGCCTGCTCCTCGTAAAGCTGAACGAAATTCACCTCGGTAAACAGCATCGAGACCTGCCGTGCCTCCAGAGTCCGGGCTGCACCCTGGATTACTTTCAATTCAAAGCCTTGCACATCCAGCTTGAGTAGATCAATGTGCCGAATCTGTTCTTGCTGCACGAAGTCGTCCAGAGTGGAGGTTCGCACTTGGACTTCGCCTGACCGCTCCATCATACTCCCGAGGTAGTCCTTTGCTTGGATCGATGCCGGAAGCAGGGAGTGTGTTAGACTGTCCTCCGTTAGATACATCGTATGCCAGCCAGAGCTTTCGCCCAAAGCGGTGTTGATGGGTTTGATGTTGGAATGACCGGTGGTGTTTTTAGCCAAGCGTTCGAATGTTTTTGGGAAAGGCTCAAAGCAATAAATGGTGGCCGGAGCGAGCTTCCGTTCGAATTCAAGGGCGCTTTGTCCCTCGTTGGCACCGACATCGAAGATGGTATCAAAAGCCCGGCTCGGAGAAATCTTCTTGATGTCCAAGTAGGGATCCACGCCGTAGGGGCGTATGCGAAAGAATTCCAGGCCCGCTGACCGAAGCATGGCTCGAACTGTGTCTTTGATGGTTTGCATAGCAGAGGGGATCGGCAATAGGCGTGAGAAAATGACAGGGAGGGGTTATTCTTTGCGGTGGCGGAGTGAGACGACCAGCGCACGTCGCTTATGCCGCGAGATTTGCAGTGTTCGGTCGAGGAGCGTCGCCCACCGCTTGGTCTGTGGGGACGGCGAGAGATTTCCAACCCCTTACCGGAGGCCAACCCATGCTGCAACGTCATTGATTTAGACGTCACCTCCATGTGCCCTGGTATGTGCCGAAAGTGCGGCGGCTGGTCGGGCGCTTTTCTACACAGTGGTCGCTTTTCGGTTGCTCCCGCCTGATAGCCTTGAGATCGAGTTTCGCCCGGCACCCCGGTGAATCGCTGTTCTACTTCCCTTAAAGCGGGCCTATAAAGACCTGTCAGCGCGCGAGTCCGCCGATCGAGCAGCAGCGCCCGCTCCAATGCGTCGCCTTTTGAATGAAACTGCGTCTTTATCGTGGAAAACTATGCTTTGTAAAGCAGGCGGCAAGCACATTTTTGAGGGGTGTGAGACAAAATTCTTCCTTCAGGCTGCGAGCGGCAGGGTGTCGTTGCGCGCGGCGTGGTGGTTGAGTCTGTATTTCCAGAAGTTTTCCAGGCTCCGGCTGCTGTGAAGGCAGCGCAGGGCGAGGATGTTTTCGGCT
>JBBRWD010000134.1:0-15593 GCA_038249465.1 Limisphaerales bacterium | reverse complement strand
GCCATCAATGAGGTCAGCGCCATCAATGAGGTCAGCGCCATCAATGAGGTCAGCGCCATCAATGAGGTCAGCGCCATCAATGAGGTCAGCGCCATCAATGAGGTCAGCGCCATCAATGAGGTCACAGATACCAGTGCGGTGACTCCACCAATAATGCCGACGGCCGTTGTCGAGGTAACGGCCGCTGTCGATGCCATGGCGGATTCCTCGATCACACCGGCAAGTGCGGCAGAGCCGACACCCGCCGAACCGGTTGAACTCGCCATTGCGCACGCAGAGTCACGCCACGAAACTCTCCCTGAAACCCAGACCTCACCGTCCATCGAGTTGCTTGCCCCCGAGCAACCAGAAGCGCCCACCCATTTTGCCGGCGAGGAGGTGCAAACAATTCCAGCACCCTCCGCGCTCGAAGCCACCCTGCCTGCCATCCAATCTACGGAGCCTGAAACCATGAAACCAAATACTGAACCTGCCCCGGAAAGCAACGCAAACACCTATTCGCTGGCCGACGTCAATACCACGTTGACCAAAGAACTGCACGAATTGCGCCAGCAGCATGACGAAACCCAGCACCTGGTCGGCGACCTTGAAGCGCGCCTGCAAGGCAACATGACCGCGCTCGCCACCGCCACCGCCCAGGTCCAGCGCGAACAGAGCGAACGCCGCCGCCAGGAACAGCGCGCCGCCAATCTCAGCAAGCGCCTGGAGGAACTGCACGACGATCTCAAGCAGCACATCCAGTCCGAAGAATCGGCCCGGGAAAAAGCAGCCGCGTTGGAGCAGCAACTGGCGCAGCGCAGCAACAGCGAGGGCCAATTGCTCGGCGATCTGGAGCGGGAATTGTCCGAGAAGCAGGCCTTGCGCGAGAAACTTGACTCCCTGCAGGGCATCAATCAGGCGTTGCGCGATCAGATCCAGCATCTCGATTCCACCGCCACCGAGTTTGGCACAACCCAGCAAGACCTGGAGCACCGCCTGCAAGGCGGCACCGCCGCCCTGGCGGAGGCCAATGAGAAGGCCGCCCGAGAGACCGAGGAACGCGCCCGCATGGAAACCCTGCTGAACAAGATCCGCGAGGAACGCGCCCGCATGGAAACCCTGCTGAACAAGATCCGCGAGGAAGCAGAGGCGGAAGCCCGCCAGAGCAGCGTCGAACTGGCCCGCATGCGTGCCGCACTGCAGGCCGAAACGTTGCATCGCCATCGCCTTGAAAGCGAGGGTCTGCAAGTCCGTGGCAAGCTCGGCGAGACCGAACGCGCCAGCACTTCGGCGCTGAGCCGCGTCCAGCAACGATTGCGCACACCGGTCCTGGACCTCGTGCAATCCGTCGGCCGATTGCTCGAACAGGAACTTTCCCCGGAGCAGCGCGAGATCGCCGACTCCGTGCTGGCCAACGCGGCCATGGTGCAGACCAGCCTGCAAGATCTGGGCAGCGGATTGAATGTCCGCCGTCCTAACGCGAGTGCGGCGCCAGCGCCGGCCGTGGACGACAACCCGCCTCTCGCCCGGGGGAACAGCGAGAAGGCGCTCCAGCCCGACGCCGGACGCCCTGCCCCGGTGGCTGACGCTGTCAAACAATTCTGATTCCTGCCTGCCAAAACGGGCGATCCTTGAGGGTCGCCCGCCGTTTCCATCCCCGGTCTTCCGCACCATGGAACACCGGGGATTTTCCATGCTCTCAAAGCAAGTCACATTGTCCCGGGATGGCCGCCGGCGCCACGGGCAGCTGCGGTAGTTCGAGTTTCGCGGGACGCAGAACGCGTTCGGATTTCTTCATCGCGAAATCCCATTCAATGCGCCGCCCAGTGCAGGCCGCCAGCCGCCCCATGATGACGGTCAGCGTGCTCCGCCACCAACCCACTCTCCACCTTGCCCGGGTAGCGGTACGGCTTTTGGCCTTCGATGAACGCCTCTTCGCGGGTGGTCCCGGAGGTTCCCTTTGATCCCACGTCCCGTTCGCCGACACGGATGTTCGAGCCTTGGATCTGCGAGGCCATGCTCATCACCCGGATGCCGCCGGGATCCTTGAACTCGACGATGAAATGGCCGTGGATAGAGCCTGCCCCAACCCCGTCAAGGCCGGCGCGGCCTGATTCAATAGCCGCCCGAACCCAGTTTGGCGGCCCCCTCCGCCGCGGACTGGCCGGACTGCTCGAGGGCCACGCGGCGTTTGTATTCCTCCATCATCGCCGCGGTGGCAGTCGCCCCGCAGCGGGTGCCGCCAAGATCACGAACCTTGATCAACCCATCGAGGTCGCGCACGCCGCCCGCCGCCTTGACCTGCACCTTTGGCGAGCAACTGGCGCGCATCAGCGCGAGGTCGTGTTCCGTGGCGCCCTTGTAGTTGTAGCTGCCGTCAGGCTGTTTGACGAAACCGTAGCCCGTCGAGGTCTTCACCCAGTCGGCGCCGGCACGCTCGCAGATCTGGCAGAGCCTGCGCTTGAAATCGTCACTGCTGAGGCCCGCGCCGCCTTTGGTCAGGTAGTCGTTCTCGAAGATGACCTTCACTTTCGCGCCGTGCCGATGGGCTTCGTCGCAGACCGCTTGCACGTCACGCTCGACGTATTCCCAATCGCCGCTCAGCGCCTTGCCGAGGTTGATGACCATGTCGATTTCAACCGCGCCATCACGACAGGCCAGTTCCGTTTCATAGCGCTTCGATTCAGTGGCGGAATTGCCATGCGGGAAGCCGATGACCGCGCCGACGAACACGCCGGTTCCCTGCAACAACTCCGCCGCGCGCTTCACGGCGTAGGGCTTGATGCAAACGGACGCGACGCCGTATTGCGCCGCGAGTTTGCATCCGTCCTCCAACTCTTGATCCGTCATGGTCGGGTGCAGGAGAGAGTGGTCGATCATCTTGGCCAGTTCTTCGCAGGTATATTTCATGGGATAAATCAGATTGATTGCCGTGCGGCGTCATGGCTACCGGATCAGTGCAAAAAAGCCCAGCGATTCCTATTGGGCGCGAAGCCCGGTCGATTGCGTCAAGACCAGATGCTCCGGCGGCCTGGCCAGTGGCGGATCATCGCTCCGGGAGAACCTCCATCAGGGCATCCGCAAACAGTTTCATGCCGCGCGCATCGGGGTGGTTGATGGAATTAAGCATGAGCGTGCTGTAAGGCAACCCCTGGCGCCAGAGCCGGCCATAGCGGCGCGCGGCGTCAGCCAGCGCCACCTGGTGCTTCGCCGAGAACGCGCGCAATCCGGCGACGTAGGGACGCGGGTCGTCGTCCACGTTGCGCTCCCGATTCAGCCCCATCCAGTCGGGGCGGACATAGTGCGGGGTGAGAATGATCCACTCGGCGCCGATGCCCTGGAAATCCGCGCGCAGCTTCGCATAACGCTCCTCGACCTGCGCCGGATTCAAGCCGGCGTCGTTGACGAATTCGCTGACGACAAGATCCGGTTTCGCGGCCAGCACCTTCTCACGGTAGTTGTGCGCGCTGCCGGGCGGTTCGGCGAGATAGCTGCCGGTGTTGCGCCCGCCCCAGGCTTCGGTGACGAGTTCGATCTTCGCCTGCGGAAAACGCGCGCGCAAACGGGCGGCGAACAGTTCCTGCCATCGGTCACGCGCCATGTTGGCAAGATAGGAGCCGTCCGTGACGCTGTCGCCCCACGCCAGGACGCGCAGCGCACCGCCCTCGCGCAATTTCTTCAAGGTACGCGGAAGCTGGGCCTCGGCGAGGATCGGCGAAGGCCGGGGCGGCTCGGGATAGCCCGTCTCAAGAATCGGAAACAGGTGATCCTCGGTGAGCTTGGTCACGCGCCCGGGCAGCCAGATGTTGGCGAGGTGGCGCTCGCCGTCGCGCAGCTTTGGCGGCGTCGGGGCCGCGGCGCGCGGTTCGCCCGCACGCCATTCAATCCGTCCCTCCCGCGTGAGAACGACGGCATCAAGCCGCAGCGGCGTGAAGCGATAGCTGGCGAACGCCGGTTGATTCTCCAGCACGACGCCATTCGTGGTGCGCCCGAGGGTGCCCCAAGTCAGATCGGCCTCATAGTCGCGGCCTCTTGCAAGACGCGGACTGGCTGTGTCGGCGCTCAGCCTGAGTTCAAGGCTCGCGGGATCGAGCAGGAACGGCGTGGTGGTCTCCTGGGCGCGAACGCCGCGAAGCTGGGCGCCCTTCACCCAGCCGCCCGCGTTTGGGTTAAAGAGCGGAAGCGAATTGAACTTCTCCGCACTGACGACGATCTCACTTGGAGCAGCAACGCGAATCGTGGCGCTGACCGGAGGTGATCCAGGGACGGAAACCCGCACGTCCCAATCGCCAGTGAGCTGCAGTTCTACCGGCACCTGCGCGCAGATCGGGAGAGCGAGGCAAAACAGCAGGGTGGCAATGGTCATTCTTTGCATGGCAAATGGACGGGCATCCGCTTTGAAAATTCGAGAAGCTGCCACCACCGCCAGAGCGATCGCGACCGCTGGAACGATCTCTGCCCTCCGCAGCGCTTGAGTCGCTCGGGCACAGTCAGTTGCCTTGGCACCCGCGGGTCCCTTCACCGCATTGCCGGCCTTCCCGGAGCAGATCCAGTTCAACGGATGGGGGCGAAGCGTTCACGCCAGAGTTGCCACGCAGCCCGGACCGAGGGAAAGGCCAGTTCATCGAGCAACACCTCGCGGGTTGGTTCGAGCCAGCAGATGCTCTCAGCCTCATCCAGCGCCCGCGCTGTCGTGGACTCGACCGCCTCGGCGCTGAAAAAGAAATCGAGCACCGGATAGGTCACATCAAGGAAGTGGTACGCATTGGGAAAGGAGCAAAGAAACTCCGGAGTCCGCACCTCGAGGCCAACTTCCTCGCGGATTTCGCGCCGCAAGGCCTCCTCCGCCCGTTCACCAATGTCCACGAAGCCACCGGGCGGCGCCAGTTTGCCCTTCGCGGGATCCTTCGCGCGCCGGAGGAAAATCACCTTGCCATCCTCGCGCCGGATGAAGGTGGCCGTGGCGATGGCCGCACTGAAGTAAAAGGTGAACCCGCAGGCGCCGCAGCCAAACGGCAGCCGCGGTCCGGCAGCCGATCCGGCCTGCCCGCAGCGCGGACAAAAGCGGAAATAAAGGGATGGTTCCATGCGATTTATGGCCCCTGTTCAATCCAAACGAAATAAACACATTGGTGTGAGACTGCGCTGACCGGGCCGCGACGTCACGCTTTCCTCCCGAGTACCCGGTCGAGTTGAATCCGATGTCTGGTAAACCATTGCCTCGGGATGGTGCGCGCAGGGATGGAAATACTCGAAGGTCAGAAAGCTGCGGTAGCCCGCTTTGTCCAACTCCTCCCTCACCGCCGGCCAGTGGGTGGGGCCATCGCGCAGCGGACGGAAGGCTTCCAGCGAGTAATCGGCCTTTCTTGGTGAATTCCTCGCGGTGGATGATCTTCGTCCGTTTGCCGAGGATCAGAATCCCATGCTCCGCGTGGTGGAACAGCGAGATGTTGCCGGTGCTGTCCACGAAGGCGTTCATCTCCATCGGGGTCATGCCCGCTGGATCTCCCGGCCAGCAGAAACCACGGACGACCCGCAAAAGTCTCCCCCCAAATGTCTTCTTGCTCCACCCCATCCCGCGGGAGTCTCTTCTTCCCCGTTCAGCGGGACACGATGTTACCCGACCGCGCCGATGCTTTCGGATCGGATCCGCGAAGACAGGGCGGGCGTTTTGACAACCAGCGAGCCGTCAGGCAAAGTCCGCCTCCATCATGAAACCCCATTGCAGAACTCTCAATGCGGCGACACCTCGTAGCATTTCGCCTTCGGCGATGGACGCGATGGACCGAAGCTGATTTTCCGATGAACCATCGACAGGAAGCGCGGCAGGGATCAACGAAGGGCGCGGAGGGTGTTTACCGCGGCAGGCTGGCGCCGTCGCCGACGGGTTTCCTGCACCTCGGCCACGCGCGGACCTTCTGGATCGCGCAGCAGCGGGCGCGGGAACGCGGCGGCGTGCTGGTGCTGCGCAATGAGGATCTCGATCCCGCGCGCAGCCGCCCCGAGTTTGCCGCGGCCATGGTGGAGGACCTGCATTGGTTCGGCTTCGAATGGCAGGAAGGTCCCGACTGCGGCGGACCGTTCGGGTCGTATGTGCAGAGCGAACGGCGGGCACTCCACCGCGATGCGTTCGAGAAACTGCGGGCCGATGGCTGGATCTATCCGTGCTTTTGCTCGCGCCAGGAGGTGCAACGCGCGCTCCAGGCACCGCACCAAGGCGACGAGGAACCGGTGTATCCCGGAACGTGCCGTCCGCAGCCCGGTTTCGTGTTTCACGTTGCGAGTTCCGATTCGGGCAGCGGTGAGGCGGCGGGCGTTCAACGCTCAGCGCACAGCGCGAAACGACCGCCGAACTGGCGGTTCCGGGTGCCGGACGGCGAGGTGATTACGTTCCACGATCAGCGTCTCGGGCCGTGTTCGTTTACTGCAGGGCGTGACTTTGGTGATTTCATCGTATGGCGGCACGATGATGTGCCGTCGTATCAACTCGCGGTCGTTGCGGATGATGCTGCCATGCGCATTACCGAGGTGGTGCGCGGCGCGGATTTGCTCGTCTCCACGGCGCGGCAGATTCTCCTCTACCGCGCGCTCGGCTGGATCGTGCCGGAATTTTTCCACTGCCCTCTGATGATCGATGAACACGGCGCGCGCCTGGCGAAACGCCATGATGCGCTCAGCCTGCGGGCGCTGCGGGAACGCGGGGAGATGCCGGAGAAAATTCGCACGAGCTGGAATTGCGGGTTCGCTGTCGAGCCCGAGAGGTGAGTTCTGGGAACTGGTCGCGCGATGAACGCGCAGGCAGCAAAGGTTCGGAGGAGATTGTCTTCTTCGCTCCCTTCGTGTCCTTCGCGGCAGTTGGCTCCGATCAAATCTTCAGCCCAAAAAGCCGCTGGTGTTCCTGGAAGGCGTAGCGGTCAGTCATGCCGGCGAGGTAATCGCAGACTGCGCGGTGCAATCCTTCCTTCTTCACGCGTTGGCGGGCGTGCTCGCCGATCTCCTGCGGGTGCTGGATGAAATGCGCAAACAACTCGTCCAGCATGCGTGCCGCGCGATGGTTCGGTTCGTGGACTTCCGGATTGAAATAAAGATTCTTGTAGAGGTATTTGCGCAGCTCGGCATTCAACGCGCGCCGCTTCGGGCTGTAACAGATGAGCGGTCTCGGAACACGGCGCACATCGTCCGCGGACTGCACGCCCGCCTTGCGGATCAACGCCTCCGACGTGTTGACCACGTCCTTGACCTGCTCGTCGATGATGCAGCGGATGATGTAATAGCGGCGGCTCTCTTCCGGGAGTTCCCCATACTCCTTCTTCACCTGCCGCGCGGCTTCGGCCCATACCTTGACGTGTTTGGTGAGCACCCTTTCATCAAGCAATGCCGCGGTGAGTCCGTCGTCCAGATCGTGGCTATAGTAGGTAATCTCGTCGGCCAGATTGGCAACCTGCGCCTCGAGCGAGGCGGATGGCGCATCGAAGCCCGGTCCGGCCTCGGGATGGTCATAGCTGGTGGAATGCTTCGCGATGCCCTCGCGCACTTCCCAACTCAGATTGAGCCCGGGGAAACGCGGGTATTTTTGTTCCAGCAACTCGACCACGCGGAGGCTCTGGCAATTGTGTTCAAAGCCGCCATGGTCTTTCATCGAACGATTGAGCGAGACCTCGCCGGTGTGGCCGAAGGGCGAGTGACCGAGATCGTGCGCCAGGGCGATCGCCTCGGCGAGATCCTCGTTGAGGCGCGCGGCCCGGGCGATGTTGCGCGCAATGGCGGCCACTTCCATCGTGTGCGTCAGGCGCGTGCGCAGATGGTCGCCGGTGCCGTTGACGAAGACCTGCGTCTTGTATTCCAGGCGGCGGAACGCGCGGGAGTGGATGATGCGATCGCGATCGCGCTGATAGTGGGTGCGCCACTCGGGCGGGGCTTCGCGGTGACGGCGGCCGCGGGTGTCGGCGCTGAATTGGGCATAGGGCGCGAGAAACTTCCGCTCGCGCTCCTCAAGTTCCGTTCGATCGCAGGGCATGGGTCAAAGACGTTAGAGCAACGGGCCGGCGGAGTATGGTGGCGGAAACAAACCCGCCGCGTTGAAAAGACTGCTACCCCGGCCGCGCACCGCAACCGTTTAACGCCTGCGCTCCCGGGCGTCGAGCCTCAGTTGGTTGCCAGCACTTCCGCCACCGAAAGGCCGCGCAGCTCAAACAGCCGCCGGATGACATCTTCGATGAGGTTGTTCGGGCACGACGCCCCAGCGGTGACGCCCACGATGATCTCGCCCGAAGGCAGCCAGTGCGCCGATTCGATCTCCTCCTGCTGGTGCAGATTGTAGTGCAGGATAACCTCGCTCGACGCCATCTTGCTGGCGTTCTTGATGAAGAAGGTGGGCAGCTTGGCCTCGCCCATCTCGGCCAGGTGCGAAGTGTTCGACGAGTTGTAGCCGCCGATGACGATGAGGAGGTTGACCGGTTCCGCGAGGAGCTTTTGCAATGCGTCCTGCCGATCTTGGGTGGCACCGCAAATCGTATCAAAAAATCGGAAATATTGCGGCAGCGCGGCGGAGCCGTGTTTCTTTTCCATGGCGGCGCGGAGCCGGCGTTGCACGTCCTCGGTTTCACCCCGGAGCATCGTTGTCTGGTTGGCCACGCCGATCGCCGAGAGGTGGACGTCCGGATCAAAACCCGGCGAGTACGCGCCCTTGAACTTCTCGAGAAACTCCTCCTTGTTTCCGCCGTTGAGGATGTAATTGCAGACGTAATCCGTTTCCGCGAGCGTGAAGACCACGAGGTAATGTCCGCGCCCGCTGGCCGTGGCCCGCGAACTGGTGGCCTTGGTTTCCTCGTGCCAGGCCTTGCCGTGGATGATGCTCGTGACGCTGTCGTTGGCGTACTGGCGGACGCGCTTCCACACGCTCATCACGTCGCCGCAGGTGGTATCGACAAACTGGCAGCCCAGGGCTTGCAGCTTTTCCATCACGGCCATCTCCGCGCCGAACGCAGGGATGATGACCACGTCTCCCTTCTGCAAATCCTCGATGTCGGCGTTCTTTTCCTTGCCGGAGAGAAAGCGGATGCCCATCTCGCGCAACTGATCGTTCACCTCGGGATTGTGAATGATCTCGCCGAGGATGTAGATGGGCTGCTCCGGGAAAACCTTGCGCGCCGCGTAGGCGAGATCGATGGCGCGCTCGACGCCGTAGCAAAAACCAAATTCCTTGGCGAGCTTGACGGTGAGTCCTCCGGCCGAAAGCACATGACCGCGGGCGCGGATGCGGTCCACGAGTTCGCTGCGATAATGCGATTCGACCTGGGCCTGGACGGCTTCCATGATGCCGGGACGACGCAGGTTGATTTTCTGGGGAGCTGCTGGCACGGATGCACTCATACGACTGGCAATCTATCAGCGAAACCCATGTCGTCGAGAAGAAAGCCGGTGAAATGGGGATTCAACACCGGAGACGTGGCGTGACCGACCGCTGGTGGCCAGATCGTCCGGCACGGTGGTTTCCGCGAGCCGTCAAACCATCACCCCGCGCCTTCACCCGCGTTGCCATTCTGTCACGCAATGTCCGCTTGTCCCTTGAGGAGGTGTTTGGCACATTCTCGCGCCTTCATTTTGCAGCCAGCGGACGCAGTTGCCGGGCCGGGCCGCGAAATCGAAACGCAGGTTTGAAAATGCACGATTACATCGAACAGTTTCTCGCCAAGCAGAACCGGTATTCCGCCAGGAACATGGCCAAGCCGGTGCCATTCTCCTGTTATGCTCCGGATGCCGGACAGGTCTTCATTGTCGGGGATTTCAACGACTGGGATCCGGCGGCGCATCCGATGAAACGCCAGCCGGACGGCGCGTGGCGGATCGATTTGCCACTCAATCACGGACATCACCACTACCTTTTCATGATCGACGGCAAGCCGAAGCTCGACCCTCGCGCGAATGGTGTCGCCCGCAACGAAAAGAACGAGAAGGTGTCACTCGTCTCGGTGAGTTGACGCCGACGGCAGCACGCGCCGCCAGCCGCGCTCTCACTGGTCGAGCGTGTCGATCACCGTCTTGAGGTGCAGCAGCGCCACGCCGACGTTGTCACCGGCCATCTCGGGTTCCTCGGCGTTCTCGGACATCAGGATTTCAATCAGCCCGCCGAGCAGCGGCATCTGGTGGTAGCTCTGCATCAACTGGCGCACGGCTTCCAACATGCCATGCTCACTGCCTTCCTCCAGACCGGAGAGAAATTTCGCGTTGCTCTCCTCCGCAGCCTCGATGGCGTCCGGCTTCACCAAGGCGGGCGAGAGGCCGGAGGCGCGGAAGGTTTCCCAGATGAACAGCCCGAGGAACAGCAGGTCGCCACGATCCTCCTCGGGCGTGAATTCTTCGTCCACGGCCAGCAGGTAGGCGATGATGCCAGGTTGCGCCTCGCCGAATTGCTGGAAGCGTGCGGCGGCGTCCTTTTCCGGCAGCTTGTTCAGCCGGGACCAGGTGGTGAGGACGGTTTCTTGCGAGATGGTTTGCATGAATTGAGGAGGATTGGCGAAAAAGATTTCAAGGAGCGGTTGCGCTGGAGTCCGCGTCGTTCAAATGGCGCGGGTTCTCGACCATGCCGGATGGCCGGACATTCTTCCCGACCACCTTGAGCGCGGAATCGCCCAGGTCGGCGCGGCCTTGTTCCGCCAGTTTCTGAAGACGCCCGACCACGTTGGGATGCTGCGCGGCAAGATCATCTGTTTCGCTTGGATTTTTCAGTAAATTGTCCAAAACGAGGGTGGTTTCGTGCTGCCCATATTTACCGGGATTTCCGCCGTTGGCACCGGGTAGCTATGCGGAAGATGCCGCTTCCACGGTCCGCTGCGCACCGCCTGCATATGACCGCCCCAATAGAAAAAGCAAGCCTCTTGCCGCGAGCGCGCTCCCGGCTGGCCAGTGATCAGCGACCAGATGTCGCGGCCATCGACAATGCGGTCGTAGTGGGCGAGCGCCGCGAGATGCTCGTCGAAATCCGTCGGCCGCGCCGCCCCGATGCTCAGGGTGTGGACGTGCGGCCGGGCCAGGCAGTAAAGATCGTTGAACTGCATCGGCGTCAGCGGCGCGCAGAGATCGACCAGCTTCTTCGGCGGCGTGTAGAGCTTCCCGCCCTTGTCGTTCGGACTGATGATGAACACGCCCATGTCGCGCCGGGCGGCTTCCTCGAGGGCCGGCCAAAAAGGGGTCAGTTCTTGATATTGACAACTCATTTCCACCGCCGACGACGATCCCAAAAGACAATCAGCCCAGACGCAGTAACCATCGCCTGCCAAAGGCCCTCGACTTTTCCGGTTGAATGCCCCTCCCGCGCCCGCCCGTCAAGAGTAGGACCATGAAGCCCATTTCGTTCTTCCTCTTGATTGCGGCAATCCTCGCCGCCATTTCTCCGGCGCGGGCCGCCGAACGCGCCACTCCGTCCGTGCCCATCCCGCCGGCGAAGGACATTCTCGCCCGCGTGAAGAAGGAGCATCCGCGCCTGCTGATGTCGCAGTCTGACTTCGCCGCACTGAAGCAGCAGGTGGCCACGAACCCGACTCTGAAGAAGTGGCACGCCGATCTGCGCCAGGAGGCGGACAAGATTCTGCGCGCATCGCCTTCGAAATACGAAATTCCCGACGGCCTGCGCCTGCTCGCCACGAGTCGCCGGGTGTTGGTTCGCGTGGAGACACTCGCCCTGATTTACCGCCTCGACGGTGGCCAGCCTTATGTGGATCGCGCCTGGCTGGAACTCAAGACCGCGGCAGCGTTCACCAATTGGAATCCGCGCCATTTCCTCGATACCGCCGAGATGACGCACGCCTTCGCCATTGGCTACGACTGGCTTTACGACCAATGGACCCCGGAGCAGCGCCAGGTACTGCGCGAGGCGATGGTCGAGAAAGGCATCAAGCTCGCCAACGCCATCCATGCGAAGAACAGCGGCTGGTCAAGGGCGCGTCACAACTGGAACCAGGTCTGCAACGGCGGCATTGGCATGGGGGCGCTCGCGCTGGCCGATGAGGAGCCTGCGGTGTGCGGGCA
Source organism: Limisphaerales bacterium (assembly GCA_038249465.1). Classification (GTDB taxonomy): domain Bacteria; phylum Verrucomicrobiota; class Verrucomicrobiia; order Limisphaerales; family JBBRWD01; genus JBBRWD01. The sequence continues at coordinate 3,587 of JBBRWD010000134.1, read as the reverse complement.
GTTCCTCGAAGCCGCGCTCAAGAGCATCCAGCTCGCGATGGCGGAATTCGCCCCGGACGGCGCGTGGGCGGAGGGTCCGGGCTACTGGGGCTATGCCACCTCGTACAACTGCTCGTTCCTCGCGGGGCTGGATTCCGCGCTGGGCACTGATTTCGGCCTGGCGCAGATGCCGGGATTTTCACTCGCGGGCATGTTTCCGATTTTCGCCTCGGGACCGACCGGCAAATCCTTCGACTACGCAGACGCGCACGCGGGAGTCATCCGCGCGCCGCAGCTCTTCTGGTTCGCGCGAAAATTCAACCAGCCCGCCTACGCCGTCTTTCAGCGCCAGAACGCCTCGCCCGGCCCGCTCGATTTGGTGTGGTATGACGCGCACGGCGAAGGCGCGATGCCGGCCGACCTGCCGCTCGACAAGCATTTTCGCAACTCGGACATCGTTCTGCTCCGCAGCGCCTGGAGCGACAAGAACGCGCTCTGGGTCGGATTCAAGGCGGGCGACAACAAGGCGAATCACAGCAACCTCGACCTTGGCGGCTTCGTGCTCGAAGCGCTCGGCCAGCGCTGGGCGGTGGAACTAGGAGCCGACGACTACAACATCCCGGGCTATTTCGGCCCGCAGCGCTGGACCTACTACCGGTTGCGCGCCGAAGGGCACAACACGCTCGTGATCAACCCAACCGCGGAGCCCGATCAGGATCCCAAAGCGGCGGCGAAAATCCTCCGCTTTGAGTCGAAGCCGCAGAACGCGTTCACCATTGCCGACCTGACCGCCGCCTACGCAAAGAGCGTGGTCAAGGCGCAGCGCGGGATCGCCATGCTCGACCGCCGCCAAGTGCTGGTGCAGGACGAGATTGAAGCCGTGAAGCCGTCGGAAGTCTGGTGGTTCCTGCACACGCCGGCCAAGGTTGTCTTGAGCGCTGACGGACGCACCGCCACGCTCTCGCTCGGCACCGAAACCTTGCGCGCGCAGGTGCTCGCGCCAGACTCCGCCAAGTTTAGCGTGATGGATGCCGTGCCGCTGCCGGGTCTGCCCAACCCGACGATGCAGAACATGAACAAAGGTGTGCGCAAACTGGCGCTCCGGCTCGACGGCGTCACGAAGGAACGCATCGCCGTGTTGCTGCAACCGGGCGGCACAATGGTGGCCGCACCGAAGCTGACCGCGCTGGAGGACTGGAAGGCGGAGTAAGCGCCGCTTGCGGCAGGGCTTCTGGCGGACGCGAGGCGCTGGATAACCAGCAGCCGGCCCGGAAGCGGGCGTTTCCAGCCTGGCCGCAGTTTCATCCGGGCGCATCCGCGCACTGCCCCCGGGCGCGCGGCCTTGAGGCCGCTTCAGCGTTCGATGGGTGTTGGCGAAACATTGCCGGACGGTCTCTCGAACGAGGAAGCGACGTAAACGTCGCGCTCCAACCCGGTGGCCTTCGGGGGCTGTGTCGAGATGCGCCCGTTTCATCCGAGAGCTTTGCATGAAGATTCAAGTATCTGCCAATGCCAGCACGGTCGCGAGGGAGGCGGCCCGATTCATCGCCGCGGAGGCACGGGTTGCCGTGGCGGCGCGCGGGCGTTTCATCATGGCCATCAGCGGAGGACGCACTCCGTGGCAGATGCTGCGCGACCTCGCAGGCGAAGACGTTCCGTGGCTGGACGTCCACTTGGTGCAGGTGGATGAACGCATCGCGCCCGACGGTGACGCGGGTCGCAATCTCACACATCTGCGCGAATGCCTGCCGTCAAACGCCCCGCTGCCGCCGTCGCAGCTTCATGCCATGCCGGTCGGGGAGAGCGACCTCGAAGCTGCGGCCGAGAGCTACACCAGCACGCTTCGGCAAATTGCCGGTTCACCGCCGGTGCTCGATCTCGTTCATCTGGGCCTCGGAACGGATGGCCACACCGCCTCCCTGGTGCCAGGGGATCCCGTCTGCGAAGTGGAAGACCGCGATGTCGCGTTAACTGGGGTTTACCTTGGCCGGCGGCGGATGACCCTGACGTATCCCATCCTCAATCGTGCCCGCCGCATCCTGTGGGTGGTGACCGGCGCGGAAAAAGGCGGAATGCTCGCGCGCCTGCGCGTCAGCGATCCCTCGATTCCCGCAGGCCGGATTCGCCAGGACCAGGCGCTGTTGCTCGCTGACCAAGCTGCGGCGGAGAAGCTGAGTGAAAAGTGAGCGGCGTTGGTTTGGTGACCGTCTATCGCAATCCGACACCCGCCTACAAACCATACTCCGAAGTTGGATGGGGAGCGCGCCCGCCCCGGGTGCTGTTTTCCGCGCCCTCGCGGAAAACCCGGTGAGCGTGCAAAAGTTCAGGACGCCGCGGAACAGCGGGAGGCGCAGCGTGCTGGACGCGAGGCGTGTCCAGCCACACCCGAGGGCGGGTGTGCTCCCCAACTTCGGAGTTCGGGATCAACGGCCTCGGCAATACTCGCGCTGCCGCACAGCGGGAAGGCGTCACGGAAGCAGAGTGGCCCGATAAAATTCGGTCGCGGGCTGATTGGTGCCGGTCAGAGTCTCCACGTAATAGAGTGTGCCGGAGCCATCAAAAATCTCGAACTGTGTCCCGGGGGTCCAGTTGGTTTCCGCCAGGTGAATGCGCCGTTCGAGAGCGAATCGCTGATCGGTTTTGCCGCCGAACAGATAAACATTCTGCGACACCAATGGATTCGCCGTGGTCACGTGGGAATAGGCGAGAAATTCCACGGGAGTCCGATCGGGAATGACCTGCGCGCGAAGGATGGCGCCTTCGACACCGACCGCCACCAGTTGACCAGACGCGCTGGCGCATCCGAAGAGGTTCTTCTTGGTGATCGTGCCAGGCGCGGACCAGGCGGTGAGGTTGGTGCTGGTCAGCACCGTGCCGCTGTAGCCGGTCGCGAACCATTTGTCCCCGATGAAGGTCGCGTCGGTCAGCCACTTGCTCGTGCCGGAGGTGCGCTTGGTCCAATTGGTGCCGTTGGTGCTGGTCAGGATGGTCCCGTTCTGGCCGACGGAAACCAGGTAGCCGTTGAGATACCGCACGCGGTGGAGCCAGTTCGTGGTGTTCGAGGTGCGCTTCGTCCAAGTGACGCCATTCGGGCTGGTGACGATGACACCATCATCGCCGCAAGCCACCAGGCCGCCCGGCCACGCGGTCACGCTGGTCAACAAGCTCGTCGTCGGCGAGCTGCGAGGCGTCCAGTTGGTGCCGTTGGCGCTCGTCAGAATCGTCCCCTTCGCTCCGGACACGACGTAGAGGTTGTTGCTGAGCGCAGCGACTCCCTGCAAATCGTTCGTGGTCGGCCGCGGCACTGAATACCAGAGGGCTGCGAACGTACTTTGCGATTGCGTGACCACTCCGGATTGATTCGTGAAGACGGAGTTGGTGATGATATTGGGGCTGATGAGCAGATGGCCCGAATCGCCGGCGGCGACGAGGAGGTTAGTGCTGCCACCGATGCCGAGGAGCGTCACGTTGAACTGAGCCGCTACGCGGCGGAAAGCGGCGGACGCCTTGACGAGTGCAGCGCCTTTGCTTACCAAGGAGCGCATGGTCTTGGAACGTTCGTGGAACTTCGCAAAAGCATCGCTGGCCAGAGTGGCGGACGATGTGGT